>DLHO01000005.1:0-111096 GCA_002483265.1 Flavobacteriales bacterium UBA7666 | reverse complement strand
TTGAATGGATATTGAATGGATATTCCATAGATAAAGCATAGATATAGTTATGAATGTATATATTCTTAACAACTTGTTCCGACCTCTTCGGAATTGAAGAGATTTATTTGACAGAGTTAGTTTAGCACTACTGGGTTACTAATTTCAGGAACATGTCAAAAGATAAAACTATCTTTAGCACACTTACTACTAGTTGATAAACATGAAAGGAATCCTTTTGTTCGTTGCAACATTCGCCTTGTCGAATGGTTTTGCACAAGCCTTGCTTCATTGCGGGAGTGATGAAATGGAACAAAAACTGTTTCAGGAACATCCCGAATACCGACAAGCTTTTTTGAGATCCAAAAAGAAATTGGAATCGTTTACGAAGCAGTTTCAGGAGAATACTACAAAATCCGGTGCGACTTACATTATTCCGGTTGTGTTTCACATTATCCATAATAACGGATCTGAAAACATCACGAATTCACAGATTTACGATGCCATTGAACAAGTCAACCTGCAATACCGGAAATTAAACCCGGACACCAGTCAGATTGTTTCTGCATTTCAATCCATCGCAGCAGACGCAGATATTGAGATTCGTTTGGCTCAAATTGACCCGGATGGAAATTGTACTTCCGGAATTACAAGAACAGTTTCTGCATTGACTTATCCCGGAGATCATCAGGTAAAAAGTTTGATCCATTGGCCACCGGAAAAATATCTGAACATTTATGTGTGTTTTGACGCTGCAGGATTGGCAGGTCATGCATTGATGCCGGCAGTCGCAGATACGATTCCGGAATGGGACGGAATTGTCATTCGTCACGATTATGTTGGAACAATCGGAACTTCAGATTACTTCAAAAGAACAGTGCTTTCACATGAAATAGGCCATTATTTAAACCTGTATCACATTTGGGGAGGAAATAACGTTCCGGATTTTTATTATTTACCTGTGGGAAATGCAGGGAATTGTGCTTATGACGATGAGGTCATGGATACGCCGAATACGATTGGGTGGTCTACTTGTAATTTGAATGCTTCATCCTGCAGCAGTTTGGATAATATTCAGAATTACATGGACTACGCCTATTGTGCATTGATGTTTACAGAAGGACAGAAAGTACGCATGCATGCAGCATTGAATTCTTCCGTGGCACAACGAAATAACTTATGGACTCCGGCAAATCTCGCGACTACAGGAACAGACGATTTGGCAAATCAACTCTGTGAAGTAAAATTAGAAGCCAATAAGTTGGTTGTCTGTCAGGGAGATTCCGTTCTGTTCAAAGATGTTTCCTCACATAGCATAGCAAATAGAATCTGGAACGTTGAATCAGGAATCTTGCTTGGTTCTTCTTCCAATGATACAGCAATCGTTTTATACAACCAGGTTGGGAAGTTTGACGTGACACTGAAAGTAAGTAATGGGGTTGATACCCTTGAATTGGTTTTAACCGATTACATTACCGTTCTACCCAATCAGGGAACAAATCAAGGAATAACTGAAGGTTTTGAGGAAGGTTTAACTGCTTTCAAAAATAAATGGCACGTCAGAGAAGTGGGTCAGCCGTATAACTGGGAGATTTCCAACACGGGATTTCAAAGTAATCAATCGGCAATGATCAATAATTTCGATGCAGGTTCTAATCAGGTATATGAGTTCTTTTCAGATCCTTTAGACCTTTCCGGATTCACAAGTTTAGCTGTAGCTTTTGACTGGGCTTATGCTCAAAAAGTGGCAAGTAACGCAGATTTGTTCCGAATTTTTATCTCTAATGACTGCGGAGAAACTTGGCTGCATAAGAAAACCTACTCGGGAACAAGCACACTGAAGTCTGTAAGCCAATTAGTGACAACTTCGTTTATCCCGGCTTCGCTGAATGAATGGGCGAGTGATACGGTTCTGATCAACGGAGCAGTAAACTTTACGGATCACACACAGGTGAAATTCCGTTTTGAATCAAAAGGTGGAAACAACTTCTTTTTGGACAATATCCGCATCGGGAAATTGAATGAATTGGGATTGCATGAAGTGGGCTCTAAAAACCAATTTGAGATCTATCCAAATCCGGCAGAGAAAGAAGGATTTGTGGTATTGAAATGGACTGAACAAGAGTCTCCGGAAAAAGTACAATTACTCGATGCACAGGGAAGAATTGTGTTCGAAACGAATGAGCAAACGGATTTGAATTCACTTCAGATTCCGTTGGCAGGTTTGCGTTCGGGATACTATTTTGTAAAGATGGGAGCGTCTAACGGAACACATTCCTTACCATTGATAGTAGAGTAGCATTTAATTACCCGGGTATAAGGAGGATAAGCTTGCACTTATCCCAAAAGTGAAAAAAAATGCTTTCAGAGTAAGAAAAAATAGTTCTGATAATTAGATTGTTGAAAAACTTTATTATCTTTGCCCTCCAAATTAAATTTTAAAACATCTGTTATGTACGCAATAGTAGAAATAGCAGGGCAGCAATTTAAAGTGCAAAAAGACCAAAAAATCTTTGTACACCGTTTAGACGCTGAAGCAGGATCAAAAGTAGAATTTGATCGTGTTTTATTGGTAGACAACGGAGGAAAAGTGAATATTGGCGCCCCAGCTATCGCAGGAGCATTAGTTACTGCTCAAGTGAATGATCACGTTAAAGGTGATACAGTTATCATTTTCCGCAAAAAACGCAGAAAAGGATATGTGAAAAGAAACGGACACCGTCAATCTTTTACACAAATTACGATTACAGATATTAAAGGGTAATTCTTCGTCAATAGACGAATAAAAAATTAGAAAAGATGGCACACAAAAAAGGAGTCGGTAGTTCCAAAAACGGTCGCGAATCACATAGCAAACGTCTAGGAGTGAAAATTTTTGGTGGACAAGCTGCAATCGCTGGGAACATTATCGTTCGTCAACGCGGAACTGCACACCACCCAGGAGAAAATGTTGGAATTGGAAAAGACCATACATTATATGCATTGACTGACGGAACGGTTGCGTTCCGTAAGAAAAGAGATGATCGTTCGTTTGTATCGGTAGTTCCATTTGAAACTGCGGAAGCTTAATCGAATAATAGATAATTTTTGATAAAAGGCGAGTTCCGACAGTTTCGGGATTCGCCTTTTTTTATGTTTTAATTTTACCAATTTTAAACCCGATCTGCTTCGGCGGATCAACACCAAATTCAATTCATATGTTAGAAATGACCAAAATCCGCGCTGAACGTGATGAGATCATCACAGCACTAAAAAAGCGCAACATGGATGTGACAGAGACTATTGATGCAATTATTGCGAAGGACCAGCAATGGCGTTCTGCAAAAACATCTATGGAATCAATTACCTCCGAATTGAATAAGATTGCAAAGGAAATTGGTGAATTCTTCAAAAGCGGTAAAGCAGCGGAGGCAGAAGCTGCTAAAGCTAAAACAGCCGATTTAAAACAAGAGGAAAACCAATTGAAAGTGCAGGTTGATACACTTGAAAATGAAATTACTCAATTGCTTTATCAAATTCCGAATGTTCCGAATAACCTGGTTGTTGCAGGAAAGAATGAGGAGGACAACGAAACAATTGAAGTAGTTGGTGAACCGGCTGTATTGCATAACAAAGCACTTCCTCATTGGGAGTTGACCAAGAAATTTGATTTGATCGATTTCGAATTGGGAGTTAAGATCACTGGTGCCGGATTTCCGGTTTATAGAGGGAAAGGAGCGAAATTGCAACGGGCTTTGATTCAATTCTTCCTAGATGAAGCGGAGAAAGCCGGTTACGAAGAATTCATTGTTCCTCACGTTGTGAACGAAGCAAGTGCTTACGGTACAGGACAACTTCCGGATAAGGAAGGACAAATGTATCACATGCCGGTGGATGATTTATACATGATCCCAACTTCAGAGGTTCCGTTAACGAATATTTATCGTGATGTGGTACTACCGGATGAGAATTTCTCTATCAAAATGACAAGTTACACGCCTTGTTTCCGTCGTGAAGCAGGAAGTTACGGAGCACATGTTCGTGGTTTGAACCGTTTGCATCAGTTTGATAAAGTAGAGATTGTTCGTATTGAGCATCCTAAAAATACAGATCGTGCCTTAACCGAAATGGTGAATCACGTGAAAGGATTATTGGAGAAATTGGGATTGCATTACCGCATTTTGCGTTTGTGTGGTGGAGATACCGGGTTCGCTTCTGCAATGACTTATGATTTTGAAGTGTTTTCTGCAGCTCAGGAAAAATGGTTGGAAGTAAGCTCTTGCTCCCGTTTTGATACATTCCAGGCAAATCGTTTGAAATTGCGATTTAAGGGAAGTGATAAGAAGAATTACCTGGCGCATACATTGAATGGTTCCGCCTTGGCTCTTCCGCGAATCATAGCATCAATCATGGAAAATTATCAAACACTGGATGGAATTGAAATTCCGGAGGTGTTGCATAAGTATACCGGATTTACAAGAATAGACTAAGATATATAACAGGTAGGGGCGGAAATTTTCTGCCCCTACCTGTTTTTGGAATTTTATGTAATTTAGTCTCATGCTCAGAATTGGATCCTTCCTGATACTGCTTATTTTCTTCTCCTCTTGCGAAAGCAAGCTTGGAAAGTTTGAAGATGATGTGCTTTTCACGAAAGCTACAAATGATTCTGTTCGGAAAATTCTTCAGGAGTTAGACACCAATGTGGTATTGAAACTGCGAGGGAAATCCAAAATGATGTTGTTGAATTTCAATATTGAACTGGGAAATGATACGCTCGATATCCAAACAGCAAGAGAAATTGACGGATTTATTCAGGCTTACCGAGCTACGGATTTCTTTACTACTGAAATAAAACAACTACGCTTAGCACAAAAAGAACAGCAGGAAAGACTTCAGAAATTGCAGTCAGATATTGAAAATGGAGCCGGAGATCGCTCGACTTATTATGAGCATGTTCAATTCGAAAAAAAAGAGTCGGAACAAATTCGTTCCCATAGTTTGATTCTGGAGAAACAATTTATAGAATTTAAACAATCTTACGAGCAATTTAAACCTACATTTGAGCGTTTTAAAGCTGTACACTAAATAAATCATGAAACAAGCGCTAATTCTTTGTTGTCTTCTTTTTTCGTTTGCACTTTCGGCACAAACCAGTACCGATCAGCAATTGGCGAATTTGTATTATAACAATGGCGAATTTGATAAAGCACTTCCATATTTCGAAAAGATCATCAACAAGCAAAGCACCAAGTTTGATCAGCTGCGCTACGTAGATTGTTTGGAGAAAACCAATCAGGCAAAGGATGCAGAGAAATTTCTGAAGAAACTGGTTTCAGCGAATTCCACAGATTTCGATTATACCATTGCCTTGGGTGATTTGTACGAACGCACTGAGCGTATTTCTCAAACCGAAAAACTCTATAACGACCGAATCAAGCAGGTTGCTCCGAATGGGTATGAAGTAGTCGAATTATACAATTCATTCATCAAAAAAGGAAAAGTAGATTGGGGACTGAAAACCCTGGAATCCGGCAGAAAAGAGCTAAAGAAGAATTATCCTTTACAAATTCAATTTGCTGAAGTTTATTCGCTCTTGGGGAGAACGGATGAGATGATCGATGAGTATTTTGATATTCTGGATCAATATCCGAATTACACCAGCAATATTCAAAATGCACTTACAAAACAAATCGATTTTTCAGAAGATAAAACCGGAGTTTATCAAAAACTGAAGGACAAATTATTGGTTCGGATTCAGAAAAAACCAAACGACTTTGTCTATTCCGAAATGTTGATTTGGCTTTTCATTCAGAAGAAAGAATTTAAATCTGCACTAATTCAAACTCAGGCCTTAGATCGCCGGGAGAAAGGAAGTGGAAACCGCGTAATGGATTTGGCGGAAACCTGTGTGGAGAATAGCGATTATGCAACTGCACGATTGGCTTACAAATACATCATCGATCAGGGTTCTCAAAACCCGAATTATTATTCGGCTTACAGTGCTTCACTGAATATTCGTTACCGCGAAATTACCATTGAGAAGAAATACCAACCGCAAGATATCATTGACGCAGAGAAGGAATACCGTGATGGTTTAAAATTGCTGGGCTGGGGAAGAAATGCGGTTTATACGGCAAAAGAGTTGGCTGAAATCAAAGCTTATTATGGAAACGATGCCAAAGGTGCAGCAGATTTATTAGATAGCTGTTTGGCTGTAAATGGATTGTCCGACTTTGAAAAATCCCAGATCAAAATGGCATTGGCAGATGTGTTGGTTCTTCAGGACGATATTTGGCAAGCATCGCTCTATTACATGCAGATCGATAAGGAGTTCAAGTTCGAAGCAATTGGTTCCGAAGCGAAATTCAAGAATGCGCGTATTTTCTATTACGACGGTGATTTCAAATTTGCCCAATCACAATTAGACATTCTAAAGGAATCGACTACGAAACTCATTGCAAACGACGCCATGAAATTGTCCGTTCTGATTACCGATAATCTCGGCTTAGATAGCAATTACACTGCCATGTATCAGTTTGCACAGGCAGATTTATTATTGGAGCAGCATCAATTCGACCGCGCTTTCAAACTCTACGATTCAATCAATGCAGCATTTCCCGCACATGGTTTGGCAGATGAAATCCTTTTGCGTAAAGCACAAGCCATGCAGTATCAGGGAAAATGGCAGGAAGCACTGGATTACCTCAATAAAATTGTCACCTATCACATGGATGACATCTTAGCCGATGATGCCATTTTCACGATCGCTGAGATCTATGAAAAAAACCTTCACGACAAAGAAAAAGCTACTGAGTATTACAAGAAAATCTTGTTTGAATGCAAAGGAAGCTTGTTGACCGTTGAAGCCAGAAAACGCTACCGCGCCCTTCGCGGAGATGTCTCCGATTCGGAGGATTTGTAGTTTTAATTAAAAAACTACCTAAGCTTAAAGCTCTGACTGGCAAATGTTTGTTAAATTTTTATTTCAGGTAATCATCATTCAGAAAAAATTCTAACTTAGTTTTGGAGACCTGAAACTATTCTGTCAAGGTTAACCGAACTAACTAAATTGATTTTTATGAAACCTGCTATCAAGAAGGCTGTTCTTGCCTTTTCCTGCCTTGGATTTTTATTCTTGGCAAATCACTCTTATTCTCAAACAAATACACTTCCTTCTTCAGGAAATGTTGGTATTGGAACTACTGCACCAAGCGCTAAACTACAAGTCAACGGATCAGCTAGAATTGATTCCATGCTCGTTGTCAAAGACTCTTTGATCGTTAACAAAACCGCCACCATTAAAAGTGATCTGAAAGTGATAGGAAACGCAACATTCAAAAACGATATGAAAGTTTCCGGAAATACTACCTTAGTTGGGAACACGATTATTAAAGAAGGAGACTTTAAGATCAAAGCCTTGGGAGACTCTACTTTGCCGGATGACGGAGTCTTGATGATCAATGCCAATGGAAAAGTGAAGAACGGCGGAGATTTGAAGAGTTTGGTTTATCTACCTGCATCAGAACAAGCAATGCCCTGTGCCACTGACATGAATGGTGGTTATATTCAAACTGCTCCCTTTTGGCAGGCAACTTCCAATCCGCAACGCATGTTTTTGATCAATACGAACTGTTCTCCGGATCCACGATTGGGAGTTGGCGTAAAACCAGATGCCAAATTCCATGTCCAGTTAAATATAAACTCCCAATTACATCCCCTATTGGTCGAAAAGCGCTTAAGTAACAATCCGAATTCACCCAATCCGACCTACAAATTGATGCAGTTGGATCACACAGGATTACTTTATGCACGTGAGATCAAGGTAAATTTAGACAACTGGTCTGATTATGTGTTTGATGAGAAGTATCCCTTGATGCCGTTGAGCGAAGTCCAGCAGTTTATTCAAAAAAATAATCATTTACCAAATGTTCCGAGTGCTAAAGAAATGACTGAAAACGGATTGAATCTGGCAAAAACGAGCATCCTATTCATGGAAAAGATCGAAGAATTGACTCTTTACCTGCTTCAGATCAACGAACAGGTAAAAGCTCAGGATCAGCTGCTTCAACAACAACAGGAAACCATCCGCCTGCAGCAGGAATTGATCCAGAAATTGGAACAACAGGTAAAACCGTAAGCCATGAGAAAATTACTAACAGTATTGTTTCTGCTAATGGGTTTACATGGGTGGGGACAGGTGGATACGTTGTTCGAAGAGAACATTCGGAAAATCGCCGACAAGATGTTTGAAAATTTGAATTCAAGTTTATATGGAAACACTTTGATTAACCGGTCTTTTTCTTCTAACTTGGTTACACAAGATCAACTTTTCGGAAATTACAATCAAATTCATGGGATTAACGAGTTTTTTCAATTATATGAAGATATTGCACTTTCCTATGAAGATTCCACTTATCTGATGACAAACGATTCTTTGCTAGATTTTCTATATAATGAATTTGAAGAAAATGAAGATTTACTGGAAGACGATGAATTGGTTCTACCATTTGGTTTTTTGCTTCACAATACATCTTTGATTGATTCTTCAAAAATGAATGAGGATTATTTTTCAGTAAATCAATTTAAACTAACTCCTGTTACTTCAGAAAACAGTCTCTATGAGAAACGACTTATGAAATCCGCTACAATTCTTGAGTTTTATCCTGATAATGGTTATACAGAAGGATATCTTAAGTATGTGGATGATTTAATTTCAACGAGCCCGGATATAACCAATTTGTCCTTGCAGGTTAATTTGGGATCCGGGTATCAGATATTTGGACCAAATGCACTGATTAGATACGACAGAACCCAAGATTCTATTATTGGGAGAGTAGCTTTTCAATATTCACTAAATGGTGTAGTAAATAACGACACATTGTCTTTCTACGTAACAACAATTGGTGAAAAAGCAGAGAAGTCTTCTGGTTGGGATTACAAACACCGGTTTGGAAGCTGGCCGGGACTTCGTTACAGAACGGGGATAAAAACGGGATGTGGGAATGTGGATGATAAATATCGAAGACCATTTATTATTGTTCCTCCTTATAGGCCAAAATTGCAATTATTGAGTCTGTCAAAATATTATGAGCAGTTTAATTATTCGGGTATCATTGATGAGTTGGCGAACAGGGGTTATGATGTGATTTTTATCAAACAGAAGCCAGGAAATGTGAGTTTGGAACAAGCGGGTGATTATTTCGCCTCTTTTATTAGACATGTCAATTCAAAGAAATCTGAGGACTATCCGGATGAAGATTGGGAAAATATCATTATGGGATATAGTATGGGTGGGCAAATAGCGCGGTATGCATTGAAAAAAATGGAGAAACAGCACATGGATGATTCTAGAAACCCACATCATCATACCCGATTGTATATTCCCTTCGATAGTCCTCATCATGGTGCAAATATTCCTATGTTTACTCAAATCATTTATTACGATATGCGAAATCGGAACTTCTTTGCAAAAGAAGCTTATAAAGCATTGATTGATGAAGCTTCAAAGGATATGTCCGTAACTCATATTTTAGCTGGCTATCCTAATAATTATAGTAGTTATGTATATTCTGTTCAGGCAAATCCGGCTCAGGAAAGGATAAATTTCATGTCCGCTTTGAATAATGACTTCAATCATCAGTTTACTCCGATGAACGATCAACGCAAAAGTTTTCCTTCATTTACGAGGAATATAGCGGTTTCAACAGGGAGTAATACCGAAAATTATACACACCGGTATTCTTTGTATCCGAATACGGAATTATTTACCCAAAACGCTGTTGTTATGGGGTTAGGAGGGCTTCATTATAAACACCGGCGGGTGTATGCTTCTAAATATGCTTCTGAGAATACGGCGTTCCGGATTAAAGAGCAAATAATAACGTTCTTCTATCCCATTACGATAAGAAACCGGGATTACCGGATGGTCAATGCGTACGAATGGGATATGGCTCAGGGAGGATACAAGGATGAGTTTTACAACAAGAACGTTACCGGTATCGTGAGCATTCTCAGATGGTCTGCGCATGGTTTGGGACAAAAACATTACGACAACCATGTTTCCTTCTTACCTTTGGTATCCGCACTAGCTATTAATCCAGATATCTGGCAGAATAACAACCTGTTTTACAATGTAAAAAATGAAGGGTTGATGTTTAATGAATTTAACTCAAATGTTCAATCTGATTTGTTTGGTTACTCGAATCTGGCGCATAGTTCTACTCATTTCCAGATCACCCCTTTTGAAGCAATGTACTGCGATCCACAAACTTACGAGCACATCAAAATGCAGGCTTCCATAGATGAAAATGCCGGTTACCAGCCTTATTACCTGGAAACCACACGTGATTTTATTCTGAACGAAACGGAAGCAACCGATGTGTATCTGCAAAACAAGATTATCGGTAAAAACCACAACCAAAGCTTAATCGGTTCAGGGTATAAATACAAAGCTTGGTATAAGGCTGAATACAAATTAATTATTGGAGAGCAAGTTACTCCCAAAACGGATCCCGGAGATTATATCATTGAAAAGACAGGAGATATCACGGCGTATGCCGGGTATGAAATTCACATCAAGCCTGGATTTCATTCCTCAAACGGCAGTACTTTCCATGCTTTTATACAAGATGATTGCCCGAATTACGGAAACAGAACGACACAATCCGGCGACAGTTCCTCCGGCAACAGTAATACAGAAAAGACGCCACAGCATCAGGTAGACAATGATCTTATCTCAGAATCGGACCAAATAAATAACATTCGGGTATATCCCAATCCTTCTTCCGGAGAAGTAAATTTTACCTGGAAACAAACAGCGATACAAGAGGTCATGATTTATTCATCGGAAGGGTTACATGTTTATACTCAAACCGTAACTAATCAAAACTATTTGAGGTTAAATTTGAAAAAGGGAATCTACTTTTGTATTTTTCTTACAGATACGGGATCCAGAATCACTAAAAAAGTCATTGTATTATGAAAAACTTATTTCTATTATGCCTAGGGTTAGTTGTGTTTACTTCCTGCTCCAAGGAACGAAATTTTCACCTGACAGCCAGGAATGCCGACACGGGCGAATCTTACCCGGAATTGAACTACTATGTAGTGGAAGAAAAAGAGGGGAATAATGGTACGGATTATACTACTGTGGCAAGTGGAACTTTAGACGGGAACGGAGAGAAACTGGTTCCCGTAAAGGTTCGCAAGAACCGTTCGTATGTGATCCGTTTAGACCCTCCGCCCAACTGGTGTTACATGAATGAGGTCAGTTATTCGTATACCATCCATGGTGAAAAGAACCCGAGTTTTGATTTTACGTTTGCTGAATGTGCCTACTTAACATTATCGGTAAATAATATAAATTGTCAAGGAGCCTCTGATAAAATAATATTTGATATGCAACCAACCTACATTCCTAATTATAATAATATTATTCCAACAGAAAAGCTCGGTTGCTATTCGAATACTTTTGCCGAATCTCAAGTGCCTTTTGGAGAGTGGGAAGCTACATGGGAAGTTACTAGAAATGGTATAACAACCTCCCATGATTCGATTTTTACAATTGACGAAAATGAGCATTATAATTTTGTGATAAACTACTAAAAATACTTGTCAAGTAAGGAAAATTGCAACAGATCTATAGAATTATTTACTCACATTTAAAACCTTTTCACTTCTCCATTCTCAAAGTTCAATTTATTTCAAGTACGGAAAATCGCAACAACTGTTTGATTTAAAAGAAGTTTCTTTGCTTCAATCCCATTCTGAAACCGATGAGAAGTTTTGTTGTCTTTTGCTTGTTCTTCCTCTTTAGCCTTACGTTTAGTGCCGTAAATGCACAACGCGAACGCAACTATTTTTCAATAAGAGAATTGGGTGTGTCGCCAAATTCGCTTATCGGAGGGCCGCGTTTTAATTATATGCAGGGAAAGGATGGATTTGTTGGTCTGGCTTTCAATCTGGGCTGGCATGAGGAAGATTTTCTTCCGCTCAAACATATTGGATTTGCTGTCGGAACGGATATCAGATTGTTGGGACCTCTTGTCATGGCTCCAAAAGTCACGCTCGAATACAATTATTACTTTGGAATTGTAAGAGTTGGTTATCTGTATTATACGGATTTCAGCCGCAAATTTGAAAACCGGATCTCTGCAGAAATCGGTGTTTCTTTGTTGAGCTTTGTCGATCTAACCTATGTCCACACCTTTGGATTTAATAACGATCCATTCAATTTAGGGAACGATTATTTCAACTTAACGATTAGTCTTCCATTAATTATTAAGAACATTGATTAAACAAAGGAGTTGAAAGTGTACACATCAATCAACCTTTATCATCGTCCTACAAATGCTTTTCTTCGACCAATGTTTTCCCTAGCTTTCTAAAGTATTTAAGCGTAATTTAGATTAAATCTAAATAGGATTTTGCGCCATTTGTTCTTGTTAAAAAGTATTAAATTCGCCTGTCTTAAAAACTAGAGATTATGTCTTCTGCAGAAGATTACTTACCGATATTGCTCCAGGCAGGTGTTGCTCTGGGTTTTGTTGTAATGGTTTTGGTGGTTGCTCCTATGCTAGGCCCCAAACTATTTGGAAAAAAGAAAAATGCCAACTGGGAGTGTGGTATTGAAGAAGTTGGAAACGCTCGTTTCCCGATCTCCATTCGTTATTTGTTAACCGCAATTTTATTCGTGTTGTTCGATGTAGAAGTAATCTTCTTCTATCCATATGCTGTGAATTTCAAATTCTTACAGTCTGACGGATTGATCGCGGTAATTGTTTTCGTGGCATTCTTCCTTACAGGATTTTTCTACGTACTTAAAAAAGGCGCTTTAGAATGGGAAAAGTAGAAATTATCAATGGTGTAGAAACCATTAACGGAGAAGGTTTCCAATTGACATTGCTTGACAAAGTAATTGGA
This sequence comes from Flavobacteriales bacterium UBA7666, assembly GCA_002483265.1. GTDB lineage: Bacteria > Bacteroidota > Bacteroidia > Flavobacteriales_D > Crocinitomicaceae > Fluviicola. The sequence goes on along the minus strand of DLHO01000005.1, from coordinate 98,214 downwards.
GCAGCTCGTGCAAACTCTGTTTGGCCTCTGCCTTTTGCTACCTCTTGTTGTGGTATCGAATACATGGGTACAATGGGAAGTAACTACGACGTTGCGCGTTTCGGAATGGAGCGTATGTCCTTTTCTCCCCGTCAGGCAGATCTATTGATTGTTGCCGGCACAATCTCAAAAAAATTAGCTCCGATCTTGAAGCAGGTTTACGAACAAATGGCTGAACCGAAATGGGTTTTGTCTGTTGGTGCGTGTGCTTGTTCAGGTGGGATTTTTGACACATATTCAGTGTTGCAAGGAATTGACCGTGTAATTCCTGTGGATGTTTACGTTCCGGGATGCCCGCCAAGACCAGAGCAAATTATCGAAGGGTGTATGAACATTCACCGCTTGGTAAAGAGCGAATCATTGCGTCGCCGCTATTCGGATGAATACAAGCATTTGTTGAAGAAATACGATTTGAACGATGAGTAATTTGACAAACGAGGCGGTACTGGCTCGCATTCAGGAAAAATTCGGAGATGCTGTTCGCAATCACGAAGAACCTTACGGTTTATTGACTATTGAGATTCAGGCCGACAAAACACATGATTTGATCGCTTGGTTGAAAACAGACGAAGTATTGAAAGTTTCTTTCCTTACATTGATCGGTGCAGCACATTTTCCAAACGATAAAGGTCGTGAGATCTGTGTAAACTATCATCTGCATTCCTTAGTGAATAATGTGCGTTTACGTGTTCGCGCATTTCTTCCGATCGAAACTCCAAACATTCAGTCCATTATAGATATTTATATTGGTGCAGATTGGCAGGAACGTGAAACATATGATTTCTTCGGAGTAATTTTCGAAGGACATCCGAACCTGACACGCATCCTGAACGAAGATTCAATGGATTATTTCCCGATGAGAAAAGAGTATCATTTGGAAGACGCAACAAGAGAAGATAAAGATGATCGCTACTTCGGTAGGTGAGAAAGCACTGCTTTCGAAAAAAAACAAGCAAACGTTAGTGCAGCTTTGAGAAAACAAAACTATGAGCGATACTTCAAAAAATAAGCAGAGTTTATTCGCCGATGAAACCATCGACGGACAAATTGCAACGCTGAACCTTGGGCCAACTCACCCTGCAACGCATGGAATTTTCCAGAACGTGTTGACAGTGGACGGAGAAAAAATCCTGAGCTCAGTTCAAACGGTTGGTTACATTCACCGCGCTTTTGAAAAGCTGGCTGAAAGAAGACCTTACAACCAAATTACACCAATCACAGACCGATTAAACTATTGTTCTTCCCCAATCAATAACATGGGTTGGGAAATGACCATGGAGAAATTGATCGGGGTGCAGGTTCCAAAGAAAGTAGATTACATGCGTGTGATTATTATGGAATTGGCGCGCGTTGCGGACCACTTGGTTTGTAATTCCGTAATTGGTGTTGATACCGGAGCATTAACGGGTTTTACCTACATGTTCCAACAACGTGAGTTGATCTATGAATTGTACGAAGAAGTGTGTGGTGCACGTTTGACTACAAACATTGGTCGCATTGGAGGTTTTGAGCGCGATTTCTCGCCGGCTTTCCACGTAAAACTGAAAAAGTTCCTAAAAGAATTCAATAAACACTTCCAGGAGTTCGATGACTTGTTATTGCGTAACCGCATTTTCATGGATCGTACAATTGGTGCTGGTCCAATTTCCGGTGAAAGAGCATTGGATTACGGATTTACGGGTCCGAACCTACGCGCAGCAGGTGTTGATTATGACGTACGCGTAATGACTCCTTATTCTTCTTACGAAGATTTTGATTTCATTATTCCGGTTGGAACGCAAGGAGATACGTACGATCGTTTTTGTGTGCGTCAGGAAGAGATTCGTCAGAGTATGAAGATCATCGAACAAGCATATAACAACATGCCGGAAGGAAGTTATTTCTCTCCGGATGTTCCTGAATTCTATTTGCCGACAAAAGCAGACGTTTATACCAAAATGGAAGCCTTGATCTACCACTTTAAAATCGTCATGGGTGAAACACCTGTTCCGGTTGGAGAAGTATATCACGCAGTAGAAGGAGGAAATGGGGAATTAGGATTCCACCTGATTTCAGATGGAGGAAGAACACCATACAGACTTCAGTTTAGAAGACCTTGTTTTATTTATTATCAAGCATATCCGGAAATGATTACGGGTCAAACCATCTCAGATGCAGTATTGACATTAAGTAGTTTGAACGTGATTGCAGGAGAATTGGACGCATAAGATGAGTATATCAGTTACACATAATAGTACAGATCAGGCTGAACCACAATTCAGCGCTGAGAAAATGGTTGAAGTGCAACGCTTCATCAACCATTATCCGGAAGGGAAACAGAAAAGTGCATTGATGCGCATTCTTCATTTGGCAGAAGAGGAATTCGGAGGTTGGTTAAGTGTACCGACAATGAATTACGTTGCCGGATTGTTGAATATTCAACCGATCGAAGTGTATGAAGTAGCAACTTTCTACACCATGTTTAATATCGAAAAACCTGGTAAAGTTGTTTTGGAAGTTTGTAGAACAGGCCCATGTATGTTGGTGGGTTCAGATCAGATTATCGAACACATTGAAAACAAACTAGATATCAAAGTTGGTCAAACATCGGCAGATGGAATGTTTACATTGAAAACTGCAGAGTGTTTGGGAGCTTGTGGTTATGGACCGATGCTTCAATGCGGAAAACATTACCACGAACATTTAACTCCTGCGAAAGTAGATGAGTTATTGGACACCTTGCGTAAAGAACATTCAGATAAATAGGAATGGGAAGAAAATTATTATTGGAACACATAGACGTTCCTGGAATCGAAACTTTTGAAGTCTACCGCAAAAACGGGGGATACCGTTCTGTAGAAAAGGCTTTGAAAACGATGTCACCGCAAAATGTGGTAGAAGAAGTTCAGGCTTCCGGACTGAGAGGTCGTGGAGGAGCAGGATTCCCTACCGGAATGAAATGGTCTTTCCTTGCAAAACCGGAAGGAGTTCCGCGTTATTTATTATGTAACGCAGATGAATCTGAACCCGGAACTTTCAAGGATCGTTATTTAATGGAGAAGATTCCACATCTTTTAGTGGAAGGAATGATTGTTTCTTCTTACGCTTTGGGATGCAATCAATCATACATTTATATCCGCGGAGAATACATGTGGGTGTTGGAAATTGTGGAGAAAGCAATTGCCGAAGCATACGCAAACGGTTTCCTTGGAAAAAATATCCTAGGTTCAGGATACGACTTGGATTTAGCTATTGCACCAGGTGGTGGAGCTTATATCTGTGGGGAAGAAACTGCGTTGATCGAATCATTGGAAGGGAAACGTGGAAACCCGCGTATCAAACCACCATTCCCGGCTGTAAGAGGTTTGTGGGGATGTCCAACAGTAGTAAACAACGTAGAATCAATCGCAGCAGTTGTTCCGATCGTCAATGACGGAGGAGCTGAATACGCAAAAATTGGTATTGGAAAAAGTACAGGAACAAAGTTGATTTCAGCTTGTGGAAACTTGGTAAAACCAGGTGTGTACGAAATCGAATTGGGCATAACTGTCGAAGAATTCATTTACTCAGATGAGTGGTGTGGAGGAATCGCTAATGGGAAGAAAATCAAGGCTTGTGTGCCAGGAGGATCATCCGTTCCGATCTTACCTGCCAACCTGATTACCAAAACGGCAGAAGGAGTAGATCGTTTAATGTCTTACGAAGGTTTGGCAGAAGGTGGTTTTGCAAGCGGTTCGATGTTAGGTTCAGGAGGTTTCATCGTATTTGATGAAGACCAATGTATTGTAAGAAATACCTGGAACTTTGCACGTTTCTATGCACATGAATCTTGTGGACAATGTTCACCTTGTCGTGAAGGAACCGGATGGATGGAGAAAGTACTTCGTCGTTTGGAGAACGGACAAGGTCACATGCATGACATTGATTTGTTGGCAGAGATCAACAAGAAAATTGAAGGAAATACGATTTGTCCGTTGGGTGATGCAGCTGCATGGCCGGTAGCAGCAGCAATTCGTCATTTTAGAGAAGAATTTGAATGGCACGTAACGCATCCGGATGAAGCAGTAAAGCGCAACTTCGGAATTGCGTCAAATCACATGCCTTTAGTATAAAATAGAGATCCATTATGGTAAAAGTTATCATTGACGATATCGAAGTAGAAGTAGAACCGGGAACAACCATCCTGAATGCTGCTCGTCAAATCGGTGGAGATGTAGTTCCTCCTGCAATGTGTTATTATAGCAAATTGCAAGGAAGTGGTGGTAAATGTAGAACGTGTTTAGTAGAAGTAGCCGCTGGCTCTACTGCAGATCCGCGTCCTATGCCTAAATTAGTTGCATCTTGTTCTACTCCGGTAATGGATGGAATGATTGTGAAAAACAAAACCTCAGAGCGTGTTTACGATAATCGCGCAGCTGTAACAGAGTTTTTGTTGATCAATCACCCACTGGATTGCCCGATTTGTGACCAAGCTGGCGAATGTCATTTGCAAGACCTTGGTTTCGAACACGGAAAAGAAGGAACCCGTTACGAAGAGAAACGCAGAACGTTTGATCCGATTGATATCGGTGACAAGATCAAATTGCACATGAATCGCTGCATTTTGTGTTATCGTTGTGTTTATGTGGCAAATCAATTGACAGATAAACGTGTTCATGGGATTATGCACCGCGGTGACCATGCTGAAATCTCTACTTACATTGAGCAAGCAATAGATAATGATTTCTCCGGAAACGTAATTGATGTTTGTCCGGTTGGAGCTTTAACAGATAAAACATTCCGATTCAAAAGCCGTGTATGGTTCCTGAAACCAATGGAAGCATCTTGCGAGTGTACAAAATGTGCCGGGAAAGCTGTTGTTTGGATGTTCGGAGATGAAATTTACCGTGTGACTGGTCGTAAAGACAAATACGGTGAAATCGAAGATATCGATGGAAAAACTGCTTGGATTTGTAACGAATGCCGTTTCGACAAGAAAGATAAAAGTCAATGGAATATTGAAGGTCCAAGAGTAATCAACAGACATTCTGTAATCGCTCAAAACCAATACCTTGTTGACGAGCGAATCGAATCCAAAAAACTGAATTAAGATGATCATAAAATTAATCATAGTTGTTGCTTTATTCGCAATCACACTGGGGATCGCAGCTTATCTGACTCTGATGGAGCGAAAAGTTGCGGCTTGGATGCAGGATCGTATCGGACCAGACAGAGCTGGACCATTCGGTTTACTTCAGCCATTAGCAGATGGTGGAAAGATGTTCTTCAAAGAAGATTTCAGACCGACCAATGCAGATAAATGGTTGTTTATCATCGGGCCGGGAATTGCAATGTTTACCTCGCTCATTACGGGCGCAGTTATTCCGTGGGGACCGGATTTGAAAATAGCCGGTGAAACAATTGCTTTGCAGGTTGCTGATGTGAACATCGGAATTCTCTTCATTATGGGAGCTGTTTCCATCGGAGTTTACGGAATCATGATTGGCGGTTGGGCTTCCAATAACAAGTTTGCCTTGTTCGGAGCAATTCGCGCAAGTTCTCAAATGATTTCCTACGAATTAGCAATGGGAGTTTCGGTGATTACCATTGTAATGATGACAGGATCATTGAGTATTCGGGATATCGTTGATCAACAACACGGCTTTTGGGATAACGGATGGTTCTCCTGGAATGTATTCAAACAACCCATTTGTTTTATCGTATTCTTAATTACAGCCTTGGCAGAATGTAACCGTGCTCCATTCGATTTAGCGGAGTGTGAATCTGAGTTGATTGGTGGTTACCATACAGAATACGGTGCAATGAAACTAGGATTCTTCCTATTCGCAGAATATGTGAACATGTTTATTTCGTGTGCAATCATTTCAGCATTGTTCTTCGGAGGATACAATTTCCCGGGAATGGACAACTTCTCCGGAAACACCTTAGCAATTCTTGGAACATTGGTTTTCTTCGCAAAAACATTCTTCTTTGTCTTCGTATTCATGTGGATTCGCTGGACTTTACCCCGTTTCCGTTACGATCAGTTAATGCACATCGGTTGGAAAAAAATGATTCCGATTGCATTGATCAACTTATTGATTACCGGAGTTGTGATTGCTTATACAGAAGGTTGGTTCTCTAAAAACAAGGACAACGAATCTGCTAGCAATGTAAAAATGGAGCAGCCCTTAGGAGTGAATACCTCCTTTGAAAAGACTAAAACTGGAAATAGCTTATAAATATTCGAATGGAAAGTTTATCAAATCGTAAAAAAGTTGTTTCGAACAAGAAGATGACCTTCATGGAGAAACTTTACTTACCAGCAATTTTGGGAGGTATGTGGATCACATTTAAGCATTTATTCAAGAAACACAATACCCTGAAATATCCGGAAGTAAAACGCGAGTTTGCTCCTGTATATCGTGGACAACACGTATTGAAACGTGATGAGGAGGGAAGAGAAAATTGCACTGCTTGCGGATTATGTGCGGTTGCATGTCCGGCAGAAGCAATTACTATGACTTCTGAAGAACGCAAAAAAGGCGAAGAGAATTTATACAGAGAAGAAAAATACGCTTCCACATATGAGATCAATATGCTGCGTTGTATTTTCTGTGGTTTGTGTGAAGAAGCGTGTCCGAAAGAAGCAATTTTCCTGACAGATCGTATCGTTCCGACTTATTTCGAACGCAACGATTTTATCTACGGAAAAGATAAATTGGTTGAACCGGTTGATCAGCGTGTGGATATTAGTAAAAGACAATTAACCGGAAAAAGACCTGCGTAATGAGTTTAGACATACTATTTTACATTCTTGGTGGATTGACAATCGGAACGGCATTGATGGTTGTTTTGAGTAAACACCCCGTAAGAAGTGTTTTGTACTTAGTACTTACTTTCTTCTTAATCTCTGCAAACTACGTATTAATGAATGCTCAGTTTATTGCAATCGTAAATATCATTGTTTATGCAGGAGCAATCATGGTACTTTTCCTCTTTGTTTTGATGTTATTGAACCTGAATAAGGAAAATGAACCGAAACATTCACCATTGATGACCATTGGTGCAGCAGTTGCCGGAGGAGGTTTATTCTTAGTAGTAGTTGCGGCAATGCGTGAGGCTATCCTTGCAGCTCCAATGATCGATGCAAATTCTGAACAAGTAGGATTGGTTGAAAATTTGGGTAAAGTGCTCTTTACAAAATACGTACTTCCTTTTGAGGTTTCTTCGATATTGTTCTTGGCCGCAATGGTTGGAGCAGTTCTTTTAGCAAAAAAAGAAAAACAAACTATAGAGTAATATGTTATTAGCGACATTATTTGAATCAGGAGTAAAGATTGAACACTACATGGTACTTGCTACGGCATTGTTCGTGATTGGTGTTTTTGGAGTGCTTTACAGAAAAAATGCAATCATTTTATTGATGTGCATTGAATTAATGCTCAACGCGGTGAATTTGTTACTTGTAGCTTTTTCAACTTATTTCGGACAGGCAGACGGACAACTCTTTGTATTCTTCATCATGGTGGTTGCGGCCGCAGAAGCTACGGTGGGTCTGTCTATTTTGGTACTTCTTTACCGAAATACGCGTTCAACAGATATTCGATTGTTTAATAAATTAAAAAACTAAAACATGTCGGTATCACAATTACTGCCTTTGATTCTTTTGCTTCCTCTGATTGGAGCTTTTATTAATGGTACGATAGGAAAATCACTTTCAAAAGTGGTTGTAGGAACAATTGCTACAGGTGTAATGGCTATTTCGTTTGTTCTTGCTCTAATGGCTTTTATGAGCGTTCAACATGGTGAACCTGTAACGGTTCATTTGTTCACAATGATCAAAACAAGCTCGTTTTCTTTGAATGCACGCCTTTTTGCAGATAATTTATCCATGTGGATGACCCTCATTGTTACCGGTGTGGGAACTTTGATTCACTTGTTTTCGATGGGATATATGAAGCACGATGCAGGATATTACAAGTTCTTTACGTACTTGAATCTCTTCATCTTTGCCATGTTGACCTTGGTTTTGGGAAGCAACTACTTCATGTTGTTCTTCGGATGGGAAGGTGTAGGAATCTGTTCTTATTTGTTGATCGGATTCTGGTATCAGGATTTCAAAAACACTTTGGCTGCGCGAAAGGCATTCATCATGAACCGAATTGGTGACTTAGGTCTATTGATTGGATTGTTTTTAATTCTTGGAAAATTCGGAACACTTGAATACGGAGAAGTTGCAAAAGCAGTAATGACAGAAGGATTCGAGATCTCTGAAATGTTGATCTTTGGAATTACAATCTGTTTATTCATTGGTGCAACCGGTAAATCGGCTCAAATTCCATTGTTTACTTGGTTACCCGATGCGATGGCTGGTCCAACTCCTGTTTCTGCATTGATCCACGCTGCTACGATGGTAACGGCTGGTATCTTCTTAACGGTTCGCTCCAATTACTTATTCGAATTGGAGGGTGCTCACCTGACAAAAGATATCATGTTGTATATTGGTTTGGCAACTTCGATTGTTGCGGCATTCATTGCCATGCGCCAAAACGACATCAAAAAAGTATTGGCTTATTCGACAGTTTCTCAATTGGGAATGTTGTTCGTAGCATTGGGAATGGGAGCTTACACCGCTGCTATGTTCCACGTTACAACACATGCATTCTTCAAAGCATTGTTGTTCTTAGGTTCAGGAAGTGTAATCCATGCGATGTCTGACGAACAAGATATTCGTAAAATGGGTGGTTTGCGCAAGAAAATTCCAATTACACATATTACCTTTTTAATTGGAACGTTAGCAATTTCAGGGATTCCCTTACTTTCCGGGTTCTACTCGAAAGATGAAATTATCGGTCATGCATTCGAATCACACAAATTCGTGTACTTCGCGTTGATGTTCAGTTCTGCTTTGACAGCAATCTATATGTTCCGTTTGTACTTCGTTACTTTCTTCGGAACATTCCGTGGAACACACGAACAAGAACACCACTTGCATGAAGCACCAGCTTCCATGACATTGCCATTGGTTATTTTGGCTATTCTTTCCGTTGTTGGTGGATTGTTGAATTTACCGGGAGTTTTCTTACACAGTGGAACTCATTGGTTGTCTCATCATTATGCTCATAATGTAGCAGGAATGGCTGTTGGAGAACACGGTGATCCGAATACGACTTTGATGCTGATGGTTGCTGCAGGAGCAATGGCAGTAATTATTGCAATTATTACGTATATCGTTTACGTGAAGAAAAACAGTATTCCTAAAGAAGATGCTCAGGTGAAAGGATGGGAAAAAGCTTCTGCAATGAAATTATACTTCGATGAGATCTACGATTTCTTATTTGTGAAACCAATTCTCTGGCTTTCAGAAAAAGGAGCACATTACTTTGAAGGAGCATTCTTGCACCGCGGAGTAGTGAGTATCGGAAAAGTGATTGGAAAATCGGGCGATTTGGTTCGCAAAATTCAAACAGGAAGAACGGATAACTACATTCTTTGGATGGTTTTTGGAATCATCGGGTTGATCGTTTATTACATTATCTATTCTAAAAACTAATACGTGGAAGTACTTTTATTTATATTACCAGTTTTCTTTGCGTTATCGGTATTGATCGTCCCTAAAAGTGGCGTTCGTGCATACGGAATTATCGGTTCGCTTGCCGTTTTAGGTGTTGTAATAGCATGTATGATGCAGTACAGCAACGATGGAACAGTTCATTTATTTGGAAACAAAGAGGAATGGCTTCGCAGTACCGGAATCACCATGAGTTTTGGATACGATGGAATTTCATTATTGATGTTGCTATTGACAGCAGTTTTGGTTCCCTTGATCTTAGTCTCTAATTTTAAAAATGAACTCGCAGAAAATCGCTTGTTTACGAGTATGGTTTTCTTCATGCAATTGGGATTGATCGGTGTGTTCATTTCAATGGACGGATTATGGTTCTATGTTTTCTGGGAAATCACTTTAATTCCGATTTTCTTAATTTCCTGGTGGTTTGGTGCCCCGGAAAGAAAGGCAGCATTGATGAAATTCTTCATTTACACCTTTGTGGGGTCTCTTGCTATGTTGGCAGCCCTGATCGGATTAAAAGTAAATGCAGCATCTTTCCAGATCGAAGATTTGAAAGCAGTAATCTTGACTTCAAAAACAGCTTGTTGGTTAGCTCTTGGATTCTTCTTAGCATTCGCAATTAAAATTCCAATCTTCCCATTCCATACATGGCAACCTGATACCTATACCAAGTCGCCAATGGCTGGAACCATGTTATTATCGGGAATTATGCTGAAAATGGCTTTGTACGGAATGATCCGCTGGATGATTCCTTTATTTCCGGAAGCAATGTCTTGCCTGCAATATCCTGTTATCATTCTTGCAACTATCGGAGTGGTTTACGGTGCAATTATCGCCATCAAACAAAAAGATATGAAGCGCGTATTTGCGTTTGCTTCCATGTCTCACGTTGGTTTAATTGCTGCTGCAATTATGGTTTGGGATTTTGATGCATTATCCGGAAGCATGGTTCAAATCGTTAATCACGGTTTGGTAGCTGTAGGATTATTCTTAGCTGTAGAAATTATTGAGCGCAGAACAGGAACGAGAAACCTGCCTGATTTGGGTGGTTTTGCAAAACAAGCTCCGAAATTTGCTTTCTGGTTTGCAGTATTGGCATTTGCTTCTGTTTCAGTTCCATTAACAAGTGGTTTCATCGGAGAATTCTTGATGTTGAAAGGATTGGTTCAGTTTGATATGATAATTGGAATCATCGCAGGAACAACCTTGATCCTTGGAGCAGTTTACACGTTCCGTGCTTATCAATTAAGCATGTATGGGCCGGTTACAAGAGATCAGTTTGCTGATTTACATTGGTCCGAGTTAATTGTTTTGGCAATTATCATTATTGCAGTGGTGATCTTAGGAGTTTATCCGGCAATCATTACGGATTTCGTGAATCCAAGTTTAAAAATAGTATTAGAAACAGTTTCAACACCTTCAGGTTTATAATATGGATGCATTATTAATTGTTTTTGCCAGTGGATTGATTTCCTTATTTGCTGCTTTTGCAAAGAAACCTTGGTTAGTTGTAGGTTCTGCAATGGCGGGTCTATTGGCTGCTATTATCGTTATTATCGGACAGCTTCAAACAGGAAAAGCGTTTTTTGATTTCCTAACTTACGAAGGATTAGCATTTGATCAGGGTGCGTTGCTTTTTAGTTTGGCAATCTGTGTCTTATCACTGTTGATTATTGGTATCGGATACGAACGTTTTAAAGAAAATCCGGAACACACCGGCGAGTATATTGGATTGTTGATGTTTTCTGCAACAGGAGCAATGATCATGACTGCATATACAGACATGTTTATGTTCTTCCTCGGATTAGAAATCCTTTCCATTCCCATTTACGTCATGGCAGGAAGTAACAAAGCAGATGTACGATCTTCGGAAGCATCTTTAAAATACTTCTTAACAGGTTCATTCGCAACAGGAATTTTCTTATTCGGATTGGCTTGGGTTTACGGAGCAACAGGAACTTTCAAATTGATAGAAATCCAAATGAAAATTCAGGAAATGGAGACTTTAAGTCCGATTCTAATGATTGGAGTTTTGTTGATCATGGCATCCTTTATTTTCAAAGTGGGTGCTGCACCTTTCCATTTTTGGAGTCCGGACGTTTATGATGGAGCACCACCGGCTGTAACCGGATTTATGGCATCTGTTGTAAAGATGGCGGCATTCTATGCATTCCTTAAAATGTTCTCCGTTTGTTTTGGATTGGGAGAACTAATGGATTTCTGGAATGGTGCATTGGTAGTAATGATCATTATTACCCTCTTTGTGGGTAATTTATCGGCCTTGCGTCAAGTGAAGTTTAAGCGTTTATTGGCATATTCTTCCATTACGCATGTTGGATACACCTTGCTTTTATTTGTTTCTCAACTGGATTTCAATTATTCATCACCGATTTTGTGGTTCTACATGTTCTCATACGGTTTCTCTATCGTGGGAATCATTGCTGTAGCCATTGCTGTAAATGATTCAGAAGATCGAATTGATGGATTGAAAGGATTGGGTAAACGGAATCCGTTTCTGGCAATTGTTGGGATTGTTTCCTTATTATCACTTGCCGGAATTCCACCAACATCCGGATTCTTTGCAAAGTACGTTTTGTTCTCTTCAGCATGGGCAAGTGCTTCCTGGTTAGTGATCATTGCTTTGATCAATTCAGGAATCAGTATTTATTACTACCTGAAAGTGATTGTAACAATCGCTTCTCCGGCAGAACAGGAACAAGAAAAAATCAAGTTATCACCACTTACAATTGCTGTTATGCTAGTTGCATTGGTGGGAACGTTGGGATTCAGTTTTATTCTTCCTTTGCTTTATTAGATTCCAATTTTTCTTAAAATACTAGCTATGCTTCGAAATTCAACCCATTTTTGTGTTATGATTTTCAAGTATAGCTTTTTTTTGTTCTTTCTTTTTATCGTTTCACCATCCTCCGCACAACTTTTAGAGAATACGAAAGGGGTTGCTTTTACTGATATTCCGTTCTTTAACACCCATTTTGTGAAAGGGAGTAAGATCAAGGAAATTCATGGAAAGTTTACGTTTAAGAAGCAGGGAGATATCATGCGTGAATCCGATTACGTCTACGTATTTGATTTTGATACGCTTGGAAATTTGGTAAGACATTATCAAACTTCGAAGGGTGATCAGGTTACGGATACCAATGTGCGCTTTTACGATTATACACAAGACGGTAGAATGGTACGCAAACGAATCAGTCAGAAAAGAGGATTCCTTTCTACCTATTATACTTATAATTCCAACGGACAGGTAGTTAAAGAAGAAGTTTTCCGGGATATTGATACCATGAACAGTATACTAAAACCTTTGATCGAGAGAAGTCTGCTTTGGAACACCGAAACGATGGACTATCAATTGTACGAAGGGCAGTATAAGAAGAAAGTATTCAATAGTTATGGGAATCAGTATCTGGAAGTAACAAAATACCTGGATAGTTTGGGTTATTTGGCGCGTGAAGAAGAATTGTTTACCATTACCCGAAATCGATTGACCACAATTTATAAATACTCTGATAAAGGGCTGATCGAGAATGTTTCTGTTTACAAGAATACCGATCCGACTCCCACATCCGAATCACGCTATACGTATGATACCTTTGGAAATCTGCAGTCAAAACTCATTTACAAAGATGGAGTTTTTATTACGGAGTATCAAATTGTTTACAGCGGATTGACCGGTTTGTTGTATTCAATTATCATGAGAGAAGTCAGCAACAATTTCATTTCGATTATCCGTTTTACAGAGCCCAAATTCTGGGATAGACCGTAATTCTTGAACCACATCAAAGATATAGTAGGGTTCGATAGTTATGGATTAATAGAATATTTCCTTTTGAGCTGTACCCGAATTCCTTTATTCCAATTATGGTGGTTTTCTTGTTCTTGAGATCCAAATAAATTTAGATCTTGCTTATATAGTTTCAAATTAAAGCTATGTACCCTATGCATCTATGTGGTAGTTAAATTAAAAATCCTTCCACCGAAACAAACAGTCTCAAACGAATTTATTGAAACTTCAAAAGCAAAAACCATGTGGCCTATATATCTATGTGGTTAAACAAAAAAATCCCTTCCACCGAAGCAGAAGAGATCTTTATATAATTTGTGTCTTGGTTGCTTTTTATAATTGTCCGTCAGAATGGTATACACCACCTTTGTACACTTTTACTTTTAGAAGAATTCCGTCGTTGTCATAGACATATACTTTTCCATCCCAAAGTGCGCCGTTCTTGAATTCTCCGTCTTGCCAGATTTCTCCGTCATTGTTATAGACTTTGTTGTATCCATTTGGAGACCATTTCACACCTTGTGTTTTCGGAGTTCCACCAATGTTTGGAGCTTTTTCTTTTGATTGTCCCGGATCTTTCACTTTCACCATTGGGTGAACAGGATCTTTTGCTTCCGTTTTTGTTTGAGTACCAGAACCGTCGTAATAAGCAATTTCTTTTACATCACCATTTTCATAGTAACGTACAGCTTTTCCGGAGATTACACCATTATTAGAATCGTATTCGTATTCCAATTGGCCATTCGGATAATAATAACGGATCTTACCGTTTTCTTTTCCGATTTCATTGTATTTTCCTTGGTAAGAAGGTTGACCGTTCTCGTAATAACGGATCAAAGAATCTTTATAGATGTTTTTCTCGAAATTACCCTTCTCTTTCGGCTGGCCATTTGACCAATAACGAGTAAATGGTCCTTTCGGGCGATTGTTTTCGTAATTTCCTTTGAGAGACGGAGTCATTCCATCTGTATGATATTTAATCCAAATGCCTTCTTTACGGTCATCCACATACTTTCCTTCTTCTACTTTACCGTTCGCGGGAATACCAGAATCAGGACGGTCTTTACCGTAGTAAATCCACTTGCCTTGCTTTCTTCCTTTTTCATCTGTAACATTCAGCTTACCATCTTGATCCGTAATTGGAGATGCTTTAGCAATCATAAGTAGTGACAGGAAAAAAACAACGAGTCCGACTTGTTTATACTTCCACATGTTTTGAATTAGTTTTGTAGCGCATTCTAAAGATAGAATTATTTTGTTATAGTTGCCTAAATACGCGCAAAATTTCGCTGAAGGGCTTTTTTTTTTCGATTAACAAAGGATAGTTTGATTTTTTTAGACCTAAATCATAAGTTATTTAACATTTCACTAGTTGTTTTGTCTAAATCATAACTCTCTTTCCATCCCCAATTTTCACGAGCATACGTATCATCAATAGACGCAGGCCATGAATCAGCAATGGCTTGTCGGAAGTCTGGCTCGTAATTAATTGTAAACGAGGGAACTACTTTTTGGATGCTCTCAAAAATCTGCTTTGGAGTAAAGCTTAAAGCAGAGAGATTATAACTTGAGCGGATGGTTACTTTTTCACTTGGTGCTTCCATCAATTCAATGGTTGCACGAATGGCATCATCCATAAACATCATCGGAAGTGCCGTATCTTCTTTCAGGAAACAGGTGAAATGTTCTCCTGCTTTTGCCTTATAATAGATGTCTACGGCGTAATCCGTTGTACCACCTCCGGGAAGACTCTTATAAGAAATCAATCCGGGGTAACGAATACTGCGAACATCTACACCGAACTTATTAAAATAGTATTCACACCATCTTTCACCGGCTTGTTTCGAAATTCCATAAACCGTGCTCGGTTCCATAACCGTATATTGAGGTGTATTGAATCGGGGAGTTGTGGGACCGAAAACCGCAATTGATGAAGGCCAGAATATTTTTGAAATATGCCCTTCCTTAGCAAGATCCAAAATGATAAACAGACTTTCCATGTTCAATTTCCATGCGAAATCCGGATTCTTCTCTGCAGTTGCTGAAAGTAAAGCAGCAAGCAAATAAACGTCTGAGAATTTTTGTTCTATAATATAAGCGCGAACCAAGTCCTTATTTAAGGCGTCCAATTGAATGTATGGTCCGTTTGAAAGATTATCGGGACATGCATCTTTTAAATCTGCAGCGACCACATTTTGAGAACCAAATTTTTCTCTCAGTGTAAGTACCAATTCAGTACCGATTTGTCCGCAAGAGCCTAAAACCAGAATTTTTTTCATGGGGTGCGATTTGAGCGCAAATATACTTTTTTTTCAATGGAATGAAAGTCTTCACTTTTGGTTAAAAACTGACAATTCTCATTTTTTAGCACTCCTTTTGTTGGTATTTTTGTGTAACTTTCAGATACTATGTGGTTGGAATTGACTATAAAACTAGTGTGGTTACTTATTCGAAACCCCGAATGGGTTCCTCCGGTTTTTATGGTCGAATTGTTAAAAACTAAATAAATAAACATGCCTTTTTACTCTAATTTGGGGAAAATTCCTCCTAAAAGACATACTCAATTCCGCAAGGAATCCGGTGATTTGTACTACGAACAACTGTTCGGGACGGAAGGGTTTCATGGTTTTTCGTCACTGTTATATCATGTGCACCGACCAACTATGGTGAAATCAGTCAAAGAATTTAAAGATTTGACTCCTGTTCCTGCAGTGAATAAGAATATTACTTCACGCATGTTGAAAGGTTTCAATGCGGCTCCGAAAGATGATTTTTTAGAATCACGTGAAATAGTTCTTTTCAATAACGACTTGAATATCGCCGTTGCAGCACCTAGAAAATCCATGCAGACTTATTTCTACAAGAATGCGGACGCTGATGAAGTGATCTTCATTCATGAAGGAAGTGGGAAATTGAGAACCATGATGGGGAATATTCCTTTCAGTTATGGAGATTACTTGGTTGTTCCCCGCGGAATGATATATCAAATGGAATTTGAAACAGAGAAAAATCGATTGTTTATCGTTGAATCCTTTTCTCCGGTTTATACCCCACGCAATTACCGTAACAATTTCGGTCAGTTATTGGAGCATTCTCCATTCTGCGAGCGGGATTTAAGAGCTCCTTCTGAATTGGAAACACACGATGAATTGGGAACATTCACTATTCGAATCAAAAAGGAGAACATGTTGCATGAATTGGAATATGCTTCACATCCTTTTGATGTCATTGGCTGGGACGGATTTAGTTTCCCGTATGCATTCTCCATTCATGATTTTGAACCGATTACCGGACGTGTGCATCAACCACCACCGGTTCACCAAACATTTGAAGGACATAATTTTGTAATTTGTTCATTCGTTCCTAGATTGTACGATTATCATCCACTTTCTATTCCTGCTCCATATAACCATAGTAATATAGACTCAGACGAGGTATTGTATTATGTAGATGGCGATTTCATGAGTAGAAATCATGTGGAGAAAGGATACATTTCTTTGCATCCGGGCGGAATTCCTCATGGACCGCATCCGGGAGCTTATGAAAGAAGTATCGGACAAACAGAAACGAAAGAGTTGGCTGTAATGGTAGACACTTTCAAACCCTTAAAATTAACACAGGCAGCTGTTGATATGGAAGATGATTCCTATGCAACAAGTTGGCTGGATAAGTAATTGAAAATTGAAAATGGAGAATTGAAAAGACTTGTCAATTCTCCATTTTCAATGAATATAAAAACACTGATAATTAAAGAAACATGAGTAACGAGATTAAGAACGTTGAATACGGACTAGAGAAAATTTTTGAAGGGGCACAGGACTTTTTGCCTTTGCTGGGAACTGATTATGTGGAGTTTTATGTGGGGAACGCAAAACAAGCTGCTCATTTCTACAAAACAGCATTTGGTTTTCAGGATTTAGCTTACGCTGGTTTAGAAACAGGTGTGAAAGATCGTGCATCGTATGTACTAAAGCAGGACAAAATCAGAATTGTATTAACAACGGCACTGAAGAGTGATTCACCAATCGGAGAACATGTGAAAAAGCATGGTGACGGAGTGAAAGTGATTGCACTTTGGGTAGAAGATGCCAGAAAATCCTACGAAGAAACAACCAAAAGAGGAGCGAAATCCTTTTTTGAGCCAATGGTTGAATCCGATGAACACGGAGAAGTCGTTCGTTCCGGAATTTATGGAGCTTATGGTGAGACTGTTTTTGTATTCGTTGAACGCAAAAATTACACAGGTATTTTTATGCCGGGTTATGTTGAGTATAAGTCAACTTACAATCCGGCTCCGGTTGGATTGAAGTTTATCGATCACATGGTTGGAAATACCGGATGGAATAGAATGAATGAAGCTGTAAAATGGTTTGAAGATGTCATGGGATTTGTAAACTTCTTATCATTCGATGATAAACAAATCACTACGGAATATTCTGCCTTGATGTCGAAAGTAATGTCGAACGGAAACGGACGCATTAAGTTCCCGATCAACGAACCTGCTGAAGGTAAAAAACGATCCCAAATCGAAGAATACATTGATTTTTATGAGGGTGAGGGTGTTCAACATATCGCGGTTGCTACAGACGATATTATCACAACAGTGGCAGATATGCGCTCTCGTGGAATTGAATTCTTGTCAACACCTCCGCAAGCATATTACGATGCAATCCCTGAGCGTTTGAAAGACCATATGTCGAAATTCAAGGAAGACATCAAAGAGTTGCAAAAATTGGGAATTATGATCGATGCGGATGAGGAAGGTTATTTATTGCAAATCTTCACGAAACCAGTGGAAGATCGCCCGACAGTGTTCTTCGAGGTTATTCAGAGAATGGGAGCAAAAGGATTTGGAGCTGGAAATTTCAAAGCTTTGTTTGAATCCATTGAAAGAGAACAAGAGAAAAGAGGAACTCTTTAAGACATAAGACTCAAGACAGATTTGTTTTAAGTAAAAACCTCGACTTCAATGATTGAATGTCGAGGTTTTTTTATGTAAAATCTTGTCTTACGTCTCTAGTCTTATGTCTTACATCTCTCAAATATACTCCTGAATCAAACCAAGCTTTTCCTTTGGAACAAATAGTTTATCGTCATTTCCCCACATTTCTTTTGGAAGATCACTTAATGCAGTCAATTTCCCATTATTTAATTTGTAGGTGACATAATCTAAATCGATAAAGAAAGCCAGCACTTCGTCGAAGTTTTGTTCCCAGCATTCTGCTTGAATAATTGGTTTTTTACTGGCAAACACTTCTTTCATATCCTGAAAAACGATCCACTCGTAACCTTCAATATCACATTTGATGTAATCGATCTTTTCTAAATCTGCAAAAACTTCACTTCCCTTTTTTAAGGAAGAAGCAAAGGTGTTTTTCTCATCTGCTTTTTCGTTTTCGCCATGTAAAATGGATGGAAGACCAGTTCTCAGATATCCCAGTTCTCTCACAGATTGTGGAATCCCAAGTACAATTTCGTCTATGTTTTCTGCTCCAAGCGCAAAACCGTAAATGGTATTGTTCTTTGCCCATGAAAGTTGTTTGGTCAATTGTCTTCGGAAAGGAGTAACCGGTTCCACGCTGAATACTTTACCGGTTGATCCTGTAGCCTTACAGAATGTGTTGGAAAAATAACCCAGATTTGCACCGATATCGATTACAACGTATCCGGGCTTTACCAATTTCTTTACGAAATAATGCCATTTAAAAGTGGGATTGTTCTTAAGAATCCCGGATTTATACGCCAGAAAAAAGAACTTTCTCAGAACAGCTAAATAACCATTGATACCTAATGTTCGATAGAGTAGTTTTTTTATGGATCGCATAGTTCTTTTTTAGATTAAATATAAGGATTTGACAGGTTTGGTCGATCTATCCGATTATGACGCCTTTTCCACCCATTTTTGGAATGGAGGTCATATTCTTCTCATGGATAGTTTCAGGTAAGAAAATGAAGCGTTTGTCATACATTACATCTTCAGCCCAGAAAGAAACCCAATATTCGTTCGTCAGACCAAATACATCTTCCATAATAGGTTCTATTTTAGCTGCTTCATCGGGTAAAAGGACTTCCAGGGAATGGCGCAAAGTAGATGTTTTGATTTTCTCACCTGTATTTATATCTTCTCCATAACCACGGCTAGTGATAATGATTCCTTCCATTATATCATCACGTAGGTTCAAAAGATAGACATAGTGCTGTGTTCCGCCTTCTTCATTGATCTCCGGAACTACAACTACTTTTACATTTTCAACAACAGGACCTTTCAATTCTTCGCGCATTGTTTTTTAATCTTTTGGATTGCAAAGTTACTAAAAAGCAGTAACTTTTGGAGACTTCCGGATCGATTCCTTATTTCTGCCTGAATTCATAAATGTCAAAAATCTCTTCGACATGATGTTTATTCGTTTGATTGAATTCTGCGTTCAGTGTATTAAGAATGTTGTTGTTTGGAGAAGAAAAATTACTTGCGGCATCTACAAGAATAATGCGTTTTGCTGATTTGTAATCCATACCTTCTAGGCTGTTGATACAGAAAAGCTGCCGTTCACTTAATTTCTTTTTGACAAATTCAGTATCGGAAGACTTGAATAAATTTCGGTCGTAGTAATAGATAAAGTTCAGTGAAAAATGAACCGGAGCTACCAAAACTAAAGTGCTGTCGTTTTCAAGCTGCTTCACCAACTGAACGGTTTCCCGTACCTCGCGCTTGTTCGTTTTATTGGGTTTAATCGTTACCATAAACAACAAGCAGATAAAACATGGAATCAAGAGGCGTAATTTTGGTTTTTGAATTATAAAATCCGTTGAAACTGCTACCAAAAGAGGAAAACCAATCTCAATAAACATCAGGTAGCGATCGAGGAACGTGGGAATCCAAAATGAGATCATAAATATAAATATGAACGGAATGTAGAACCAGCATAGAACCAGACTGGTGGCTAATCTATTGGTATTTTGTTTGCGTTTTGCTATCAGAAGAATAAAACCAAGAATTAATGCTGTAATGGTAAATACTGCTGTAACAGGAGCATTACTGAAAGCCCTAAGCATTTCATAAAGTGCATTGATACCGGTCGGAGGCGCCAGCCAGGTTCCTCTAGCCGAACTTGAAAAACGATCCAAAATCAGCCAGAGATAAGGCGAATATGCAAGCAGCATGACAACTACAAAAAGGAAGAGGAAGCGGTAAAATTCCTTGAGAAGTTTTCGTTGAAAGAGAATGAAGAAAAATTGAATGAACAGGATGAAAAATCCAAAAAAGTGTGTGTATATCAGTAGTATGTTTGCCAGGAAGAACCAGAATAATTGCCACTTGATTCTGGTTTTTGAATGAATAATCTCCAAGTAATAAAACATGGAAACGGAAACAAGGAAACCCATTAGTGCATAAGCTCTTGCTTCATGTGCATAAAGAACCTGATAGGTGGAGAAGGTGAAAATGATGGATGCAATGACTGCGACACGCAGGTTGAAAAACTTTAATCCGATCCGATAAACAAAAAGCACGGTGAAAGAGCTGAAAATTAGGGAAGGAATCCTCACCGAAACTTCAGAAACACCAAAAAAATTGATCCAATAATGCAGCAGCAAAAAATGCAGCGGTGGATTGTTCTCTTTCTGAAAGATCCCAAACAAACTATCTAATGACTGCTGTGAATGATACACGCTGAACGGTTCATCTCCGCCCAAAGAGTTGGATCCCAGAAAAAGCCCTTTAAGAACAAAACCCAGAAGAATAAAAAAAAACGGAAGATAATATCTTGTATAGTTGGTATGATTCATAAGTCATTCGGCCAGCTAAGTGTGTCCGGTCTAAGATCACGAATATAAGAAAAAGTCCAGACCGCAATGAGGAGAAACGCAGTTATAATTCCCTATGTAATTGTTTTAGAACTCCAAATAGTCGGAAGGTTTGAAGGAATTGAAAGCTGCTACATTTCTTCCCATCCGGATATATTCGAATAAATCGGATGGATGACCAATTTTCTCCTGGTTGGCTTTGGTATTTGCTGTTTTCAGGATTTTTGGATCGGTATCCGGTGCGCGTTTGTGACCGGTTCGCACAATGATCAATTGCTCATCAGGAATAGCAATGATGTATTGGCCTTTAATTCCACGGCAATAATAAACCGGATGACCATTACTTACATAAGTCCAGATATGTAAACCGTAACGTGTATTCGGAACGCCTTCTTCTGTTGTCATAACCGGATTTTTGACCATTTCATCAAAGTAGGGAGCCGGAATAACTTGTTTGTCATTCCATTTGCCATGATTAATCAATAGTTTTCCAATGTGGGCGAAATCACGGGTAGTACTGTATAAACAACAGAAAGCTTTTTCGTCACCACCTTTTTTATCCAAACTCCAGAATGCGTCAGATTCAGCACCGATTGGCTGCCATAATTTTTCGGAAGCGTAGTGAGCTAAGTCTTTGCCGGTTGCTTTTTCAATAATGAAACCCAATAGCTGAGAATTCCCGCTTTGGTAAATGAATTCTTTTCCAGGTGCGCGCTCCACGTGCTGGCGGGTGACCAATCCTCTTAAATCCCACCCATAATAGGATTCTGCGTTTTCAGACAAGGGATTTTTTCCACTTTCAGTCCAATCCAAACCTGAAGACATGGCAAGCAAATGCCGAATGGTAATTTTCTCTTTCCCTTTCCCGGTAAATTCCGGAATGTATTTGTAAACGGGTTCGTCCAGACTTTTGATATCTCCTTCTTCCAGCGCAATTCCGATAAGCATGCTCACGACTGTTTTTGCGGCAGAGAATGAATTGGAAACCGTTTCCGGGTGATGCTCGTCCCAGTAACGTTCGTATATAACTTGGTTATTTTTCACCACTAAAAATGAAGATGTCTTCCAGGTATCCATGTATTTCAGGTCATTTTTGCCGAGCGCTTCACCAGGAGAGAGTTTAAAACTCCATGCTTCACCTTGCTTTGGGGCTTTGACAGTGGCATTGTGGAATTTATCCAGATCGTAGATTGTTGGAGAAGTCTCTCCCTGCAAATAGGTGTAATAAATTCCTTTGTACAGGTAAAATCTACCGCTTAAAAGAACAAAAATATTGAGGGATAAAAATAGAATTAAGACAAACCAACCGGTTCGCTTTAACCATTTGAGCAGGGTGCGTTTCATGACTATTGTGCGTAAGTGTATCCGAATTGGGAGGCCAGTTTTTCCTTTAGGAGGTCTTTTACTTCCTGCATATCAACAGCTCTACCAAGTTCCTGTTGCAAGGAAGTTACTGATTTATCTTCAATTCCGCAAGGCACAATGTGAGAAAAGTAAGAAAGATTTGAATTTATATTGAAGCCAATCCCGTGCATAGTTACCCAGCGAGATGATTTTACCCCCATAGCACAGATCTTGCGTGCTGTGGGTTTATCTGCATCGATCCACACACCGGTAAAACCTTGCGAACGTTCACCTGTGACTCCGTAATGTGCCAACACCTGAATAACCGCCTCCTCCAGATAACGCATGTATTTGTGAATATCCGTGAAAAAATAATCGAGATCCAAAAGTGGATAAGCAACCAATTGCCCGGGGCCATGATACGTAATATCTCCTCCTCGATTGATCTTATAAAACTTGGCTTCATGTTCTTCCAAACCGCTTTCGCTCAAAAGCAAATGATCTTCCGTGCCACTTTTCCCCAGCGTAAAAACATGTGGATGCTCACAAAACAAGAGGTGATTTTTTGTTTCCTCCGAACTGGTTTCATTTCTGCGTTCGATTTTCAGGGCAATGGTTTCCCCAAAGAGTTTTTCCTGGTAATCCCAAGCCTCTTGATAATCAATCAACCCCAAATCTCGAAAGTGAACTTCTGGTAACATAAACAATATTAATTGAGAATTGAAAAGATCTTGAATTTCTCCATTTTTTAGAACTCCAAATATACAAAAGGATGAAAGGAATTGGAAGCTGCCTGATACAAGATCACAATGAATATTGCAATTATTAACATCTGAACGACCATGTGGGTTTTTACGAAACTACCGACCATGAAATCTTTCCATTTTTGGGGCATCCAGTGAAGGAAAAAACCGAGTAACATGACCAAAAGGGCAGAAGAATAGGTGTTCATCAAAGCCTGAAATGTTTCCCATTCAAAATTGAAATTGTTGAAAATCCGATCCAGCATGTTTGACGGTGCACTTTCTGCCTTCAATCGGAACCAAATCCGTGTAAAAGTGATGAAGTTGAATGTTAGCAAAATCTTCCAGAAATGCACAATCCACCAGGAACTCTTTTCGTAGGGAGAAACCTTCTTCCAGTGATTGTAAATAACCAAAGCCAATCCGTTCATTGCTCCCCAAATCACAAAATTTTGTGAAGCTCCGTGCCACAATCCACCCAGGATCATCGTGATCAATAGGTTTAAGTCGCGGTACATGAAGGTTTTTACCTTCGGACTGATCAGAATGGCAATTCCATACAAACTCATTAAACCAACGTAGACAAAGATCAGTTCATACCAGCCGGTAATGAAAATCAGGAAAACAAAAATGACGATAATTGCAATGAAAGTCCCGATAGTTCCTTTCTTGTTTCCTCCCAATGGAATATATAAGTAATCCTTTAGCCAGGAACCCAACGATTTGTGCCACCTTCTCCAGAAATCGGCCACGCTGTTTGCTTTGTAGGGAGAATTAAAGTTCGGTAACAATTCGAAGCCCATCAGTTTGGAAATTCCAATGGCAATATCTGTGTAACCGGAGAAATCGCCGTAAATCTGTAAGGAATATCCCCACATAGCAATGACGCTCCAATAGCCGGGGTAAGCATCGGGGTTGTCAACAATGGCGTCTATAAAGTGTGTTGCAATGAAATCTGCCAGCACGATCTTTTTGAAAAGACCTTTCATGATCTGGAAAACCGCTTCACTGAACTCTTTTTGGCTTAGCTTGAATTTTTGATAAATCTGTGGAATAAAATCCCGTGCTCGAACAATTGGCCCCATGAGTACATGCGGGAAGTATGTTACGTAGAAGGAATAATCCCAAATGCTTTTAACAGGTTCAATTTCTTTCCGGTAAATATCCACCACATAACTGATGGATTGGAAGGTAAAGAAACTGATACCAGCCGGCATCAGGATCATGTTTTCAAAGGTTCCGTCTCCGAAAAATCCATTTCCCCATTGAGCAAAGACGTTGAAGATCTCATACTTGGTATGAAACATTTTGTTGAAGGAATCCGTGAAGAAGTGTGCATATTTAAAGTAACCCAGAAAAAGTAAATTGAAAATTGCGGAAAATGCAATAATCCATTTGCGTCCCGATTTGTTGTCGACCCGAAAGATCCATTTCCCCAAAAAGAAATTGACAACTACTGAAAGTGCCAAAAGTGTTACGAAAAAACCTGAAGTTTTGAAATACAGGAACAAACTTGCCACCGTAATGAACATACTGCGCAGCAACCGTTGTTTGTGAAGGAAACTAAAAAGCACCATAAACGCCAGGAAGAAGATCCAGAAATCCAGACGATTAAATCCCAGGTCATTTGCTGACATAGGTGTGAAACTAAAAATGCGATGCAACGATTCCATAAAGACCCTAAGCTGTTTTTTAATTGATGTATTTTCTTTTTCCCATTTGTTCCAGCCACTTTTCAAAAGCATCTACAAAAAGATCCGCTTTCAAGTGATAGCCCGGTGCTGTAAAATGAACTAAATCACCGCGCATGAGCCCTGCTGCTTTCCATATGCGGGAAGAGCCCAGTTCGCCCATAATTCCGTACAAATCCCAAACAGGACATTGGTATTTTCTTGCCAATTCAATGATTACATCTCGTTCACGAGCCACATTTTTATTGAGGTATTTCTTTCTATAACCGGCGTCATTAGGAACTGTAAGCAGAATAGCACAATCCGGGTTAGCTGCCAGAACTTTTAGCATCATGCTTTCCAGGTTGCGTTTATACACTTCCGGATTAAACGATCCGTAGGGAACATTCGCATCATTGGTTCCAACTGAAAATGCAAAGAAATCAGGGGGTGATTCTTTTAACTGCTCTTCAAAGTTCTTGTTGGCAAGATAGGTATACAATCCTGCACCATTAATTCCGATAGCTGTATAGGAAACTCCCGGCGAAGCATTACTCAGCTGAAATGCATTGAGCTGTAAACGGTAAGGCCCAGCTATTAATCGCGTAAACTGCAGGTTGAATGTGTCTACAGGATCCGTAAAAACAGTTTCAGTATAACCTAAGGTTTCGTTACGGAATTTGTTTACGATCAGGATCTCATCCGGACCAAAATTCAATTCATATGGAAATGTTCCCTTGTTGTGGTAAACGCGGAGCCGCGTAAATCCGGGTTTCACGTCTGTTTTGTCGTAATTGAATGTAATTTCCACAATGGAATCGGTGGTTTCAACTACTGCACCAAGCAGTCCGAAATCAATTCCTTCAGGGCGGTT
The DNA here is from genome assembly GCA_002483265.1 of Flavobacteriales bacterium UBA7666. Lineage (GTDB taxonomy): Bacteria > Bacteroidota > Bacteroidia > Flavobacteriales_D > Crocinitomicaceae > Fluviicola. Next base: position 72,407 of record DLHO01000005.1, on the reverse strand, counting down.
GAAATTTACACTTCTGTAAGTTGTCCAATGATTTCTGGAATGAAACTCGTAATTCCACGGATTATTGGTGTTTGCAAGGTCAAAAGGAAAGATCAAACCGCGCTCACCCGGAATATCCAGCCAATGGGTTTGTAAATAAGTTCGGATATCGTGTGTGTAAACATCTGCCTGAAGATGTGACCCTCCAATGTGGTAAAAATTCAATTTGCAATTCTTTTCAGTGATCATGTTTCTGAAATCCTGAAAAAGATGCTCCCAATTGGTGCTTTGCGGACTGTAAAACCGAAAACAATTGTTTTCAAAATTGATAAAGGGATAGCGGTGTTTTAAATTCGTGTCGAGGTGATGAAAATTGGGATAAGCATAGGTATCCAGTGGAGTTTTTTCACGCATGATTTCTACTTGCGACTGACTGTTGCAGGCAATAAGAGAGGCAATTAAAAATGCGGTATAAAAACTAAACTTCATCCAATATTTCATTTGAGCAACGAACATGCCGTTTTTATTGAGCTCCTTGTTTCCATTTGACATACTCTGCTGCAAAGGCATCAAAAAAGAGTTGTGATGCAATGCTTGCTCCCCGATTCGTGAAGTGGATATAATCATTTCCGGCTAAACCTTTTTCAACCCAGCTAGGCATGGAATTTTCTCCACCCATTGCACTGAAAAGATCCCAATAACAGGCACCAACATCCTTCGAAACGCGCGTCATTTCCTCCACAAGGAATGGAAGCATTTTATAGGTAACGCGTCCAGCCAGACTTTGCATAGACATATCACTTGGCCCGATTACAATAATTGAAGCAGATGGACGTAATTTTTTCAGGGTATACAATTGACCTTTGAACTGCTTTGCATATCTGCGAACTGACGAAGAATCATTCATGTATGGAACTCCATTTCCTCCGAATTGCATAATAACCATTTCTACATTGAGGTCCGCATACATTTTGGCTGCTGCATTGTGATCGATTTTCCCGAAAAATGTTCCGCTTGAACCACGCATTCCGATATTGTCAACCATCACTCCATAATCACTCTCTAGTGAGAAGCCAATAATTGTAGGACTAGCTGATGCAGAGAATTCGTAACGTAATTTGCTTGGAGTAGAAGGGAATTCCAATGAAAGCACATGGTATTTTCCGTCGTTTTCCAAACTGTCTTCGTGAACCAATGTGGTTCCGCTATAGACTTTGATCTTGCAAGGGGCATAGCAGCTCGCGTAGAACATTTTCGCATTGTTATACGTCCTTGCACGTGAATAAGCTGTTTTAGTTGGTTCAATCTCAATAAATGCTTCTTTAATACTGGTCGAAGCTGCCATTTGTAAACTATCCATTTCCGGAGTGAATCGGGCAGCAGTATTCATTGAACCGTATTTCCTGGATTTCAGACTGGCACCACCGAAAGCGGTATAACGACTAAAATTGGGGGAACAAGTTTGCTTGAAAGTGATGGTGTTGTATTCATTCTTGGCAGGAATTGTTCCCGGACCAAACCCTCCGAATTGTGTTTGCAGGCGTTGACGAATATAAGACGTCATGCGGTCTCCTTCAATTTGAGAATCTCCGTAATGCAATATGCGGACTTTTTTTCCTTTCGCTGCACCATCCAGTTTCTCGAAGAAGGTATGAAGCGCTTCTTGACCCTTTTCGTTGAATTGAAGACTTGTTGCAGCTTCCGCAGATAAAGTTCCACCTGCCGGAGCGCCCATTTTTCCGTCCGATTCGAAGGTGTTTTTGATCGTTGTATCCGCTGAAACACCTTCAATATTTAGCGTGTCAACCTTAACTATATTGGTAATGTCTTTCTTTTCTACCGGTTTTGGCGGGGTTAACGCGTCGTTGAATGTAAGAAACTGAACGTCCAGACCGAACAAATCGATTTTATCTCCTTTAACTAAAAAACTAATACCGGTTAATAATACTAGAATCCCGGCAAGGTACATCAAAACATGAAAAGGTTGTAATTGCTTCACTTACGTTAAAATTGAGCTACAAAATTAATCCAAATTGGGAATAGACCAATGTTTGTTTATTATCTGCCTTGATTTGGGGATTATTTGTTGTTCACACCTAAGGCTATTCAAAAGCACAATACTTTCATATTTCCCACGGACGGGCACTGAAGAACACGGAGGTTTTGTGCTCTGATTTGTATGAAGAGTATTTAGGTTCAATCAAATAAAGGGCTTGATTTTATAAGATGAAATCTAATCTATTTACTTCTGTGTTCCTCCGTGTACCTCCGTGGGAGAAATTCCATGACTATTCGTAACTTTATCTTATGGAACAGTACACAAACGAACTCATTCACGAAAGCAGTCTTTATTTACAGCAGCATGCACACAATCCGGTAAATTGGGTTCCCTGGTCGAAGGAAGCTTTTGAAAGAGCTGAAAAAGAGCAGAAATTGGTGCTCGTTTCCGTTGGCTATTCTGCTTGTCATTGGTGCCACGTTATGGAACACGAATGTTTTGAAGACGAAGAAGTGGCTGCGTTGATGAATAAGTATTTTGTTTGTATCAAGGTTGATCGGGAGGAACGCCCGGATGTGGATCAGGTCTATATGACCGCAGTTCAGTTAATGACACAACGTGGCGGATGGCCTTTAAACTGTTTCACAATTCCGAATGGACAACCGATTTATGGTGGAACCTATTTTCCAAAGGAACAATGGATGCATGTATTGAAATCCTTGAATCATACCTATACATCGGAACCTGAAAAAGTCTTGGAATATGCCAAAGAGCTTTCCGATGGCGTACAGCAATCAGATTTGATAACTGTTGCAGAACCGGTCTCACCTTTTCCCGAAGATAAGTTATGGGAGTTGGTTCGAAGATGGCAGTCCAGAATGGACATGGTGGAAGGTGGACCAACGACAGCACCTAAATTTCCGCTTCCAAGCAATCTGGAATTTTTACTGCATTACGGGATTTTAGAAAAGAAAGAAGACATCCAAAAGTATGTGAGTCTAACCTTGCATAAAATGGCATTGGGCGGAATCTACGATCAGGTTGGTGGTGGTTTTTCGCGATATTCAGTTGATTTGTTGTGGAAAATCCCTCATTTTGAGAAAATGCTTTATGATAACGGGCAGTTGCTGAATGTATATGCCCAAGCTTACGCTCAAACAAAAATTCCGGAATATAAACGCATATTAGATCAAACACTTGGATGGCTTGAGCGTGAAATGCAAAGTGAGGAAGGTGGTTTGTTTGCAGCCCAAGATGCCGATTCAGAAGGAGTAGAAGGGAAGTATTATGTATGGACAAAAGAAGAAATTGAAGCTGCACTGGGCGAAAATGCATCGTGGTTCTGGAAGTTTTATAATCCCGGAAACAAGGGGTATTGGGAACATCAGCAATGGGTTTTAGTAAGGAACGAAACCTGGGAAGAGTTTTGTAAAACGAATCCGTCTGTTGATGCTGCAAAGATTCAAAACCAGTTAGACACCTTATTGCACATTCGCAAAAAACGGATTGCACCGGTTACAGATACGAAATGTTTAACTGCCTGGAATGCACTGACGCTAACAGGTTTGCTGGAAGCATTTAAAGCAACGGAAGATCATTCCTACCTGAAACTGGCATTACAGGTTGCCAAGTGGCTTCGGAAATATCAAGCAACAAGTGATTTCCAACTATTCCATACCAGACAGAACGGACGATCATTCATCACCGGATTTTTGGATGATTATGCAACGAGCATTCAAGCTTTTCTTTCGCTTTACCAAATTACGGGCGATGAGGAAGAGTTGAATTTCGCTCAGGAATTATGCAGTTATACGATAAAACATTTCTATGACAAACAATCCGGAATGTTCTATTTCACAGCAGACGACCACGATTTGATTGCACGCAAAATGGAAATCAATGACAATGTGATTCCGTCTACAAACAGCATCATGGCGAATAACCTCTTAACACTTTCGTTGTTGGTAGATAATCTGGATTACGAAGCAAAAGCAAAGCAAATGCTTCAAAACGTAATTGATGGAATGGAACAATATGGTTCCGGTTATTCCAATTGGGCACTTTTATTGCTGCGTTTCCAAAAAGAAGTTCGTCTGCTCACAATCCCAAAAACTGCCGACTGGAATATTTTCCGAAAACAAAGTTCACCGTTTTTACTGGTGCGTTATTCCAATGATTCGGAAGCAACAGTTTGCGCTGCCGGATTGTGTTCAATTCCAATGGTTCATGTGCGGGAAGTGGAGGATTATTTGGAGAATTTGAATTAAATAACAGTACATTTATCGACAAATTCCACTAGATGAAAAATTTAACCATCCTGATCGTTTTATTACTTCCATTAATTTTCAGTTCCTGCAAAAAGAAAGAAACACATCATGCTTCAGAATCCGTTTCAAAAGGAGAATTTTTAATTTTAGTAGTTTCGGATTCCGTAGAATGTGCCATGGAATACAAAGAAGATCAGTTTCCATCGTCAAGTTTAAAGAAATCACCTGCATATACTCTGGCAGAATTTGGTAATGGTTACTATAATATTTCTATTTATATGCCAGGAGTAGGACTTTACGGTTCTTTTGCACAAGATATTCTAGATGGGTATCGAGTTGTTGATTTTCCAAAGTTTTCAGAGTATTATTCGGATACATTTATTGATTCTATTCCGGGTAATCAATTAAAAAAGAATGAAGTTTACGCGACTGTTTTAGATACTTCAAAAATTGATTTCATTAGATATCCATATTATGAAGATGAGGTAAATCTAGCTTGGAACAAAATTAAAAATCTAAGGATTGTATTCGAGTACAGAAGGAAATTTCCTGAGTCACAAATTGCGTTCCTACATGTGGAAAAGCAGAATGGCGAAGCAAAAAGCTACTTTTTTATGAATAAGTATAAACCGTAAAACCAGTAGACATACTATTAATCGCGTGCCTACTGGTTCCTATAATTATTTCTTTTCCGTTTTCAACATTTCCGGAGCCTTAATCTTAAACTGCTCCAATCTTGGTTGGGAAACTGCTTGCACATATCCGTTATTCGGATTTCGGCACTCGAAGTTTTGATGGTATTCTTCTGCTTTGTAAAAAGCCGTGTACTTTACAACTTCGGTAGTGATGGAAGGAAATTTCTTCTCCAACAACAATTTCTGGATATACGCCTTTGCGTGATCGCGTTCGTAGTTGTTCTGATAAAAAATAGCCGAACGGTATTGTGTTCCTGCATCCGGGCCTTGTCGGTTTGCGGTGGTAGGATCATGCGAATCGTAAAAAACTTTCAACAAATCATCATAAGAAACAAGGGTTGAATCGTAATAGATTTTCACCGTTTCTGCATGGCCGGTTGTTCCGGTGCAAACTGCTTCATAGCTTGGATTTTCAACATGTCCGCCCGAGTAACCGCTTTCAACTTCTGCAACTCCTTTTACGGATTCATAAATTGCTTCTACACACCAAAAGCAACCGCTTCCAAAGTAAGCAACTTGGTATTTGGAAAGTTCTGCGCTGGTTTTTGGAGTTTTACTGACTTCCGGAGTTTTGTTTTTCTGCCCGCAAGCACTTAAAGACAAAAGGGTAACTATTAAAAAGAAAATGACGTGTTTCATGGATATTTTTTTTCAAGTTACGACAGAGTTCCGCTTCCGGATTTATCCCGATACGTTTTTAACTTTTGTTAAGAGCAATCAATCCCAACTTTACTTGCTGGCACGGGCATCTTGCTCGTGCTATATAGATCAAGTAAGGATACTCCCACTTTACCCCGTATATAAAGCATGGATACCCCACCTTTATACAAAACAGAATAAGTGAGAAATCTACGAAAATTTGCTTGCAAAAATAAAGTAGCATCTAAATTTAGTACAAGAGATTATACAAATAATTGAGTCAGAAACAACAAAAAAAAGGAGAAAGGTTTAAAAAGTCGGCTCAACTGATTATATTCGCACCCTTAAAAGAAAATATAGAATGGCAATCATCGGTAGAATTAGAAACATGCGTTACCTGCTTGTAGGTATCACAGGGTTAGCTCTTTTAACTTTTATCCTTACCGGATTATTTGATAAAATCGGTTCCTCGACTGATAGAGGCACATTAGGTACCATCGACGGAAATGAAGTAGATACAGCAGTATACTACGGAAAATTACGTCAGTTTGAAATGTCTGACAGACAACAATTTCAACAACAACAAAAAGAGTATACAGACAAGGATGCGGAACAATCTGCTGATAAAGCATGGACTGCTTCGGTAGATGAAATCATCCTGAAAGGTGAATACGAAGCGCTTGGTTTAGCTGTTTCTGAAAAAGAGTTTACTGCTTTCCTTTATGGTGAAGATGGTTTTACCCTATTGCCGGAAATTCAACAAGCATTTACAGATCCAGCTACAGGTCAGTTTAATGCTGCCCAATTAGAGAAATATGTTCAGGATCAGGAGAAATCTACAGACCCTGCTGCAATCGATGGTTGGAAAAGAACGAAAGAAGCTATTCGTACTCAACGTATGCAGGAAAAATACTTCCAGTATTTAGGTCAAGGTGCTTATGTAACAAAATTGGAAGCTAAAAATGAATATTTAGCTAAAAACGAATCGAAGTCGATTTCATACGTAATAGGTGCTTACCGCGATATTACGGACAATCAAATGAAGATTTCGGATAAAGAAGTTCGTGCATTCTATGAGAAAAACAAAGACAAGCCGAAGTATCAGGTAATGGCTGGTCGCGATGTGAAATACTTTGACGTGACGATTGTTCCTTCTAAAAAGGATTCCAGTGCATTCAATAAAGAATTAGCGATTATTAAAAAGGGATTTGCTGTATCAACAAATGATTCCCTATTCATTTTGGAAAACTCTGAGTTACCAAGAATGTATGCTGCAGGTCACATGATGACTTTCCGTCCGGAAGGAGACCCGAAAGCACGTCAGGGAATGACTTATCCGGCAGCGATGGACACTGTGTTCAAAACAGCAACAATTGGACAGTTAGTTGGGCCTTACAATGAAAATGGAACTACACGTATTGCAAAAGTGCTTGATTTCAATAGCACGGTTATGAAAGTACGTCACATTTTGATTAGCGCACAAAAAGGAGATACGAAGAAAATTGCTTCTGCGAAAAAATTGGCTGACAGTTTGGTGAAAGTGGTAAACGCTGCAAACTTCGAAGAGTTCGTGAAAAAATATTCAGAAGATCCGGGATCCAAAGATAAAGGAGGAGTATACGAAGATTTCATGGATTACGAAATGGTAACACCATTCTCTGATTTTGCAAAAGACAAACCGGTTGGAACAATCGGAGTAGTTCAAACAGATTTCGGATTCCATATTATGGAAGTATTGGATAGAAAAGCTGGTTCAAGATTCCCTGTTTTAGCAGTGGTTCAAAAAACATTATTGGCTACTGAAGAGACTAAGACGCTTTTGAAAGATAAAGCTTACAGCTTGCTTTCTAAAATTGACAGAGAGTTGAGTAAGAAAGAAGATATCGCTGATAAGATCATTTTGTTTGATACGATCGCACGAAGAGAAGGATACTACTCCAGACCTGCACGTATGTTTGATGAGTCACCTAAAGTACAAGGATTTACTACTAAAATGGCTGCACAGACAATTTTAGAGTTGGCTTACAACGATGAGGCTGCTGTTGGAGATTTATGTTCTTCTCCGATTCAGGATGACAACCGTTTGATCATTGCAATTGTTTCTTCTATTCGTGAAAAAGGTGCGCCAGCATTGGTTGATACTTACGAGCGAATGAGAACAGATGCATTGAATGAGAAAAAAGCAAATGCTATCTTGAAAAAGATCGGATCTGTTACAAACCTGGATGCATTGGCTAAGAAATTGAAAACAGACGTGAAACAAGGAGAAGTAACGTTTGCTTCACCAAGTATTCCACAAGGTGGTTATGAGCCGGAAGTAATCGGAGCATTATTCTCAGGAAAAGTGAAGGATAAAATGTCTTCAAAAGCAACTATTGGTCAATCGGGAGTTTATGTAATCCGAGTGAACAAATCAGTGAAAGCTCCTGCAGCGAAAAACTACGATGCGGAGAAATTGCAAATGTTGAGCCAGATCAAAGGAAGTATTGCTAACTACTCTCGTCAGGCATTGCAGAAAAAATTGAATGTACAGGACAACAGAGCTTTATTGGAAGCTGGAATTGTTCGTTAAGAAATATCTCCAAGAGATGAAAAAGGTTGTACGATAAGTACAACCTTTTTTGTTTCATCGAATCCTAACTAAAATTGAAGATCCATGATCCGAATCACCTATGTGTTTTTGTTTTCTTTGTTTTGGACTCTGAATTCATCCGGCCAAACCAATGATTCTTTAAGAAAAGGAAAAATCGACTTTTCTGTATTAGAACCAAAAGTTCAATTTTGTTCCAAAAATGAATTGGGTGGTTTAATTGGAATAGGACGCATGAAAGATGCAAGTGATTATCCGATCCGGAATCCGGAGTGGGCTTTGGAATTGACAAGTACGAATGGCATTCGTATCAATCCGTGGTTTGTAGGTATTGGATTGGGTGTGCGTAGCTGGGGAACGGATTTTACTTTTCCGGTGTTTGTTAATGTTTCCCTTGATCTGTGGAAGAGTGCTTTTTTTCTGCATGCCGATTTAGGAAATCAATTCGGAACCCGAAAAAGCAATTATAGGGGAGATAAAGAAACAGGAAATTTTTATGCGGCTTATGGATTGGGTTATAACATTCCAGTTCGAAAACAAAACCTTTACGTGAAAGCAAGTATCTGCCATCAAAAGGCCAAAGCAATGGGTGAGGCTGGTGGATTAGGTCCAAGCACCTACATGGAAAATTATAGTCTTACTTATACGTTTTGCCGAATCAGTTTGGGTTTTAAATTCACTAAATAGTTTTAGAATATGAGATTCCTACTTTTCATCGTTGTAATGGGGTTTTCCCTTTCTTCCTTCGGACAAGAGAAGGAACAACCTTTAAAGAATCTCTTCAATGAGTTTCACGCTTCCGTAAATCACGAACTAGGTAAAGGTTTTTTTGGAGGGGGTTTAGCCGCAAATCATGTTTTTCGTCCGGATAAGATTGTTTCGTTCAGAACCGGATTGGATTTCCAGTTTTTTCACAGCTGGAGTGATTCAGAGAACTCTCATTCCTATTATTCTTCTGTGAAGGATGTTCATTACTCGTATGTGGATCTTACCATTCCAATTGTTTTACGCATCAATATCCGTTGGGTATTTATTGAGTTGGGAGCAAATTTGGGAGTAGGAATAGCTGGCCAGAGAAGAGCAACAGTGACCAGTTATTATGATCAGCAACCATCGGTTGTAACAACAACTAAAGGCTCCTGGAATCCGGGAATTTCAGTAGGTCCGGTACTCGGGATAGGAGCGCGCATCCCGCTCAATGAGAAACTGGATCTGTTGATACGACCTGATGTGGGAATCAGCATGGCTTTCAATCAGGAATTTTCGAATTTGTACGGACGTTTATGCATCGGAATTCATTTGAAATAGAAATTAAATAATATTTAAAAGGTTGTGGTCGCTTCTGTGGATTACAACCTTTTTTGTTTTCTATAATCTCGTACTTAAATCACCAATCAATGAAAAAACTAGCAGTACTTTTTTTAGTCGGATTTAGCTGGATGCATTCAACGCTTTGTGCTCAATCGGGAATCCCTATTTTTGAAATCCACTTTTCGGCAAACCATCCTTTAAGTAGTAACTCAGAAGATCGCACATTTTACGGGGGAGGTTTTGGTGCAAATCTTGTTTTTAGAGATGCACGTGTACTCAGTTTCAAAACCGGTTTGGAAACCAATTTTTTTCATACCTGGAATAAAAGTGCATATGTTGGTAAAATGGCAAGCTCAACCAACGTGCATTATAACTTTTGGAATCTTTCTATTCCTGTCATGTTGCGCTTGAAGGTGGGGAAAAAAGTAAAATTGTTTCTGGAAGCGGGTGCCTATTTGGGCATTCCCATAACAGGAAATACCACTTCAAAATATTATTCCTATCCTATGTCTCCAGAAGATAACACTATTAAAGAAATAAGAACTGAAAAGTTTGAAGGATATTTTTCACTGTCTCCGGCTGTAAGTCTGGGAGGGATTTTCCCTGTTTCCCAACGTGTGGATCTGTTTCTGAAACCGGAGTTTCTACTCCAGAAGAATTTGGGTATTCAGGACTTGCCGATTAGCGATTTTAATGAACGTTTTTTCTACATCAGACTTTGTTTGGGACTTCGTATGAATTTGAACGACGAAATTGAGTAAATTCAAACGGTTAAGTTGAGAATATGATTAAAAATAAACTAAGCGCATTGACTTTAGCAGCTGGATTGCTAAGTGCCTCATTCAGTTTCGGGCAATGCTATGATGATGCCTACACGAAAATCACTAAGAAAGAATTGGTTTCTTGCAACGACCAGTCATGGGTGCTGGAATTCGAAGATAATTTTGATGGGAAAGAATTGACATCCAAAAACTGGATTTTTCCGTATCAGGGAGTTTTGGCCGGGTTTAATTTTGAAAATGACGGTTCCAAAGTGTGGTATGCAAATACAAATTCTACACCGGCAATTCCGCTTTCCAATAACATCACCACCGAGAATGGAATTCTGAAGATGACTGCCCGGAAAGAAAGCATTCCGATTAATGGAAAATATGTAGTGAACTGGTCTACCAATCCGCCTACGAAAGATTCGTCTTCATTTCTATATTCTTCTGCCTGGATTGAATCACAGCGCATGTTTGGCTATGGAAAATACGAAGCACGGATTAAAATTCCCAGGGGAAAAGGTTTGTGGCCAGCTTTCTGGCTTTTCAATGGCGAAAACGGAAAGCACAATTACGAGATAGACATTTTTGAATTCTGGAACGAGTACAATTGTGTGGGCAGATATAAGAAAAACAGGTTATCCAAAAATCCGCATTTTACCATTCATGGCGACAGTATTAATCGCGGAAGTTCACAATGTGCGGATGACATGCATCCATGCTACGGCAATTGGGGGAATTCAAAAACAGATTACAGTGATGACTACCATATTTACACCTTAGAATGGGATTATTATAAAATCGTTTGGACAATTGATGGACTAGTAGTTCATTCCATGTATCGTTTTAATTCGAAAGGCGGAAAACCCACAGATTGCAATACAATCATAGAAGGAGAAGAATACAAAGTCAATGAATCCTGGCCGTTTACAGAGCAAATGCAGGTACGTTTTAACCTTGGAGTACAGCGTGGAAATAACAACGACCCGAATGCAAGTACGGATTTCCCGAATAGCATGGAAATAGATTACTTCCGGTTTTATAAGAAAGAAAGCCCTGGAAAATAGCTATCGGAACTTCATTCTCAATTCATTTAAAAAAGTAGGGGCGGAAAATTTTCCGCCCCTACTTTTTATGTTTTTATAAAGAAAATTATTTCTCTACACCACCTTGTTTTTCCATTGGAGGAGCAGTAGCAGGAATAATATTCAATAACTCAATATCAAATACTAAATCCGAGTATGGAGGAATTCCACCAGGTCTTCCGGCAGCACCATATGCTTTGAAGTAAGGAATTACGAAGATACCTCTTCCGCCTTTACTCAATATGGAAATAGCCTCGTCATAACCCGCAATCATTTGTCCCACGTTGTGCGTGAAATCTAATGGTTGATTGCGCTTACGAGAAGAATCGAATTCTACACCGTTCAGGAACGTTCCATCGTAATGAGTTGAAACATTGTCTCCTTTTTTCGCTTTTTCACCGTTTCCTTCTTTTTGGATGACGTAAACCAATCCGGATTCAGTTTGTTGTGCCGTAGGGTATTTCTTACGAATTTCATTCAACAAGTAAACACGGTATTCTGCTTCAGACATAGCTGCACATTTCGCAATACGTTCTTTTTCGACAGCTTCCTGTTTTGCTTGCTCAGCCTTTTTCACTTCTTGCTCAGCCTGTACTTTCTTATAAGCAGTTTTGAATGCCTCTGTTGCGTTCCATGATTTGTAAGCTTTCCCGTTGCGAATGATAATCACTTTCGTCATCACATCATTTGCCTCAATTTTATTTACAACATCTTGTCCTTGAACCACGTGACCAAAAACAGTGTGTTTTCCATTCAACCACGGAGTTTCCTTGTGTGTAATGAAAAATTGACTTCCGTTTGTAGCCGGTCCGCTGTTTGCCATGGAAAGGATTCCAGGTCCGCTGTGAGTCAAATCAGGTCTTGTTTCATCCGGAAATTTATATCCCGGACCACCCATTCCACTTCCTTGAGGATCTCCCCCTTGAATCATGAAATCTTTGATCACTCGGTGAAATTTTAATCCGTCGTAAAATGGTTTTGTAATTTTTACAGAATCAAAAAGGGTGATGTTTCCTTCAGCTAAACCAACGAAATTGGCAACTGTCATGGGGGTTTTATCAGCCTCTAACTTTACAATAATGTTTCCTTTTGTAGTAACAAAAGCTGCATAAATACCTGGCTCTGAATCTTTAGGTAATTCAACCTTTTGTGCTAAAAGCGAAGTGGTAGTAATACATAAAAGCATCAATGCTGAAATGTACTTAAGTCCTTTTTTCATATTCAATTATTTGGGTTTAAAAATAGTGCAATTTTGCGAACTGCATGGGAAAAATCAAAAATCAGTCCAAACTTCACTTAAAACAAAATAACCGTTGGCATATTTCATTTGAACTGCCCGCCGCGGCGAAAGTGCAATACCATGAAGACTGTGATCGCAAAAACGTTGCATACTTCTACACCTTTGCAGTTAAAATAGTCTGTAGGAATTCAAAGGTGAAATTGGAATTGGCCTTTCTTATGATAAAAATCATTTTTTGCGTTAAAAAAAACGCGAAATTTGTTCTACAAAAAGACACACATGCGAATAGAGCAATTATACACAAAATGTTTGGCCGAAGCGGCATACTTCATTGAAAGCGAAGGAGAAATAGCAGTGATTGATCCATTAAGAGAAGTTCAGCCTTATTTAGATCTGGCTAAAGAATGGAATGGATCGATTAAGTACATATTTGAAACACATTTTCACGCGGATTTCGTTTCAGGCCACGTAGATTTAGCAAAGCGAACAGGGGCGAAGATCGTTTATGGTCCAACAGCAAAAACACATTTCGAAAGCATCATTGCTGAAGATAATCAGGAATTCAAAGTTGGTAAAGTAACAATTAAAGTGCTCCATACACCAGGTCACACTCCGGAATCTGTTACCTATTTACTGATTGATGAAAATGGAACCGAAAAAGCCATTTTTACGGGTGATACTTTATTCCTTGGAGATGTTGGAAGACCGGATTTGGCAATTAAAGGAGATTTGACAAAGTACGATTTGGCTGGAATGTTATTCGACTCATTGAGAAATAAACTCATGATCTTGCCTGATTCTTTGACGGTTTATCCTGGACATGGTGCCGGAAGCTCTTGTGGAAAAAGTATGAGCTCTGAAACGGTTGGAACGCTTGGTGAGCAAAAGCAAACTAATTATGCTTTACGTGCAGATATGACGCGCGATGAATTTATCAAAGAAGTGACAGAAGGTATTTTGCCTCCTCCTCAATATTTCCCTAAGAATGCCATGATGAACAAGAATGGTTATGAATCAATTGATGAAGTGATTTCGAAAGGAAGTACTCCTTTAAGTGTGGAAGAAGTAAAAAGATTGATTCAGGATGAAGTATTGGTTTTAGATGTCCGCAACCAGGATGAATATATTCAGGCGGCTGTTCCAAACAGTTTGTTTATCGGATTAAATGGGACTTTTGCTATGTGGGTTGGTGCGTTGATCGAGAATATCAATCAACCGATTGTATTAGTTGTTCCTGAAGGAAAAGAAGAAGAAACGGTGACTCGTTTAGCACGAGTTGGTTATGATAACTGTGTCGGATACCTGAACGGCGGGATGAAAGCATGGATTGCAGCCGGAGAGCCAGTTGAAACAATTGAATCCGTAACACCAGAAAGCATTGCAGATAAAATTGGTTCCCTTCCAATCTTGGATGTACGTAAACCTGGAGAATACGAAGCAGAACATTTGGAAAATGCAGAACACGTTGCTTTGGATTTCATGTTGGATGATCTGGGTGATCTGAAACCGAATAATCCATATTATGTACATTGTGCCGGTGGATACCGAAGTGTGATCGCAATCTCCTTATTGAAGCAAAAAGGATTCAAAAACTTAATTGATATTGCTGGTGGATTTGGTGCAATTAAAAAAGCGGGAATCCCAACAACAGATTTTGTTTGCAGCTCGAAAAAGTAATCTGACAAAATAAATTTTAAAAAAAGTAGGGGCGAAAAATTTTTCGCCCCTACTTTTTTTTGAACCCATTGAACCTTGTTTGAACTATTCCATCTAAATTTGCGCCATGGAACAGAAAGAAGATTTATTAAAAGAAGTTATTTCCCACGCAAAGGAATACGGATTCGTTTTCCCTTCATCTGAAATTTATGATGGTTTGGCTGCCACATACGATTACGGTCAGCTAGGCTCTGAATTGAAGAATAATATCAAACAGTACTGGTGGAAATCCATGGTACAGATGAATGATAATATTGTGGGAATTGATGCAGCGATCTTCATGCACCCAACAACCTGGAAAGCTTCAGGTCACGTGGATGCATTCAATGATCCATTGATTGATAATAAAGATTCGAAAAAAAGATACCGTGCCGACGTTTTGATCGAAGAGCACATGGAGAAGATTCGCCAGAAGATCAATAAAGAAGTAGAAAAGGCAGCGAAGAAATTTGCTGAAGCTTTTGATGAAGCTCAGTTTCGTGCTACGAACCCGAATGTATTGCGCAATGCAGAAAAGATCAAAGAGATCGAAGACCGTATGCGTACCACTTTGGAAAATAATGACCTGGAAGGAGTGAAAACCCTTATCGAAGATTTGGAAATCGTTTGTCCGATCAGTGGTTCCAGAAACTGGACAGAAGTTCGCCAATTTAATTTGATGTTTTCTACAGAATTGGGTTCTGTTGCCGGAGATGCTTCAACAATTTACCTACGCCCTGAAACTGCCCAAGGGATTTTCGTAAACTTCCTGAATGTTCAGAAAAGCGGACGTATGAAAATTCCTTTCGGAATAGCTCAAATTGGTAAAGCTTTCAGAAATGAGATTGTTGCTCGTCAGTTCATTTTCCGTATGCGTGAATTTGAACAAATGGAAATGCAATTCTTTGTTCGTCCGGGAGATGAAATGAAGTGGTATAACCATTGGAAAGCGGCTCGTTTGGCTTGGCATAAGGCGCTTGGTTTAGGAGATAAGTATTACCGTGAGCACGATCATATTAAACTGGCTCATTACGCAAATGCTGCCAGCGATATTGAATTTGATTTCCCAATGGGTTTCAAAGAATTGGAAGGAATTCACTCCAGAACAGATTTCGACTTAAAGCAGCACGAGCAGTTTTCAGGAAAGAAACTACAGTATTTCGATCCGGAATTGAATCAAAACTATGTTCCTTACGTGGTTGAGACATCTGTTGGTTTGGATCGCATGTTCTTAGCGGTAATGAGCGCTTCGTTCAAGAATGAGAAATTGGAAGATGGTTCTGAGCGTGCTGTATTGAGTTTACCTGCACAATTAGCTCCTTATAAGGTTGCAATCATGCCATTAACGAAGAAAGATGGTTTACCGGAAAAAGCAACTGAGATCTTAAACGATTTGCGTTTTGATTTCAATTGTCAATACGACGAGAAAGATTCTCCTGGGAAACGTTACCGCAGACAAGACGCTATTGGAACGCCTTATTGTGTCATGGTGGATCACCAGACACTGGAGGATAATACGGTAACAATCCGTGATCGTGATACGATGGAACAGGAACGTGTTGCTATTTCAGAATTGAGAGCAAAAATCGAGGAGAAAGTAAGTTGGAGAAACTTATTGGCAAAATAAGAGAAAGCAAAGTTTTCGATAAGAAGCAGCCATGACTGGTGAAGGAACAAGCGTTAGGATGGATGATCCAGGATGTTTGGGATAAGTGCAAGGATATCCTTCTTTTACCATGGTAATTAGATCATACTCAATAAAAAAGCCCTGATTATTAAATGTCAGGGCTTTTTCGTTTCATTTTTATGATCACTTATTGTGATATATTTGAGGTGTATTTATTCAGTGATGTACAAGTTTCAGATGGGAATAAGTATAAAACGGATAAACCATTTACTCTTTATTCATAGCACCTTTCATAATCCCTTGCAGCAAGCCATCAAATTTGATATCGCCACTCGATAAATTACGTGTTTCGTGCACATCAAAATTCTTTCCAAAACCCATAATACTTCCGCGAACCTTTCCATCTAGTTTCAATTCGAACTTGGTGGCATTGATCAACTTCGGAATACGGAATAGAGCTCCATCACTCAAACTGAGTTGCAAGGGAACTGTGTATACGTTTTTAGATTTGCGTTTTACTTTGATTTTTTTGTCTAAATCAATCACTCCCAACTCCAGGTCATTTACCGAAACATTTAATTTTCCCTTCTTGATTTTAAAACTATAACCGTTTTCATTATCTACGGTGGCATCAAAACTCACATGCAGGGTTCTTCCTTCCAGTTTTCCAAATTGGAAATTGGAATATCCGGAAACTTCAGGTTCGATAAATTCACAGCTTGAAACTGCGATTAAGAGTGCGCATAAAAAAAGGATCTTCTTCATAATTACTTCATTGCTTCATTGAAATAATGGAAGAAATACGGAATGGTTTCAATTCCTTTGTAAAAATTGAATAAACCATAGTGTTCATTCGGTGAATGGATCGCATCAGAATCCAAACCAAAGCCCATCATTACTGTTTTTAAACCTAACTCCTGCTCAAATAAAGCAATGATTGGAATACTTCCACCGCTTCTTACAGGGATTGGAGTTTTTCCGAATGTTTCTTCATATGCTTTCGCTGCACTTTTATATGCAATCGAATCGATTGGTGTGACTACAGGTTCTCCGCCATGATGTGGATTTACTACTACTGTTACACCTGCAGGAGCAATTGATTCAAAATGTTTAGAGAACAATTCTGTAATTTTTTCCGGCTCTTGATTTGGAACCAAACGCATGGATATTTTGGCATAAGCCTTCGAAGCGATTACGGTTTTTGCTCCTTCGCCGGTGTATCCTCCCCAAATTCCATTGACATCCAATGTTGGACGAATAGAACCTCTTTCCGGAGTTGTATATCCTTTTTCACCGTAAACAGCATCAATAGCTAATGCTTTTTTGTAATCCGCTTCGCTGTAGGGAGCTTTTGCCATTTCAGCTCGCTCTTCCAAACTTAATTCAACAACGTCAGCATAAAATCCGGGAATGGTAATGTGATTGTCTTCATCATGAAGTGACGCAATCATTTTAGTTAGAATGTTAATTGGATTCGCGACACAGCCGCCATAGAGACCCGAATGTAAATCGCGATTAGGCCCTGTAACCTCTACTTCCACATAACTCAATCCTCTTAATCCGGTCGTAATAGAAGGATTATCATTACTTAACATTCCGGTATCAGACACCAAAATGATATCAGCTTTCAAGCGCGCTTTATTTTCCTTTATGAAAATCCCCAAATTCACAGAGCCCACTTCTTCTTCTCCTTCGATCATGAATTTTACATTACATGGAAGTTCATTTGCCTGCATCATAGCTTCAAATGCTTTTACATGCATAAAAAACTGACCTTTGTCATCACAAGCTCCACGTGCAAAAATGGCACCTTCGGGATGAATTTCCGTTTTTTTCACTACAGGTTCAAAGGGAGGTGAAGTCCATAAATCGATCGGATCTGCAGGTTGAACATCATAATGGCCATAAACAAGTACGGTTGGCAAAGCCGGATCGATGATTTTCTCGCCGTATACAATCGGATGGCCCGCGGTATTGCAAATCTCTACCTTTTCAGCACCAGCCTCTTTCAGAAATTCAGCAACCTTTTCAGCTCCGCGAATCACTTCTTTTGCATAAGCACTATCTGCAGATACTGTTGGAATTTTCAATAGATCAATCAGTTCACTTAAGAACTTGTCTTTAGAATCTTGTATATATTTTTGAGTGTTTTGCATAGAATTTATATTTCTGAGGCAAATTTGGTTAAATCATCGCGTTTTTTATCGATTAATTGTGATTAAAATTTAACAATTAAACAAATTTTAATAATATTGGCACATAAATGCAACCTTTAACAAATTATTAAGTCTAAAGGGTATAACTGGATTATGATATGAAGAAAATTACTACAATACTTAGTTTTGGTATTCTCCTATTTTGGAATTATTCCCAGGCACAAATCATCGTTCAAAACACTCAGTCACCAGCTTCTCTGGTTCAGAATGTTTTGATGGGTAACGGTGTTATTGCCTCAAATATTACCTTTAATGGTTCTGCTGTGAATGCACAGATGCCTCAAGGCAACGTCACATTTTTTAATAATAACGGTTCAAGTTTTCCAATTTCTACCGGAGTATTGTTATCATCAGGTAACGGAAGTGCTGCAGTTGGTCCTAATAACTCAGGATCATTTTCTAATAATAACCCGGCTACTTCAGACGTTTCAACTGATCCGGATTTATATGCAATTTCAAATGCTGCAGTTACATTTGCAGAACCTACAAATGGTGTTATTTTGGAGTTTGACTTTGTCCCTTCCGGAGATACGATCAGCTTTAGATATATTTTCGGATCGGAAGAGTATCCTGAATTCGTGAATGCAGGTTTCAATGACGCGTTTGGTTTCTTTCTTTCCGGACCAGGAATAACAGGGCCTTATTCAAACAGTTCAATAAATATTGCATTGGTTCCAGGAACTGCTACACCGGTTACTATTGATAATGTCAGCCCGTCAACAAACTCTGCATACTATGTAAATAACGTAAACGGACTTGCATATGGAACCGCAATTCAATTCGATGGAACAACTGTTGTATTAACAGCGAATGCAAGTGTACAATGTGGTCAGACATATCACATTAAACTTGCAATCTGTAATATTTCAGATACAGGTTGGGATTCAGGGGTATTTCTTGAAGCCGATTCATTCTCTTCAGAAGCGGTTGATATTGCTGTAGCAACAGTTACTGGAGATACTACTGTAATTGAAAACTGTACGGGTGCACAATTTATCTTCTCTCGTCCTCAAACACAATTGGGGGATACATTGTTGGTGACTTATGATATTGGTGGTACTGCAATCATGGCTCCAAATGCTGGATTTGATTATAATAATTTACCGAATCCAATTACTTTCTTACCAGGAGAAGATACGATTGTAGTGACGTTATTCCCGAATCAGGATGGTATTGTAGAAGGGCCTGAAACAGTAATTATTACCGCTACAACGATTACTCAATGTGGTGATACCATTATTACCTCAGGAACACTTTATATTATTGACGGACCAACTTTACCGATTAATGAATCGAATCCAACGGTGTTCTGTGCCAATGATTCTGTCCTTGTGACAGCCGCCGCGAGTACAGGATTCCCACCATATACTTATACTTGGTCGTATGCAGGTCAAACGGGAAGTTCGGCTTATGTACCGATTTTTCAAAATGGAACTGTTGATTACTATGTTACCGCTACGGATCAATGTGGAAATACAGGAACTGATACGGTAACCGTTACAATGAATCAAACATTGGCAATAGATACGATGATGATTTTCCCTGCTTCTGCATGTACACCGGATGGTGCTGTCAGCGGAATGGGGCAGGGAATAACCGGTCAGCCTTTTTATCATTGGGAAGGACCAAATACGGGCGGGCCAAATGAGATTGATGCATCAGTAATGCAAAATCTTGCGCCGGGATGGTACATATTTACCATTACAGATAACGTTTGTTCAGTTACTGACTCTGTATTTTTGACAAGCGAACCGGGACCAATTGCTGCCTTCTCTTTAAGTTCAATTGCTGGATGTAACCCTTTGAATGTAACATTCACAAACAATAGCCAGAATGCAACAAACTATGAGTGGTATTTTGGAAATGGAAATAGTGCAATGGTAAATGATTTGAGTTCACAGAATCAAACGTATACGGTTTCAGCTGATCAAGTATTGATTGCAATTAATGGGCCTTGTAGAGACACGGCATTTGCATCTGTGGCGATAGTAGAATGTGGTTGTACGGATCCATTAGCAACAAACTTTGATCCAACAGCAATTCAAAATGATGGATCGTGTATTTTCCCTGAGCCAAGTGTTATCGTTCCAAATATCTTTACACCAAACGGTGATGCTAACAATGATGTCTTTAGACTAACGACGGTTAATGCAACAGAGGTAATTTTGAAAATCAATAACCGCTGGGGAAATAATGTTTACGAAGGTTCAGGATTGGATCCTTATTGGGATGGAAAAATCGATGGAACACTTGCACCTGATGGAGTTTACTTCGTTCAATATACCGTAAAAGGATTGATGGATAAAGAAATTACCGGTCAAGGATTCTTACAATTGATCAGACAATAAATTAAGACAATATCTAATTAAAAAAGGGTGTTCCGTACGTACGGAACACCCTTTTTTTGTCAATGTTTTAGTTCAATTATTTAAAGCTACCAATGTTTTTCCATCCATTTCCAAAGGAGCTGCAATACGCATTCGATCCAGAATAGTAGGAGCAACATCTGCTAAAATTCCGGGATTCAATTTCAATTGTTCTTGTTTTGTTACTAAAATAACCGGTACCGGATTCAATGAATGCGCTGTATTTGGTGATCCGTCTGCATTAAAAGCTACGTCTGCATTCCCGTGATCGGCAATGATAACCAATTCATAGTTTAATTTAATACACAGATCAACAATCTCTCCAAGACAGGAGTCGACTGTTTCAACCGCTTTCACAATCGCATCGTAAACGCCGGTATGACCAACCATATCCGGATTGGCAAAGTTTAGACAAAAGAAATCAGGTTCGTCAGTTCTTAATTCTTCCAGAATTCGTTCCTTCACTTCCGGAGCACTCATTTCTGGTTGCAGATCATAAGTTGCCACTTTCGGAGATTTCACCAAGATTCGGGATTCACCTTTAAATTCTTTTTCTCGTCCTCCGTTGAAGAAGAAGGTAACATGTGGATATTTTTCCGTTTCAGCAATACGAACTTGAGTTCGATCCATTTTGCTCAGGATTTCACCAAGGGTATTGTGTAAGTTGTCTTTCTCGAAAATTGCATGAACATTTTTGAACTTCGCATCGTAACGCGTCATCGTGTAATAGTTGATATTCAGTGGATGCATTCCGAATTCCGGAAAGGAGTGTTGGGTAAGAGCCTGACTGATCTCTCTTGGCCTGTCCGTCCGGAAGTTGAAGCAAATAACAGTGTCTCCATCCTGAATTCTTCCTTCTCCTGTGCTTGTAATTAGTGGCTGTAGGAATTCATCAGTCACATCATCTTCGTAGCTTGATTCAATGGATTTGGCTGCATTAAAGAAGTGATTGCCAATTCCTTTTACCATCGCATCGTATGCTATTTGAATCCGTTCCCAACGATTATCGCGATCCATGGCATAGTAACGTCCAACAATCGTAGCAATTTTACCGGTTGATTGCTTCATGTGATCTTCTAACTTTTCAATAAAGCCTAAACCACTTTTCGGATCACAATCCCTTCCATCTGTGAATGCATGTACCCAAACATTGGTTAACTCGTAACTTTTGGCCATGTCTAATAAAGCGTGCAAGTGTTCTTGTGAACTGTGCACTCCGCCATTGGAAACGAGACCTATGAAGTGAACTTTGGTTCCGTTCTTTTTTGCTTTTTCAAATGAATCCATTAAAACCGGATTTTTGAAAAATGCACCATCCCGAATAGATTTGTTGATACGGGTAAGCTCTTGATAAACTATTCGTCCGGCTCCAATATTTAAATGCCCCACTTCCGAATTTCCCATTTGACCATCAGGAAGTCCTACTTGTTCACCACTTGCGGTTAAAGTACTGTGTGGATACTTCTCCAGTAATGAATCCATTACCGGAGTATTTGCATTAAAAATCGCATCTGCTTTTGATTGGTCTCCAATTCCCCAACCATCCAAAATTATTAAACCAACTTTTTGATTATTCATCATAAGGCATTTGTATTTGGAAACATGCACCAGGTCCGTCAACTCTTATGAGTCGGAGATTTCCCCCTAAGGTTCGGGCGCATTCTTTCGCTATAAATAAGCCAAGTCCCGTTCCTTTGGTAGTACGTGTTTCCTCGTTTTCTAAACGATTGAATTTTTTAAATAACAGATCTTGCTGTTCCAATGGAATCCCTTTTCCATAATCTCTGATCTCAATTGAGATGTATTGTTCATTTTCTTTAGAAACGGTCAAATCAAGAC
Organism: Flavobacteriales bacterium UBA7666; assembly: GCA_002483265.1. Classification (GTDB taxonomy): domain Bacteria; phylum Bacteroidota; class Bacteroidia; order Flavobacteriales_D; family Crocinitomicaceae; genus Fluviicola. The sequence continues at coordinate 50,095 of DLHO01000005.1, read as the reverse complement.
CCTTTTCCGTATAGCCATATTTGAATCCGTTTTCAATCAAATTATTCAAAATATTGGTGAAAATGAACGGATCAGTTTCCAATTGAATGTCTTTAAAGTCATTCATGTGGATCGAAATATTAAATCGCTTCTCTTGAATGAGAATAAGATTATGCAGGAAATCCCTTAAAGAAATGGAAGTCATTAAGCGTGGCATTGCTTGCTGCTCGAGTCTGGAGGCGGTTAGAATTTGTTCTACGAGTATTTCCAGTCTGCTTGATTCATCCAATGCTTTTTGAATCAATTCGATTTGCTTTTCGGCGCTTAATTTATGTTTTTGAATTGTTTGAAGATACAGCTTGGTTGCAGCAAGCGGAGTTTTTAGCTCATGAGTAACAGATAACATGAAGTTATTCTGCTGTCGTGCCATCTGAATTTCCTTCTTAATGGAACGTTTTATTTTCCAAAGTCCAAAAAGCAATAATATAAGGAATACAGATCCTTCACCAATGATCATTACAATGCGTTTGGTAATGGTTTGGTCCGTATGCTGAGATGCTTGGGTTAAATCAATAAGATGATAACCCCACCAAAGGAATTGAATCAGTACATAAGCACCCAACAAGTATACAAAAACAGTTGTGGGTTTTTTAAGCATTTTTCTTAGTAAGCTCGTTCGTTTTTACCTTCAATATAATTAATAAAAGCTTTATTAACGACTTTATTCCCTCCCGGAGTTGGGTAATTCCCTGTAAAATACCAGTCACCAGTATTTCCCGGACATGCTTTGTGCAGATCTTCCACCGTTTGATAAACAATATTCACCTCTGCTTTGATATTTTCCGGAGTAAGCATCTTCGCAATTTGTGCCGAAATTTCTTCAGCTGTAAAAGGAGCATAAATCTCTTTCACATAGTTTACGATCTGTTCTTTCGGTAATTTCTCCTGCTCTTTCGATTTGCGGTAGCACTCGTCAATAATGTTTTGTCGTCCGCTTTCTTTTAATAAGGTAATTGCAGCGTCAAAAGCAATGAAGTCGCCCATCTTAGCCATGTCAATTCCATAGCAATCCGGATAACGAATTTGTGGAGCAGATGAAACAACCAGAATGCGTTTAGGTTCCAAACGATCGAGGATACGCAAAATGGATTGTTTTAAGGTTGTTCCTCTTACAATGCTGTCATCGATGACTACTAAATTGTCTTTCCCGCGAACAACAGATCCGTAGGTAATGTCATAAACCTGAGCAACCATGTCGTCTCGTGCATCATCTTGAGTGATAAATGTACGGGCTTTGGCATCCTTGATTGCAATTTTTTCAATGCGCGCTCTGCGATTCAATATCGTTTTTAGCTGCTCCGGAGTAGGTTTCCCATCGATAGCCAGTAGCTGCTCATATTTTTGCTCATTCAGATAATCTTCCAATCCTTTGATCATTCCGTAGAAACTACCTTCAGCAGTGTTTGGAATAAACGAGAAGACCGAATTATCTAAATCGTAACCAATTGTCTTTAATACATTGGGAACAACGTTGCGTCCCAGATTTTTACGTTCCTGATAAATATCGTAGTCGTTTCCGCGAGAGAAGTAAATACGTTCAAATGAACATTTTGCGGGAGCTTTTGGAGTATTGATCTCTACTTCAGAAACAGTACCATTCTTCTTAATGATTAATGCATGTCCTGGAGTTAATTCTTTGATCTCATCGTATCGTAAGTTGAATGCTGTTTGAATAACTGGTCTTTCCGATGCGACTACACAAACTTCTTCGTCTTCAAAATAAAATGCTGGTCTGATTCCGTTCGGATCTCTCAATACGAAAGCATCTCCGTGACCAAATAACCCAGCCATGGCATATCCACCGTCCCAAACTTCCGAAGATTGTTTCAGGATTTGTTGAATATCAATGTTTTCGGCTACTTTTTGATAGACATCATGGCTGTTATAACCAAGTGATTGGTATTTTTTAACTAGTTCGTCATTGGCAACATCTAAGAAGTGTCCGATTTTTTCCAATACGGTTACCGTATCTGATTTTTCCTTTGGATGCTGACCAATTTCCAATAATACTTCGAATAATTCGTCAACATTAGTCAGGTTGAAATTTCCTGCAACTACGAGATTTCGGGTAATCCAGTTATTTTGTCTTAAAAACGGATGACAACTCTCGATTGAATTCCTACCGAAGGTTCCGTATCTTAAATGCCCCAAAAATAACTCTCCTGTAAATCCGGCGTGTTTCTTCAGGTAGTTTACGTCTTTTAGTAATTCGGGATTTTCTTCACCGATTTCGTAAAAACGTTTATTGATGTGGTCAAAAATATCTTGAATGGGTTTCGGATCGATGCTTCTGTAGCGTGAAATATAACGCTCACCGGGTTCCATGTCTAACTTAATGTTCGCAACACCTGCACCGTCTTGTCCCCGGTTATGTTGCTTTTCCATTAAAAGATGAAGCTTGTTTAAACCATAAAAAGCCGTTCCGTATTTATCAACATAGTACTGTAATGGCTTTTTTAATCGAATGAGTGCGATTCCGCATTCATGTTTAATTGCATCGCTCATGGGCATCAAAAATGTGGTGCAAAGTTACGGAATCTAAATCGATTCAGGTGAGAAATATTTCATCAAAAAACAACTTTTTATTGATATCTTAGTCTTAGTATACAGAGGCTTGATTCTTCCTGTTTTAGCTTCTTTTAACTTAGGTGTATACTTTTATGTAAATTAGATTTATGTCTAGACTGATGTTGGTGTTCCTGCTATTGAGTTCGTGTGCTATTATGGCACAGGAATCGGCAGTTACTATGCGCCCGAATCGCGGTCAGTGGGACTCAAGAATTGACTATTCAATCGGACTTCAAGGAGGGAATATGTATCTGGAGCAAACCGGATTCACCTATTTTTTCTATCAATTCAGCGGACACGATCACGATGCTGCTCATCAGGAGGAAGAAATGAAAGGCTATTGTGTTAAATCGGTTTTTTTAAATGCACAAAAATCTGCCTATGTTTCTGAATCCAAACAGCAAAGTTATTATCGCAATTACTTCTTAGGGTCGAACAAGAATAAGTGGAAATCAAAAATCTACGATGTACAGGAAGTCGAGTACAAAGCCAAGTATCCGAATATTGATCTGTTGATCACAACAACGGGAGATCAGGCCAAGTATTCCTGGATCATATTGCCCGGTGGAAATTTCAGGGATATTCAATGGAAATATGACGGAGCAAAGGAAACAAGCTTGCTTCCTTCAGGAGAATTGAGGGTAGATCATGGTTTGGGTCATTTCATTGAAGGAAAGCCGGTAGCCTGGAAATTGAAGAATGGAAGGAAAGTTCCTTTGAAGGTTAGTTATCAATTCAATGAAAATAATTTTTCGTTTGATTTGGTTGAATCGTACACAGATTCGGATACGATTGTAATCGACCCATCCCTTACATTTTCCTCGTTTACGGGTTCTTTGTCTGATAACTGGGGATTCACTGCTGCACCAGATCCTCAAGGAAATTTATATGCAGGTGGAATTGTTTTTGGAGGGGGATATCCTGTAACAACAGGAGTAGTGAGTGAAACATTTAATGGGGGGATGGCAACAGACGGAGCACCGGCTACCAGTCCTTTGTCCAATGGATTTGATGTGGGGATCTCAAAATTCAACAGTATTGGTACAGCATTTATTTTCTCTACTTACATTGGTGGTTCTTTAAATGAAACGCCACATTCCATTGTTTCTGATGCCCAGGGAAATATGTATTTGCTGGGAGTCACTGCTTCCCCAAATTTCCCAACTTCAGCATTGTGTTATGACAATTCATTTAACGGGGGTACAACTGTAAGTCCGGATAATTTAAAATTTGCCGGTTCAGATATTTACGTACTTGAATTAAACCCTTTAGGAACAAGTCTTTTGGCCTCCACTTATGTGGGAGGTACAGGAAATGACGGAATGAGTTTTGGAACGCTACAATACAATTACGGCGACAACTTTCGGGGAGAAATTATTGTAGATCAAAATTTTGTTTATTTCTCCAGCGTGACTCAGTCTTCTGATTTTCCAACGGTTTTGGCCAGTCAATCAACACTTGCAGGAACTCAGGATGCTGTGGTAGTCAAAATGCCTAAGAATTTGTCTGGCATTGTTTGGTCGACTTACTATGGTGGATCCCTTGACGAAACCGGAAATGGAATTGCGTTATCGGGAAATGGAAGTTTGTATGTTGCCGGAGGAACTAATTCTTCCAATTTGAATTTGGGCACCGCTGGTTGGGATCCTAGTTACAATTCAGGAAGAGATGGATTTTTAGCACGATTTAATATGACTACCGGCGCTGTAATGAATGCAAGCTACATCGGTACAGCGGATTATGATCAAAGTTATTTTGTTCAGGTTGATCAGGACAATGATGTCTATTTATTAGGGCAGACAGCAGGTAGTTGGACGATTTCTGCCGGACGGTATGGCAATGCAAATTCAGGACAATTTATCATGAAATTTGATGCTGCTTTAGCGAACCAACTTTGGGTAACGACTATTGGAGCAGGTTCCGGAAACATTGAGATTTCCCCTACAGCATTTCTGGTTTCAAATTGCAAAGACATTTATTTATCGGGTTGGGGAGGAACGGTTAACTTTCAGAATAGTCAGGCTACCACGAGTTCTTCCAATAATTTCCCGGTTAGTTCAGATGCATTCCAACCAACTACCAATGGAAGTAATTTTTGGATTGCAGTTCTCGGCGAAGATGCCGCTAACTTAAAATATGCGACTTATATTGGCGGATCCAACTCGTCTTACAACCACGTGGATGGGGGAACCAGTCGATTCGATAAAAATGGGAATATTTACCATGCGGTATGCGGTGCCTGTGGAGGAAATAATTTCGGATTTACAACGACCCCGAATGTAATTGGCCCACAAAATTTAAGCATCAACTGTAATTTAGCTGCGTTCAAATTTGAATTGAGTACGATTGAGGCTGTTGTTGCAGCGCCGGATCCATTGGTGTGTTTGCCAGACCCGGTTGTGTTTAACAACAACAGTGCAAACGGAAATGAGTTTGAATGGCATTTTGGTGATGGAACATCCTCAACGCTTGTAAATCCATCACATGTTTATAGCGGCCCAGGACAATATACGGTTACGCTTATAGTGAGTGATACTACACAATGTTTTACTCCCGACACCATTCAATTTATTGTGAATATTGGAGATTTTAATGGAGGAATTGTAAATCCGATAGCGCAGACTTGTGCTAATGTTCCGGTACAAATGGAGGCATTTGGAGGTTCGGTTTATCATTGGGAACCTGCTCAGTATTTTAATAATCCGAATATTTCAGATCCGATGGTTACGACAGCCCAAAATATTGCGATCTATTGTATTATTTCGGATAGTTGTGGGATCGATACAGTTTATGCACAGGTGAATGTTTTAAACGGAACACTCGATATTTCCAATGATACTGCCATATGTATTGGTAATTCAGTCAATTTATTTGCATTGGGGGTAACTCAGATTACCTGGAGTCCTGCAACTTATTTGGATAATCCTTCAAGTTTGACACCTATTTCAACGCCATTGCAATCGATTACTTATACGGCTTCCGGGACAACTTCTGACGGTTGTCAATTAACGGCAACGGTTCACATTCATGTAGATACAGCTATGCCGCAACCCATTATGCCCGATTCATTGGTGTATTGCCAGGGCTCTTCCGGAGTTGTCAATGTTTCCGGTGCAACTTCTTATAATTGGTCGCCACAAACAAATATTACTCCTGTTACCGGTTCTCAGGTAACAATTAACACACAAAATAATCAATATTATTATTGTGATTTTTCGAATGCTTGTGGAATAGTTAGAGACAGCATTTTTGTAGAAATTAATATCGCAAATATTCTGGCCGGAAATGATACCACGATTTGCCCGGGAGAAACAGCACCAATTCATGCCTCAGGTGGAGTTTCTTACACCTGGACGCCAAATGTGTATGGTTTTTTACAGCCAAACGGTTCGTTAGTTTTAGTGAAACCAGCTTCATCAACAACTTACGTAGTTGTTGGAGTAGACCAATATGGTTGTTCGGATACGGCATCCGTACGTGTTAATTTATTCTCTTCACCATTCGTACAAACCAATCCGGATGTATATGCTATTATGGGGGAAGAAGTTCAATTGAATGCAGTTTCCAACACGGCCATTAGTTATGTCTGGAGTCCGGCTGAGTATTTATCCTGCAACGTTTGTCAGAATCCGGTCACGCAGCCTGATAGACCAATGACTTATACGGTTACTATTTATGATATCAACGGATGTTCTGCAACGGATGTTGTACACATTTTTTACGATGCCATTATTTATGTTCCGAATACATTTACACCGAATCACAATGGGACAAATGAGATGTTCTTTGCTCTTGGGGTAAATATCCGGGATTTTAAGTTGGAAATCTTCAACAGATGGGGCGAATTGATCTATACCGGAGATGCTTTATCTCAGATGTGGGATGGAAACTATGCCGGCTTACCTTCTCCTGATGGAGTTTATACCTGGAAAATCGAATACGGAGAACTCTTCACAGATAAAAGAAACCAAATCGTGGGACACGTTAATTTGTTGCGATAACAGGAGCTTTCCAATACAGACACAATCCACACTCTCTGATATGACAAAGTAGTATACGATATATTTTCTTATCGGGAGGGGAGGATAAATTCTCAGAAGGATGAATCAATAAATATTCGGCTTCGCATTTAATACCATCCCTAAATACTTGCTGTATCGGAACCTGATATTCCACTCGATAGTAATTGATCATGGGTTCATAAATCCAAGTACATTCTGCTGTGTGAATGGAATCGTCTTTGATATTGTTTTTTATTAAAAGCATCACTTCTTTCACATGCTGATCTTCTGCCCAAGTCATGGTTCTTTCAAAATTGAACGCAAGTAAGCTGCATAATAGGAATAGCACTGAACTGGTATATAGGCTAATACGAACAACTTTCCATTTCAATTCATCAATGTTCAGTAAGAAAGCAAGGAGAATGATCGGATATAAATAAAGAGATGATCTGTTAATGGGATAGAGCGAATCAAACAAAAAATGCTCTGTTATTAGTGCTACAAAAATGGAAATCATTGTTATGAAGGCGTAAGAACCGGGAGTGAATAGTTGTTTCTTCCGAATCATCAGAAAACCTGCAAATAGAAGTAAAGCGTAGAGCAAATAACGCAAGATCTCTACATTTTTAAAGCCGTTGATCGAATAAAAACCCGAACAGATCAGGCCGTCGATGGTTGTTTGTATATTTTCTGTTCCGAAATACAATTCATCGTGATCTTTCAGGAAGAACAGATGGTCCAATGAAAAGTAAAGAGGAATTCCACTGAATAAGATGACTAAAGATAAAGTAAGCAGATATCGCTTTGGTCTGTAAACGACAAGGCTTAACAAGATCAAGGTCTGGGCAACCAGAAAATAATTGAGCGTATTCAGATTTGCACTTAAAGCTAAAATGGAAAAGCAAGTACCCAACAAAGAGTGAATGGGTTTAGAATCCTTTTTTAGAGCAGCAATTTTAAACAGATAGAATAGCGAAGCCGTAACAAAAGCGATGGAAAGACCATAGCCACGACATAAGGAGAAAAAGTCGAGAATAAATGGATTTCCACAAAGAAGCAAGAGTAATGTGAGCTGTGCCGCCGAAGATTTTAGAAAGTTTATTGAAATACGAAACAGAAAGAACCAAAACACTCCAAATGAAAGGATGTTTGGCAATCGAAGGGCAAATTCTTTGAATCCGAATAATTGGGTACTTAGGGTGCTTAATTGCGTGTTCAACCAATGATGATTAGCCGTTCCTTTTAAGATTTCATCACCCTGGATAATCTTGTAGGTTAATGCTTCATCATGCGTAATTCCAACGGTAAATCCGCGAACAATGATATAGCTGAATGCAAAAAGAAAACCGAGGTAGTAGATTAGTTGGATGCTGCGGTTCATCTTAGATGAATTCACATTTTAAAACCCCGTCCCGATCAATTTCTGTGAGCTTTACTGTTTGCATTTCATTCACCAACTCCGGATTGAAAGCAGTTTTTACTTTCACATAATTTTCAGTAAACCCATACATGATTCCTTCGTCTTCTTCTGCTTCAAACAGAACAGTTCTTTTGGAACCAACTTGTGATTCATAAAAAGCACGTTTTTTCTTATCGGAAAGGATATGAAGTTGTTTGCTCCGTTGCGCTCTGATTTGATTCGGAACTGGTTCTCCCAATTTAGCGGCAGTTGTATTTGCGCGTTCGGAATAAGTGAAAACATGTAGATAAGAAACATCCAAGTCCTTCAGAAAATCAACTGTTTCTAAAAACTCTTCATCTGTTTCTCCGGGAAATCCTACAATAACGTCAACACCTATAGCACAATCAGGACGCAATTTTTTAATATGCTGAACACGCTCTACGTACAATTCACGTAAATATTTTCTGCGCATTGCTTTCAACAACCGATTACTTCCCGATTGAAGCGGGATATGGAAATGCGGAACAAATCGCTTTGAATCCTCTAAAGTGAATTGAATAATTTCATCACTCAATAAATTTGGTTCGATAGAAGAGATGCGGTAGCGGTCAATTCCATTGATTTGATCCAGTGCTTTGACCAATTCGAAGAAATTCTCACCTTCTCCCTGACCAAAATCACCAATATTTACACCCGTAAGAACAACCTCTTTGATTTTGGTGTCTGCAATTTTTTGCGCCTCGGAAACCGTTTCGGAAATACTTGCATTTCTGCTTTTACCACGGGCCAATGGAATGGTACAAAAGGTACAGAAGTAATCACAACCATCTTGCACTTTCAAGAACGATCGGGTGCGATCTCCCATAGAGTGAGAAGGGATAAAACTGGTAGTTTGTTTGATGTTCTCAAATTTCACTACTGCTTCATTTACTTCATTCTCATTCTGTTTCTCATTCTCTACTGCTTCCAGATGCTCCACAATATTAAACTTCTCATTGGCACCCAAAACAAGAGAAACTCCCGGAATTTGGGCAATTTCTGTCGGTTTCAATTGAGCATAACAACCAATAATTGCTACGTAAACTTCCGGATTGATTTTTTTAGCACGTCTGACTAACTGCTTACATTTTTTGTCGGCATTTTCGGTAACTGAACAGGTGTTAATTACCAAAATATCAGGTGTTTCCTCAAAATCAACCTTGGCAAAACCTGCGTTTTCAAAAAGTCGGGAAATAGTAGATGTTTCTGAAAAATTCAGTTTGCATCCAAGGGTATAAAAAGCGACTTTCTTAAACTGTTGCATTTTTTGCAGAATTGAGGCACAAAGATAGACATTTTCGAGTCTGTACAAAAATAGCGGTGTAACTAATCATTATATTTGTTAGACTATACAATCGAATGAAGAAGCAATTGACGATCCATTACGAATGGTTGAATCATTGGAAGGAACTTCCTGACTCTGAATATATTTTAATTGAAAAGGCGTATGAAGCGGCGAAAGATGCCTATGCTCCGTATAGCAATTTCAAAGTTGGAGCTGCAGTTTTGCTGGCTGATGAAACTATCGTGAAGGGAAATAATCAGGAAAACATTGCTTATCCAAGTGGTTTGTGTGCAGAACGGGTTGCTTTGTTTTACACAGGTGCAAACTATCCGGGTACTTCGGTCAAGACGCTAGTAGTTGTAGCACAAGGAGATTTGATAGCGGAGGATGAATGCGTGTCGCCTTGCGGTTCATGCAGACAAGTTATTGCGGAGTCAGAATCCCGTCAGGAAGAACCTATTCGCATTATTTTGGTAGCCCAGGATGGAAAGACCTGGATTTTCAACAGTATAAAAGATATTTTAGTATTCCCTTTTGGAGTAAAGTAAACAATGAACGAGAAACGCCTTGAAGAATGGTTTTCTTCCCGTAAGAAAATGCGTGAAAATCGAACAGCGAATAAGTTGTTTGATGCGATTCGTATGGGTGATTCTACTGCTTTAAGTGGTGCAATCACTTTGCTTGAAAGTACGCGTGAAGAAGATCAGGAAACGGCTCGGGATTTGATTCGTCAATGTCTTCCGTTTTCGGGAAACTCTTTGCGAATAGGAATTACCGGGGTTCCCGGAGTTGGAAAAAGCTCCTTTATTGAAAAATTCGGACAAACCATCTTAGCGAATCGCAAGAAAGTAGCTGTTTTGGCAATTGATCCGAGCAGTGAGCGGACGGGTGGAAGTATTTTGGGTGATAAAACCCGAATGGAAACCTTGTCTCAAAATAAGAACGTATTTATTCGTCCTTCAGCAGCCGGGAACACGTTGGGTGGAGTTGCCCGTAAAACGCGCGAAACCATTATTCTATGTGAAGCGGCCGGTTTTGATGTAATCCTGATCGAAACAGTTGGTGTTGGACAGTCGGAGACAATGGTTCATTCCATGGTTGATTTTTTCCTCTTGCTTCTTTTAGCAGGAGCGGGGGATGAACTTCAGGGAATTAAAAGAGGAATCATGGAAATGGCCGATGGTTTGGCTGTAACCAAGTCAGATGGCGACAATATAAACAGAGCAAAATTAGCTTCCAGAGAATTAAAAAATGCGATTCATCTATTCCCGCCAACTTCCAATGGTTGGATTCCGGAAGTAAAGACTTGCAGTTCTTTAGAAAATACAGATATTGATGCAATTTGGGAAATGATCGAACGTTTTGAACGACATACCAAATTGAATGGAAGTTTTGATTCCAAACGAAAGCATCAGGATTTGAACTGGATGCATGAAACGTTGAAAGATCTGTTGGTTCAGGGATTGCGGTTTGAGGAAAAAATAAGAGCCTATATCGAAGCTAAAGAGTTGGAAGTGGAGAATGGAACTGTTTCCGCCTTTGAAGCTGCCGAAGAAATTTATAGACTCTATAGAAAAAGCGTGTAAGTACTACTTGTAATCTACTCAAAAACAAAGAAGTGCGCTTCCTCTGTTAAAGATTGAAATCAGGGGATGATATAATTGGGGGATACTAATTTTACTTTTTGATCAGGATAACTGGTAGGATTGCTTTTGATCCGGATAATTATCGAGATTGATTAACTTTGCGGTATGGAAAAGATCGAATTTACAATCAATGGCGAATTTATCGAGTTATTAGGCTTATTAAAGGCTACTGGAATAGCTCAAACAGGAGGTCATGCAAAAATGATCGTAGAGGATGAGGAAGTTTTTCGCAATGGAGAATTGGAGACGAGAAAGCGTGCTAAATTAGTTTCCGGAGATATTATTGAAGTAGGCGACGAGGTTCGGATTGTTTTGAAATAAAAAAATCCCGCTCTTTAATGGAACGGGATTTCTGTTTAGAATAATTCTTGTAATTCTTTTCGAAGATATTCAACTGTAATTTCTGTGGGCAGTTTGCCAACTTCCGCTACAATTTCAAATATTTTTGCTGCCAAATCCGTTGAAAGCGCTGTTGCGTCCATTTGTTGTCCGGCTAAATTTATAATCTTAATCGTTTCTTCTTTGGAATTTCGAACCATGTCCCATGACTGCGGAGAAACAAACATCTGTTGCGATACATTGTGATCGTATTCTTCGCGAATAGCCTGTAACAAATCTGTTTGAAGTTTTCTGGCAGGAAGACCCGGATTGTGAAGGCGCATGACCAAACTCCCCGGGTGAATTCGTTCCATCAAAAGTGCAGCTCGTTGATAAGCTTCCACTCGCATTGGAAGAAAATGTTTTTGACGTTCTTTTTTTAATTCAATTTGAACTGCTCTGATCTCGCGATCTCCGGTTTTCTTTAGAAATAAATAAGCCATTAATAATACTCCACCTCCGGAGATTATTGAAATTAGGACAGGAAAGATGATTCCAACAAAAAAGTGCATACAAGTTGTTTTTCTAGATGAATTCGTTTTTGGGTAAAAGTAACAATTCGAATTAAATGAATTTTGGATCTGCTTCCATTTGATGTCCGCAAACCGAACAAGTTCTCAATTCTTCGGAAGTGTAGAACTCTTTAAAACGTGGAAGAAAATCCTTCTCAATATTATCGAGTTTGAATCGATAGTGCTTTAATTCATGATTACATTTTTCACAGAACCAAAACAACCCATCTTGCATGTCTGTATTTTTGCGCACACGCTCGATAACCAAACCAACTGTATTTTCGCCACGACGTGGATTGTGGGGAACTCGTGGAGGAAGCAAGAACATTTCTCCTTCTTTAATTACAATATCCTTTGCTTTGCCTTCGTGTTGGATCCCGACTGTAATATCACCTTCAATTTGATAGAAAAGCTCCTCACTCTCGTTGAAATGGTAATCCTTTCTTGCATTCGGACCTCCAACGATCATGACAATGAAATCTCCGGCTTCTTTATAAAGGTTTTTGTTTCCGACAGGTGGTTTTAATAACTCCCTGTTTTCCTCGATCCACTGATGTAAATTAAATGGCATTAACATATCCCGTGCGTTTTTACCAAAAGTACCAAATGAAAGACCTATTTGCAATAGATAGTACCATAAAAAAGCCCCGAAGCAGATGTTTCCATCACTTCGGGGCTTTCATTACTTATCGAAAGCTATGCTTTCTCTTATTGAATAACCACTCGGAATACTTTCTGAGCATTTTCTGTAGAAAGTTTGAAGAAGTAAGTACCTCTTTCAACTTCTTTCAAGTTTACTGTGTTTGTACCTGAAACGATATTTTTACCTGTTTCAATTGTACGTCCGTTGATGTCAGTAACCACTAAATCAAAGTTTCCTGTAAATGTTGATTCAACGAATACAACACCTGTAGAAGGATTTGGATAAAGTGATACTTCTTCCAATGCATTCTCGTCAACTGACAACCAGTTACAGTTTCCAAGTACAGTAACTACTACATTCGCCGTATCATCCGGACAAACTCCGTTTCCGGAAATGTAGTCGTAATTGAATTGACCTGGGAATGTTCCTGTAATTACTTGAGAATTTGGCATCAAAACATCTGTTGGATCATACCAGTCACCATTCAAATCAGTATTTCCATTCAATCCTGACAATAAGTCAACCGGCTCGTTTTTACAAGCTGTGATCAAACCATCTTGTCCTGCATTTGAAGGAGCAAATACTTTTACTTGAGAGATAATTGAATCGTAAGCACATCCGTCAACAACTCGGTATTCCAAATTGAATGTTGTGTATGCTAAACCATTTGATTCAAAATCAGAACCTGTAATACTTGCATTTACTGATGGGATTGGAGAAGACCAAGTACCACCTGCGTTGTTACCGCTAATTGTAGTGAACAAGTCCACGTTCGAACCGTAACAGATGTTAGTTAATGGTAGTGCATTTCCACCTTCAAGAACGATCTCAGTTAATTGTAAACTAAAGTTACCTGAAGTAGCGTTGAATTTGTCATACATTACATAGTAAGTAGCACCAGGTGTTAGATCACAAACTGTAAAGTTTGGAGCTAAACTTGTTCCACCGATAGCATCATCATTTGCTGCTAATAATGTAAATGTATTGAAATCGGCACAGTTTGTAGCTGTATAGACAGCAGCCTGACCATTGTAAGGAAGTGCAGATGAATTGATTCTAACTGAACCGGAAGCAGGTGCTACGAATGTATACCATAATGTTCCGTTCAATGTTGAATTTGCCCAACCAGTTGTTGTTTGAGCACCAGTTGCAGGAGGAGCAATGTTTACTTCGTTTAAAGAAACAGTACCACCTGCGTTATTGAATGTGTAAACCGAATTCAATTGAAGTGGTTCCTGAGTACAAACGATATCATTTGTAGCAGGCATCACAACTGAAATTGGACCTACCCAGTTAGAAGTATCACCCGGGTCTAAACTTAGACACTCAGCCTGAACATACACCTGATAAACTCCAGATGCAATTAACTGACTATTCTGAACTGTATCAGCGAAGTTAAGACCAGTTGCATCAGCCATAAATCCACTTCCAAGAGTGAATCCTGTCATTCCGTACTGGATATTGAATCCTGTAACAGGGTAAACCATGTTTGATGCTATCCAGTTCCATGTTAATTCAAGTGAATCAACATCCGTAATTCCAGCTAATGCTGTAACATCAGCACAGTTTGGTTTTGTACAGAAATTAACTAACAAACCTTCAGATACTATATTATCTGCCTGACATTCCGAAATGATGTATGCATCATAACAAGTCAATTGAGTTAATCCACCGATAAATGCATCAGAAGTATTAGTCACGTACAACGTATCAATTGCTGCACCTGGAACTAATGGATCAAATCCATCAACACCGTAAATTACAGTCCAGTTAGTTTCACCATATTGACCCGCGTCCCAGTTTAAGTTAGCATCTTCAGCTGTTGTAAGTGCCGTCACGTTTTGAACATTCGGACAAAGAGCCGTGTAAAGTCTTACACATGAGTTGTTTTGCAAGTAAGTTTGGCTATTGAAAGAAATATTTACCGCAGACAATGGGCCAACAGCTGAAATAGTTGCAAAGTTTCCTGCATAGTCATATGAACTTTGAGAACCACCGAATACTTTATCATCATACAAGTAGAAAATCTCACCTGTAGTTTGGTTAACTGCGATCTCAAATGTTACGTTTTGACCAGATACCGTAGAGAATTTAGGTCTGTTATACCACTCAACGATGAAATAGTTATCACCACCGATAACAGTTTCTCTCCAGTAAACATTTCCTTCTTCGTCATCTAAGTCAACTTGCCATGCATTTAAAGTTACAGCACCGAATTGAATCCATCCGTTATTGCTAACAGTAATGTTATTTGAAGTTACTCCCTGGAAAGAAATCGGGTTTACAGTTGTAATTCCGATAGTTGCGTCATCTGCAAGGTTCAAAGCAGTTCCGTTAGTATGAATTGGAGTGAATCCAGGTCCACACTGACTGTCCCATGCTGAGAAAGGTACATCTGTAGAGAAAGAGAAAGGTCCAGCCCAAGCAGAAGATGCAGTACATCCAGCCTGAACATAGAATTGATAATCTGTATCTTCAGTAAGTCCTGAAATAGCAACTGTATCGTTTGTTAAGCCATTCAATGCAGGGAAAGGACTTGAACCAAGAGTAAATCCTGTAGGTCCGTATTGAACGTTCCAAGTAGTTTCATTTCCTTGTGGAGTCCATGTTAACATTCCGTTGAAGAAAGTAACGTTGAAAGCATTTAATGCTGTTGGAGCAGAAGGCTCTGTAATTGTAATAGAAATAGGTGCACTATTTAATTGAGTTGGAGTTGATGCATCTTTCATTACGATAGAGTGTACTCCTGGCGTCAAGTTTGTTGGGATTGGCCCAAATGCACCACCATCAACTGAATAAGTAAATGGAGCAAGTCCACAGCTTACAGCACCCAAAGTAAATGAACCATTGTTCATTCCATTACAAGTAATGTTTACAGGGTTTAATGTAGCAAGGACATCCGTAACATTTACAGTTACCAAAGTACGAGCTGCACTTTGACATCCTCCTTGATTGTTAGCAGCATAAAACTGGTAAGAACCGTTTGTTGCAGTTGGCATAACCGGTGTACCGATTGACTCTAACGGAGATCCTGTTGCAAAAGGCGTTCCTCCAGTTGGAGCAGTAAACCAAGATAATGTATATGGTGCAATGATATAAGAAACATTAACCGTCAAGTTCATTGTAATGTTATCAGGAACGTCTTCATCAACAGAAACAATCTCAACAGACGTCAAAGGCAAATAGGGAGTCAAATCAAAGTTTGTTTGATTACATTGGCTTGTTGCCACTATAAGACCATTTACTTTGATGTCATAAGTATACCAGAATGGACAATTTGGCCCAAGAGATGCATTTAATGAAGCAGCAGTAATTGTTCCTGTAGCACAACTAAAGTTATTAACTGTAGCGGTAATCGCGTCAGAATCCAAACCGGAAACACTAGCAGAAGCACTACATGTTCCTAAGTTAGTTGATGGAGGAGGTAACTGTGCAGATACCGGCATAGCCCCAGCACTTGTACAGTAGTTATAGTAATTCGGAGTTGCAAGAGCGCTCGGAGGAACGATCGTATGAACAGTAACCATTACGCTGGATGTATTTGACCAACATTGAGTAGCTGTTTCATATGCAGCAACGGTATAAGTTCCTGTAGTAGTTACGTTGAAAGGAGCCGTTGCAGGGTTTGCATTGCTTGATCCGTTTACTACGGTACCTTGCCAGTAATATTCTGTTCCGACAGGAGCAGCGGGCATTGTAATAGTTGTTCCAGGTGTACAAGCAGGATTTGCTGCTGCAGTAGGAGCCATTGGTGTTGTTGCAGTAGGGAAATTAGTTACTACTACTGAAGAAGCATTTGACCATAAACTATACGTAGTGTTAAACGCACGTACATAATAAGTTCCATTTGCAGTAATTGCCATAGGACCAACATAAGCATTTGCTGTACTTGTTCCTGTAGCACTTGTTTGCCAGTACCAAGTTGTATTAGCCGGAGGTGTTCCTGTTAAATCAACAGTTGAACCTGAAACACAAGTAGGTGTTCCTGCAGCTTGAACAGGTGTTGGAGGATTTGGAATTTCAATTAAAGAAATATTGTCAAAGTTCAGGTAAAAATCTCCTGAAGTCCAAGTAGCATTGAAACGAACAAATACTGCTCCTAGAGGTGCGGTAAATGAAATTTGTTTCGTTGCACAACTTGCAGAAACTACGTGGTTTGACTGATTGATTGCAGAACCTGATACTGCAGTCCAAGGACCAGCAGCAGAAGCAGCATATTCAACTGTAAATTGCCCCCATGGATTTGCTGTACCAACAGTGTTGGCACTCCAGTTTGCAACTTTGTAGTCATACGTCATCACGATTAATCCGCCAGTGGAAGTTCCAACGGTAGGAGATACTAAAATCGCATCTGCATTACCAGAATAAAGATTGGTACGAACCGCTCCACCTGCACATGCTGTAGCACCAGTGTATTGGTTGTAATCAAATCCGGGAGATGTCCAGCTTTGCATGTCCGAGGTAAAGTCGGCAGTGTAATTGATCTGTCCCCATGTCGCACTTGAGTAACTTAACGTTACAAAGAGACATAATAAGGACAGATACTTTTGTAGTTTTTTCTTCATAAAGTATAATTTATTTACGTTCAGGCAAATGTAAAGAATTAACAGCTCATTAATATTATTTTCTTTTGTTTTTTATTCTAATCACCGTATGAGTTTCTTATATGTAAAGTTTAGTTGGTGAATTGCTTTGATTGGCTAAAAACCTTTACAGTATTGACTTTTAAAAGGTCAATTTATGCCACAATACTTCATTGATTTAACAATTGGCGTGTTAATTTTCATGTCAACAATTGTTTCAACAATTGATTAATCAACAAAAAAGGCCCTTACGAAACGTAAGGACCTTTTTTTTAATATGAGTTGTAAAATGGTTATTGAACCACCACTCTGAACACTTTTTCAGTGCTGTTATTTGAAAGCGTAAAGAAGTAAGTTCCTCTTTCAACGTCTTTTAAGTTTACAGTATTCGTTCCTGCAGAGATTGTATTCTGGCCAATTTGAACTGTGCGGCCATTGATATCTGTTACCACAAGGTTAAAATTACCTGTGCTGAATGTAGATTCAATAAATACAATACCACTTGAAGGATTTGGATAAACGGATACTTCTTCTAACGCATTCTCGTCAACTGCCAACCAGTCACAGTTTCCTAGTACAGTAACCACTACATTCGCCGTATCATCCGGACATACACCATTTCCTGAAATGTAATCGTAGTTATACTGACCTGGGAAGTTTGCTGTATTTATCTGTGAGTTCGGCATAAGCACATCAGAAGGGTCATACCAGTCTCCATTCAAATCAGCCGTTCCATTCAAACCAGCCAATAAATCGATAGGCTCATTTTTACAAGCTGTAATTAAACCATCTTGTCCAGCATTTGAAAGAGCGAAAAGTTTCACTTGCGAGATGATCGAATCATATGCACACCCATCAGTTATACGATACTGTAAGTTGTACGTGTTGAAAGAAATGGCATCAGACATTAACAATGAATCATTAATACTGATATTTACTGCAGGGATGGAAGAAGACCATACTCCTCCGGCAGTATAACCTGAAATGGTATTGAACAGATTTACAGTATCACCAGTACAAACATTTGTCAATGGGTTTGCTGTTCCTGCATTTAGAATGATGTCAGAGATGCGGATTGCAAAATTCCCGTTGGTTGCAGTGAATTTATCTACCATCAGGTAGTAAGTCGCACCAGGTGTTAATTCGCAGATTGTAAAGTTAGGTGCAACACTGGTTCCTCCAATTGCATCATCATTTGCTGCCAATAACGCGAATGTATTGAAGTCAGCGCAGTTTGTTGCCGAGTATACGGCTGCTTGCGAATTGAAGTTAATAGCCGTTGTATTAATGCGAACCTGACCTGTTGCCGGAGCCACAAAAGAATACCAAAGTGTACCATTTAAAGTTGAGTTTACCCAACCGTCAGTTTGCTGAGCTCCTGTAGCCGGAGGTGCAATATTCACCTCATTGACAGATACTGTTCCTCCAGAAGTATTGAAGATATAATCAGTATCCAGTAACAAGGCTTCCTGATCACAAACAATATCATTTGTAGCTGGCATGACCAACGAAATTGGACCTACCCAGTTAGAAGAATCATTTGTACCGTTACATTCAGCTTGAACATATACCTGATAAACACCTGATCCCATCAATGTTGTGTTGAATACAGTATCAGCAAAGTTAATCCCCGCTGCAGGTGTCATGAATCCAGTTCCAAGTGTGAATCCTGTCATTCCATATTGGATATTGAATCCAGTTACCGGGAATACAGGGCTTGATTGAATCCAGTTCCATGTCAATTCAAGTGAATCAACATCTGTCATTCCTGCAAGTGATGTAATATCGGCACAATTAGGTTTTGTCGTAAATTGTACGAAGAACCCATCGGAAGTTAAATTATCTGCCTGACATTCCGAGTAGATGTATACATCATAAGTTGTCATTTGAGTTAACGTAAACCCGAAGTTCGTTTGGGAGTTAGTCAATTCCAACGTGTCAATTGCTTGACCAGGTACCGTTGGGTCAAATCCTTCTAAACCGTAAATCAAAGTCCAGTTTGTTTCACCATAAAGACCCGGATCCCAGTTTAACTGTGCGTCGTCTGTTGCTGTAATAACCAGCATATTTTGCACATTTGGACATAACGCATAGTAGAAATGAACACATGAATTGTTCTGTAAGTACGCTGAGTTATTATTAGAAACGTTAATGTCAGTTGTTGGACCAGATAAACCGATGTCTGCATTTGCAGCGTAATCATCTGCAGTTTCTGTTCCACCAAATTCTACATCATCGTAGACATAATAAATTTCTCCTGTTGCCTGATACATTTGGATTTGGAAAGTAACCGAACCTGCACCATTGCTAAAGTTGTTTTGGTTGTTCCATTGGAAAATAGCTATCTGATTCGGAGCAGTACCAGTTACCTGATAATACACATTTCCGGTTTCGTCATCCATATCATCACCCCATGCAAATAGGTAGTCACCAATGATGGTAGTCATATTTCCACCGTAACCAACAGCTCCTGTTAAAGTGTTTAGTTGGATTCCTCCATTATTTCCAACAGTCAAATTTGTTATTGAACCTCCTTGGTATGGGAAAGCAAATGGAAGTGTAATCCCTGTTTCTCCATCATCTACTAAATTCAAATCAGTTCCAGTTCCTGAAATATCAAAGAATCCAATAGTTGGACATTCATTATCCCAAGCTAAGAATCCAGGGTCGGTAGCAAAGGAATACGGACCTGCCCAATCAGATGAAGCGATGCATCCTGCTTGCACATAGAATTCATAGGTTGTATTTTCTGTTAATCCCGAAATAGCAACAGTATCATTTGTAACACCGTTCATTGGAGTTCCAGAACCAAGAGTAAATCCTGCAGTGCCATATTGAATGTTCCACGTTGTCTCATTTCCTTGAGGCGTCCATGTCAACTGACCATTGAAGTAAGTCACATTAATTGCATTCAGGTTTTGAGGAGCACTTGGTTCGATGATCACGATTGTATTTGGAGCACTAACGGCCATTGTTGCATCTTGTGCAACGATTGAGTAAGTTCCCGCTGCCAAATTAGTTGGAATAGCTTGAAAAGGACCATTATTTACAGAATAAAGAAATGGAGCTGTACCACAATCAGAACTGTCTAAAGCAAATGAGCCATTTGTGAAACCATTGCACGAAACGTCAATAGGACTTAGATAAACAGCCACTGGATTCACGTTTACAGTTACCAATGCGCGGTTTGTACTATAACAACCACCAAGAGTAGATGCTACATAGAAATTGTATGATCCATTGGTAGCAGTAGGTAAGATTGAAGAACCAACCGTTTCAAATGGTGTTCCTGTTCCAACGATGTTTCCTCCTGAAGCTGCATCAAACCAAGTTGCAGAAGAAGGCATTGGAATGGTATAATTGACTGTACCATTGAACCCTCTGTTGGCATTTACACCTCCAAACAGTGAACAAAGTCCTGCTCCTGTTGTAATGGTCATATCTGCATTGGTGTAATTTGTTGCTCCTGTAATAGTCGTGTATTGTGCTCCGTAATTTACATAGATAGCATAAAGCGAAGATGCAGGAATTAACAAGTCTGTAATGTTGATATTGACAGGTGTACCTGTAGTAGTGGTAACAGGATAAGTTCCCAATGAAGTCCATGCACCAGCTGTTGTTTCACTTCCTAAATAAGTACCTGTTTTGTAAAATACTTCAACTGTTTGGGCTCCGTTAACGTTTGGAATAATATCCAAACTTGTCAAGTTCACTGAATTTGCATTCGTTGTTATGTTGAACATAGCACCACCACCACAGCCGTTTCCACCTGCTGAAGTTGTAAACAATGAACCTGCAGCATTCGAAGTTGTTGTAGCTGAGATCATACCTGTTGTTGCTCCTGTACAAATGTTTAAATAAGGAGCAGGAACTGTTGGATTATTTGGGATTTGACTATCAACAGTAACTGTTAAACTTGTGGTTGGAGACCAACATTGTGTAGCTGTTTCATATGCAGCAACAGTATAAGTTCCTGTAGCAGTTACATTGAAAGGAACAGTTGCAGGGTTTGCATTACTGGATCCGTTAAGGACAGTTCCTTGCCAATAGTATTCAGTACCAACTGGTGCTGCTGAAATAGAAATTGTTGTTCCGGGAACACATGCAGGATTTGCTGCAGCTATTGGTGCAGGAGGTGCTGCTGCTGTAGGGAAATTACTCACCGTTACAGAAGACGCTGCTGACCAGGAATTTGTGATAGAATTAAATGCACGTACGTAATAAGTTCCGTTTGCAAAGACATCCCAGGGAGTTGTTGTAGGTTGTGTTGTACTCGTTCCGGTTGCTGTAGTTTGCCAGTACCATACTTCATCTGTATTAGCAGGAGATCCTGACATACTTAATTGAGTACCTGCAGAACAAGTTGGTGTACCACCAGCCTGAACAGGTGTTGGAGGTGTAGCAGCTTGTGTACCCCAAACAAAAGTCAATCCGGATGTTGGAGCTGTAATTGCCGAACTTACCGTAATTCCCTGAGCGTTTGTAGTTCCAGCAGTTGTAGCTAACCAAGAGGTAGCAGAAGTACGATTGTTATAGTCTGTTGCAGTTGTTCCTCCAAGTCCTACATTTGTTAATGTAGAAGAGGTTGTACCAAAGGTACATGCGCCATACATAACTTGTACATAATTAGAGGTTTCATGCAACCTGATTTGAAAGTTCAGTATATCACCTGTTCCTGTTCCACTGAAACGTTTGTAGTTAGTCCATTGAACGACACAAATGCGGTTTGGAGCTGTTCCGATAGTTTCTATCCGAATCTCAGAACCTGTTTGACCCTGAAGGTCGCGTGCAAAACCAGCAATTCGATTACGAAAAATGGCAGGTGTATTGACAGCAGTTGACGTCAATGCGGTATACGAACTTGTAGAAGCATTATCAACTGAGGGTGTCAATGCGGATTGCCCCAATGAAATCCATCCATTGTTGTTGATAGCCAAACGGTCAAATACAAGACCATTGTAAGTGAAGTTAAATCCGATTGGAATACCAACACCGGTAACTACGGTTCCTCCTGCGGGAGTAGCCGGGTCGACGAACCTTTGGTCGTCAGAAGCGGTTGTGCCATAAACAGTACCGCCCGTTATTGGGGTATAGGTTCCGTTAAGCTGGTTAAACGCATAACTCGAGACTTGAGCCTGCACTTTTTCTCCTAGGAGGACAAAAGTCCATAGCATTAGCAAGGAGACAATTTGATAGTAATTTTTCTTCATGATATTCAGTTTTTACAAAGATAATTAATTGGTAACAGATTATTTACAAGCTTAAGCCAAGGGGTTTGTGAAATCAATGATTGATCAATCAATAGATTCTTGAGTCAATGAGTAGAATGGTCTTTTAATCGAGCAAACGTTAATTCTGTTCGATTAAAACTTTAGTTGGAACGATCAAAATAAATTATAGAAAAAACTAATATTTATAGAAAAACAACAAATTATTAATATTTGAAAACTATTTAAAACAAAAACCCCTCCTAAAAGGAAGGGTTTTGTTAAAAAGATAAATAATCTTATTGAACAACTACTCTGAATACTTTTTCAGCATTGTTATTTGAAAGTGTGAAGAAATAAGTTCCTCTTTCCACTTCTTTTAAGTTTACAGTATTCGTTCCTGCAGAAATTGTATTCTGACCGGTTTGAATTGTGCGACCATTCACATCTGTTACCACTAAGTTAAAATTACCGGTACTGAATGTTGATTCAACAAATACGACTCCATTGGAAGGATTTGGATAAACCGTTACTTGTTCCAATGCATTTTCATCTATTGACAACCAGTCACAGTTTCCAAGTACAGTAACTACTACGTTAGCCGTATCATCCGGACAAATTCCATTTCCAGAAATGTAGTCATAGTTATATTGACCAGGGAAATTAGAAGTGTTTAATTGAGAATTTGGCATCAAAACATCTGTTGGGTCATACCAATCACCATTTAAGTCTGTATTTCCATTCAATCCTGACAATAAATCAATCGGTTCGTTTTTACAAGCTGTAATTGAACCATCCTGTCCGGCATTTGACAATGGGAAGATTTTAACTTGCGAAACGATTGAATCATAAGCACAACCATCAGTAACGCGGTATTGCAGATCAAATGTCTGGAATGCAAGTCCTGCAGTATTGAACATAGAACCTTGAATACTTGCATCAACTGCCGCAATGGAAGATGACCAGTCACCACCAGTATTGTTACCAGTAATTGTAGTAAATAAGTCAACCATGGCTCCTGAACAAACATTCGTTAATGGTTGAGCGGATCCGCCTTCAAGAACGATAGCAGATACATTCAAGCTGAAGTTACCTGATGATGCGTCAAACTTATCATACATTACGTAGTAAGTTGAACCCGGAGTTAAACCACAAACTGTAAAGTTTGGTGCTAAACTTGTTCCTCCAATAGCATTATCATTTGCTGCAAGGAAGGTAAATGTATTGAAGTCAGCACAGTTTATTGCTGTATAGACAGCAGCCTGACCATTGTAAGGAACTGCAGTTGAATTAATTCTAACAGAACCGGATGCAGGAGCAACGAATGTATACCAAAGTGTTCCATTCAAGGTTGAATTAATCCACCCTGTAGTTGTTTGAGCACCGGTTGCAGCTGGAGCAATATCGATTTCATTTAAAGAAACTGCTGCACCGTTATTGTTGAAAGTATACGTTTGACCTAATTGAAGCATCTCCTGACTACACACAATATCATTTGTAATTGGCATAACTATCGTGAAAGGTCCAGCAAAAGCAGAAGTATCTCCCGTTGTACAAACCGCTTGAACATACACTTGGTAAACGCCTGAACCCATCAAGTTCGGATCGAAAATAGTGTCTGATAGATCAACGCCGTTTGCTGGTACAATAGTTCCTGATCCCAATGGGAAACCAGTCATTTCATATTGAATATTGAAAGACTGAATAGGGAAAGCCGGACTGGATTCAGACCATGACCACGTTAATTCCAACGAATCAGGATCAGATGCACCATTGATCGATGCCGGGTTAGAACAATATGGCAAGGTTGTGAAATTATGAATCAATGCCAAGGAAGTATCGCCGTTTGCACAATTTGCGTAGATATAAATCGTATAGTCTGTTAATTGTGTTAAAGCAGTAATAGTTGAGAAGCTGTTTGTTTCATTTAGAGGTGTTCCTGTGCCCGGAGTAAATCCTTGAGGACCATATTCGATAATCCAGTTTGTTTCGTTAGAGAAACCAGGAGTCCAGCCAAATTGAATTTCATCAGGCCCCAAGAATGTTGTAACAAAGTTTTTAGGTTTTGGACAATCAGTATAATAGAACTCTACACAACTGTTATTCTGCAAGTAAGTAGCGTTATCATTTGAAACATTCAAATCCTGATTCGGTCCGGAAACTCCGATATCTGCATTTGCAGCATAATCATCAAAAGCATTTGGAGCACCAAAAACCACATCGTCATAGACAAACCAGATTTTTCCTGTTGCTTCATCAAATTGTACCTGGAAAGTTACTGCGGGAGCACCAACCGATCCGGAGAAGTTACAAATGTTGTCCCATTGAACAATAAATGTTCTGTTTGGAGCTGTCCCATTCGTTTGATGATAAACATTTCCTGTTTCATCATCCATATCATCTCCCCAAGGGAAAATGAAGGTTCCCGGTTGAGTTGTCATGTTACCACCATACCCAATTTGAGCTGTAGTTGTTCCAAGAGCCATACCACCGTTGTTTCCGATCGTACAATCAGTTACTAAAGTTCCCTGATATAAGATTGGGAATGGAAGTGGCATACCAATTTCAGAATCATCTGTCAAAACTAAATCTGTTCCGGTTGCTGCAATATTGATAAATCCGGCTGGCGGACAATCAGTCGACCAGTCCATATAGATTCCCTGATCATAGGTATTGAATGATACAGGTCCGGTATAATAAGATGAATCTGTTGTAGAACAAATTGCCATTACATAAACCTGATAGAATGAGTTTGGTGTTAAACCAGTTAAGGTGTATGGGTTTGTCGTTGCAACAACTGAATCACCGGTTCCAAGGGTGAATCCCGGAGGGCCATACTGCAATTGCCATGAAGTTTCCGCCCCACCGACAGTCCATCCAAGATCAATTTCCGTAGTTGTCGCACCCAAATTTGTCAACAGGGTTGGTTGAGGACAAGTTGGAGCCGGAGCAATGTTCACGAAGTAATCTTCTGTTTCACCCCAAGTGTAAGTTCCACATGGACTGATATTACCGATCACAGTTGTTTCAACTGTGATAACACGCATACGCGTATTTCCAAGAGTTGCAGTAAGTGGAATAAGAACGGTTCCTGATTCAGTATGAGGACCAACTGTTGCGATTGAAGAAGCATAAACTTCTTCTCCCGGATCCGAGAATAGTCCGTTTTGATTGAAATCAATATAGACTTTGGTCATATTACTGAAATTCCCACCACAAGTTCCTACTTGAACGTTTAATCCGTAACTAACTGTTCGTGCAAGATTTGTTGCAGGCAGAGCTGTGTAATTGGAATACTGATTCTGCATGGATCCTGGTCCTCCGGTTGATGAACAGGTAGAAGTGTTGTTTAGGGTTCCGATACTTACATTTAATATTTCTTCGTCAGCAGTGCTGGTAGCATTACTGTTACAATAACAGTTTATAAAGTTGCTCGTATTTACAAGAAGTGCAGCAGTTGTGTCAGACAATCCACCACAAGTCATGTAAACGCGGTAATACGTATCTACAGTTTGACTTGCAATGTAGGTACTGTTTGTTGCACCTGAAATGTTGCTAAAAGTACCTGCAACACCAGTTAAAGAACTTTGCCATTGATAAGTTTGTCCGGTTCCCCCAGTTCCTCCTAAGATAGAAAGGGTATTGTTTACGGACGGACAAATTGGATTGTTTGCGGCTGTAACAGCACCCGCTGTTGGAGGTGAAGTACAAGGAACAGCAGGAATGAATGTAATCCCACCAATCAATCCGCGCGGATAATTCGCCGGAGTTGATGGATATACAACCCCACCCCATGAAATTCCATCACCTGTAATCAGGTTAACACCACCACCGCTAAAAGTATTGGTTCCGACACCTAATGAGGAATACTGCATGGTAGTTGCTGACAGACCAAGTTGGTAAGTAGCCCCTGCGGGAATTGTTAGTGATAAAGAGCTAAGACACGGAACGATTCCGTTTGCCGTGTTGGAATTGGAAACAACTCCCGTTCCGGCAGAAATCCACCCGTTTTGCCCTGATCCAACAGTACCAAAATCCCATGGCGGTGCATTGTCTACAAAAGGTGTTGTACGATAAAGTAGTTCAATGTTGTTTGTTGCAATACTTCCTAAATGACATTGAATACCTGTAATAATGATATCAAAGCCATTGGTGTTTTGGACATTGAAAGTAACGGATCCATTTCCGTTGTTGTTCGGATGCGTAGTGTTTATTGTCGTTTGGCCGTATATTATGCAGCTAAACAGACAAAATAACCCTAGCCAGAGTAATTTTTTTTTCATAATCTTCAGTTTCCAACAAAAGTAGGGAAAACAGACACTCTAAAAAATGTTAAACTATGTTTCAACTGTTAGATAGTGAGCGAATTAACTCCTGAAAAATTTAGTTTGTTTTGCATTTCGTATCTCCGAATGAATATTTCGTCGGTTCTGTTTACCATTTCGTCGATTAACAAAGCATTAATTATTTATCAACAAGTTGTTTATTTAACAAAAAATCACTTGATCTATCAATTAATAACAACACAATTAAATAATTTATGGTCATTATTCTGTTCAAATCGAGGTAAATCCGTTTGCACTTTTTGAAGATAAAACCCCTTTTATTAAAAGTGCAAATTGAAAGCACAGAATGATTAATTTTGTTCCTAATGAAAGATTTAAACGGTAAAGTTGCTCTTGTTGCTGGAAGCACTCAGGGTATTGGAAAGGCAGTTGCTTTGAAATTGGCACAAATGGGTGCTAATATTGTTTTATTGGCTCGCAATGAAGAAAAATTGAAGCTGGTGAAAGAGGAGCTTGATCAAGAAGGTACACAAACTCATGATTATCTGGTTGTGGACTTTACCAATCCTTCAGATTTAAAAAACAAGGTCACAGATTATATTTCCAAAGGGAAATTAATAGATATTTTGATAAATAATACCGGTGGGCCTAAAGCAGGACCAATTATTGACGCAGATATAAGTGAATTTCTATCTGCATTTAACCAGCATTTGATCTGCAACCACATCCTTGTTCAGGCTGTTGTTCCGGGAATGAAACAATTGGGAGGAGGAAGAATTGTGAACATCATTTCTACAAGTGTAAAACAACCTCTTCCGGGATTAGGTGTTTCAAATACGATTCGTGGAGCTGTTGGAAACTGGAGTAAAACACTGGCAAATGAATTGGGACAATTCAATATTACGGTGAACAATGTACTTCCAGGCGCTACAAATACAACCAGACTTCAAGAAATTGCATCCAATAAATCAGCAAAGACAGGAGATTCTGTTGATGCTATTTTTGAGGAGATGGCGGATGAATCACCAATGAAGCGCATTGCTAAACCAGAGGAAATTGCAGCAGCAGTTGCATTCTTAGCTTCTTCAGCAGCAAGTTATATTAATGGGATTAATATTCCGGTTGACGGAGGAAGAACGAAATCACTTTAAGATATTTACGTGACCAATAATCATATCCGAAATATTTGATCTGGATGTGTATTTGATCTTATAAGTATATGTTCCGTCCGGAACTAACAAGTCTTTATATGTTCCATCCCATTCCCAGCGGATGCTGCTTGAGTGGAAGACCAGTTGTCCCCAACGATCATAAATACTGACATCGGTTTCCTTGATGTTGATCATGGATGCTTTGAACGTATTATTGAATTGATTTCCGTCCGGTGTGAAGGTATTTGGAACATAGATCCAATATTCTTCCTGAATAGTTATTGGTTTCACAATAGTATCCTTACAGCCAAGGTAATTGGTAGCAATTAAAGTCACATAATAAGTTCCCGGAACATCATAGGTATTATTCGGGTGCACCAATGTGGATGACTGTCCATCACCAAATTCCCATACGTAGGTACTTCCTCCTGTGGTCAGGTTTTGAAAAGTAATCGGCAAGTCTTCAAATAAGGTGTTACTCGAAATGATGAAATTTGCTATTGGTTCAATTACAGTTACAGTTGTAGTTCCTTCCACAGTGAAGGTCTGACATTCATCCGATACTGAAACTGTATAGGAAGTGGTTGTGTAAGGATTAACAAAGACCTGAGCCGTTGTTTCACCGCTGTGCAACCAATTATAAAAATACTGTCCATATCCTCCTGTTGCACTGACACTGATTGGAACCGTATCTCCCGGACAAATAATCTGATTTGGAGACATTGTAAGAACCAGAGGAGGACTTGTAATGGTGTATAAAACACTATCGATTGAAGAAACACCACATTGATCGGTAACTTCAATATAATACATAGTACTTGTACTTGGAATTACATCCAATGTATCATTTGTTCCGAGTACTGTTCCGTTTGCAAGATGCCACGAATAAACAAAGGTTCCTGCACCTCCGCTAACTTGAACCGTTAGTTCTTTCGGAACATAAGGACAAATCTCCGTAATATCAGGTGTTGTAATCATTCCAATCGGTGGATAGATTGGAACGGTAACCGTTGCGATAGCATTTGCAGTTTGATTTAAACAAGCATCCGTAACTGAAACTGTATAATTTTGTGTTGCTGGTGGGTTAACAATAATTGATGCTACGGTTTCGCCAGTACTCCACAGAATCGTATATGGACCCGAGCCACCACTAGGAACAGCGATCAATTCTGCTTCATCTTGCGGACAAAGCTTATCTACTGAATTTACGGTTACCTGAACAGGCTGAATATCATCTATTTTAAGGTTTAACTGCAAAGGATTAGAACCTCCACAAGGATCGGGAATTGCAAAAATCAAATCAATTGTTTCTACACCTTCAGTAAGCCCATCTGCTAAAGCATTGAAATTAAATTGAACTGTAGATTGCCCCGGAGCAAATGTAACTGAATTGGGAATGTTAGAATAATCTACACCTTCAGTAGCTGTTCCTCCAACAGTAATTGGAACCACAGTTGAAGCTGCAGTAGAGCCATTTCTTGTTAAAGTAACCGTTGTATTTACACAGCCTTCTGCCATGGTAACTCCATCGTTGAAAGCATCAAACGACATGACGTAATCTACTTCAACAGGAACTTTTGATGTCAAACTATTTGCTTCCAGAAAAATTCCGGAATCAAAAATTCCATCACCTGCGTCTGCAATAGCAATAATCAAATGGTAGGTTTGTCCACATTGAACTTTTGAAACGGCTTCCAATACTTTCGTGAAACCATCGTATTGGATATAGGCAGATGATCCGTTATAAGGACTTTGATTTCCGTTTCCGTTATTTACAAAATAAGCCGGATTACTGGCTCCACATGCTCCAACACCACTTCCCGTTCCTCCAGGGTTTCCATTGTTTACGTTGTTAATGGTAACCGTTGCTCCGCTTGGCAATTTTGCCATATTCATTGTTCCGCCCGGAATTCCCGGACCTGTAATGAAAAAAGCAAACGCATCGTTGAATTGCGAACAGACATACTCGGGATATTCTTCCGAGCCAAAAACATATTTAAAACGAACGGTGTCCGAATAAGGAATAAAATCAAATTCTAAAATGGAGGCATTGTATGTGGGCGCCCCAGCTAAGTTAGTTAATGCTCCAAAACCAGGATAGTTATTATCGACTCCTGAATTGGATGAATTATTTGGTCCCTGCGGGCCACTTCCGTTATTAGCAATTGTTCCTGTAGTAATTACAATACCGGAATTGATTCCCAGGTTTGTACCATTTGCAGTAAATTTTCCGATTGCACCGGAAGCTCCTGAATAATTAATATTTGAAACGGTAACTCCAGGTCCGAGAAGTGTATTTTGAACTAATGACGCAGCACTTTGAGGTGATGTAACCAATTGGCTCATCAGAGAAAAGGGAAGAAGAAGTGCTATAAACGAAATTAGCTTCATATTGTAAATAACGTTCCGTAAATGGAATAGTTGTTTCTGTAATTACAAAAAGCGAACCAAAATGGAAATATACTGATTAAACGGTAGGAATCAATGATTTATCAGTCAAAAAAAATCATAAAATCAATTAAAAATTCCTTGAAGCCCGCACAGATTTGCATATGTCCCACCAAGTGCGATTAGTTCCTGATGTTTTCCACGCTCAATAATCTGACCTTTTGAGAGTACCAAAATCTCATCTGCATTGATGATTGTGCTCATTCTGTGGGCAATAATCAACGAAGTTCTGTCTTTCATCAGTTCATCCAATGCTCCCTGCACAATGCGTTCGCTTTCTGTATCCAATGCAGAAGTTGCTTCATCTAAAATCAGGATTGACGGATCTTTCAAGACAGCTCTTGCGATGCTTAAGCGTTGTTTTTGTCCTCCGGAAAGTTTATTTCCACGCTCTCCGATTACAGTATCGTATCCATTCTCCAGTTGATCGATGAAAGTGTCAGCATGTGCAATTTTTGCTGCTTTCATGATTAATTCCATTGAAACATCATCTCTTCCGAAAGCAATATTATTTCGAACCGTGTCATTGAAAAGAATGGATTCCTGGGAAACGATTCCAATATTTTTATGCAAATCTTCTAATCCGTATTCTTTGATATTGATGTCATCGATGTAGATGGCTCCTTCATTGACATCATAAAAGCGCGGAAGTAAATCTGCAATCGTAGATTTTCCACTTCCGGATTCACCAACTAAGGCAATTGTCTTTCCGCGTTTCAAATCGAAGTTGATATTCTTCAGAACCCATTCGTCTTTGTATTTGAAGCTGACTCCTTCTATTCGGATCTCTCTCTGTAAACCAGCTAGTTTTTTCGGATTATTCCCTTCATAAATGCTTTCATCGGTGTCAAGGATTGCATTGATCCGATCGCGTGAAGCTTCTGCTTTGTTGAGATTTCCTACTGCAGTTGCAATTCCCTGAATTGGTCGTAATAGCTGAGAAAAAACAATGATGAACGTGATGAAACCTTCTCCCGTTAAACTATTTACGTCCTTATCCAGGATCATTACACCACCGAACCAAACCAGGCAGATCATCACCGCTGCTCCTAAAAATTCGTTCAATGGGGGAGAAAGGTCTTTCTTGCGGAAAGTGCGTGTGATTAATTGCTGATGTCTTAAATTGATCCTGCGGAAACGCTCGGTCATAAAAGGAATAGCATTGAAAGCTTTGATGATCTTAATTCCACCCAAAGCCTCTTCAATAGTTGAAAAAACAATCCCGTTTTGCTCCTGTCCCTGCTTAGCTGTTCGTTTGAGACTTTTACCAATCCGTGAAATGACAAATGCGGAAACGGGCAGCAAAATAAAAGAGATCAAAGTTAATTGCGGACTGATATACAGCAAGGAACCAACCGTTATAATAATTGCAAATGGCTCTCTGTAAATTAATTCCAAAATGGCAACCACTGCAATTTCTATTTCTCCTACGTCACTGCTCATGCGCGACATTAAATCTCCTTTTCTTTCCTCGGTATAAAAGGAAAGAGGTAGCCTCATCGCCTTGGAAAAAATCTGGTCTTTCACATCGCGAACAACAGCCATTCTTAGCTGCGATTGATACCAAATAGCTCCGTAACGAGTTAGATTTTTCAGGAAGAAAGCAATCAAAACAGCGAAACAAACAAAGAGTAATGCTTCCTTCGGATCTTCTTTCACCATTTCCTGCATGGTATAATTGAAGAGATCCTTACAGTAAAGAAAAAAAGCGACAAACCCTCCCTTGTAAATGGGTTCTGGTAAATGAGTGATCTGACCCGGTTTAAAAATCAATTGCAAAAACGGGATAAACAAAATCATGGAAATGAGGTTGAATATCACATAAAGCAGGTTGTAAACGATCGTAAGTATAGCCGGAGCTTTATACGAAAAAGTGTATTTGTGGAATGCTAATATCGATTTCATGCACTACAAAGATATGTTTTTGTTGTCCTTTGTGTATGAACGAGTTTACAATTCTTAACTTTGCAGCATGAGTTCAATTAGACAAAACCGAATTGAGGGGGTAATTCAAGAGGAATTAGCGACTTATTTTCAACGCAATGCAAGTGAAATTTGCTTAGGCGCAATGGTCAGTGTGACAATTGTAAGGGTAACTTCTGATTTATCATTGGCACGTATTTACTTATCTGTTTTTGCTGGTCCGGATAAGCATGAGGTTTTAAAAAATATTCAGCAAAATGCACGTAAAATTCGCGGGGAAGTTGGCAAGCGTTTAAAGAATATGCATAAGATTCCGGATCTTCAATTCTTTATTGATGACTCATTGGATTATGCAGAAACCATCAATAAATTATTGAAAGATTAAGGTTTCATTTTTCATAGCGAGAAGATACCTTCGGTATACTAGAAAACAACGAAATCTTGTAAATTGGATTACGCGAATCTCTGTTGTTGGAATTGCTGTAATTACAGCGGCGTTGGTGATTATTTTGTCTGCCTTTAATGGTATCGAACAAATGGTTTCCAAGTTGTATTCCGACTACGATCCGTCCATTTCCATGCGTTCACTGGAAGGTAAAACATTTGATTCTACAACGGTAAATCTAAATGATTTGCGCAAAATTCCCGGGGTTATTTCCTTATCCAAAGCCATCGAAGAAACGGTGATTGTTAAACATGGAAAAAAATGGATCAATGCCCGAATGGTGGGAATTGATTATTCGTTTACGGAAGCCTGCGATTTGAAAAACCACATGGTCGACGGTTATCCATACCTGGAAGAAAACGGTGAGCCAACAGCGGTGATAGGGGCAAGTTTACTCGATAAAATTGACGGATACATTTCAGAGATGGATGGTTATGAAGAGTTGACGCTTTATACTCCGTTGAGAGATGCTTCCATTGCCCGTTTGAAAAGTCCATTTAAGGTTTCTCCACTAAAAGTTGTTGGTAGGATGAACTACAACAAGGATGTGAATATGTCTGATTTGTTAGTTCCTCTTAATTATGCAGAGATTCAGTTGAATTACGGTTCTGATATTACAGCCATTTATTTTCATGCGGAGAAAGAAGATATTGAAGGAATCAAGTCCATTCTTGAAGTTAAATTTGGTAAAAAATTTCAAATCAAAACGGCAGCCGAAAAAAACGAGCTGATCTTTAAAACCAGCGAGAGCGAAAAGAAGATAGTGGTTTTGATCTTACTTTTCATTTTCATTTTAGCAGCATTTAATTTGGTTGCATCTCTGAACATGTTGTTCATCGAGAAAAAAGAAAACATTGAGACGATGGAACGTTTTGGTGCTACCAGGCAATTCATATTTCAGATCTTTTTCTTTGAAGGGATTCTAATTGCCTTTAAAGGAATTTTGATAGGCTTGGTACTCGGAGTTGGCGTTTGTTTGCTTCAAATACAGTTTGCTTTATTGCAAATGCCGAATACGGATGGCGAAGCATTCCCGATGATTCTTCAGGTAAAGGATGTACTGTTTATTTTGGTAACGGTAATAGTCTTGAGCATTTTATCGGCATATTTCCCAGTGCGCTATTTGGTCAGAAGGACGATTGAGGGGATTTAAATGATCATGCAATTTATGAGCAAGTTAGTAAACTTACTTACTCTTAAAAACCGGCTAAATAAACAACAAAATCAACGTTCTGCTTTCCTTAATACACTAATCCTTTGGCTGGTATTTCTTCAATCCGATAATCGTAATGTCATCCGTTTGCTCATGACCTTCAGACCAATTTGACCACGCATTTTCAAAATACTTTTTCTGCAAAGGCATCGATTCTACTTTTATTTTTTCCAATAGTTCGCGGATGCGCTTGAAGGAGAATTTCTTGTTTCGGATAGATCCGAATTGCTTTTGAAACCCATCTGTAATCAGATAAAGCTGGTCGTCGTTGGAAAGAGAGATCTGTTTGTTTTCAAAGATCAATAGTTCGGTATCCTTTTCGATTTTGGTAGATCGGTAAAGCAAGAAATCTTCCTGATGAATGTGAATCAAGGCCACTCCACTGGTTGCAAATTGGATAGAATCTCCCTCAAAAACGACTACAAGAGCATCCATTCCATCGGTAGTTAGTGTATTGGCTCCGTGATGAAGTAATTTGTGCAATTCATGATTCAGTCCGTTGAGAATTTGCGCCGGATCATCAATTTTCCGTTCAATAACCAATTGGTTCAACAAGTTAATTCCAAGAATCGTCATAAAAGCACCTGGAACACCATGGCCGGTACAATCTGCAAGAACCAGAATCAGTTTGTCTCCTATTTGATGGGTCCAGTAAAAGTCTCCGCTTACAATATCTTTTGGTTTGAAGATCACAAAATAATCTTCAAAATGACTTCCTATTTCGGAAGCTTTTGGCAATAGGCTGTATTGAATGCGTTTGGCTGAATTGATACTCGAAGTAATGTCTTTGTTTTGTTGTTCGATCAACAATTCATTGGCTCTTTTTTCCGTTATATCACGCGCTAATGCAGTAAATCCGATGATTCGTTTCCGTGAACCGGGTTCGAATACA
Organism: Flavobacteriales bacterium UBA7666; assembly: GCA_002483265.1. Classification (GTDB taxonomy): domain Bacteria; phylum Bacteroidota; class Bacteroidia; order Flavobacteriales_D; family Crocinitomicaceae; genus Fluviicola. Next base: position 15,434 of record DLHO01000005.1, on the reverse strand, counting down.
ATGGACGCATTTTGTCCGAGCCAGATAATCCGTCCTTCTTTTGTTCGGATCGGAAACTCCAGGTAAGTATTTTGAATGCGGTTAATGATCTGATTGCGGAAAAAATCCCTTACTATCTCACGGTATTCAGGATGGACAATGGTAACGGACTCCTTACCAACGAGGTTTTCATTTTTGTAGCCAAATGTGCGGCTACTCATCTCATTCAGATAAGTGAAGTTTCCATCAATATCCGTATTGAAGATCATATCGTGTGCGTTTTCAACCAAAGACTGATAGTTGGTTGTCAAGGTCAGTTTTTCCGTCACATCTTGTCCCATAACCACACGGACAGAATCAGAAAAGTACTTGCAGGACCATTCTATCCAAACAACTTCTCCCTTTTTGTTGTACATGGGAACTAAGAATATTTTTCCATCAGAAAATTCATCTCCCAAGGAGAATTCGCGCATTTCGGCAGAAACTACAATTGGATTTAAGGTGGAAAGTGATTTACCAACAATCATATTGGAGTCAATGTGAAGCAAAGTCGAAAGATTCTTACTGCAATAAGTGATGATTCCCTTTTGATCAAACGAGATCGCCATCATATTTCCTTTGTTCAAAATGTTGCTTACGAAGAATAGCTTTTCAAGTGAGTCATTTCTCAAATAAGTCACCATGACCGTGAGGGCAGATGAAACTCCCATCGTAAGAATAAAAAGAACGCTGGTATAAACAGGATTTTCTATCCAGATCAGCATCAGAACCGAAACGAAGATCTGAAGCAGGCAAATAATAATGATCGAACGGATGTTATTCAGCATGTATGGCAATGCACTTGATATAAGTACGATTGCAATGACCGGGTAAGGATGAATGTTGGTTATAAACAGTAAGTAGAAGAACTGTACAAATAACACCAAAAGTGATACGTACAGGCTTAAGCTGTTGATTCGATCCAGACGGTTTCGGCGGCCGGAAAATTTATGGGTAATATATCCAATGATCAATACCGAACTGGCAATGAAATTGGCCGGCATGCTTCCAAGATCTTTGTCTACAAAATAATGAACGATCAAACCGGTAAGGGCATTGCTTAATGCTCCAAACAAAAGCAATTTGGGAACAAATCTTGGATCCAGAGAGTTGTAACTGATCTCATACAGGTTGATCCGCATTCCGGTTCGCGTCCATTCTAAGTAGCCGATGTTTAACAAACCAAGGAAGAGAATAATGATTACTATGAACCACTTGGATTGCCAGATTGGATTATGAATGAGGATCGGATAATGTGAAATTTCGGAAAAGTTGATACCCTCGAAACTCGATCTTACTTCTAGCCGGTATGTTCCGTTTTCCAGATCGGGCATTTTCATTTCACCGGAATTATTGAGCTTGATCCAGAATTTGTGATATCCGCCGATTTTGTAATAATATTCCAGTCCGCTGTTTTTCGATAGAATTGTTTTGAATGTGAGGTATTTCCCCTCGTCAACATCGCGAATAACCCCATTTTGAAATAAGCGTCCTTTAATAATGATTGGTTTTGGAGGAACCGGATAATTCTTTAGGATTTCCGTATTGATCAAAAACAAGCCTTCTGAAGTTCCAACGAAGGATTTGTTTTCATCCTGGAAAACTGCCCGCATATTGGTTTCGTAACCTTTGAAACCATTTTTCTCGTTGTAATTTTTGTGATAAACAACCTTCCCGTTTTTGTCCATCTTCAGAATATGAATTCCCAGATTGGTCCCAATAATCAGATTCCCAAGTTTATCAGATGAGAGTGTGTAAAACAGGTAAGAAGGTAAGATCTTTTGATCTTCAATGAGGATTAGTTCATTATTCCGGTCGATCCCGGCAATTCCGCGATCCAGTGTAAACCATAAATTTCCATAGAGATCTTTGGTTGAATTTCCGGCATAGGCACCAATGGTATTAAAATACCTCAGGTGATCGATTTGATTTGTTGCAAGATTTAACTTTTGGATGCCCTCGTTTGTTCCCAGATAAAGAAATTTTCCATCGACAGACTGCTGTCCGCAATAGAAATAATCCGGGAAATTCTTCATTTTCAGCCTAGTAGTAGTCTTACTTTTTGGATCGTAGTAATACAGACCTTTACCAGCTGGCGCGAACCACAATTTTTCACCATCCCAAATAGCAAACTTGATGCGCTCACCTTGTTGATTTGGAATATTGGTTTCCTTAATTACCCCAGCTTTTAGTTCATAGATTCCTGTTTCAGAACAAATCAACGTTCCCAAAGGACATTCTAAAATATGATTCGCCCGAAAATTGGTTTTCACTTTAAAATCGGTAGAATACAAAGGGCCATAATACAGTTCATTCTTTCCATTTCCAAGCAAGAATTCATTATTCTTGTTACGGAAAACCTGAAGGATTAGATTGTCTTCGAAAATGGGGCTTAATTTCACTTTCGTGAAAGGTTCAATACTGATTTTTGTAATTCCCTGAGAAGTATTTACCCAGTAATCCCCTGAATTATCAATGAAAAGATGGTAAATATATCCCAGCTCATTACTGTAATTGGGAGCAATTCGTTTCAGCTTATTATCTTCTATTGAAAACAGTTGCTTATCCGAGTCATTGAAAAAAACATGATTGTTTTTAGAAGTAATGTTTTCAATGCGATTTGTTGAAAATTCAAAACCTGTTTTCTCCTTCGTTTGTCTGAAAATATTCCCGTTATTGGAGAAGTAATAGGTGTATTTATTTTTCCCTTTCTCATCAAACAGCACCAATTTTTTTTGGTAATAGGATGCCATTTTAAAATTCACTTTGGGTGAATTGAGCCATTTGCTCAGTGGTACTATTTCGGTTGCACTAATGAAATAAGAGTCTTTGTCTGTGATAAGGATATTTCCGTATGGAGTTTCCAATAATTGAACGCACCGGCTGATATATCGTGATAGATAAGGTTTCTTTAAAATCAGTTTGCCCTCGAGATCTGTAACAACAATGTAATTATTGGTAATAATGGATAACGCATTCTGGCATTTCGCAATTCGCAAGGCGGAACCATCTATTACGGGATTTATTTTGTAAAACGAATGAATTCCATTGTTGTAATAGTTTAAAATTCCAGCGTAGAGTGTAGAAAAATAGATTTCTCCGTTTATAATGGAAATACCTGTGACATGATAAGGCCGATCAAGCCCTTTGGACTTGTGAATGGATTCAAAAGAGGTTCCATTGTAGCGAACAATTCCATTTCCATCCGTTCCAATCAATAAATGTCCGAGCTCATCCTGCGTAGTAGTAAGGGTGGTCGTTATTTTTAAACCGTCTTGGTGGTTGAATTCCTGAAATGTATATAGCTGTGCATTAAGTTGTTGACTCAATACAAGTAATGAGAATGCAAAAATAAATATGCGCAGTTTCAATAGTTCTTAAATGGGGGGTAAAGGTAGCAATTAAAGAGTAACAATTGTATTTAGGCTTTGATTTTTAATTCTTTAGCTACCATTCTCCCTGTTGTTTTCAATTCATCCAGATTTGGACCGTAAATAGTAACATGTCCCATCTTCCGAAAGGCTTTGGTAGTTTGCTTTCCATACAGATGAACACTTACTCCTTCCTGAGAAATTACTTTTTCCAGGTTTTCATATTTAGCTGTTCCTTCATATCCGGGTTCTCCAAGCAGATTGATCATCACACCTGGAGTAATCAGTTTTGTAGATCCTAATGGAGCATTTACAATACTTCTTAAATGCTGTTCAAATTGTGAAGTATAACAGCATTCGATGGTATGATGTCCACTATTATGAGGGCGTGGAGCAATTTCATTGATCAGAATTTCATTATCTGCTGTCAGGAAAAGTTCTACGGCCAGAATTCCAACCATTTGCAATGAATCAATTACTCTAAGGGCAATTTCACGGGCTTTTTTCTCTACTTCCTCTGAAATTTCAGCTGGCGAAAATAAGAATTCGACCAGGTTTGCCACCGGACTAAATTCACATTCTACCGTTGGATAAACCACGCTTTCTCCTGCTTCATTTCTGGCAACAATAACAGCTAATTCTTTCGTGAAAGGCACTAATTGTTCGATAACATAAGGCGTGTCAATTAAGTTCTCGAAATCGGCAGTGGATTTCATGATTTGAACACCTTTTCCGTCGTAACCACCTTTCCGCCATTTAAGTACATAGGGAAAAGGAATGTTTTTAGAAATCAATTCTTCTTTTCCGTTTACCAAAGTAAAGTCGGCAGTTGGGAGCTTATTTTTTTGATAAAATTCTTTCTGCAAGCCCTTATCCTGAACAATTGCCAAAACTGCGGGTTGTGGAAACACTTTAATTCCGTTGTTTTCCAGTTCGTGTAATGCGTCCACATTTACGTGTTCTATTTCCACGGTAACTACATCCTTATCACTTCCGAATTGAACTACTGTGTCGTAATCCTGTAACGAACCATGTTGGAAGGAGGTAGCTAAATATCTGCATGGGGCATCGGAATCCGGATCCAAACAATGAACATGAACATCGTAATTAAGCGCTTCCTGTATAAACATGCGACCCAATTGGCCACCGCCAAGCATTCCAACTTTGTAGGTGTTTCCGTTCCATTGTTTTTTCATAATGCAAAGATAGTTTGTTTGAACATATCTGATTTCAATCGGTATGTGATTTCAACACATATGTGCGTGATCATTTGTATAAGATTCAACGAAATAATTCAATTCGTGCTATTTCTTTGTGATTTAGGCCGATAATTGGTGCAAAAATCCTACTTTTGCACTTAAAATTAGACGACAAAGTGCTTCAGCTCAACGATAAAACATTTGAGATTTTTATCCAAAAAGAAAAAATTCAATCAGAGATTTCGGCTTTGGCTGCGAGGTTAGAGCAGGATTACGCTGGAAAAGAGATTGTATTTATTGCTGTTTTGAACGGAGCATTTATGTTCGCTGCTGATTTAATGAAACATTTCCATGCTTCTTGCGAAATTACCTTTGTAAAGGTGAGCAGCTATAAGGGAATGCATTCTTCCGGTCGTGTTGATGAGGTAATTGGTTTGACTACATCCATTAAAGACAGACACGTTGTTATCCTCGAAGATATTGTGGATACCGGAATTACAATGGAAAAGTTATTTACCTTGTTATCGGTTGAAAAGCCGGCAAGTTTGGAAATAGCAACTTTGCTATTCAAACCGGAGGCATTTAAAGGAACACATACCCCAACATATATAGGTTTTTCAATTCCGGATAAATTTGTAGTAGGTTACGGCTTGGACTACAATGAATTGGGAAGAAACACCGAACATATTTATCAACTAAAGGGAGAATAATCCCGTTAAAAGAAAGACGTATGTTGAACATCGTACTATTTGGCCCTCCTGGAGCAGGGAAAGGAACACAGTCGGAAAGATTAATCGGAAGATACAATCTGGCTCATTTGTCGACGGGAGATATTTTCCGTGCGAATATTAAGGGAGAAACCGAATTGGGTTTATTGGCAAAAAGTTATATGGATCAGGGAAATTTAGTACCGGATGAGGTTACCATCAATATGCTGAAAAGTGAAGTGTTGAAGCATGAGAATGCAAAAGGCTTTATTTTCGACGGCTTTCCCCGAACAAATGCGCAGGCGCAGGCTTTGGATTCATTTCTTGGCTCTATCAATACGGAAATCACGATGATGATCGGATTGGAAGTAGCAGAAGATGAATTGCGTGACCGTTTGAGAAAACGTGCTGAAGTAAGTGGAAGACCGGATGACGCAGATCCGCAAGTAATTCAAAACCGAATCAATGTTTACAAGAATGAAACAGCACCGGTGAAAGATTATTACGAAAAACAAGGAAAATACATCGCAGTAGATGGGATTGGAAGTATCGATGATATTTCGGATAGATTGTATGCTGCAATAGACAATAATTAATACAAAACCAACTTGGACGTCAACCGCATTCGAACAGAGTGCGGTTTTCAAGTCTAAGGAAGTTTGTTTTTAAGAAAGATTCAATAATTCAAAGCCGGATCTTTTTGAACCGTTTGAATAGTTGAACTATAAATAGAACAATTTCAAATAAAGGAGACAACTAATGGCATCAGATAACTTCGTTGATTATGTAAAAATTCACTGTACTTCCGGGAACGGGGGAGGTGGTTCTGCGCATTTTCGACGCGAAAAGTATATTCCGCAGGGAGGTCCGGATGGAGGTGATGGAGGACGCGGTGGCCATATTATTCTTCGCGGAAATAAGCAATTGTGGACCATGCTTCATTTGAAATTCCAGAAGCATATGAAGGCCGGTCACGGAGAACATGGTTCCGGTCAGTTGCAGAAAGGCTCTCAGGGTCAGGATAAATACATCGAAGTTCCACTTGGCACCTTAGCAAAAGATGCAGAAACAGGAGAAGTACTTTTCGAGATCACGGAAGACGGAGAAGAAAAAATCCTGGTTCCGGGAGGTCGAGGTGGTTTAGGAAACGATCATTTCAAATCATCCACTTATCAAACACCACGCTTTGCACAACCCGGAGAACCCGGAACGGAAAGCTGGATGATCTTGGAAATGAAGATTTTGGCGGACGTTGGTTTGGTAGGAAAACCAAATGCCGGAAAAAGCACCTTGCTTTCTGTATTATCTTCGGCAAAACCGGAAATTGGAGATTATCCGTTTACAACACTCAGACCGAATTTGGGAATTGTGAAGTACCGCGATTACCGTTCGTTTGTAATGGCAGATATTCCCGGGATTATCGAAGGTGCTCACGAAGGAAAAGGCCTAGGTTTGCGCTTCTTGCGCCATATCGAACGCAATTCGTGTTTGCTTTTCATGATTCCTGCAGATGCAGATGATATTCATGAAGAATACAAATTGCTTTTGAATGAGTTGAAACAGTACAACCCGGAATTATTGCATAAAGAGCGTTTGCTTGCAATTACAAAATCGGATATGCTGGATGAAGAGTTGCAGGAAGCAATTAGCAAAGATTTACCAAAAATACCACATGTCTTTATTTCTTCCTTAGCTCAACAGGGCTTAGTAGAATTGAAAGACATGATCTGGAAGCATTTGAACCATGTTTGAATACCTGGAATCCATTGATAGAAGTATTGTTCTAACAGTGAATGGTTGGAATACACCATTCTTGGATCAATTCTTCTGGTATGTCACAAAGACGGCAACTTGGATTCCATTTTATTTTTTTCTTCTGGCTTTGATCTGGAAAAATTACGGAATCAAAACGACACTCTTATTCCTAGGAATGGCTTTGGTAATGGTGGCTATTGTTGATAGCACTACTACTTTCTTTTTCAAGGATACCATTATGCGTTATCGCCCATCCCATAATTTGCTAATGGAAAAACACCTGCATTATTACATGGAAGATGGGCATACGTATCTGGGAGGGAAATACGGTTTCTTTTCCTCTCACGCATCCAATAATGCAGCTTTAGCCTTATTGGGCTGGTTCTTCCTGCGTCAGTTTTACCCAAATTTAAAATGGATCCTGATCTTTTGTGTTGCATTGATTGGCTTGAGCAGAATTTATTTAACGATGCACTATTTAACAGATGTGTTTTGTGGTATTGTTTGGGGAATTGGCTGGGCTTTCTTATTTTGGAAGATTTATCAGCGATTTTTTGCAGCTAAAACAGAGACAAAATGAATGTGTTGTATGTTTTTTTAGGTGGTGGAATTGGAGCACTCATGCGTTTTGGATTGACACATCTGATTCATAAATTTCCCAAAGCTGTTTTCCCTATTGCAACATTGGCTTCAAACCTGATAGCTTCTTTATTGGTTGGTATATTTCTGGTGCTAATGATGAAAATGAAACCCGAAAACGCATCATCTTTTCAGGCATTTTGGATCATCGGGATCTGTGGCGGATTCAGTACCTTTTCAACTTTCGCCAAAGAGAATTTGGAGTTGATGGAAAGAGGGCAGTGGATCATTGCAATTTTGAATATTCTAATCTCCATCAGCTTCTGTATTCTGATGGTTTATTTGGGGAGGAAATTAGCTATCTGATTTTTATTAAATCATTTACTTTAAGAGTGTTACATCTGATTCTGTTCGTATCTTTGGGAACACCCGAATTTGGGAATTCTCATATTTTCGAAGTTTTATGTTGGTCTCTAGAAATGTGATTATCTGTGAGAATCCGGGTCTTATTTTCAATAGTTTAAACTCGCTAAAGAAAGGTAACTAGTGATTGAAAACTTTGGCGGAAGCGTCAGTGAAAGTAGAAGGTTCCATTTTTCCATTCTCCATTAAGAGAAGGTATCTCTCAAAATCGAATGCTGCCCATTTTCGGTTTTTTGCTGGTATTCAGAAGTAATTCCTTGAGCTTGCTGTATTTGGTTTTTTTCACCTTTTAAACCGCCGAATTGATTCACGTAACCATCCGTAAACAAATAAAGCCAATCTCTTGTTTGATGAGGTAAATTAATCTTTTTGATTATGCAACAGGAATCAATTTTTTGATCCGCTCTTCCAACTCTGCACGCTTTTCTACAAACTTCGACAGGTCAACAGATTTCATTTTTCGTTTGATTTGAATCTCTTTGAATTGATGCACATATTCATAGCTCAAACGCCATAAAACGGGAACAATGAAAAAATATACAATTCCAAAAGACCAGTGAGGAAAAACCCATTTGGTAATCAAAATGATCAGTGGGATATTGTAAATGGAACCTACGATTTTAGCGATCATCATTTTTACAGAGCCCCAGAAAACTTTGCGTTTCATGATCTTTTCCGTTACCTTTTTGGAAATGATATACGGAATGAAACCATGAATAAATCCAACGATCGCAAAAGGCCACATCAGAATTAAATAAAGCCAGTTGTTCAGGGTACTCATTAATTCCGGTTCTTTCTTCGCTACCACAAAACGATCCTGAACTTTCATTCGTTTCTCCAGATTGAAATACCCATCCAGGTCTTTTTGAAGCACTAAGATCTCCGTGCTTTCATCTGAAACGTTTTGATTGATCCAACTTGCCAGGTTTTTAGCATATTCCCAGCGTTTGATCAGGGGAATATGGTCGTCATGATTGGCATTATTGTACCCTTTCCGGGTAATTTGCATAATTCCTTCCAACAAAGAATAACGTGCAGGTTTAGCAACATAAACGATACATTCCTGCATGTTTTTTTCAACCAGTTTGGTTACTTCATTGATAACTTTGCTTGGGTTTTCCAAATAAGTTTCTTTGTAATCGTTCAGGCAAATTTTGGGGCCATTGTCTAAAACGAATTCTGAACCCATGGCATTTCTGTCAGTGTAACTAATTCCGATTCCGGAAATGTAGATCTTTTTACTCCAGTTTATGGCTTCCAAAGCACCGAATCCCATTCGAATCGAACCTTTCTTTACTGGTTTCAATCCCCGGATCGGAGTATCATCTGTGAAACCTTCTCCAAAGATCAAAATGTTGCGTCCTTTTTTCAGGGACGAATTGACTTTATTGAAAACATCCGTGTTCTTTCCTTTAGTATCCATTCCGTCTTGCTGGCGGTAAATGGGTAACATATGAGCAGACCAAAGAATAGGTTTTAACCACCAGACAAAGACATCCGATCGGGTCATAAAGTGTACAATCGGTCGGTTCAACGATCCAATCAGAATAGGATCCATGAATGAATTCGGATGATTACTAACGTAAATGGTACTTCCGAAGAGTTCTTTGTGTTTGTTTAAAACAAGAAAACGTTTGTAAAAGAGTCTGAATGAGATATTTAAAGATAGCTTAAGCAATAAATAAAACGGACGCATAGTGAGTGAACTTTTTACAAAATTAGCAATCCTTGAAAATTAGCGTTTATTCTTCAGGTTTTACTTCTTCCGGTTTCACTTCTTCGGGTGTTGGATCAACCTTTTCATCTTGCTTAAATTCCTTGTTCATATTTCGTTTATGACCGAATATAAATCCAAGACGAATTTCGTGAGAAGTGTTTCCGAATTTCTCAGTAACCCCGTTTCCGAATTCAAAAGAATAAGAGACATTGAAACGCGCCAGTAAATTGATTCCGAAACCAACTCCGATAGCAGATTGTCTTCTGTAAGAAAGACTCACCCAACCCATGCGCATATAGTGCAAACGCATAGCGATATCGTAACTGATAGGGGAGTGTTTTACAGATTTAAACTGAACAATGGGTTCCAATCCATAGTTTTTACCCAAATCGAAACGGTAACTTGCCAACATGAAAAGATGCGGCCGGAAATTACTTTCCGTAGTTACACCACTCAAGCGGGTTTTACTATTGAAGATCTGACTTCCGCTCAAACTTACCAATAAACGATCATTGTAAACAATTAATCCGGCCTGAGCATCCAGGTAATTCTGCGAAGCTGAAATTCCAATGTAATTTGCGTATGCTTTATCGTTTGCATTACCAAGCGTTACTTTTGAATTGTCTATTCCGAAATTTGACCAGCCAATACCCAGCCCGATTCCAGCATTGATTTTCTGAGACAATGGAATGTGAACACCGATATTTGCTTTGACATTTGTTCGTGTAAATGGTCCGATGATGTCATTGATAAAAGTCAAACCTGCAACTTGTTTGTATGAAACCGTTCTTTGAGGTGTACTGTAAAACGTTTGACCGATCGAAGAAAGTTCGCTCAGCAAGGCTTTTGATTTGCGTTTTTTGAAACGCACCATACTTTGAATTCCGGCAAACGTAGTCATGGGTCTTCCATCAATTCCTGCATATTGCAAACGATTTCCGACTACTACTTCAGCTACATTCATTAATCCGCCTGCAGCAGGATTGATCAAGAAAGGAGAAGATGCTGTTTGAGTAAATTGAATGTCCTGTTGTCCGAATGCTAATCCAACAACTGAAACAAATGATAGAAATAATAATTTTTTCATGAGTACTGTGGATTAACGGATAATACTGATTGAACCTTTAATTGCCTTAAAATCATCGTTTGGAGAAACAATTTCATAGAAATAAGTTCCAAACGGAAGATCATCTTCTTTAAAAGTTCCGTCCCACGGTTCACCATATCCGGTGGATTGGAAAACTTTGGATCCCCAGCGATTAATAATCGTGACCTTACAGTCCGGATAGGTTTCATGCAGGTTTGGAATCACAAACAGATCATTGTCACCGTCGTGATTGGGTGTAAATACCGTTGGGATATCAAAAGTAACTTCACCACAGTTCGATAATTGAATGCGCAAAGTGTCCTGAGTTGCTCCGCAAAAATCGTGTACATGTCTGTAAATAAGCACTAGTTCACCGGTTGCCGCTCCTGTTAATTGCGTATTTGGATTGTATTTATTTGTAATTGTACCGGAACCGGAAAGTTCAATCCAATAAGTTGACTGATCACCTCCGGGCTGATTTCCTTGCAAGTTGACAGGCAGCTGCGTTAAACAAAGCGAGGTATCAGGTGTCAGAACCTGAGCAGTTACCGGGGCATAAATAATACTGCTGTCTACCGTACTTGGGCATCCGTTTGTAGCAATGATCCAATACAAGGTATGATATCCATCAGGAATAGAAAGGATTGTTGCTACAGGAGCATGCGTGTTGTTGAAAGTAATTCCGGTATTGCTGGACCAGGTTCCCTGAGCTCCCGTTCCCGGATTGTTTCCTTGGATGATGTAATTGGTTGCAGCACAAGCGTACATAGAATCGGGAAGATTGGCTTGCGGAGGAGGTAAATTCACTATAATCCGCACTGTATCGCTTCTTGTTCCACAAGTTGGTGAAGTCACCACCCATTCGAATGTATTTGTTCCCAAAGAAAGATTTTGAACCGTAGTTTGCAAAGCATTCGGGTTATTGATCGTTCCACCACCCGTTAGCATATTCCATGAACCTGTTCCGGATTGAATTGCCTGAGCTTCAATAGGTGTCGTAAACGTGTTACACAAGTAGATCAAGCTGTTTGGAATAAATGCCGTATCCGGGTATTGAAGAATCTGAATAGTGAAAGAACAGCTAGCGGTATTACCTGAAGAATCCTCGACCTGATAGGTCTGTGTAGTAGTACCGATCGGGAAAACATCTCCGGAAGAAAGTCCCGAAAGATCCGTTTGTGAAATCGTAAAATAACAGTTGTCGGTTCCTATCGGATTTCCGTAATTCACCAAAGGGTTACAAGTAGAAACGTTATTCGGACAGGTAATCATAGGTGCCTGTGTTTCAATAATGGTGAAGCTGGTAGTACACGATGAGCTGTTTCCTGCCAGATCCGTTACCGTAATGGTTACCACATGGGTTCCGGAAATTAAATTCGTTCCCGGAGCAGGTTGTTGTGTTAAAGAATAGCCTGTACAGTTGTCAGTTACCGTTGCAAGCGATGTGAGATCCGGAATAAGCGCATAACACGTAACTCCGTTGTTCACAGATTGTGCCGATGGACAAGTAATTGTTGGATTGACCGATTCGATCGGAATAGCTTGTGTGTTGCACGTCCCGATATTTCCGGAAGTGTCTGTGTATGAAATGACGATACCAACCGGGTTTGTAATCACTGTTCCCGGAAGCGGGTTTTGTGAAAAGACAAGCAGGTTGGAAGGCGCGCAATTGTCAACAGCACTGTGAGTTCCTGCTAGATTTGGAACCGTCATGGAACAAGTTCCGGAGGTAACCAAACTCGTATCACTTAAACAAGTAACAATCGGATCCAATGTATCAATTGCCGTTATAAAAATAGAGCAGCTTCCAATATTTCCGTTTAAATCAACTGCTGTCATCAAAACAGTAATGGAGTCAGAGAATAATAAAGTTGCCGGTATATTTTGAGCCAATACCAATAAGTTGCTAGCAGTACAATTATCTGTTGCAGAAACCAATGGAACCAAATCCCCAACCAATGCCAGACACTGATTATTTACAGGAACTGAGATCGTTGCCGGACAATTGATCACCGGTAAAGTTCCATCCTGAACAGTCAGGTTGAATTGACAAACCTGTGCATTTCCTTCTTGGTCAATGGCCTGAATGGTTATGCTGTTTACTCCTACAGGCAATGTGTTTCCAACTGCCGGACTTTGATTCAAAAGAAAAACAGTTGAGCAATTATCAATGACGGTAGCTTGTGAGGTGAAACTGGCAACATCATATGTACAGCCATTGTTTGTAGAAACGGTTTGGTTGGCCGGACAAGTTATTTGAGGAGAAAGGGTATCGAAGAATAAAACATGTGTAAAACAGGTTCCTGAATTTCCTGCCAAATCCGTTACTGTAACAAATACGTTTTGCGTTGCGGTCATCGTTGTTCCGGCAGCTGGTACTTGATTGAAAACCAAAGAAGGTGGAGGCGTACAAGCTTCATTCACCGTAACCGTTGGAACCAAATTCGGAACAATCGCATTACAGGAAGCAGAGGCATAAACACTATCTAAAGCAATGCAGGTTGGTTTTGGGGTTATCGTATCCAATACCGTCAGTAAAAAATTACAGCTTGCACTGTTGCCGGATGGATCCATTGCCTGAATGGTAATGGTAGTTGTTGCACTTACCGTTGTTCCAACAGGAGGAGTTTGAGTCGTAGAAACGATCCCGCATCCGTCATTTACGGTTGCAAGTGCTCCGAAATCAGCTAAAGTTAACTGACATAAGAATTCGTCTGTGTAATCGGTAGATGGCGCAGGGCAGGTAATTGTTGGAGGAGTGACATCACTGGAAATTCCCTGAATTCTGAAATTGTCGATAGCCGGAGCTTTGTTTCCAATATTGGAATCGTTGTATGTAAATCGGAAACCGATCCAGAAACTGCTGTTATCAAAACTTCCCGGAAGCAATTGGTTGAATCCGGTATAAGTAGCATTTGCAACTAATTGTGCCGAAAGCCCCGTCCAGGTTGCACCGGCATCTGTACTGTAAACCAATTCCAGGTAATCCAATCCGCTTTCACCTTCTACTTGAATTTCTGCTAAAACCCGGATAGAGCTGAAACACGAAGCATTCACCGGTCGATATACGATTGCTGTTTCCGTTCCGGAGCCCGCATTGGTATAACCGTAATGCGTAATTCCTGTCGGAGTACAATCATTGGTGATTCCACCGGAAGTGATGTACAAAGCTGAATTACCTCCGTTATTGGTACAATTTCCCTGAATCCATTGATTTGGACCAGAGGTGCTTACTGTATTCCACGAAAATGCTCCTTCAAAATTGTCGGTTACAAAAGTAGTTTGAGCCAGTAGTTGTGAGTTCCATTGAATGAAAATGGCGCACACAAATAGGAGTATCGATCTATTCATAATTTAAGTTGGACGAAGGGTCAAAACTAACAGAAAATTCAATAAAAAGGAGGTAAAGTACTTCACATTGGACGAATAGTTTTCAACGATTGTCGAATATTCGTTAGATTTGCAGACAAATTTGAGAGAAATGGTTGGGATTATCATGGGCAGCACTTCAGACCTGCCAATTATGCAAGATGCGGCAGATATTTTAAAGGATTTTGGAATCCCGTATGAATTAACCATTGTTTCTGCTCACCGAACTCCCGAGCGCATGTTCGAATATGCTAAAACTGCTTCCGAAAGAGGAATCCAGGTGATTATAGCAGGAGCGGGCGGAGCAGCTCATTTGCCGGGAATGACCGCTAGCTTAACGGCGCTTCCGGTCATTGGTGTTCCCATTAAATCCAGCAATTCAATCGACGGATGGGACAGCTTGTTATCCATCGTTCAGATGCCCAATGGAATTCCGGTTGCAACCGTTGCCATTAATGCGGCAAAGAATGCAGGAATTTTAGCAGCGAAGATCTTAGGAGCAACCAATCCGGAGCTTCAGAAAAAACTGTTGGCTTACATGGAAACCATGAAAGAAACGGTATTGGAGGGTGCTAAGAAAGTGGAACAGTCTGGTAAATAATTACGAATTACGAATTACGAATTACGAATTACGAATTACGAATTACGAATTACGAATTATTTTTTGATATTCACTAATAATCAATTGTTTGGACATTGATGTGTAATGCTAAACTTGAAATCGGTTCGCCATTTGGCGAATTAGCGAATTGGCGTTGGAAATTCTTGAGGTCTATGAGCCAACTGCTTTGTGTAAAGACTATCTGTCGAATTGTAAGGGCAGTTCCTTTCACTTGAAGGGTGTTTTTAGCAAATGTATCCCTTCCTCTTGTGAGTTGAGGAGTATCACATTAATGGTTGTAGGGTCATCGATTGACAGTTGTGGGGTAACACATGAATGGTTGACACCCTTTCTCCTTCTACTTGCCAGGCATTTATTAACAGTTGTACCCCTTCCTCTTGTGAGTTGAGGGGCATCACATTAATGGTTGTAGGGTCGTCGATTGACAGTTGTAGGGTAACACATGAATGGTTGACATCCTTTCTCCTTCTACTTGCCAGGCATTTATTAACAGTTGTACCCCTTCCTCTTGTGAGTTGAGGGGCATCACATTAATGGTTGTAGGGTCGTCGATTGACAGTTGTAGGGTAACACATGAATGGTTGACA
>DLHO01000007.1:839-105772 GCA_002483265.1 Flavobacteriales bacterium UBA7666 | reverse complement strand
CAATGGATCTACCACTTTTACGTTGATTGGTCCACCATTGTAGTCATACTCTATTTTATCCTTAAATCCGTTGGCTACAATTGCATTCTCTGATGCTGTAGTCAACTGCAATTCTCTTCCTCCGTTTCCGGTTCCATCCAAACGCGTGATACGTGGAGTTTGTCCATAAACAGAGTTTGCTTGCGATCCACCTAATTCAGGTGAAATATTATGAGGAATTGCTGGAATACCTACTAATGGTGTACCATCTGCATTAATACGTGAACGCAAATATGGTTTTTTCTGACCATCTAAGTACTGTGCATCTGTTGGATCAAATGGTTTATAGTTATTGTATCCATAAGCAACAGCTAAGTAATAATATGTTTTAAAGTTTACCAATTTACGGTCACCCGCAGCAAATAAATCTTCCGTTACTCTGAACGTGTGATTAATTCCTAAATCAGTACCCTTCACTTTTTCAACAGGGAAAGAATAACCTAATTCTTCATCGAATTCGAAGTTAATTAAGCGCTTAACACCATTTTTAACGTCACACTGTGCTACCAAACGAGCTACAGTTTGATCATCTAAGTCAGTAATACCAACTTGTGCGTCTTTCAACTGATAGATTTGGTATCCTTCAAAACGGTAGTTTTTATCAAAAATGATTGGAGAGCCATCCGGTAAAGTATCGCCTGCTCCATTCGGATCAACGATTCCAACGATATCTTCTTCAATGTATTTTTCCTGATAGTTATTCGAGTTTACAGGGTTATCAAGCATAATGATTAACTCATTACCCATTTCCTGAATAGTCATTACCGGAGCACTTGGCGGCTCCAAAATGCGAAAACAGTTATCAAACAAAGCTTGTGCTTTCGTATCAGCTGTTTTCAATGCATTTACTGAAGAGAAAATCTCACCTTCAAAACTTCTTCCGTAAACGATACCAACTGTAATGTTGTTTACTGCTCCCGGGCGTAATGTAAATGGTCCTGCTGACTGAACGAAACGACGGTCACCAGATGGATTTGAAGTAGATCCTGTTCCACACGGTTCAAATTCTGACCAGTCAAATCCAGGATCAGCTCCCGCTGTTGCCCAATTCAATGTATCTGAATCTGCAGGGAACATATAGTTCGTCTCGATTGATCCTACACATGGTGCTCCAGGGAATCCTGTTCCTCCATAGTACAATTGATCTCCAAACTGCCACAATCCTTGCATGTAGTTATAGAACTGAGAAGATGACGTTGGATCAGATTGTCCTGCAGGTGCATTTGTTCCTGTGTAGATCGTAAAGTTACGCATCCCGTAACGCTCATTATCTGCTATTCCGTCTCCGTAACCAATACCCAAACCTCTATAGACAATTCCTTTGTTTGCAATTGCATTTGCTACTGTTGGAATAATCCATTGACCTGTATTTGTATCAACAACTGGTCCCGGATTATCCATTGCATCAGCATCTTGGTAAGGTCCTTCAAAGAAGTCAACTCCAATTGACGGTGGGTTCTGTCCGAATCCTGGTCGTCCTGAGTTTGGCTCATCCGTTAAGTCACCATTGTACATGTAACTCAATCCACGTGTAACGTCACATCCTGCATAGTCATCATTGTAGTTCCCTAAATCCGCATCAACATATTGAGAGAAATAAGTATCAAACAATGTTTGAGTACCACGGTTGATCAACTCATAGTTATAGAAAGTCATTTTGTTAATCTCATCATCCGTTGCAAATGCAAAAGCTTGAGCATGAATTTCCATTCCGATTGGTTCACCTTGAGATTCTGTATGGATGTTTCCTTTATCATTGAATACCCACCAGTTAGTGATATCCCCAAATAAAGTTATACGTCTGTCTGCCCCACACTGAATATCATCACGACCTAAGATATCATCATACCAAGGGTAATCTCCTTCTTCAGGTTCGTAAAACATATCGTTATTTACGTCATAGAATGGCGCTAAAAACTGATCTTGTCCACGACCTACATCTCCGTTACCTGGCCACGCATTGATTTGCGCCAAAGTTTCGTTTGTTGGAGGAGGACAATCACCTGTAGTACAATCGTTGTAAGTAATGAATAAAATTACCCCAGCCTTTGTGATCGTGAAAATGTTGTCATACAACAAACACTGATCTGGGTCAATTGTACCATCACCATAATCGCGTCTTGCAGTGTCTCCCTGTGGAACAGACGGATCAAAGTTTCCAGTACCATATTGAACCGTAAGCGGTCCAGGCCAGAAATCATTTCCATCTTGACGGAACTTAACGGCAGCCAATTTTAATTGACCGTTAACGTCTGTTCCCCCCATCCAAAGTGCACCAGCATAAATTACTGTTACTGCAGTTTCACTTCCTTTCTTTTTTGGAACGGTATATGTTGCTAGTCCATTCGCACGATCCAGGAATAATAAACCTCCTGTTTCCAACTGACAGCTAACATCATTAAAGTCCATAGTTTTACGGTAATTCGCAGGTGCACAATTCGCAGCCTTTGTTGTTACCGTGGGCTTCGGCTTATTTCCAGCCGACTTCCCTTTCCCAAAATCATGATTATATGCATTGGCTTGACCAATGAAACACATCGTGATAGCGAGCGATAAGTATTTAAATGTTCGTTTCATACTTTAATTTTTTTCTTTCTTAGAAATCAAACTTAACTCCTAAGCGAATCGTTCTTGGCGCACTAATATTAAATGGATTTGCCACTTTCATCGCGTAATAATCTCTGAAAGATTGCTCATCCAACTGGTTTTGGATAGATGTTTGGTATTGAGCAGCTGCTAAATATCCATCATCATTCCAGTTACCTGTTGCTCTATAAACACCCAGAACGTTCATTGTGTTGAAAAGGTTGGTAACGCGAACATAAACGTTCAAATACGTTGATTTCTTTTTACCATCTTTTCCAAAATCAATTCCAAATGTACGATCTAACTGCAAGTCCAAACGGTACTGCCAAGGTAATCTTGAACCATTAACAGTTCCTGTAATACCTGAAGTATTCGGATTCAATAATGCATCTCCTGTAACACCAGTTTGAGAACTGTAAGGAGAACCTGAGTAAATGTTTGTAATAATGTTCAAACCTGTGTTTTCAAGAATCTTAGCATCACCGATCATTGGTCCGTTGTAATCAGCACCTTCACCATAACGGTAATCCAATGTGATATTAAACGTGTGACGTTGATCATATGAGTAAGGGAATACACTACGCAAGTTCGGTAAACCTGCAGTTTGAAGACCTGTTAACAATGACGCTGCTGAAGTTGCATCTGAACCTGTACCATCAGCAAATTGTAAAGTATACGCAGCAGTCATACGAACATTTCCTGTTCTACGAAGGTCATACGAAACTGTCAATCCTTTTACAGTACCGAAGTCACGGTTACCAAATGTGCGGTAAGTATTCGGGTAAGCCTCAAATACATTCATTAATTGCACATTGTTACGTTGCTCACGGTAAAATGCAGAGATTTTCAAAGACGATGTTTTAGATAAAACCTGTTGGAAACCAATTTCGTAATCAATTGTTTGCTCTGGTTTCAAATTCGGGTTATTAATCGTATTTGTTCGAGATTCGATGAACTGATAATCAATTGGATTAAAACGGTTACCTGTTGTAGGTCGTTTTGTCAAGATATCGTAATGAGCAAAGAATGATGCTTCATCCGAAATAGGGAATGAGAATGCGATACGAGGCATGATATTAATCTGTGGTTTGTAATCCTCAAACGCATCTGCATTAACTTTTGAATTCGTAGCAGCAGAAGGATCTTTCAACCATGGTGAAATACCAGTAACACCACGAATCAATTTTGGATCCTCGATTGCGATACCATTTGCATCATACCACTGATCACCACTTCTAAATCCGTTAATTCTTGTCGGACTGTTTACGTCATCAACATATACTACATAATCACCGCTCATTGATTCCGGAATTCTCATGTTTGCATATTTTGTAGGATCACTAGCGATCAAAGCTTTCGCTTCGTCAACATTATTTGCTGTATACACCAAATACTTATCCTTTAACACCGGTTGATTCGCATCGAATACGTCTACACGAACTCCGACGTTGAAAACGATGTCTTTGAATGCAAACTTATCCATGATATAACCAGCGATGTAAACCGGTTGGAATGCACCAATGAAACGTTTGTAGTTTCCATTCTCATCAAATTCATTGAAATACTTATTGATATCCGTATTTCCTTTTACTTTTTTACCTGTGTGATCGTAACCGAAGTAATTCACATAGTTATCTCCTTGGTTGAACAACTCATCCGGTGAGAACATATCTAAAGTGAATGTACTTGGGTCATATTGATCAATTACAACATAATCAGTTCCAGCAGGATTAAATCCAAGTTTTTCACGAAGATTGTAATCGAAGAAAGATTGTTTGTCATCGTTTTCCTGACCACCGTATTGACCTGTTCCAGACGTATAAGCATATCCGGTATTCAAGCGATCGTAGCTATATTGCTGGTAAGCACCAAAATTAACTACTGTTGGATTTGACAAATCCAACTCCGTTAAGTGATTATTTGCCAACAAACGAGCAGTTGTCCAAAGTGAAATCGGCCCTGCATTTCCGCTTGACCAACCTCTATCCCAACGTTGTTCGTACTCAAAACCTAAAGAGATTGAGTGGTCACCAACGTTAACCGATCCTGATCCTGTAATACGGAACTGATCTTGCTCTTGTCTGCTGAAACCGTTGTTTGGAGTACCAATGTTATTCCAAATTCCATAAACTGAAGTAGGAACGTCACCATTTCTCAATGCTCGTCCGTTTTGAACTTGCAATAAAGTTTCATAATGATCTGTTGGGTTACCAGCATAGATATCAAAATAATTTTGAGTGATCGCAGCTAAAGCAGAATTTGTCTCAGAAGCCTCGAATTGAACCAAGTATTCTTGAGGAGTAGCAGTTTGATAATAATCCCCATTTTTAAATTCGTAAGTTGGACGGAAACTTCTTGTAAACTTTCCTACGTGTCCATAGCTAAACAAATCGTATTTATGATTCTTATCGTAAATTTCAGTTTTTGTTTTCGAGTAATCAACCATGATGGAGTAGAACGCTGATTTCACTTTCGAGCTAGATCCTTCTTTATTATTAGAGAATCTCTGAGTAAAACGTCCGTAAACACGGTAATCCAATTGATTGAAAACTCCAAAGTTTGTAAAGTTCAACAATGAATTATCGTAATCATAGTTACTTCCGTAAGAGTAGTTCAAAGATCCACCGAAAGTTAAGTTAACAGAAGGACCTGTGTTCACATCAATTTTAGCAGAAGCTGAAATTGTAGAACGAGCAGCATTCATTCTCCACTTAGTTTTCTCGAAATCACTTTCTCTTAAGTAGTTTGCATTGTGGAAAGTACCATTACCTGTAGCACTTGCTCTAACAGGATTTTCCAACAAATAATCTCTAGCCTCTTTTTTAATGCGGTAAGAACCACCATTTAAAGGACGACTATCCAATTCATTTGTGTAGTTAACAGAAAGCAAAAATCCTAAAATCGGTTTTGTTTTCTTACCTGTTGAATCTTTTCTCATCAAAAGTGGTCCTGAAAGTAATCCTTCAACTAAGTTGTATCCGAATTTATCCAATCCAATCACTTTTCCATCATAACCATTTTCATCTTTTCCTTTAAAGTAAAACCCTGAAGTTACTCCTTCTAAGGAACCGAAGTATTTTGCAGATGGACCACGAGTTGTTACAGCGATAATACCTCCTGTTGCATCACCATAGTTGGCAGGCAAACCTCCGGTAATTACTGATACCTCCTCAATTGCTGATTTTGGTAAGTTAGAAGACCCACGCACTTTGATACCATCAATAAAGAAATACGTACCATCTGAACGAGAACCACGAACAGAAAGTTCTCCCGTCCCTTCGTTTGTTGATACACCACCTACTGTACTTGCAACACCTGCTGCAGAACGAGTAGGTAGACGTGAAATGTCCTCACGTGTAATAGTCGCCCCGGAAGGACCACCATCTTTATTAATTAATGGGACTTTGTAGGCCACTACCACGACTTCATCGATAGCTTTCACATCGGTTGGAAGTCCAAGAGCAGTATTATCCAGGAAGGTAATGCGGTCAGCATTGATAACAACTCCTTTAATAGCTGTTGGCTGATACCCTTCTCCCGGATTACTGATCTCAACGTCGTAGGAACCTGGCGACAGCGAGTTAAGTTGAAACTTACCATCCGTATCGGTGGTTGTGTTCCCCTTAACTGTTCCATTCTGCTTGATGACTACAATACAATCGTATATAGCCTCCTTGCTGTCCTTATCAACAACGCTTCCACGGATAGTTCCCAAACCTGACTGGGAATACCCGTAAGTCACTGTCAACAAGATACTTGCAAATAACAAGTTGAGTTTACGTAACATAAGTACAGTTTAATTTTACATCATTTTTATTGTAACAAAGCGTGTAAATATAGTAATTTTCGATTTGTTAACATTTCCTAAAAAACTTTTCTGTTTTGTAACAAATTAACCTGTGTTAACTTTTTATTAACTTTTCAAACACTCAAAAGCCCTTATTTTTAAGGATTTGTAACTAATTAATAAATGCAATGGTCATCCATTTTTGGTGATTCTGACATACATTTGCATTATGTCTACCATTTCAATTATCAATTTAAATGCTGTTTCTATTTATTTAATGGAAATTGATTTTTCTCATTTTGAAACGTACAAATCTTCCTTAAATGAGACTGAAAAATCCAGACTTAATAGCATTAAACATCCCGAAAAAAAACTGGAGTTTGCAGCTTCGAGATACCTGAAGCACGATCTTTTTGGAGAAGCAAATATAGAGTACGATTCAACCGGAGCCCCTGAGATAAAAGATGTTGGATTTATTTCTTTGTCTCATTGTAGCTCACACGTCGTATTAGCCACTTGTGCGGAGCATTTGATTGGTGTTGACATTGAAGAAGTGCGTGAAAAAGCAGTTCACTTAGCACCAAAATTCATGACTCAAGATGAGTCTTTATTCTTTGATTCCAAAGATCAAAAAGACATGTCCACCCTATGGTCACTTAAAGAATGTTTGTACAAATTATCTGATCGAAAAAAATTAATTTTCAAAGAAGATATTCTTGTTTCTAAAAGGCGTGATCAATTCGTTGGTACCATCAAAAAAACCACTGGAATTTATGAATATGAGCTGCATGTTGAAAACTTTAAAAATATTTTAATAACTTTCAATTTGAGTAAAGGAAAACTACTACATGAACATTCTGCATAAGATCCAATCGAAAAGTGGGCAATTGGCTTTATTAATTGATCCCGAAAAGACCAAAAATGAAGAGCATTTGTTAGAGCTCGTGAGAAAAGCTGAATTTGCACTCGTTGATTTCTTCTTTGTTGGAGGCAGCACTGTTACTCGAAAAGAAGTAGAATCCGTTGTCTCCAAATTGAAAAAAAACTCCACTATTCCGATAGTTTTATTTCCAGGTTCAAGTAATCAACTTTCTGAACAAGCAGATGCACTTTTATTCTTGAACCTAATCTCCGGAAGGAATCCAGATTTCCTGATTGGGCATCATGTTTCATGCGCTGAAGAAGTACTCGATATGAATTTAGAAGTCATTCCAACTTCCTATATCCTGATAGATGGCGGGAAAATGACTTCTGTTGCTTATGTTAGTCAAACAACTCCAATTCCCCGGGAAAACAGTTCTATTTCTTTAAAAACTGGAATCGCAGGATATTTAATGGGACAAAAACTAACCTATTTTGATGCCGGAAGTGGAGCTCTTGACTCAGTTCCTCCACAATTAATTAGTGATCTGAAGAAAAAAATTGATACACCAATAATTGTTGGCGGTGGAATTCGATCACTGGAACAAATTGAATTATACAAAAAGGCAGGTGCCAATGTGATCGTTATTGGAAACAAAATCGAGGAAAACATTGATTTTCTATTGGACATTGAGACCTATCAAAAAAGGTCATTTAGAGCAGATTAGATAAACCCATACCGTTTAATCAGCCTCAAACACACTTCACTAAATGAGCCGTTATTTAATCACATTGTTAAAAATAATTGAAGTATATTTACCGTGTGTGAACTACGAAAACTAGGAGTTATATGCTTTTAACAGGATTCAAACACCTGATTATAAGCATACTAATTAAGTAACAAAGCCAAAAAAACTCTCAAATTCGAACAAGATTGCACGCTCGCATTTTTTCGTGAAATGTAAATTAAGTTGAAAAAAAACAATGTTGAATCTATTAAATTGTTAAACATGCGCAAAAAATTACTTTTGGGTGTATTTTCTTTAATTGGTGTGATTTCAACTGGGAAATCATTTGCTCAGGAAACACATTTCAAATGCGGAAGTCATACACAGATGAAAAAATTGTATGCCGAGAATCCAGGATTGGAGGAAGACTACAAAAAACTGATAAACCGTTATACAGAAAATCGTATTGTCAATGGAAAATCTATTACAGTTCGTGTAATTCCTATCGTATTTCATATCGTTCATGAATATGGTCCGGAAAATGTATCTGATCTGCAAATTATTGATCAGATGGCAATCCTTAACGAGGATTACCGTAAACTAAATGCTGACACAAATGTTGTAATATCTCCTTTTGACACAATTATTGGAGATGCTCATATTGAATTTCGTTTGGCAACACTAGATCCTTATGGAAATTGCACAAATGGTATTGAGCACATTTATAATCACAATACCAATCAAGGAGATGATTATTCAAAATTATACCAATGGGACAGAGACAAATATTTAAATGTTTGGCTTACTAAAACAATTGGATCTGCAGGAGTTGCTGGTTATGCGTATTACCCAACAGGTGTTACCGGAACAGGATTCTTCAGAGATGGTATCATTATCCTTCATGATTATGTAGGAAGTATCGGAACAAGTTCAGTTGGACACTCCAGAGCTTTGACTCACGAAATTGGTCACTGGCTGGGATTAGCGCATACTTGGGGTAATGATAATGATCCGGGAGCTACAAGCAGCTGTAACCAGGATGATGGTATTAGAGATACTCCAAACTGTATCGGTATGACTAGTTGTCAATTAGCGATGAACTCATGTAATGATACACTTGTATTAGATTCATACTGGGGTCCTTCTTTCGATCCGGTAGATAATGCTCAAAACTACATGGACTATTCTTATTGTTCAGTTATGTTCACCAAAGGTCAATGTAACTTTATGAACAATGTATTGGATCAGGAAACAAGTGGTCGTAATAATCTGTTTACTGCGGCTAACTTGGTTGCAACAGGAACAAGCACAACCACACCTGTTACTTGTGTTCCGGTAGCTGATTTTTACGTAGATGCAAATGGTGGAGCAGGTAATACTGGTCCAAACGCAAATGGAATGACTGCTTGTGTAAATGATCCAATTGCATTCAAAGATGCTTCATGGAAAGCAGTTGTTACTAATTGGTCTTGGAGTTTCCCTGGTGGAAGCCCCTCAACTTCAACAAGTGCAACTCCATCTGTAACGTATGCTTCACCAGGATGGTATGATGTAACATTAACTGTTTCAAATGCTGCAGGTTCAAACACAAAGACAATCAATCACATGATTTATGTTCAAGGTGATTGGGCTGAATACACAGGGCCAAGAGTTGAAGATTTCAACCAAAACGGGAATTTCTGGATTTCTCACAACCCTGAAAACAACAGCGCTTCTTTTAATCGCGTTACTTCAGGTGGTAGAGGAAATTCAGCATGTTTCAAGTTGAATAACTTTAAAGATGTTAGCGGTGCTCAAATGTTTACAGAAGATTGGTATTACTATGATCGTCTTGGAAACTCTAAGGATTATTTAATATCTCCTGCTCTTGACTTAAGAAGCACTTCAAACATTAACATCTCCTTTGATTATGCTTACGGTACAAAAGCTACTGCTACAACTGATATCACTGAAAAGTTAGTCATTTATTACTCTAGAGATTGTGGGAAAACGTGGATCCAAAAAACATCTATTACAGGTGCTGCTTTAGTATCTGCAGGATATGTTGGGAACACCGATTACACTCCTAACAATGATCTTCAGTGGAAAACATTTAGCTTTAATCACACTGCTACAGCAGCTGATAACAAAACAAAATTCAAATTCGAATTTATAGCTTCTGATTTCTCTTCTAACTTCTATTTCGACAACTTTAATGTTTCAGGAACATTAGGAATTGAAGACAATGGATTATTATCATCGATTGCAATTGCTCCAAACCCTGTTGCTTCCGGATCTGATTTATCAGTGGAAGTTCCAAATACAGAAATTGGAATGAAATTAATCGTTATGGACTTGAAAGGTGCAATTATCTCAACTACTGAGGTTCCTGCTGCTTCAGGAGTTCAAACAGTAAACATTCCTATGAACGTTGCAAAAGGATGTTATATCCTTTCAGCTGTTCAAGGAGCTGCAAAATCTACTCATAGAGTAGTTGTTTATTAATAATAAGATTCAACTTATATATAAAAACCCCGAAGCGTCAGCCATGGCTAACTGCTTCGGGGTTTTTTATTTCAAATAACACGCTATTCACCTGGAAATTACTATTTTCACTCTTATGAACACGCGTGTTACCTTTGCTACTCCTTATCCATTTCAAAGACCTGCATTCATTGGAATTCGTGAATACAGTTTTATTAATTCACTTGGTGATGAATACAGCGTCCAATTTGTACAAAAGAATAATCACATCATGAATTACATCGTTGATCTAAGTCTGAAAAGTCATGATCAGGATGAATACCAAACATTGAATACCGGTGATGTTTACAAAGTAATGGCAACTGTTGTTTCCATCTTACTCGATTTCATAGAGCAAACACCTTACTGTCAAAGCATTGAATTTGTTCCGGTTTCAGAAAATGATCAATTATCGAATAGAAGATCCGTACTGTTTTTAAGATATGTCCAGCTATTTAAAACCCTTACCGGATGGGATTATAAAATAAACAATGGAGTCTTTACTCTTAGCCGTCCGAAAACAAAATAAATTGTCTTATTTTGCAGTATGAAGTTTGAAGAATTAAACAGTCGACTGGAGAATGTACTTATTGAGTCAGGTCGCGAAGGCTACACTGAAAAGCAAGAGAAATTAATCAAACTATCCAAACAAGGAAAAAATCAACTGATCTTCACATCGATGGATCAGGAATTAATTGATGGGCTTCATTTCATTTCTTTTATGAGAGCTCCCGAAATGCTGGAAGGCTCTCCTCGGGTTATCTGGATTACCCCTACATGGGAAAGCGCCCGTGAGAAAGTAAAGTCCTTTCAACAACTCATGAAGCGAACCGATGTCACAATCGAAATTGGAGATGACAAGGGAAAGATTATAGAACAACGCAACGCTATTTTTGAAGGCGCCGAAATCATCATTGGCAATCCTAAAAGATTATTGGAATTATACAATCAAAACGGAATCCATATCAACCAATTAAGCCTTGTAATTATTGACCACGCAGAAGTTCTTTGTAAAAACCCGTTGACCCTTCAATCTATCAGAAGAATTGCAGAGAGCTTACCAAAATGCCAGAAAATCATTTTTTCGGAAGGAACTCATCATCGACTGGAATCTTTTTGCGAAGATATTTGTACCTTTTACGAAACTTCTGAATTATAAAGGCATATGATAGCCAAACAATTGAAAACTATTTCCACGCTTTGTTATCTTCTGGGAATGGTTTGCGCCATCTTACTTTATACACATCATACATTTGGAGTTCCAAGCGCCATTCGAATTGGATTTTACGTATTCGGTGGAACCGGACTGATTTTAAGCCTCCTTCAATTTCGTTTTCTGCCAGAGGATAAATGGGAAGATTTCAATCTTTTATTCTGGATTGGATCATTGGTCATATTTATCGGCTTTGTAACGCAAACCCTCTATTTAAAATATGCTACCCTAATTTTAATCGCAGGTTTTGCTATTACCGGGTTTTCATTTTTTGTAAATCCTTTCCGAAAAGACAAAGATGAAGAAGATGATCTTTTAGACAACTAATTCATAGCTAACCACTATTCAAAATATTTTTAATTTAGCAGGAATCCAAGCAATTGGTATTCGCGTATTTAACTTACTGAACGTTGCACTAAACCGGTATTGTGAATAATTACTTAGTCCTATTTCTTTTTTCTGTTGTTCGTCTCATTTCGAACTCTCAGGTTTCAACAAATCAACACGATGACTTTTTGAAATTAGAAGGTGCTCAGCTAAAATATTTTGTAGCCACCAATGGTCAGTCAACAGTTCAAGCAGTGAAGCCGCATTTAAATGAGTTCAAACCGATCAATTCACGCATGGTGAATTTAGGTTTTGAAACAAAAGACGTTTGGTTCTATTTCGAGACGAAAAATCTTTCGGATTCCCGTCTTATCCGTATGCTGAAATTAAGTAATCCGATCATCGATGAAGTAGATGTTTACAAACGAATAGGAAACAGCATTTTTATCCCTGTTGCAAAGGGTGGTGATCAGCGGCCTTTCTCCTGGCGGTATAATGGAAATCGCGAATTAATCTTCCCCTTACGTCTGGATCCGCATAGCACAAACGGATTTCTATTCCGTGTAAACAACGGCGGAGAGCAATTTTACTTTCAGAGTTCACTGGAAAAAGGCTCCTACATTCAGGTAAAACACGGAAACAAACAAGTTTTCTACGGTTTGCTGTTTGGAGTCATGATCTTCATTATTATTCTCAACCTTGCAATCGGAATTTTATTCCGTCAACGAATTGCATACATCTATACCTTGTATGGAGCATCCTTTACCCTACTCCAAATGTCTCTGCTCGGATTTGGGACAACCTGGCTTTGGACAGACCAGTATTTTATTTCGAACAGAGCCAATCCGATACTGGCATCATTGGGTGTTTTGTTCTTTCTGAATTTCACTTACCGTTATCTTGAGCTGCATATCAATACTCCTAAGATCAAACCCATTGTGCGGTTTATCCAAATTGTGCTGCTAATCAATGTTTTCATCAGTCTTATTCCGGGAACAGCATTCATGAATATTTCAGCCATCACAGTGAATGCGATGACCCTGATCTTAAACCTATTTATCATTTATCCGCTGGTTGTGACCCTCAGAACCGGTTCCAGAACAGCTAAATCCTATTTAATTGCCTTTTCCATTTTACAAATCTCTGTTTTTGCATTCGTATTGCGGAATTTCGGGGTAATTCCAAATAGCTTTCTGGCTGACAATGGCTTACAAATAGGGTTTGCAGTGGAAATGATCATTTTAACATTTGGAATCTTGCAACGATTCAAAATTATGAATGACGCTTCTATTTCCGTATTAGCTGAGGCGAACGAATTAAAAGAAAATTTGAATATCCAGCTGGAAGCAGAAGTTGAGCTGAGAACCAAAGAAGTAATCGAACAACGAAATGAACTGGAGCAGAAGAATGGAGAAATCACCAGCAGTATTTTATATGCAAAACGTATTCAAAACGCCTTGCTTCCGAGTAGTTCCTATTACTCCAACCTCATCCCCAATCTGAATGTATTCTATTATCCAAAGGATATTGTTGCAGGAGACTTTTATTGGGTAAAACGAATTCGCATAGGTGAAGATATTTGGAAGTTTGTTGCGGTTGCCGATTGCACAGGACACGGCGTTCCGGGAGCAATGATGAGCGTTCTCTGCATGAATGCTCTCAATGAATCATCTCGCTTACTGGAAGATGCCGATCCAGCTGACCTTCTGACACGTGTAAGCGCCTATTTGAGAAATTATCTTTTGACAGATGGAATGGAAATATCCGATGGAATGGATATTTCCGTGGCTTGTTACAATTCTGAAAAACAAATCCTACGCTTTTGTGGTGCTAATAATCCTTTATGGATTTTAAGTGAAACTGAAATTCAAGTGATCCCGCCAACAAAAAGGCCTGTCGGAAAATCGGAATCTAGTCTGGCTTTTGAACTTCACGAAATGACCTATCAGGAAAACCAACGGATCTTGTTATTTTCCGATGGATGTATTGATCAGTTTGGTGAGAAATCAGGTAAAAAACTAAAAACTCCCGGTCTGAAAAAAATGGTGCTGGAGAAATATGATCCAAATCCGCAAAATCACCTTCACAAAATCGAGCAAGGCTTACTTCAATGGATGGGAACAGAAGAACAATTGGATGATATCTGTATGATGCTGATTGACCTGAACTAAAAACTTGCTTTCAGGCTCATATCTAAACTATCAAAGCTATGAGTTAATGCACCCACAGAAATAAAATCAACCCCTGTTTCTGCAAAAGCACGAATAGTTTGTTTAGTGATTCCTCCCGATGCTTCCGTTTCATAACGTCTGTCAATGATCTCAATCGCTTCTTTTAATAATTCCGGAGTAAAGTTATCCAGCATAATCCGATCTACCATTCCCGTTTCAAGCACCTGATGTAATTCCGAAATATTACGCACCTCGATCTCAACTTTCAATGTTTTTCCAGTAGTTTTTAAATACTCCTGAGTTCTCTGGATTGCTTGTTTGATTCCACCTGCAAAATCCACATGATTGTCTTTCAACATGATCATATCGTAAAGTGCAAAACGGTGATTCATTCCACCACCAATTCGTACAGCCCATTTTTCCATGTAACGAACCCCCGGAGTGGTTTTCCGAGTATCCAAAAGATTGGTTTTTGTTCCTTCCAATAAATCAACGTAACTCTTTGTTTGAGTCGCGATTCCGGACATACGCTGCATGAAATTCAACAAAGTGCGCTCAGCTGCTAATATAGATCGGGCACTCCCCTTTAAATAAAAAGCAATATCTCCGGGTTTTACAGAAGTTCCGTCAGCTAATAATTCTTCAAAAACTAAGTTTGAATCAACTAGTTCACATACTTTTTTGGCTACTTCCACTCCAGCCAAAACACCGGTATCTTTCACCAATAATTTGGCAATTCCGGAAGCATTCTCAGGAATACAAGCTAAAGAAGAATGATCACCATCTCCTAAATCCTCCTGAAGGGCGTTTTTTATAATTTCATCAAACATGGAACAAAGTTAATTCAAAATTCAAAATGTTGAATTCAAAACCATCCAAGACATTATAAGCAAAACTATTTTTTGAATTTTGCCTTTTGAATTATTCGATAGAAAGTGATTCTATTTTCAACTCAGAGTTGATGTGTTTCCATTTGATGGTCACACGAAAGGATTCGCTTTTGGAAGTGTAAGTCCCTGTAGTTAATGGAGAATCATCACTTTCCTTTCCCTTGAAGGTAAAACGAAAGCTTGAAACAGGTTTTCGGTTAAAGAAATCTTTCAACAATTGAGTAGCCTGAGATTGTGCATAAACACCTTCTTTACCTTGAATCTGAAGTAAGATCTTATCTTTTCCGTAGGAAACAATCTTAGCAGCGTCTTCTCTACCAAATGCTTGTTCCACAGCAGCGAAACTCGCATCCGTTACAGAATTAAGTGATAAAATAAAAGAAGCTATTAATGATAAAATAAAGCCCATGTCTCAATTGTTATGATACCTCGATCAACAAATATAATGCCTAAAATGAAATCCCGCTAATCCCCTACTGTTTTTGTAGATTATTCTTTTATCGAATCGTTATTCGAAGCAAAAAAAGCAGCTATAATTCGAACTCATTTTAAGCACTAACTACAATTTTTGTATATTCGTTGCATGCAGGTAACATTACTTTGTATTGGTAAAACAGGGAAAAAATTTCTGGAAGAAGGAGAACAAGAATATTTGAAGCGACTTCGTCATTACATTTCCTTTCAACTACAGATTATTCCGGATATCAAACAAGCTAAAAATTTATCTGAAAGTCAAATCAAACAGCGGGAAGGAGAATTAATTCTTGAAAAAGTAAGTCCAACCGATACGCTTATCTTATTGGATGAAAAGGGAAAGGAATACAGTTCCCTTGATTTCTCTACCTATCTTCAAGATCAATTTAATCGCGGAGGCAAACAGATTTGCTTTGTTGTAGGCGGACCATATGGTTTTAGCAACGACGTTTACCAGCGATCAAATGGAATGATTTCATTATCCCAAATGACTTTTTCTCATCAAATGATCCGTTTGTTCTTCATCGAACAAGTGTATCGTGCAATGACTATTTTGAGAAATGAACCTTATCATCATCAATAGGTATGAAGTATCCTGAGTTTACCTTGTATGACTATGTTTTTTTTACTGCCTACCTGGTTCTATTCAGTCTGATTGCCATTCTTGTTTATCTTAAAAACAAAGAAAACCCGGAATACCGTTATTTTCTCCCTCATTTTTTCTGGAAAATATTTATGGGGTTTTCCATGGCATATGTCTATATCTACAATTACGGTGGTGGCGATACAACTGCTTATTGGCAAGGAGCAAACACACTCAACAATCTTTGTTACGAATCTCCGTTGAATTATCTGACAGAGATATTTAATCCTGCAAGAAAAGGATATATCCCTCATTTTTATAATCATACTACCGGTATTCCTCCTGTGTGGATTTACAATGAACCCAACTCCTGGTTCGTCTGTAAATTAAGCAGTCCATTGTCATTCTTTGCTTTCAAAAGTTACTTGACGCTAAACCTCTTCTATTCTGTAATTACTACTATCATTTCCTGGAAGTTCTTTCGTTTTTTAAATTCATTCCTTACAATTAAGATCAAGTATGTCGCTTACGCAGTTTTATTTATCCCTACCGTGGGATTTTGGTGTACCGGGATCATGAAAGACTCTATTGCATATGCTAGTTTATTGGTCGTAATCATGGGAATATTCAAAATTCTTCACAGACAGTACAATGCTAAGACCATTATTGCAACATTAATAGGGCTTTGGTTCATTTTTGTTACCCGTTCATTTTTACTATTACCAATAGCGGTTCCAGTATTTATACTGCTTATTTTCAGATTAAATAATAACAAACCTTTTGTCACCAAATTATTGACACGTACCACCGGTATTATGATTGCCATTTCCAGTATTATCTTTTTTATGAGTGACTCCAATATATTTGGGGAGTTTTCATCAGATAATCTAACCGAAACGGCCAATACCATCTATCTGGACTTCCAGAATAATAAAGGATATACCGGGAAACGCTACGATCTGGGAATCTCTGAGGTCAATTCCGTCACAATGGTTACCGTCATTCCGAGTGCGATTCTGACGACTATCTACAGACCCTTTATCTGGGAGGCTGATAATGCACTAATGCTTATTAATGGGCTGGAAAGCTTGCTTTTCCTTGCGCTTACCCTGGCAATCATCAGAAGAAAAAAGAAGACAAACCTTGCCCCTTCAATGAACGATATCCAAACAAAAAATTTCATTATTTTCTGTGTTTTGTTCGTGTTGATTTTAGCCTATTTTGTTGGATTAACTTCCGGATTATTTGGCGTACTAGCCCGATTAAAAGCTCCCATACTCCCCTTCTTTTTGTTGTTTGTATTTAGTAAGCTAAAAAAAGGCAATGATCAAACTCTGGTGCTTCCTGAATAATTATCATGAAAACAACTTCTCCATACTTTAAAAATCTGGATGGTCTTCGGACGATTTGTTTCCTGATGGTCTTTTTCTTTCATAGTTTCACAAGTAAAAATTCAGACGTTTTGAATTCGAACACCTACAAAACCATCAAAGTTGGTCTTTTTGCAAACGGGAATCTGGGAGTAAACTTCTTTTTTGTATTGAGTGGTTTTCTCATCACTTATTTACTAATCATTGAAAAACAATCGTCTTCCGGAATCAACATCATCCATTTTTGGCTTCGAAGAGTTTTACGAATCTGGCCGCTTTATTTTTTCTGCGTTTTCTTCGGATTCTTTCTATTCCCGCTCCTCAAATCGTATTTGGGACAGAATCCGGAGGAAACGGCTCACATATTCAATTATTTAACCTTCACCAGTAATTTTGATTTCATTGCAAACGGAAGACCAGACGCATCTATTCTGGGAGTTCTTTGGAGTGTTGCAATCGAAGAGCAGTTTTATCTCGTTTGGCCGGTGTTTTTAGCTCTGATTCCAATCAAATACTATTGGATTTTATTTACTTCGTTGATTTTAATCAGTTTGGGGTATCGGATTACGCACAACGATTATTATCATACGGAATTCCATACACTTTCCTGCATGAACGACCTTGTTATCGGTTCATTTGGTGCCTGGCTGATTACTCAACGTAAATCACTGGAGCTTCGGCTTACAAAGGTGTCTAAACCAGTACAAGTTATTCCCTATCTACTTTTTGCTATTCATTTTTTTCTACGGAATGAATTAATAAACTGGAGTGAAGGGATTATTCCATACGAACGCATATTCAGTTCACTGATCATGCTTTGGATAATTTTGGATCAGGCAATGAATATCAATGGAATTTTCAGACTTTCACGTTTTAAATTACTGACCAAAAGCGGTAAATATACTTATGGCATGTATTGTTTGCATTTCCTAGCTATTTTGATAACAATTACCCTGACCAAATCGATTCTTCATCAAGACACATTTTTAACCGTTTTGCTTGTTGAACCAATAACAAGTCTAATTCTTACTTACTTTATTTCAGTGATTAGCTTCAACTATTTTGAACAGTATTTTTTAAAATTGAAAAACAAGTTTATCTAATCCAATACCGATGAAAAAACTCCTGACGAATAGAATTGCAGAGAATCTCCTGATTGGAATCATTCTATTATTCAATGCACGCAATTGGGTCTTTCGATTCGTTCCTTCCAATACGCATTATAAATCCGGAAGTATGCGCAAGGTAAAGCGACGGGGAATTTGGTATCAATTAGATTTAAATGATTATCAGGAATGGCTCGTGTATTTTTATTGCAAATCTGATTCCAGCGATCATGTTTTAAATTACCTGGGGAAATCCGAAGCCATCTTCGACATTGGTGCCAATATTGGTCAAACAGCACTCAATATGCTGAAAACACAAAAATCAAAAGGATTGAATGCAACTGTCTACGCCTTCGAGCCCTATCCGAGAACCTTTCACAAATTGGAAACAAATATTTCGTTGAATGAAAACAGTAATATCAAAGCTTATAATCTGGGATTAAGCACTGAAAAAGGAATGCTTCACATGATGCAGCACAGTCCATTCAACAGCGGCGGCTTCCGGATGACGGATGAATCAACCAATGCGATCTCTGTTCCTGTAATTTCTCTGGATGAGTTTATTTCTGAGAATCACATTCCCAAGGTTGATTTTATCAAAATCGATGTCGAAGGTTTCGAATTACAAGTTTTAAAGGGGGCTGAAGAAACAATCAAACACTTTAAGCCGATACTTATTTTTGAATACAGCGTGGAAAACATTCAATCACAAGGAGGGAATATCCGTGACACATTGACGCATCTTTTAAATTTAAACTATCAAATACATTCAAAAGAAGGACTGACAGACCAAAATTCCATCCTTCAATTACCTATTCAAACGGATTTGATCTGTATTCCCAATTAATAAATTCTAAGTAAATAATAGAGATTTTTATGTAATTTGGTGACTCCAATTGGATAGCTAAAAGCAATCTTCGTGGTATTTATTTCTACCTACAAATGATAAAAAACAAACGAATTTTTATAACCGGTGGTGCGGGGTTTATTGCCAACACACTTATTTCGAACTTAATTGAAGAAAACAAAATCATTGTTTTCGATAATTTTCACCGCGATACGATCAGCAATAGTTTATTTGCGAAACATCCGAACTTGACAATCATCAAAGGAGATGTACTGGATAAAGAACTACTTACCAAATCAATGGAAGGTGCTGAAATTGTAGTTCATGCTGCAGGAATTGCAGGAATTGACACCGTGATCAAAGATCCGGTCAAAACAATGACGGTAAATATGATTGGCACCGCAAATGCGCTGGAAGCTGCTCGTATTAACCAGGTTAGTGACCGATTCATTGATTTTTCAACTTCTGAAATATTCGGTTCAATGGCGTTCAAGTCCAGTGAAACGGATGAAACCGTTTCCGGTTCTGCCGGTGAAGCACGATGGACCTATGCTGTAAGCAAATTGGCTGGCGAACATTTAACGCATGCTTATCATGCTCAACACAAACTTCCTACAGTAACTGTAAGACCTTTCAATGTTTATGGTCCCGGGCAAACAGGTGAAGGAGCTATGCAAATCTTCATCAAAAAAGCCTTAAAGGATGAAGAAATTTTCATCAATGGTGATGGAAGTCAGATCAGAGCATGGTGTTACGTGGATGATTTCGTGGATTGTTTGATGCGCTGCCTGGAAAATCCGAAAGCTGTTGGTGAAAGTTTCAATCTTGGAAATGCACGTGCTGTGATTACAACACTTGGACTAGCTCAAACAGTTTGTAGGGTGTTAAATTCCAAATCTCAAATCAGTTTCAGAGACCAGCTTTCTGCAGATATTGAATTGCGTATTCCATCTGTAAAAAAAACACAAGAACTCCTTGGTTTTAAAGCAAAGGTTGATTTGGAAGAAGGAATTCTCCGCACAGCGGAATATTTCAAATCCTTGTAACGATGGAAACCAGGGCTTTTATTCCTTTAATGATTCCGGATATCCAACAACAGGATATCGATGCAGTGAATGAAGTACTGCGATCAGGAATGCTCATTCAGGGAAAAAAAGTGGAAGCTTTGGAAGAGCAGATCGCAGCTTACCTTGGAGTAAAACATGCTATTGCCGTTTCAAACGGAACTGCCACGCTTCATCTTGCATTGGTTGTTTTAGGAATTGGTCCGGGAGATGAAGTAATTGTTCCCGCCCTATCTTACATTGCAACCGCAAATGTGGTAGAACTAGTAGGTGCTACTCCCGTTTTTGTTGATATCGAAACCCAAACTTTCAATATCAACGCGGAGTTGATTGAACAAAAAATCACACCAAAAACAAAGGCAATAATTCCTGTTCATGAGTTTGGACAGGCTTGTAATCTGGAAACAATTCTTTCGCTATCCCAAAAATACAAACTCGCAGTAATTGAAGATGCAGCCTGCGCTTTGGGAGCTAAATCAGGTGATTCATTTGCCGGAACTCAAGGCGTTTTGGGATCCTTTTCCTTTCACCCACGAAAGGCAATCACCTCTGGTGAAGGAGGCCTTTTAGTCACTAATAACGACGAAATAGCCAAAAAGCTCCGTGTATTGCGAAATCACGGAATCGAATACCAAAACGGAAAAATGGACTTTGTCTCTGCTGGTTTCAACTATCGGATGACTGATATTCAGGCAGCTTTGGTTTTGAGTCAGTTTCAACGGTTTGATCAAATCCTGTCATACAAACAAAAACTTGCAGCAATCTATTTTGAAGAACTTCAGGAGACTGATTTCATTTTACCTACCGTTCCAAAAAACCATTTCCATACCTGGCAGTCATTTCATATCCTGGTTCCGGAAAACAATGATCGGGATAAACTCATTGACAAGTTGAAACAACGTGGAATTGGCGTTAATTTAGGTGCGCAATGCATTCCAAATGAAACCTTCTACCAGAAAAAATATCAATTGAATTGTGCGGAATTAGTTCCGAATGCATTAAAAGCAAACCAAAAAGGCTTGGTTTTGCCTTTATACGAGCGCTTAAA
The DNA here is from genome assembly GCA_002483265.1 of Flavobacteriales bacterium UBA7666. Lineage (GTDB taxonomy): Bacteria > Bacteroidota > Bacteroidia > Flavobacteriales_D > Crocinitomicaceae > Fluviicola. Next base: position 84,176 of record DLHO01000007.1, on the reverse strand, counting down.
CGATTCAGATCTAAAACATATTTGTGCCATTCTAAAAGAAGTGGTGTATGAATAAGTTGTACATTTTCCCTTACAGTGGCTCCGGATTAGAAGCATTAGATTGTTTAGAAGACCATTCGAATGTGGTTTTTGTATCCGACAATCCGGATCATATCGATCAACATTTTCATGGTGTTCCTGTTATTTCGGGAGATGAATTCAAGAAAATCGATTCTCCTCACCTCATCAGCGTTCACGGAAGTGCTGCATCCTATCAAAACAGATTGGAACTTATTAATCGTTTCGGAAGCAGTATTCAATGGGAAACACTCATTCATCCAAGTGCTGTTGTATCAAAATATGCCACGATTGGCAAGAATGTGTTCATTTCAGCTGGAGTTTCGATAGGCCCGAATGCAGTTATTGAAGACCATGTAATTGTCCTGGCAAACTCAACAATCCATCACGACACACGGATCGGAACAGGAAGTATTATCTGCGGAAATGTGTTGCTGGCAGGGAATGTTGAAGTCGGATCCCAGGTTTATATCGGAGCTGGTTCCACAATCAAAAACGGAATCAACGTTGGTTCCGGATCCCTGATCGGAATGGGAAGTACCGTGCTTTTATCCATTGCAAAGAATGAGATTTGGTATGGAAACCCTGCAAAAAAGCGTAATCAATGAACATCTTGCTCATAAACAACGTTGCGTCTTTTCACTCAACACTTGCCAATTCCTTAAATAAACTGGAGAATGTATCTGCAAAATACATTACAACTTCAAAACATCCGTATATCTCGGATAATGAATTTGCTGCTTATATTCCACTTTATGTTCCCAAAAGCAAACCTTTTGCATTCATCCTTCATAAACTAACATTCAAAAGACGAATCAAAAAGCTCATTCAATGGGCAGATATCGTGTATTATTTATGGGATAGTTTATTGGATGAAGAGGATTTGAAATTGGCTCATTCTCTGGGAAAACCAATTTTTATCGAATGGGTCGGAAGCGATATTCGGGATCCGGAAAAACTACGTAAAATAAACCCATGGTTTGACGAAGCTTTCGATAAAGGATACGAATACAAAACCTTAGAGTCTTCAGATCGGAAGAACACTGTTCAACTCAAATTTTCCAAATATAAAGCTCAAGTGCTTTCTGCCCCAGAAATGAAATTGTACATACGGGAAGATTTATTTCCTCAGCCAAAAACACTTTTTCAGCGAATCGAGACCAAAAATTTCTCCCCGGCATTTCCAAAAGCATCCAATCACAGACCAAAGATTGTACATTCTCCTTCTGCACCGATTGCGAAAGGAACTCCAATCATTGAAAAAGTGATTTCAGAACTAAAAGAAACACATGATTTCGACTTTGTCTATTTAACAGGAATGTCGCGTGATCAGGTTTTGAAAGAAATCAAAACTGCAGATATCTTTTTGGATCAACTCATTTGTGGAAGTTATGGTATGGCCTCTTGCGAAGCAATGGCTTTCGGAAAGCCCGTCATGTGCTATCTATTGCCGGAATTATATGACCTCGGATTGCCATCGGATTGTCCGATCATAAATACCAACCCATCTAATCTGAAAGAAAATCTGATCCGTTTATTATCTGATCCGGAGCTACGGAATCTCACAGGAATCAAAAGCAGAAATTTTGTTGAAACATATCATGATTCCAGTAAAATTGCCACTCAACTGGTTGACATTTTTAACGATTCCCTGCGATGAGATCATTATTGAAACAACTAGTTGGTGAAAGTGCCATTTACGGTATCAGTGGGATAATTACCAAATTTATCGGGATCTTTTTGGTTCCACTATATACGAATGTTTTTGAACCCGCAGATTACGGAATGATCAATATCATCAATTCCTTTTTCTTTTTTGTGGGGATTTTAGTCGTTTTTGCGCTGGACAATTCGGCAGCGCGCTGGTTTTACGATACTGAAGATCCGGAAGACCGCAAAAAAACCATTTCCAGTTGGTTTTGGTTCCAATTACTAATTACTGCCGTGGTTTGCTCGGGAATTATTCTCCTATCAAGTTTTCTCAGTAAAAAATTACTCCACACAAGCGATCCGGATCTGTTCATTGTTTCTGCTATCAGTGTATTTACAGGAATCTTACCGATTATTGTCCAAAACTGGCTCCGAATGCAACGGAAAGCAGTTCATACGGTTGTATTCAGTCTACTCTATTCTTTGCTTACAATTGGTTTGACAATCTACTTCGTTTTGGTGCAAAAATCCGGAATTATCGGTGTTTTTTATGCCGTTGTCATTAGTAACTCCGCAGCAAGTATATACTGTGTTTTCCTGCTCAAATCCTGGATCTCTATCAAATACTTGTCCGGAGAAAGACTAAAGGAAATGTTGCGTTTTGCGCTTCCACTCATTCCTACTTCTATTGCCTTTTGGGTCATTAACAGTTCATCCACATTTGTATTGGACTATTTTTATGACTTGAAAGAAGTGGGGATTTTTCAGCTTGGATTAACCATTTCTTCTGCTGTAACACTCTTTACCAGTTCATTTCAGATGGCGTGGGGGCCATTTGCTTATTCGATTATCCAAAAGGAAAATTCAAAAGAAGTTTACAGTGCTGTGTTAACTGCATACACAATCATAGCGAATTTTATGGCGCTTGCTGTAGCCCTGTTTGCATATGAGCTACTCGTTGTTTTTACAACTCCGAATTATTACGATGCTTACTTAGTGGCAGGACTTTTATCATTTAACTCGACCATTTACAGTTATGTCTATATTATTGGCATCGGAAATGGAATTGTAAAAAACAACAAACCTTTGGCTGTATCTGTTTTGTTATCAGCTTTGGTAACCACCGGTTTGTTAATCCTGTTAACTCCTCTTTTCGCCAAAACAGGAACTGCTGTCAGCATGATTATTGGAAATCTGATTATTCCGGTATATGTTTATTTTTCTGCTCAGAAAAGATACCATATTCCTTACAAAATAATTCTTGCAATTGCTTTATGTGGTTTTTCCTTCGGACTTTACCTCTTGTATCTGCTTATTCAAACGAACGTAAGCTATATTAATGTGCTGATTAAAGGAGTTTTAATCATCGGATACATTATTTCTAGCTTTGTGGCGCTTTATCTGTGGGATCGAAAATCATTTGAGGCAATCAAACGGTTTTATAGCAATTTGAAAACCAGAAAAAACAAAGTTTAAATTTGTAACTTCATTCAAGCATTCAATACATGTGTGGTATCTCCGGAATCGTATCTTTTGCTCCATCGGATAAACTTGTTTCCGAAGTTAAACTCATGACCGATAGTATCTGGCACAGAGGACCAGACGGTGAAGGACATTGGGTGGATGAAAAAAATCAGGTCGCACTTGGACACAGAAGACTTTCCATTATCGATCTTTCCGAAAATGGAAATCAGCCCATGCATTATCTGGATCGATACAGCATTACTTTTAACGGTGAAATCTACAACTACATTGAGTTAAAACAACAGCTGACAGAAGCTGGTTATTCCTTTACTTCTGATACAGATACCGAAGTTTTGCTCGCTTTATTTGACCAAAAAAAAGAAGATTGTTTGCAGGATTTGGACGGAATGTTTGCTTTTGCAATCTGGGATTCTAAGGATGAAAGTTTGTTTTGTGCCAGAGACCGTTTTGGTGAAAAACCTTTCCATTATTGTTTTCATAACAACCAATTCTATTTTGCCTCTGAAATGAAGGCACTTTGGGCAGTTTCTGTTCCCAAAAAGAAAAATGAACGATTGTTTACTCATTTCGAAAAGACAAGCTCTGCACATCTTCCTGAAAACATCAACGAAACTTTTTATGAAGCTATCTGGCGTCTGGAACACGGACACTGGATGAAAGTCAAACCCGACGGATCTCATGAAATTCAAAAATATTACGACATCAATTGGAAAAAACAGGACTGTAAACTCAATTTTGAAGAAGCATGTACAGAATTCAACCGTCTGTTTCAATTGAGCCTCACAAGACGCTTCCGTTCAGATGTTCCGGTGGGAACAAGTTTGAGCGGCGGATTAGACAGCTCCACGATTGTTTGCAATATGAAGCAGTACGCTCAACAGCAGCAAATAACCCCACTTACTTTTTCTGCCAGATTCAAAGACTTCAAAAAAGACGAAGGTTATTTCATTCAAAAGGTGATCGAAAAAACGGGTTTCGAAAGTCGTGTTACCTGGCCAACAGGAGCTGAAATGGCCGCCGACATGGAATTATTATGCTATCATCAGGAAGAACCATTCGGAAGTGCAAGTATCTATGCGCAATACCGCGTTCAAAAACTGGCAAAAGAACACCATGTAACTGTTCTTATTGACGGTCAGGGAGCTGATGAAATTTTAGCCGGATATATTTCCTACTATCCGGAATACCTTCAGTCTTTGTTCCGTACAAAACCGTTTTTCTCTTCCTTGCGTTTAAGGGAGCAATACCGTTTCATTGATTTTCATACACCACATACAAAACTTCGGAAAATTGCGGTAAAAAGCCTCCATTATTACGAGATCAGAGGTCGTTTGAATTCAGGAAAGGATCCAAAAAGACTCAACGAACAATTATATAACAGCACCATGCGTGGCCCGCTTCAAGATTTACTGCGCTTTGCCGATCGAAATTCGATGGCTCATCATAGAGAAATTCGTTTGCCTTTTCTGTTTCACGAATTGGTCGAATTTTGTTTCTCACTACCCGATGAGTACAAACTGAAATTAGGATGGACAAAATACATCATGCGCAGCACATTTAAAGAAATTTTACCCGAAGAAATCTGCTGGAGAAAAGAAAAAGTGGGTTTCGAACCACCCCAAGATACTTGGCTTCAAAGCGCTGGAATTAAAAGTTCATGGCAATCCTATCTACTAAATCATTTCGAATGAAGAAGATATTGATCATAGCATATTATTATCCGCCATGTATCGGTATAGCAGCTAATCGACCAGCAGCATTTGCAAACGATTTCTCATCCAATCATCAGGTAAAAGTGGTGACACGACATTGGAACGGAAACGAAGATTCCTGGACGGATTACCTCACAAGCGTTGAACGACCTATTGAAAAAGAAGAAGTAAATGAGAACTTGGAAGTAATCAGACTCCCTTTTATCTCTAAAATCAAGCGTCCAAACAAACTAAAAACATTCTTCCATTTGTTCAATGGTCCATTAGATCAGGAAATTGATGGTCTGCAACTATATGAATATGCAGATCAGCTTACAGCGGAATGGAAGCCGGATGTCATTCTGTTAAGCGCACCACCAAAGAACCTGCTCAGAGTAGGTAGATTGCTTCATGAAAAACACGCCGTTCCTTTTATTGCGGATTTTAGGGATTTTCAGAATCACATAGTCTTAAGACCTGAAAGAAAAAAGGGATTGAAGGAATGGATTCATTTCCGATTGATTTTACAACAGGTTAAGAAAGATTTAAGATCTGTGACAGCCATAACTGGAGTCAACAGTGAAATCTGCCAATTCTTTTATCAGGAAACAAAAAAGCCATGCAAAATCATCTATAATGGGTATGAAGAATCCATCTTCAAAGACTTTGTTCCAATAGAAGAACTTGTTCTTGATTACTTTTCCGTTTCAATTATCGGAACAGTTTATGAGAATCAGGATTTAAGCATCTTTCTAAACGCTTTCAGACAAATTATTGACAAACATCCGGAACTTCGTATTCGATTTAATTTTATTGGAACAGATACGATTCCAGAAATTGGTCAACAGATTAGAAAAGCAATTCCGGAGAAGTATTTAATGCTTACAAAAAAAATCTCCCGGATACGTGCTCTCGAGCATCTTGAAAAAAGCCATCTGGTTTGGCAACCCGAAATGGTTGGTTACAAAGGTGTTTATTCGGGGAAAATTTTCGAATATTTAGGAGCAAAACGCCCTATTATGGTTGCCCCTTCCATTGGAGATGTACTGGACAAATTATTACAGGAAACAAATTCAGGTCAATCATTCAAAACAAGTATTGAAATTGCTGATTACATTTTAACACAATACCATCTCTGGAAAAAAAACGGATCGATCCAGTATCAGGGAGACGAAGAAAAAATCAAATTTTATTCGAGAGAAAATCAGTCAAAACAACTGATCGAATGGATTCAAGAGCTAATTTAACTCATTGATAAAACAGATAATGTACATTTGTCTGTTAGAGCAAAATCAAACAACTCAAAAGTATGGCAATAAAAGACCAAATCAGATTCATTTTCAAAATTCCATGGCTTGAAAAACTGTTGGTTCGATATTGCACCGATAAAACGTATGGTAAGGGATTAACCAAGTTAACACCAAACCACTACAGTTATAAAAATCCGGCTATTCGCAAAGTCAAACGCAATGAAGTCAATTTCGAACTGAATATTGCGAACATCGTTGATTGGAATATTTATTTCGGCTTTTATGAAGCTTCGAGGGAAAACTTGTTTCAGTTACACCCCAACCCGGATACGATATTGGATATCGGAGCAAATATCGGTGAGATTTCACTTCGATTTGCCAAAACTTATCCGCAGGCATCTATTCATAGTTTTGAGCCATTCCCTCCTACTTTCAATTCCCTAAAACGGAATGCCTCGCTGAATTCATTTTCAAATATCGAATTGCATCCCTTAGGTTTGGGTTCCAAACCCGGAGAAGTGTTTTTTGAAGAACGAGCGATCGGAAATCCGGGAATGAACCGGGTAACTTCCAATCCTGAAAAATCAACACAAAAGATCCGGATTAGCACGCTTGATTCATTCGCGGAAGAAAATCAGTTGGCAAGCGTCTCCATAATTAAAATTGATGTAGAAGGCTACGAACACGAAGTGCTGAAAGGCGCTGTTAATCTACTTACAAGGAATAAACCTTTGCTTTTTATTGAATTAGACGATTCAAATTTAATGGAACAAGGAAGCAGCGCTGCTGATTTCATTCAATTTATTGAAGCATTCGGATATGCCATTGAACATGCAGAAACTGGTGAGACCATTACTAAAAACAATCACCTGAAAAATTCCCATTTCGATATTATTTGTAAACCGAAAATTTGAAAATCTGTATCATTATATCAGATATTGACAAGGCTGTTTATTTTGAACAAACGGCGCTTGCACTTCGAAATGAGGGAACAGATGTTTCCTATATACTGATCAATTGCCCCCATAAAAACCTGCATCTTTTTCTAAAAGAAAATGACTTTCCCGTTTTCACTTTAGAAGCTCCTTCCCTAATGAAATCGCGAAAAGCAATTTGGGAATGTAAAACTATTTTGAAGCAATTGAATCCGGATCTGGTCCATTGCCATTTAGCTCATGCAAACTGGATCGGATTATGGGCAGCAAAATTTGCCAGAGTAAAAACCCGCATCTATACAAGACATTCTGGAAAACCATTGAACTTGGGTTGGAAAGAGCGAATCATAGACAAGATTCAGAACCGATTGGCAACCAAAATTGTTTCTATTTCTCGAAACATTGACGATTTACTTAAAAGTCAGGGAGTTCCAAATGATAAACGGGTACTGATCCATCATGGATTTGACCTCAATAAGTTTTCAAATCCGAATCCGACAGAGGTTGAACGATTGAATCAACAATACAATCCCAATAAGCAGCAACCGGTATTCGGAATCATTGCACGCTGGATGGAATGGAAAGGAATTCAATATAGTATTAGTGCTTTTAAAGAACTGCTGAAGCATTATCCCGATGCTCTTTTATGCTTATTTGGAGCTTCGGACAATGCCGACTACTCTGCCGAAATAAAAAAAATGCTCCATCAGATTCCGGAAAAAAATGTCTGTGTGGTTTCTTTCGAAAGCAATGTATTCGACCTTTACCAGCTATTTGATAGCTATATTCATGTTCCCGTTAATCCAAATTGCGAGGCATTCGGACAAACCTATGTGGAAGCATTAGCTGCCGGAATTCCATCCGTTTTTACTTTAAGTGGAATTGCACAAGAATTTATCGTTCCCGAAGAAAATGCACTGATTGTTCCTTTCAAGGATTCCAAAGCTATTTATGAAGCTATGCTTCGACTAATGAATGACAGCTTACTTCGTGAAAAATTAGCTGCCAAGGGGCTTCAAAGTGTTTCGCAAATATTTAGTTTTGATGAGTATATCCGGAATCTTCAAAAACTTTACAGATCTTAGCAGATGTTTCTCTCAATTGTTATTCCGACATATAATCGCGCGCATTTGATCGAGCATACACTGAAAAGTGTATTGGCTCAATCCTGTGATGATTTTGAGGTGATTATAATCGATGATGGGAGTTCAGATAATACAGAAGAAATTGTCCAACCCTATCTTTCCGAAAAAGTAAGTTATTACCGGATCCAAAACAGTGAAAGGGGAGCTGCACGAAACAGAGGAACCGAATATGCAAAAGGAGATTACGTCAATTGGTTTGACAGCGACGACGAAATGCTTCCGAATCATGTAGCAAACGCCAGAGAATTGGCTTCCAAACACCAATATCCGGAAGTGTTAAACCTGATGTATCAAATCAAAGATTCGGTTAGTGGAAAAATCACTCCAGTTCAAGCTGGTTATTTTGGAAAGGAGAAACAACGGAAGAACTTTCTGATTGAGGGAAATTATCTGGCTTGCAATCCGGTTATTGTTCGCAAAGACATTGCATTAAAAAACCCCTTCATGGAAGATCGCGCATTGAGTGCAAGTGAAGACTACGAATTGTGGCTGCGCTTATTGGCTAAATATCCTTTTCATCAATCCCCTGAAATAACTTCTTTTCTAATCCAACACGACGAACGCAGTGTCAATACGATGACAAATCCGGACAAACTGGAAACACGGTTCTTAACCTTCCTGAAATACATTGACGACAACTCGGAACTGAAGCATTTTTTAGGGAATGATTACCCCTATTTTGTAATGAGAAACTACTTGATTCTAGCCGTTGATCTTGCATACAATGGTCACAAAAGAAAAGGCCTCTTTTACCTGAAAAAAGCATTTCGAGAACACAAAAGCGCATTAAAGCAACGCGTATTTTGGGCAACTTTAAAGCATTTGATCTTTTAATATTCTCCAAACTTTCGTCTAATGTTGTCAAATATTCATTCATTAGTTCTACTTATTTTTTAGTCGTAAAAAAAGTATCTCCATAAGCAGATGCTACTAATTTTGTAAAATGCTTGATTCCCAATATCAACAATGCGTAAGATGTGTCATGGATACCAGTGATCCGGATATTGTGTTCAACGAAGACGGCACATGCAATCATTGCTCCGATTACATCCTAAGGATCAATCCATTATTTAGTGATCCGAAGAAAAATGATGAAAAGGTTCGGGCCTTGATTGATCAGATAAAATCAAAAGGCAAACAAAAACCTTACGACTCTGTGATTGGTATCAGTGGTGGTGTCGACAGCTGCTATACAGCGTACTATGCAAAAATCAACGGATTAAATCCACTATTAGTTCATTTGGATAACGGATGGAACACTGAATTAGCTGTTCAAAATATCCAAAGTGTAGCCGAAAAATTAGAACTCGATCTGGAAACAGTTGTTCTGGATTGGTCTGAATTCAAAGAAATTCAATTGGCTTTTTTGAGATCATCCATTGTAGATATTGAAATTCCCAGTGATTTAGCTATTCCGGCCGCTTTGCATCAGATTGCAGAAAAGCATGGTATCAAAACAATTCTATCAGGAGGAAATTATTCATCTGAAGGGATTTTACCGCTTCAATGGGGATACCATGTGATGAAAGACATGAAGCTCTATCGGTACATCGTTCGAAAGTTTAGCAAAGTTAAAAGAGAGAAAACACCCGGATTCGGACTTTGGAAGGAATTTTACTATAAAATAATCAAGCGAATTAAAACGTACTATCCTTTAAATTTGATTGATTACAACAAAGACGAAGCACGACTACTTCTTGAAAAGGAATTGGGTTGTAAGTTTCCAGATAGAAAACATCACGAATCCCGCTACACAAGTTTTTGGCAATCCTATATTATGCCTGTAAAATATGGTTTTGATTATCGTTTAGCGACTTTTTCCACGCAAATCTGTTCCAATCAAATTACACGGGATGAGGCTTTAGAACAACTTCAGTCACTTGCTTACAATGCAGAAACAATAGAACGGGAAAAGAATTTCATCTGTAAAAAACTGCAAATCTCTGCTGAAGAATTTGATTCTATTCTAAAACAAAAGCCTTTAACATATAAAGACTTTCCAAATTCAAAAAAGCGGATTAATTTCGTCTACAGCGTTTATCGCTTTTTATTTCCAAAAAGATGACAATGACTCAGTCAAAAAAAAATATTCTTATAACTGGAGGTGCTGGTTTTATTCCATCATCCCTTGCAGACAGATTTCTTCAAAACCCTGATTATTTTGTGGTTTTGGTGGATAATTTCCTTACTGGAAAAAAAGAAAACATTCCACAACATCCCAATTGCAAATTCATTCATGGAGACGTCAATAACTTTGACGATATCGCTCCCATTTTCAGTTTATACAACTTCGATTATGTTTTTCATTATGCGGCAGTTGTGGGCGTAAAGAGAACGTTGGAAAACCCAATCATGGTATTGGATGATATTTATGGAATCAGGAATATTTTAGACTTATCAAAGCGTACAGGTGTAACTCGTGTATTTTACGCTTCTTCTTCAGAAGTTTATGGAGAACCGGTTCATTTACCTCAACATGAAACGATTACGCCGCTAAACTCACGATTACCATACGCAGTGGTAAAAAATGTGGGAGAATCCTATTTTCGATCTTATCATCAGGAATACGGATTGAATTACACCATTTTTCGATTCTTCAATACCTATGGATCAAAACAAAGTACCGATTTTGTGATGTCCCGCTTCATTCGACTTGCTCTTGCAAATGAGGATATTCCGGTTTACGGAGATGGTTTGCAGACAAGAACATTCTGTTATATTGACGATCATTTGGATGCTTGTACAAAAGCCATGGAGTCTGATCTGGTGATCAATGACGTTGCAAATATTGGAAACGGAGATATTGTAACTATCATGGAATTGGCAGAAACAATTATCCGACTCACAAATTCTCAATCTAAAATTGTGCATTTACCTCCCCTGGAAGAAGGCGATATGACCAGAAGACAACCGGATATATCAAAAATGAACCAGTTACTGGGAAGGCCATTCACGAGCCTCGAAAAAGGTATTCAGATAATTTTGAATAATCTGAGATAAACTGTAACTTGATCTTAAGTTAACTAGTCATTACGCATTTAACTGAAACCTGAAATGAAGAATGTACTTTACTTGTCGTACGACGGTATGACTGATCCCTTAGGGCAAAGTCAGGTACTTCCCTATTTAATAGGATTGAGTAAAAAAGGATTTCAATTCACTCTGATAAGTTTTGAAAAACCGGATCGATACGCTCAGGAAAAAAATAAAATAGAAGCGCTTTGTATTGAACACAACATTCTTTGGAAACCGCTTCTTTATACCAAGAATCCACCGGTATTATCAACAATTCTAGATATTCGAAAAATGCGGAAAACTGCTTTTATCCTTCATCAGGAAAAATGTTTTCAATTGGTTCATTGTAGAAGTTATATCAGTGCATTGGTAGGATTAAAAATGAAACGGGAAAAAGGTGTGAGAATGCTTTTTGATATGCGTGGATTTTGGGCAGATGAGCGAGTGGAAGGAAAAATTTGGAACATCCAAAATCCGCTTTTTAAATCCATCTATTCCTATTTCAAAAAGAAAGAACGGACATACTTTGAAGAGAGTGACGCTATCGTTAGCTTAACTGAAATTGGGAAAAATGAAATATTATCCTGGAATTTAAAACAAGTCTCTTCCGAAAAAATTGAGGTCATTCCTTGTTGTGTAGATTTGAAACTGTTCGATCCGAAAAGGATTGATCAGGATTTACTGCACAAGAAAAAGTTGGAGTATCATTTAAACAACCAGTTTATTGTAGGTTATGTGGGCTCCATTGGAACTTGGTATCAGTTGAGAGAAATGCTCTTAGCTTTCAAACACATCGTTCAATTAAAACCGAATGCCGTTTTCTTATTCGTAACCAAAGAATCTCCTTCTATTATTCAACTTGAAGCAACCCAATTAGGTATTGCTCCTGATTCCATTCGGGTGGTTTCTGTTCAGCACCAAAAGGTTCCCTGTTTCATTTCTCTCTTTGATTGTTCTATCTTTTTTATCCGTCCGAGCTTTTCAAAGAAAGCTTCTTCTCCTACAAAGCAAGGAGAGATTATGGCAATGGGAATTCCGCTTATTTGCAATGCCGGTGTTGGCGACACCGATGAAATTGTATGGCGATATAAAGCCGGTCTCGTTCTAAAAGACACGAATGAATCATCTCTTTCCACCTTTTCTTTGGACTTTCCCGATTTTGATCGTGAAAAGACCATGCACGGAGCAAAAGAATATTTTGGTTTGGAGCGCGGAGTTGAATCGTATTTTAAAATCTATGACAAATTTGTTGGATAATTTTCTTTGCAGATAATCTCAAAAAAAAGCCCACTTTTGCTTCTGTGAAATTGAAAAAACTCCATATCATTGCTCCATATCCAAAAGGTGAAGCTCCTTCTCAGCGTTTCCGGTTTGAGCAATACCTGTCTTTTCTGGAGGAACACAATTTTGAAATTCACTACCATTCCTTTCACACGCCAAAAAGCTGGAAACGACTATACAAAAAAGGGCTTTTTATTCAGAAATTTCTAGACCTGAATTACAATTTTATTCGTCGCTGGGTACTCTTGTTCCAATTGATCGGTGCAAAGCATATTTTCATGCATCGGGAAATGACTCATCTCGGCCCACCGGTTTTTGAATGGATTCTTGTGAAAATCATGCGTAAAAAATACGTTTACGATTTCGACGATGCAATTTGGATTCCTAATTACAGCTCAGCAAATGCGCGTTTTCAAAAGCTCAAATGTTATTGGAAAGTGCCTTACCTCATCAAGTGGGCTTCCAAAGTGAGTTCCGGAAACGATTTCCTGGCAAATTATGCACGTCAGTTCAACTCAAAAGTGGAAGTAATCCCAACAACTATCGATATTCAAAATCAACACACGAAATTGGTTGATCAGGAAAAGAAACCCCTTATCATCGGTTGGACAGGAACACATTCTACGATGCATTACCTCGACTTTGTAGTTCCGATTTTACGAAAACTGGAAAATGAATTTGATTTCAGTTTCAAAGTAATTTCCAATAAAAAACCCAACTACCAATTAAAATCTCTGGTTTATCAGGATTGGAAAGAAGAAACAGAAATTGAAGATTTAGCAGCCATTCAGATCGGGATTATGCCACTCGTTTTAGACGCTTGGTCTGAGGGGAAATGCGGATTCAAAGCCTTGCAATACATGGCGCTCGGAATGGCTAGTATTGTTTCCCCGGTTGGAGTAAACACCAAGATCATTCAACACGAAGTAAACGGATTCATTGCAGAAACTAGCGAAGAATGGGAACATGCTATCCGTACTTTACTGGAAAACGAAACACTCAGAACTGAATTTGGTCACCACGCCACAGAATCGATTCAGCAGCATTGGAGTGTGGAGGTTTGGAAGGAAAACTATTTGAAATTGCTTCAATAAACTACTTCTTCACACTATTAAATTAGCTGTTTTGTAAAAGCTCCTTTCACAACCAGAAAATAAAAAAGGCGCCTTCGACTTCGCTTAGGCACCTTGTTCATTTTACGTGAAGTCCTTTTAAGAACCGCAACCAACGCATTCGATGTAACTATCCATTGGACGAACACCTTCTACCTGCATTTTCAAGTTGTGGATTTTGTCTTTGATATCCATATCTGCAAACATGTCCCCCGTCAACTGTGCCTCAAGCACGGTGATTTCTTCTTGTAATTTTTGTGTGTTTTCCATTTTTTGAAGGGTTTAAATGAGAACTGAAAGTTAGGGATTAAGTCTTTTCAATAAATACACGGCTTTCACGATTTATGAAAAGAGTTTTTAACAACACCAGCATCTCAATACTGAATTGACGAAAAAATGACGTAAAAATCATACCAATTGACATGTTTAATCAACTAGTTTTTACATATCTTTACTAGTTACGCAAAAGTGAATAAAACAAGAAAAGGATATGTGCGGAATAGCGGGATTTATTGACTTCAAAGGAGCTTCTTCAGAACAAGATCTCGAAGGAATGACTCATGCTCTTGCACATCGCGGACCAGATGGATTTGGCACATTTATCCATGGAACTTCCCATTACAAAATCGGCTTAGGGCATAGAAGACTTTCTATTTTAGAACTTTCGGAACTAGGCAAACAGCCCATGAGCTGGAATGAATTTACTATCGTTTTTAATGGAGAAATCTACAACTTTTCAGAGATCAAAACCGAACTTGAAAAGCTGGGGCATTCTTTTTTGGCAGAATCCGATACTGAAATGATCTTGCACGCTTATGGAGAATGGGGCGAAAAGTGCCTTGATCACTTTATTGGAATGTTCTCTTTTGTCGTTTATAATTCAAAAACAGAAGAAGTCTTTATTGCCAGAGATCGTGCAGGTGTAAAACCTTTATTTATATACAATAAGAACGGATTATTCCTCTTTGCATCCGAACTAAAGGCATTTCATAAACATGCGGATTTCGAGAAAAAAATCAATACACAAGCTGTTCAGGCTTATTTACAATATGGAAGCGTTCCTACACCTCATTGCATCTTTGAATATTGTTCCAAACTACAACCGGGACATTACATTAAAAGCTCTTTGAAGGAATTCAATCCGAATCCGGTGCGATATTGGAATGTTTACGATTATTACAACAAACCCAAACTGATCATCTCTCCGGAAGAAGCAAAAAAACAAACGGAACATATTTTAAAGTCGGCTTGTGAATACCGCATGGTTTCAGATGTTCCTGTTGGAGTGTTTCTCAGTGGTGGATACGACAGCACCTGCGTTACGGCCTTACTTCAAAAAGATCGGACGGAAGCTTTACGCACATTTACCATTTCTGTTCCGGATATTGGACTAAATGAAGCCCCTTACGCAAAAGAGATTGCTGATCGCTTACAAACAAATCATACAGAAACAGAATGTACAGCGCGTGATGCAATTGATCTCATAGCAGAGCTTCCCTATTTCTATGACGAACCCTTTGCCGATTCCAGTGCCATTCCAACAACCCTGGTTTCTAAGATTGCAAAACGGGAGGTTACTGTGGCTTTAAGTGCAGACGGCGGTGACGAAGTTTTTGCAGGGTACAATCGCTATGAAATGATTCTCAAGTATGGTGAAAGACTGAATAAAATTCCGGGATTTGCACGAAAAAGCATGGCAGGAGTAATGAATTTGGTTCCTGCTAATTCTATTCCCGTACTTAAGAATAAATACAATTTCGCCCAACGATACGAGAAGACTAAGTCGATTCTTCGCAATACGAGTGATCAAAATATCATGCTCAGCGTGAGTCAATTGTTTACAGAAGAACAAATTAATCAATTGTGTACAAAGCAATTCGAAAAGTTAAGTACTTACTTCGACAGCAAAGAATTGAAAAACTACAGTCCCTTGGCTTTTGCTCAGGCAATGGATTATCAAACCTATTTATTGGATGACATCCTTCAAAAAGTAGATCGGGCATCAATGTCTGTAAGTTTAGAGAGCCGGGAACCTTTATTGGATCACCGACTCATCGAATATGTTGCTCAATTACCGGATGATTTGAAATTCCGGGAAGGTTCCAAAAAATGGCTTTTAAAGGAAATTGTGCACGATTTCATTCCAAAATCAGTAATGGACAGACCCAAAATGGGATTCGCAATTCCAATCGAATCGTGGCTAAAGAATGAATTACGTGATCTTTTGGAAACTTATTTGTCTGAAGATAAAATCAATGAAACCGGATTCTTTCACTGGAAAGAAATTGAGAAGTTAAAAGTGAGCTTTTTAGCTGGTCGAAAAGAATTTGGAGTAAAAATATGGTACCTGCTTTCTTACCTGATGTGGTATGAGAAATGGGGGAAATAAATTGATATCAGGATTTTAAGTCCCGATAGCTATTGGGACTTGAAATTCTGATGTTTTAACGTCTAAAAAAGGGTTATGGAGAGTATGAAAAATGTCACCGTTAAAACTATCATGCAATTTGATGTCCCGGCACGTGATCTTTGGGAAAGCATTACAAATCCTTCACATTTTAAAAAGTGGTATTTTCACATCCCTCACTTTACAACAACTGTTGGTGAGAGTTTCGACTTTTATGAGTCAGAGGCGCGTAAGTATCTCCATCATTGCACCGTCCTTGAATTAGAGCCCGGGAAAAAATTTGTTCATTCCTGGGAACATCCCGAACAATCTGAAGGTTCTTCTATTGTAACATGGATTGTTGAACCAATTGACGAACATCATTCTAAATTGACTTTAACTCATGAAGGAGTGGAATCTTTTTCAGATGCTGGCCCGAACTTTACACCCGAAAATTACCAAATGGGTTGGGATGCCATTATCAAAACTTCTTTGCGCAATTATTTACACCTGATTGAAAAACTTCATTTTTCCATTAATATCAATGCAACAAAAGAAAAGGTATGGAAAGTACTTTGGGATAAGGAAAGTTACAAGATCTGGACAACCCCTTTTGATGAAGGATCTCATTACAATGGAGATTTAGCCCTCAATTCCCGCGTTCATTTTTTGACTCCGGAAGGAAGCGGCAGATACAGTGACGTGATGTTCTTTAAAGAGCATTCGTTGATTGTTTTCAGACATGTAGGAGGTATGAAAGATTGTGAAGAGCAGGACATTGATGATGAAAGCAGACACTGGACCGGTTGTTTTGATGTCTATCGCTTAGTAGAAATCAATGCAAATACGACCGAATTGGAAGTGGAAATGGATGTTACGAATGCCCGTATCGAATTTATGAAGAAGAAATTTCCGATTGGACTGGAGAAAGTCAAAGAATTGAGTGAAACCAAATAATTTAAAAATCTTATGGCAACAGTAAATGCATATTTAACTTTTAATGGAAATTGTGAAGAAGCATTTCTATTTTATCAATCGGTTTTTGGAGGTGAATTCCCTTATATTGGAAAATTCAAGGACATGCCACAAGAAGATGGGAATAAAATGGATCCGGCAATGGGTGAGAAAATCATGCACGTTTCGTTACCAATCAGTAAGGAAACTATTTTGATGGGAAGCGATACCGGTGGTGAATGGGCTTCCAGTTTTAAAGTAGGAAACAATTTCTCCATTTCAATCACCGCTGCCAGTAAAGACGAAGCAGATCGTTTGTTTGAAGGTTTATCTGCAGAAGGAAATGTAACGATGCCAATGGATACCACTTTTTGGGGTGATTACTTTGGAATGTGGCAAGACAAATTCGGGATCAACTGGATGATGAGTTTTAACGAGAAGCAGAAATAGACTAAAAAGACGGAAGACCTAGACCTAAGACTAAAATCCGTCTAAGGTCTTTTGTCTCTAGTCTTTCAATCTCAATGAACCTCTGAGCAAAGCAATTTGAGCTTGTGAGCAAAATCAATTTGTACATTTCAGTTGATCTTTGCAGTATCAAAATTCTGATTTATGAAAAAAGTAATTTTAATCACAGGCGCTTCTTCAGGTATGGGGAAAGTCTTTGCACAAGATCTCGCAAAAGAAGGATACATTGTTTACGGTGCTGCCAGAAGAACTGACTTATTGGTAGAATTAAGCAAAAAAGGAGTTCAAACAATTGCACTGGATGTCACAAACGATGAATCGATGAAGTCTTGTGTTCAGACAATTCTGGATAAAGAAGGTAGAATCGATGTATTGGTAAATAATGCAGGTTATGGTTCTTATGGAACAATCGAAGATGTTTCCATGGAAGAAGCAAAACGACAATTCGATGTCAATGTTTTTGGTTTGGCACGAATGACACAATTGGTACTTCCCGGAATGCGTAAACAAAAAAGCGGGACAATCATCAACATTTCTTCCATTGGCGGAAAAATAGCTACTCCTTTCGGAGCTTGGTATCATGCAAGCAAATTCGCTGTTGAAGGAATGAGTGACAGTTTGCGCACAGAGGTTAAGCCTTTTGGTATTGATGTGGTGGTTATTGAGCCCGGTGGTGTAAAATCAGAATGGGCTACTATCGCATATGAAAATCTAACAAAAACGACTCAGAATACGGCATACAGCGAAATGGCAAATAAATTCAAAAAAGCATTTGAAACCACTATTTCGAAAAATGCAGAACCGGAAGTGATTTCCCGTTTGGTATCAAAAGCTATTTCAGCTAAAAAGCCAAAAACGCGTTATGTAGGAGGATACATGGCAAAACCTGCATTATTCTTCCGTCGTTGGCTGGGAGACAGAGCAATGGACAAAGTATTATTGAGTCAACTTCCAAAATAATGGCTGATCAAATCCAGGAAAACATGCTGTTCTCCTGTGTTCATGAGCAGCATTTCGGCACAGAGCAATTGGTGATTCATCATGCATTGAGTATCGTGATATCCGGGAAAATGGAAGTCTTCACTCCTGAAGGAACACTGTTCTTTGAAGAAGGTAAAATGGGAATTATGCGCAAGAACACCTTGTTGAAAACACGAAAGCATCCTGCATCGGACGGAAGGCCTTTTAAGTCATTTACCATTTTCCTGACAGAAGAATTTTTACACCAATTCGCCCTTCAAAACACGCTTCCTGCTCAAGAACGTTTCACAGGAAATCCATTCTTTGAAATTCCGGAAGAATCATTCTTAAGTGGCTTTTTTCAGTCTCTTCTTCCCTATTTTGACGAACCCGATTTTTTTACATCAAAAATGGCCGCACTGAAAACAGAAGAAGCTGTAGAGTTATTGCTGCGATTAGACAAATCTTTTTATGGTTTTCTATTCGATTTCAGCGAACCATTCAAGATAGATCTGGAAGCATTTATGCAAAAGAACTATTTGTTCAATATTCCGATGATTGAATTTGCGCGCTTATCCGGGAGAAGTATTTCGACTTTTAAACGGGATTTTTCCAAAACATTCAAGGAAACTCCCGAAAAGTGGTTGAAACAACAACGGCTTTCAGAAGCAAAAAACTTGCTTCAAACAACCAATCTGAGACCTTCCGACGTTTATTTGCACGTAGGTTTTGAGAATTTCTCCCATTTTTCAAACGCTTTTAAAAATTATTTCGGGTACAATGCATCAACGGTTCTTAATTCCTAGAAAAAATGTAACTTAACTCAAAAAAAAATGAAACTACTTTTCGCTTCATCTAATGAGCACAAAATCGCGGAGATCAAAGCGATTTTACCTCATGGTTTTCAGTTAATTTCTTTAAAGGAAATTCATTTTCACGATGAAATTCCTGAAACTGCTGATACGCTTGAAGGAAATGCAATTCAAAAAGCCACATTTCTCGCAGACAAGATGAACATTCCTTGTTTCGCAGATGATTCGGGTCTAATTATTCCCAGTTTAAATGGAGAACCTGGAGTTTTTTCTGCACGCTATGCAGGAGAACAGCGAAATCCCAACGACAACATGGATCTGGTATTAGATAAACTCAAGACTCAAACCGATCGAAGTGCACATTTCACTACCGTTATTGCACTATACATTCACCACAAAGTACATGTCTTTGATGGAAGGATTGACGGAACCATTATTAACGAAAAGCTTGGAACTGGCGGATTTGGTTATGATCCCATATTTTTACCTGACGGCAGCGAAAAAACCTTTGCAGAGATGAGTACAGAAGAAAAAAATGCAATGAGTCATCGTGCGAAGGCTTTGGAAAAAATGATGGTTTACTTAAAGCGAATTGGCTAAGTAAAATCTGCGAATTTGCAAATTCATGTGTTCGCGAAGACGCGAACAGAATAAAGTTTAATCAATTAATAATCAGTGTTTTATCATTTCAATTTAACAATTTCATTTATGCTGTTGCAAACTCCTTGAAATTAACCTACTTATTTATTGATATTCCAATCTCCAACCATTAAATTTGCCACCAGTTGTTAAGAATTAATCTTTTCAGCAATAATCAATTATAACAATCAAATTATGGCAGATTCAAATTCAACAATTCTGTATACACTTACTGATGAAGCTCCTGCTTTGGCAACGTATTCTTTTTTACCCATTGTTAAAGCTTTTGCAGCAACAGCGGGAATTGACGTAGAATCAAGAGATATTTCACTAGCCGCACGTATCTTGGCAACTTTTTCTGAAGTTTTGACACCAGATCAGCGTGTTCCGGATTCATTGTCAGAATTAGGTAAGTTAGCTACGACACCAGAAGCTAATATTATCAAACTTCCAAACATTTCAGCTTCTATTCCTCAGTTAAAAGATGCAATTGCTGAATTACAGGCCTTAGGTTTCAAAGTTCCCAATTATACAGAAGCTCCTGCAACCGAAGATGAAAAAAATGCCAAAGCAAAATACGATAAAATCAAAGGAAGTGCTGTAAACCCAGTGCTTCGTGAAGGAAATTCTGATCGAAGAGCTCCAAAAGCAGTGAAGAATTATGCAAAGAAACATCCACATTCAATGGGTGCCTGGAGTGCTGATTCCAAAACACATGTTGCAAGTATGCCAAATGGTGATTTCTACGGAAGTGAGGTTTCTGTGGTTGTTCCTTCTGCAACAGATGTTCGCATTGAATTGGTAAATAATGCCGGAACGATTACTGTTCTTAAGGAGAAAACAAGTTTAAAAGATGGTGAAATCATCGATGGCTCAGTGATGAGTCAAAAAGCATTGCGTTCTTACCTTGAAACGGAAATTGCAGATGCAAAAGCAAAAAATCTCTTGCTTTCGATTCATCTGAAAGCGACGATGATGAAAGTATCTGATCCGATCATTTTTGGAAATGTTGTTTCCGTTTATTTCAAAGACGTTTTCGAAAAGCATGCAGCTGAATTTGCACAATTAGGAATTAATCCAAACAATGGTTTGGGAGATTTATTTGCAAAAATTGAAGCGCTTCCCGCTGATAAAAAAGCAGCCATTGAAGCTGACATCAATGCTGTTTATGCTAAGAACCCTGCCATTGCAATGGTGAATTCTGAAAAAGGAATTACCAACCTTCATGTTCCTTCGGATGTGATTATTGATGCATCTGTTCCGGCTGCAATCAGAACTTCTGGTAAAATGTGGAACAAAGACGGACAATTGCAGGATACAAAAATGATCATTCCGGATCGTTCGTATGCTGGTGTATATCAAAGTGCTATTGATTTTTGCAAGAAGAATGGTGCCTTAGATCCAACAACGATGGGTTCTGTGCCAAATGTTGGTTTGATGGCGCAGGCTGCCGAAGAATACGGTTCACATGATAAAACATTTCAGGTTTCAGAAAATGGAACTGTTCGCGTTGTAGACAGCAACGGAAATACATTGATGTCTCACACGGTTGAAGCAGGAGATATCTGGAGAATGTGCCAAACAAAAGATGCTCCGGTTCGCGATTGGGTTAAACTTGCTGTAAACAGAGCGCGTTTGAGCAATACACCTGCTGTTTTCTGGTTGGACAAAAACCGTGCTCACGATGCAGAGTTGATTAAGAAAGTGGAAATCTATTTAAAGGATCACGATACATCGGGATTGGATATTCGCATTTTAACACCAAGTGAAGCAACTGTTTTCTCTTTCGAGAGAATCGTAAAAGGATTAGATACCATTTCTGTTACAGGTAACGTTTTGCGCGATTATAATACCGACTTATTCCCGATTTTGGAAGTAGGCACATCTGCAAAAATGCTCTCTATCGTTCCTTTGATGAACGGTGGTGGTTTATTTGAAACAGGTGCAGGTGGTTCAGCTCCTAAGCATGTAGAACAATTCCTGGAAGAAGGTTATTTACGTTGGGATTCATTGGGCGAGTTTTTAGCATTAGCAGTTTCCTTCGAACACATGGCGCAAACAACAGGGAATGCAAAAGCGAAAGTACTAGCAGAAACCTTAGACGCTGCAACTGAAAAATTCCTTGAAAATGACAAATCTCCGGCTAGAAAAGTAGGTGAAATCGATAATCGCGGAAGCCATTTCTTTTTGACACTTTATTGGGCACAAGCATTGGCTGACCAAAATAATGATCCGGAATTGAAAGCAATGTTTATACCAATTGCAGAAGCATTGACAAGCAATGAAAATAAAATCACCAGTGAATTAATCGGAGCTCAAGGTCATAAGGTCGATATGGGTGGTTATTACAAACCAAATACCGGACTAGCTACCAAAGCAATGAGACCAAGTGAAACCTTCAATCAAATCATTGGTTCTATTTAAGAATTGATTCTTTATAAAATTCAAAAGGCTTAGCATAATGCTAAGCCTTTTTTGTTGAACTCTCTTTCGAACCTTTTTAAACTCATCCAACTTTAAAAGGAAAGTTTAGAGCAAAAAAAGGGGGCTAATGCCCCCAATAATAATTCGAAAATTATTATCTCTTTTTTGTTGTACAGTTAGACCCTGTAGATACAGTGAATCCTCCAACAGAAGCTTTTCCTTCGCATTGTGCTTCAGCATCTTTCTTAGTTTTCCCGTCGATGTTGTAAGTTGTTGTCTCACCATCGTAAGTACATGAACAAGTCCAGTCTTTTTTACAAGAAGTCAATCCTAAAGTTGCAGCAGCAGCAACGAATAATACAAATTTTTTCATACAATTAATTGAGATGAAGGTTAAAAAAATAAATTAACAGCGCGAATATAAGTTTTTTTTTCGACTTACAACATTTCGTAACTAAAAAACCAATTCCGTTTAATTGACTTTACATTCAATACCTTCAGTTGAATACTTTTTACAAGCATCCTCAGCTGTCTTTTTTGAAGTAGTGACAGTATACTTGTGCCCATCAGTGCAAGTACATGTTCTTGACTTTGCACAAGATACAAGTCCGGATAAACTGATTACAAAATAAAAAATTGGCTTCATAACTTGAAGTTAATACTAATTTTGGAAAATCAATTATGAAATTTCCGTCATTGTGCGCGTATCAAAGTTAAAAATTGGGGTTATTGCTCTTCTTATTCTTACCGGTTCATGCCGGTCTATTCTGCCAGAAGCTCCTACAAGTGTTAATTTAGCGACTACTCCCCCGGAAATGAATTCTGCGATCAATAGCATTGTTGTTCCCGTAGAAATCAATTTGACCAGTTATTTTAAAGACGCCAACAAATCCGTTCCTGATATTACTTCTGGCTCAGATAAACCCTGTAGTGGCATCCGTTACGATTATCTATTTCGGAAAGATTCATTTGAAATTTCAACAATCAATAATCAACTGCTATCCGAGTTACATGGTTCCTATTGGATCAAAATGGAATATTGCGCGGCTTGTTCGGATCTGTTATCAGCAAAACCCATTTGTCTGACACCCCTCATTCCTTTTTCATGCGGGATTAATGAGAAAATGCCTTCTTTAAGAATTCGCTTTGCTACTGAACTGAATATAAATGAAGACTATGGATTGAGTACTAAAACAAATATTAACGAACTAAAGTCTCTGAATCCGTGTGAAGTAACACTCTTTAGATTTGATGCCACAGATGAAGTAATCAAAGAAGTACGTAAAACACTGGAAAAACAATGCTTGGACACCGATAAGCAATTGGCGCGTATTTCATTCAAGAAAGATGCAGATGATCTGTGGAAGAACATGAATCAAGCGATCAAAATTCCATACCTGGGAACCATTCATTTTGAACCCGTTTCACTTTCATTGGTGAAACCACGCTTAGATCACAACAAATTATATACGACACTGGTATTGAATTGCAAGACCTATTTGAGTCAAAATCAGACAAAAAGCCAAACTACTGAACTTCCCAAGTTGAATATTATTTCAAGGGCGCCCAAAGACACCTTTGACCTTTTTACGGATTTCGAATTAAACTACGATTCAATCTCGCAACTATTCACTGAACAGATTAAAGGAAAAACCATTGATTTCAATAAAAATCACTTTGAATTCGATGGAGTGAAAGTAAGCGGATTGGATAAAAATAGATTGGTTCTCGCGATTCAGTTTAGCGGAACAAAAAAGGGAATTTTATACCTACAGGGAGTTCCATATTTTGACAATACCACAAAAATATTGGAACTCAGTAAGCTCGAATTCGATTTAAAGACAAAAAGTATCTTGCTCAAGAGTGCAAAATGGCTGTTTTCAAATCGGATCTATACAGAACTTGAAAAAGCCACTAAACTGGATCTGACTGCTCAGTTCAATGAGTTAAAAAAAACAATCGATCGAAACCTTCAGAAGAAAACCGGCGATTTAATTTTGCAGGGGAAAACACACGATGTGAGTGTTGTCCATATTTTTCCTACGGTCGATCATTTGTATCTCAGAACCTGTTTGAAGGCACAACTGAATGTTAAACAATAACTAAAAAATACATTTAATACGCCCATTCAATCCATTTAGAAAGTCGGAAAAATGGGGCTTTTCCAAAGTTGATGAAAAAACTATCTTTGCAATCAATGAACTACACTCTCCTATTATTTCTTTCTTTCCTCTTTACAAACGCGTTTGGACAACAAATTCTCGAGAGCTCAGATGCGATTTCTGACTGTACGGGAGCAACCACTGTTCTTAAAACGGGAGATTACCGCATGCAATTTTCCGGAAAGGGAGGAAAAGTAAATGATTTCCAGGCTTACGGCTCATTAAGCAATATCGATGAGAAGAACAGCTTATTTTGTTCGTTTAAAGCATCCTACAATGGGAGATTTACTTTAAAAGCAAAATGTCCACAGCCAATTCAAATGATCATTTTTGAGGGAGAAACAAAATATCCTTGCGAAGAAATTACTAAAGGTTCTGCAGAAATCAGAAGGATTATTTCAAAACCATCGCTCGAACTCGGATTAGATCTGGTGGTTTCAGAAACCACACTCTATCCTGTTGATCTGGTTGCTGGAAAAGAAATCATTATTTGTTTTATTGCACCACCAAAAATGAAGGAGTTTTTGGAAGTCAATTTCTTATTTGAACCCATAACCGGTGAAATGCAGGAAACAGCTGAAGGTGGAAAATTAATGGATCTCCGAACAAACAAAAATGAATCCGGATTGGCAATATTGGTTCGGGATTATGAAACCGGAAAGCCAGTCATTGCAAATATAACTATTACTGGAATCAAAGATATTACAGCTGGATACCAAGGATCAGATTTTCGCTTTTCAATTGAAAGATCCGGAAAAGTCCAATTAAAAATCGATGCAGAAGGTTATTTCTTTGTTGACAGAGAAGAACCAGTATCAGCAAATACTGAGACGGAAATCGTGGTTTGGATTGAACCTCTGGGAGAAGGAAAAAGTATGCAAATCGACGAAATCGAATTTATTCCGGGATCTTCTGAATTTTTGCAAAGCGCTGAACCAAAATTAAGACGACTCAAAGATTTTTTGGCACTGAATGCTGGAATCAAGGTAGAAATTCAGGGGCATGTGCATTCTAATGGGGAGAATACATTTGAAGCGCAAAAACTTTCTGAAGCACGCGCTAAACGTGTATTCCACTACCTGGTTGAAAACGGAATTGACAAAACCAGATTGACAACTGTGGGATATGGGAATACCGTTCCTATTTTTCCCAATGCAAAGTTCGCTTCCGAAGAACAAAGCAATCGCAGGGTGGAGATTAAAGTACTATAAAATGGAAAATGTAGAATTGAAAATTGATAAGGAAATTTCTCTGATTCAAATAACTCCCCCTTCTCAATTATCCATTTTCACTTTTCACTTATTTAAGACTCTTCAAAAGCTCTTCATCTACCAATTCAGGAATTGTCACCTTTAACTTTGGTTCGGCTTCCATAGCTCGCTTAATTGCAAAAATAGCACCTTCATTTCGTGCCCAGTTTCTTCGTGCAATTCCATTATTGACATCCCAATGAAGCATCGATTTCAATTTTCTTGATGCATCCTCAGAACCGTCCAATAGCATTCCGAAACCTCCGTTGATTACTTCTCCCCAGCCTACTCCACCACCATTATGAATGGAAACCCAGGTTGCTCCACGGAAAGAATCTCCGATTACATTTTGGATTGCCATATCAGCTGTGAAACGTGAACCATCATAAATATTAGAAGTTTCCCGATAAGGAGAATCTGTTCCCGAAACATCATGATGATCACGACCAAGTACCACCGGACCGATAATTCCTTTTGAAATTGCTTCGTTAAAAGCAGCTGCGATCTTCATTCTACCTTCGGCATCAGCATATAGAATACGTGCTTGAGAACCAACTACCAGCTTATTTTCCTGAGCACCTTTAATCCATTGAATATTATCCGCCATTTGCTGCTGGATCTCTTCCGGGCTGTGCTGTTTCATTTCTTCCAAAACAGCACAAGCAATTGCATCTGTTTTTTCCAGATCTCCCGCATTTCCGGAAGCACAAACCCAACGAAATGGTCCGAAACCGTAATCGAAGCACATAGGCCCCATAATATCCTGAACATAAGAAGGATATTTGAAATCGATCTTATTCTCAGCCATTACATCTGCTCCTGCACGCGATGCTTCCAATAAGAATGCATTTCCATAATCAAAGAAATAGGTTCCTTTCGCAGTATGCGCATTGATCGCATTAGCGTGTCTCACAAGTGTGGTTTGAACTTTTGATTTAAACTCTTCCGGATTAGATGCCATTAATTTATTCGCAGCTTCAAAATCAATTCCCACAGGATAGTAGCCACCTGCCCACGGATTGTGAAGAGAAGTTTGATCTGAACCCAGATCAATATGCAAATTTTCTGTGTCAAATTTTTCCCAGACGTCTACCACATTCCCTAAATAAGCAATAGATACTGCTTCCTTATTCGCTTGTGCTTCACGAACTCTTTTCACCAACTCATCCAAGTTTTCATAAACTTCATGTACCCATCCTTGTTCGTGACGAATTCGCGTGATTTTAGGATTTACTTCTGCACAAACGGTAACACAACCTGCAATAGTTCCTGCTTTGGGTTGAGCTCCACTCATTCCTCCCAAACCGGAAGTAACAAACAGTGAACCTTGAGGTTCTTTCTTGATTTTTCTGAATCCGTTGAGAACTGTAATAGTGGTTCCATGCACAATTCCTTGTGGTCCAATATACATATACGAGCCGGCTGTCATCTGGCCATATTGAGTAACACCTAATGCGTTGAATTTCTCCCAATCATCCGGTTTCGAATAATTAGGGATCATCATTCCATTGGTTACTACAACTCTGGGAGCATCTTTATGCGAAGGAAAAAGTCCAAGTGGATGACCTGAATACATCACCAATGTTTGATCGTCTTCCATTTCGGACAAATACTTCATTGTTAAACGATACTGAATCCAATTCTGAAAAACAGCACCATTTCCACCATAAGTAATCAATTCATGCGGATGTTGGGCAACAGCATAATCCAGATTATTCTGAATCATCAACATAATTGCCTTCGCCTGTAACGATTTCCCCGGATACTCGCTAATTGGGCGAGCATACATCCTGTAATCAGGTCTAAAGCGGTACATATAAATTCGCCCGTGCTTTTCTAACTCATCAGAAAACTCCTGTGCAAGTTCAGCATGCTGATCTTTGGGAAAATAGCGTAAGGCATTTTTTAACGCCAATATTTTCTCCTCCGGCGAAAGGATTTCTTTACGCTTTGGTGCATGATTAATAGCAGTTTCGTATTCTTTCTTTGAAGGAAGAATTGCAGGAATTCCTGTTGTTAGTTCGTTTTGAAATTCGTTCAAACTCATAAAGTATCGCTTATACTGCGAAATTAAGAAATCTGATGTTATATAAAACAATAAGGGGCTATTTGAAATTCAAACAGCCCCTTATCATTCGGATCAATTATCAATTACTTGATAAGATTTATAGTTCCATTCCAAACATATTTTTTGTCGGAAATGATTTCTCGTGTCCGGATTACCCATGTATAAGTTCCTTGTGGAACAGGTTCTCCATTATAAGTTCCATCCCATGCAGCGTTTACGTCATGTGATTCCCAAATAATCTCACCCCATCTATTATAAACTTGAAGATCAAAATCAAATTCATCTACTCCTTCAATGTGAATTCTCCAAGTTTGATTGAATTCATCTCCATCCGGTGTGAATGTATTTGGAGCATAAATAATTACTTCCGGTAAGATCACCACTTCTTTTGTAATGGTATCCTTACAACCCAAATAAGATGTGGCAATTAAAGTAACATAGTATGTTCCGGTTTGCCCGTCAGGATACATAACCGTTTGATCTTCATTAGTAGATGAATTCGGTGATGCTCCGGGGAAACTCCATTCGTATGTATTCGCATATAAAGAGTACTCTGTAAATAATACCTGTGTATTAAACATAGTTATCGGATCCGGACTCCATTTAAAGTCTGCAACAGGAGTCTGCATAACTAACAACGTATCAGTGAATGTTGTAGAATCTATACATCCGTCCAGAGAAGTAACAATTAATTGTACGTTATATGTTCCGTTCATAGTGGAAGAACTAACTAAGGAATCTACATCCATAAATTCATCTCCGTTACTGATTCTCCAAATAGAACTCATTGTATTTATGGAATCTGGATTATACAGCGTAAATACAGCGGGTTCACATTGAACAGGCTCGTCAATTAAAATCTGAGGAACAGGAACAGGAAGGGCATTGATCATTCCTGATAATGTTATCGGTGTGGTTTCACACCCATCATTAATCGTTACACTATAAGTAGTTGTTATCAATGGCGAGTCATTTAATTGACTTTCAGCACCTGTATCTGTTTGACCTGTTGACCAAGTAAATGTATATGGCGCACCAATACCACCGGAAGCAGAAATCATTAAGGAATCTTCATATCCCGGGCAAGTAAACACATCCGGAGACATAATCGCAGAAAGCGGAGAACGAACCGTTACATAGATCGAATCCATGTTTGACCAGCAACCCAAGTCACTTTCAGCCTGAACCGGATAATATCCGTTTACCAAAGGACTTACCTGTGTTGCTGAAACTAATGCCGGGCTATGATCCCAATGATATGAATACGTAGCACCTCCAACAGCAGAAGCCCAAATAGATGCTGTACCATTTTGACAAATCAATGTATCATTGGAAACCGTCATCACAATTGCAGGTGGATTTGTCAAAGTAGCTGTTGTACATTTCTGACATCCTAAAGTGTTTCTTGCACAAACAGTGTATGTTCCTGCTGCAAAACCACCCATCGTATTTGATGCTTGCCATGTTACCCCATTATTGAAACTATATTCACTTGCTCCTACACTTGTAATTGTAATTGTACCATCACCTGAACCATTACAAATAGGATTTGTAGTTGCAGCTGTAATTTGTAACTGTGAAACAGTAACCACAACTGTATCTCTAATAATCCCACAAATGGTACTTGTTTCTCTTAATACAAATTTATATACTCCCGGTTGATTTACCGTAACATTAGGATTCATTGAACTAAAGTTCGGAGAGAAAGATGCCGTTGCAGCAGGTGTCAAACCTGTTGGTACAATTGCTTGCCAGTTTGCAGTATTTGTAGGACTACCTACACTTCCTGTCAAGTGAATCACTTGTCCAAGACATACTGTTTGGTTTGGCCCTGCATTTGGTGCCGGAGGATTTACAACTGTAATTGTAAAAGTTGCCGTATCAACCAGCGCAGGAGTTGTTCCCATTGCAGGTTGAGTAACCTCTACGGAATAGGTAGTTGTGACTGTTGGATTAACTGTTGTTGTTCCAGCTGAAGGATTTGCCACTGCTGTTGTCACTAACCAGTTAAAACTAGGATTTGTATATCCTGGAGTAGCAATAGTTACTGATGTTGAATTCCCCAAACAAATTGTTTGATCTGCTGCAGAAACACCACATACAACTTGAGCAGTACCAAAGAAGTTCAAATTGACATTTTGATTCGTGAAACTGTAGTTCGATAAACACAAGATAAATGATTGACCAGCAGTAACAGTCAATGGATTCTCATAACTCGATTGAGACCCACCAGCAGGAAGGTTTCCCGGAGGAGCCATACCGGTATTACCATTACATGAACCATTCCAGTTACATGAAACGGGACTTAATGTATTTCCATTAATTCCTGCACAAGCATTACCGGAGTTATTTGGCCACATGATCCAATCGAAACATCCACCTTGAGTACCAATCATTGACCAAGCCAATGTTCCATTTGATACTACATTAATGGTGATAAATGTAGAAACTGTTTCACCCGACAATAGACAACCGGAATTCCCTGGCGAACCATTCGGGTTAGAGGACGGATTAGAAACCGATCCGGATGTAAAATCCACCGTGTTATAAGCTGGTTGTGTACCAGTTATAGGAAACGATGGTGTTGCACATCCAGGAATAGCTAAATTACAGTTAACGGGTGATTGTTGAGCCCAAATTCCAAATGAA
Organism: Flavobacteriales bacterium UBA7666; assembly: GCA_002483265.1. Lineage (GTDB taxonomy): Bacteria > Bacteroidota > Bacteroidia > Flavobacteriales_D > Crocinitomicaceae > Fluviicola. The sequence continues at coordinate 53,783 of DLHO01000007.1, read as the reverse complement.
CAAAACAATAATAAAGAATATAAAAGTGCTTTCATTGTTGTTAGTTTGAACAATTAGTAAATGGATATGGATTAATCGGATCTACTCCTTGTAAACCAATTTGAAGGCAGCTAAAAGATGAAGAATAAGTTCCCATCCATGATGCAAATTCAGCTGCTGTAAAAGAATTAAGGTCTTTTGTAACTAAAAACAATCTATGTGTTGGAATATCAACTCGAACTACCTTAACATAAGGTATTGCACGCAATTGATTTTCCAATGTTGTTAAGTCATTTTGATTGTTCACATTCACCATACATTGTGCAAAAAAAGCAGGTGTATTAGTCTGAGGAGAAGTGGTTTGTGTATACCCAAAAAAGGATCCCATAGCAAAAACTAAACCTAGTATTAAATTCTTCATAATTAGTACTTTGATTTCTAAACGGTTTAAAAACAATTTGGTTGCTTTCTATTCATAAAAACACACCACTTTTAAACATTTTGTTAAAAATTAATTTATCTTAAGAAAATCAAGCGGTTTTTTCACCTTATGAACTGATTATTAAGTTCCATTTGAATTCCCGGCGATAAGATAACTATCTTTTATCAGAACCTTTAAGCGATTATCCAAAACCCGGATATGAACGAACAAAAAAAGGGGAGCCTGAGCTCCCCTTTACTTTCCACTAATTCTTATTATAAAAACCGGAAATTTTTCCCCGGATAATATGCTGTTTCTCCCAATTCTTCTTCTATACGAAGTAATTGATTGTATTTTGCCATTCGATCACTTCTGGATGCAGAACCTGTTTTGATTTGTCCACAGTTCAAAGCAACCGCTAAATCTGCGATCGTATTATCTTCTGTTTCACCACTTCGGTGAGACATAACGGAAGTATAACTATTTCTGGTTGCCATCTGAACGGCTTCAATTGTCTCACTTAAGGAACCGATCTGGTTTACTTTAACCAAAATCGAATTGGCAATTCCTTGTTCAATTCCTTGTAACAGACGTTTTGTGTTTGTTACGAACAAATCATCTCCTACTAACTGAACTTTATTACCAAGTTTATCTGTTGCTTCTTTCCAACCAGCCCAATCGTCTTCTGCTAAGCCGTCTTCAATGGATACGATTGGATATTTCTTACACCAATCTGCCCAAAAATCAACCATTTCAGAAGAAGTACGAGCTTCTCCGGTAGATTCAAACAAGTACAATCCTTTTTCTGCATTGTAAAATTCAGAAGATGCAGCATCCAAAGCAATGTGCACATCATGTCCGGGTTTAAATCCAGCTTTTTCAATTGCTTGCATCACTACCTGAATCGCTTCTTCATTGGATCCAAGGTTTGGTGCAAAACCTCCTTCGTCTCCAACGTTTGTTGACATTCCTTTCTCTTTCAGAACAGATTTCAGGTGATGAAATATTTCAGTTCCCCAACGTAATCCTTCTGAAAAAGAGGATGCTCCGAATGGCATTACCATAAATTCCTGAACATCGATCAGATTATCCGCATGAGATCCACCATTCAAAATATTCATCATCGGAACGGGCATGGTAGTTGCGCCAACTCCACCAACATATTTAAACAAGCTTAAACCTGCTTCTTGTGCTGCAGCTTTAGCTACTGCCAATGACGTTCCTAAAATAGCATTTGCTCCTAACTTCGATTTGTTTGGAGTACCATCCAATTCTACCAAAACACGATCAATCAGTTTCTGATCGAAAATATCCATACCAAGCAATTCTTCAGCAATGATTGTATTTACATTCTCAACCGCTTTCAGAACTCCTTTCCCAAGATAAATGGATTTATCCCCATCGCGCAATTCAACAGCTTCATGAATCCCTGTTGAAGCTCCTGAAGGAACAGCAGCTCTTCCTACTGCACCATTTGTTGTGTAAACATCCACTTCTACCGTTGGATTACCTCTTGAATCTAAAACTTGTCTTCCGACAATGCGTGCGATATAACTCATGTGTTGATTTATTTAGAAGCTCAGTGCTTCGCTAGTTTCATATTGGAAATAAATTGATCGAATAAATATCGGGAATCATGTGGTCCGGCAGATGCTTCCGGATGGTATTGTACCGAAAAAACAGGTTTATCCGTCAACATAATACCTGCAATTGTTTGATCATTCAAGTGTTCGTGAGTAACCTTAATGCGAGGATTTGACTGAACACTTTCTTTCGCTATTACAAATCCGTGATTTTGTGAAGTAATCTCTCCTTTTCCGGTTATTAAGTTCATTACCGGATGATTGATTCCACGATGTCCGTTGAACATCTTCTCAGTTTTCAATCCTTGGCTTAAACCTAAGATCTGATGTCCAAGGCAAATTCCAAATATTGGAGTTCCGACTTCTACCAATTCTTTTACAAGAGCGATCTCATTTGGCATTGCCGATGGATCTCCTGGACCATTTGATAAAAGGTATCCATCCGGTTTAAATGCTTTCAACTCTTCCATCGAAGCATCCATTGGGAATACTTTTACCAAACAACCTCTATCAGTCAGACAGCGTACAATATTCTTTTTCACACCAAAGTCAAGCAAAGCAACCCGTAAAGAGCTATTCGAATCACCGACTTCATAAGCAGTCTTTGTAGCTACTTTTGAAGACAATTCCAAGCCATCCATTGATGGAACTTCCTTTACTTGTTTCTGAAGTGCTTTCTCATCCAAAATCTCAGAAGAAATAATGGCATTCATTGCACCTTTATGACGAATGTGACGAACCAAAGATCGTGTATCAATATCTGTAATCCCTACTTTGTCATTATCGATCAAGTAATCTTGCAGATTGGATACTCCCGAAGCTCTTGAGAAGTTGTTAGCAAATTTTTTGGTAACCAATCCTGCGATTTTCACCGATTCGGACTCAACCTCTAGCGGATTTACACCGTAATTACCAATGTGGGACGTCGTCATAACTAGTATTTGCCCATAATAAGAAGGATCAGTAAATACTTCTTGATAACCGGTCATTCCCGTGTTAAAGGCAATTTCTCCGGTTGTTGTACCAATCTTTCCGGTTGCTTTGCCATAAAATACTGTTCCGTCTTCTAGGACCAGGAGCGCAGGCTTGCGTTCTTCCATATACTAAAATGTTTTTGCAAAATTAGAATTTCTATTTCAACTTCAAAAGTATAGTTCATAAAAAAGGGCATCCGTTAATAAATGGATACCCTTTTCTTTATTTTAAGAGATAAAAAATCTTACTCTTCATCCTTTTTTTCTTCTTCAGTTGAATCTGCTTCTTCAGTTGGAGCTGCTGCCTCTGGAGCAACTTCTTCTGTTTTCACTTCTTCAACAACTTCCGCTACCGGAGTTTCTTCTACAACCACTGCTTCTTCAGCAACCTCTGCAGCAGGAGCCGCATCAGTTTTCTTAGTTGCAGTTGATCCACCACGACGAGAACGACGTGTTGTTGTTTTCTTCTCACCAGAAGTGTAAACTTCGTTGAAATCAACCAACTCGATCAAACACATTTCCGCGTTATCTCCTAAACGGTAACCTGTACGGATGATACGAGTGTATCCCCCTGGACGATCAGCAATTTTCGGAGCAATTGTACGGAACAATTCAGTCACCGCTTCTTTACTTTTCAAGTAAGAGAAAGTTGTACGACGGTTGTGAGTTGTATCGTCTTTTGATTTTGTTAAAATCGGTTCTACGTATACACGTAAAGCTTTTGCTTTAGCGATTGTTGTAGAAATTCTTTTGTGCTCGATTAATGAACAAGCCATGTTAGACAACATTGCGTGTCTGTGAGCTGTTTTTCTACCGAGATGGTTGTGTTTTTTTCCGTGTCTCATAACTTTGAATTTCGTAAGTAACGGTTAGCTAGGACTGTTATCGCCTCGTCTCAGCCACCTATTACGACATTATTAATTTTAATTTGCGATACTAGTCTTTATCTAATTTGTATTTAGCTACATTCATACCGAAGTTCAATCCTTTTGAATCTACTAAGTCTTCCAACTCAGTTAAGGATTTTTTACCGAAATTACGGAACTTCAATAAGTCATTCTTGTTGTAAGAAACAAGATCCCCCAATGTTTCAACGTCTGCTGCTTTCAAACAATTAAGAGCACGAACTGAAAGGTCCATATCTACTAATTTTGTTTTCAACAATTGACGCATATGCAAAGATGTCTCATCAAACTCTTCTGTTTCAGATTTCACTTCACTATCTAAAGTGATACGCTCATCTGAGAACAACATGAAGTGATGGATCAAGATTTTAGCTGCTTCTTTCAAAGCATCTTTCGGATGAATTGAACCATCAGTGGTCAATTCCAAAACCAATTTCTCGTAATCCGTTTTTTGCTCTACACGGTAGTTTTCAACTGTGAATTTCACATTTACAACCGGAGTGAAAATTGAATCGATAAAAATCGTTCCAAACGGTGAGTTACCTGTTTTGTTTTCCTCAGCAGGAAGGTAACCACGTCCTTTAATGATTGTCAATTCCATCTCTAATTTAACAGAGCTTTCCATGTTACAAATCACCAAATCCGGGTTCAACACCTGAAATCCAGATGTGAATTTACCTAAATCACCTGCAGTCAATTTATCTTGTCCTGAAATAGAAACAACAACTGTTTCATTATCCGTTCCTTCGATTTGTTGTTTGAAGCGAACTTGTTTCAAGTTCAATACGATTTCAGTAACGTCTTCAACCACACCTTTCAACGTTGCGAACTCGTGGTCTACACCCTCGATACGCACTGAAGAAATAGCATAACCTTCCAATGAAGAAAGTAAGATACGACGCAATGCGTTTCCTACAGTGATCCCATATCCTGGCTCAAGCGGGCGGAACTCAAATTGTCCTTTACGCTCGTCCGACTGGATCATAATTACCTTGTCAGGTTTTTGAAAATCTAAAATTGCCATTTGTTATTCTTCTTTTTAATTGTTTCACAGTTGCGCGGTCTGAAAGATTGAAGAAAGTCAATCAGACCCTTTAGCTGTGATTCAATATGATTTATTACTTAGAGTATAATTCGACGATTAGTTGTTCCTTGATATTCTCAGGGATCATATCACGAGAAGGGATGCTCAAAAACTTTCCAGATTTTGAAGCTGAATCCCAATCCAACCAATCGTAACGTTTGTTAGTTGATGCAGTCAAAGCTGAAGTAATTGCTTCCAACGATTTTGACTTTTCACGAACACTAACAACATCACCGATACGTAATGTATAAGATGGAATGTTTACCACTTCCCCATTCACAACGATGTGTTTGTGAGTTACTAACTGACGAGCAGCACGACGAGAAGGAGCAATTCCTAAACGGTATACGGTGTTGTCAAGGCGTGATTCACACAACTGTAACAATACTTCACCTGTAATACCTTTCATTCGGGACGCTTTCTTGAACAAGTTCGAGAATTGACGTTCCAAAATACCGTAAGTGTATTTCGCTTTTTGTTTTTCACCAAGTTGGATAGCGTACTCAGACTGCTTTCCTCCTCTGCGTTTGTTCGGTCCGTGTTGTCCCGGTCCGTACTGTCTTTTGTCCAGAGATTTATCTGGACCGAAAATTGGGTCGCGGAAACGACGAGCAATTTTCGATTTTGGGCCTGTATATCTTGCCATACTATAAAACTATAAAAGGGGGATTATGAATTAAGGCTTTTCCTTCGATAATCAAATTTTTCCCCTTTAGATTAAATTACTATTATTAAACGCGACGTCTTTTTGGTGGACGACAACCATTGTGCGGAAGTGGAGTCACATCAATGATCTCGATTACTTCGATACCAAAATTGTGAATTGCACGAATTGCTGATTCACGACCAGCACCTGGTCCTTTCACGAAAACACGCACTCTACGTAATCCGAAGTCATGTGCTTCTTTAGATGCATCCTCAGCAGCAATTTGTGCAGCATATGGAGTGTTCTTTTTAGAACCTTTGAAGCCCATTTTTCCAGCCGATGACCAAGAAATAACTTGACCAGCGTTGTTTGTCAAAGAAATAATCACATTGTTGAAGGTAGCTTGAATATGCGCTTCACCCGCTGCGTCTACTTTGACTTGTTTCTTCTTCTTTTGATTTGCTTTTGCCATTTCTAACTATTATTTAGTTGCTTTCTTCTTGTTAGCAACTGTTTTTCTTCTACCTTTTCTAGTACGAGAATTGTTTTTCGTACGTTGACCTCTCAATGGAAGACCAGCACGATGACGAATTCCACGAGTACATCCGATATCCATCAAACGTTTGATGTTCAACTGGATCTCAGAACGCAACTGTCCTTCTGTTTTAATCTCTGAAATAGATGTACGAATCAAAGCAATCTGATCGTCATTCCAATCTTGCACTTTGATGTTTTCATCAATTCCATTATTAACTAGTACTTTCTTAGCCGTGCTACGACCAATTCCAAAGATGTACGTCAAACCGATTACACCTCTCTTGTTTTTTGGTAGATCTATACCTGCGATACGTGCCATAATTACCCTTGTCTTTGTTTTAGTTTAGGATTCTTCTTGTTAATCACGTAAACTCTTCCTTTTCTTTTAACGATCTTGCAATCTACAGATCGTTTTTTTACTGAAGCTCTTACTTTCATCTTTTGCTTTTTTTATCGGAGTTCTTTCTTACAAATTATTTGTAGCGGAAAGAAATACGTCCTTTAGTTAAATCATATGGAGACATTTCCACTTTCACTCGGTCACCAGGTAAAATCTTAATGTAAAACATTCTCATTTTTCCTGAAATGTGCGCCGTAATGACGTGTCCATTCTCTAATTCGACACGAAACATTGCATTAGACAATGCTTCGATGATCGTTCCGTCTTGTTCTATAGATGCCTGTTTAGCCATAATCTAGAAACCTGATGACATTTCGTTTATACTTCTTCTTCCTCTAACACGAGATCCTTCCATTAAACCATCCATATGGCGGTTCAATAAATAAGACTCGATTTGTTGAAGGGTATCCAAAACTACTCCTACCATGATCAACAACGAAGTTCCTCCGAAGAAGTACTCAAAACCAGAAGTAATGTTACAAGCATATGCTATTGAAGGTAAAATCGCAATCAAAGCAAGGAACATAGATCCAGGCAAAGTAATACGGGATACCAACGAGTCAATATACTCAGCAGTCTCATCTCCGGGGCGAACTCCAGGGATAAATCCTCCACTACGCTTTAAATCATCCGCCATTTTACGCGGGTTGATCATAATTGCAGTGTAGAAGTATGTAAATACGATAATCAAAAGCGCTAACAATGCGTTATAAGGAACACCATGTGTATCTCCTAAAGCGTATTGAATTACACCACCTTCTTTTTGTTGAGAGAAAATCATTACCGGAATAGTCATAATCGCTTGCGCGAAGATGATTGGCATTACACCAGAAGCATTTACTTTTAAAGGCAAATAGTTTCTAGCTCCCTGCTCATCTACAGCTCTGGCTCCAACAACACGTTTAGCCGTGTTTAAAGGAACTTTACGCACACCCTGAACAATCAAGATCGTTCCAAGTACAATAAGCATGAATACGATGATCTCCAAAACAATCTTAAGTGGGAAATCTTTGTTAGCAGCCATTTCAGCAAGGAAAGAAGATGGGAGACGGGACAAAATCCCTACGGTAATCAATAAAGAGATACCATTCCCAATTCCCTTGTCTGTAATGCGTTCACCTAACCATACAGCGAACATTGAACCGGCAACCATACAAGACACTGCTGTTGTCCACCATAACATGGTTTGGTCAGCAGGCAGCGCACCTTTAATACTAGCCGCATACAATGAAATATAACTTGGTGCCTGAACAGCACAAATTATAATCGTCAATACACGAGTATACGTATTGATTTGTTTTCTACCTGATTCACCTTCATTCTGCATTTTCTGAACAGCTGGAACAGCCATTCCCAATAATTGCATAATAATCGAAGCACTAATGTAAGGCATGATACCAAGAGCCATAATTGACACGTTAGTAAATCCACCTCCTGAGAACATCGATAATAATGATTCAAGCACGTTGTCGCCTCCTTTGCTGGATGCATTAGCAAGTACTGCTTCTGCATTCACGCCGGGCAACATGATAAACGATCCGATACGGTATACAAGAATTAAGAAAAGCGTCAATAAGATACGCTTTCTTAACTCTTCTACTTTCCAGATGTTTTTTATGTTTTGTATAAACCGTTTCATAAAAAAAATGTCGGCAAAGTTAATTAGATTTCTGAAATACTACCACCTTGTGCTTCAATTCCTGCTTTTGCAGAAGAAGAAAACTTGTGAGCACTTACTGTTACTTTAGATTTAAGCTCTCCACGACCAAGGATTTTCACTAGGTCATTGCGAGATACCAAACCGTTTTCACGTAGTACTTCGATAGTAATATCAGTTATATTCTTACGTTCAACTATCGATTGAATAGCATCTAAATTGATTGCTTTGTATTCAACTCTGTTGATGTTTTTGAATCCGAACTTAGGAACACGACGTTGTAACGGCATTTGTCCCCCTTCGAATCCAATTTTCTTAGAATAACCAGAACGAGATTTCGCTCCTTTGTGACCGCGCGTAGCGGTACCACCACCACCGGAACCGTGTCCACGTCCGATTCTCTTATCAGATAGAACGGATCCTTTCGCAGGTGTTAAATTATTTAAATTCATGGATAATTCGTTTTAAAGTATTAATCTACAACTTGTACCAAATGCTCAACCTTCTTGATCATGCCAAGGATTTGCGGAGTTGCTTCTTTCTCAATTACTTGGTTCAAACGGCTAAATCCTAACGCTTGAATCGTTCTTTTCTGACGAGCCGGGCGTTTGATAGCACTGCGAACTTGTTTGATTTTAATCGTTGCCATACTATTTATTTATTAACCGTTAAAAACTTTGTCCATACTAATTCCACGTTGACGTGCAACAGCAGCTGCATCGCGCATAGACGCCAATGCATTGATTGTTGCTTTAACAACGTTATGTGGATTGGATGATCCTTGAGATTTTGCCAATACGTTGTGAACACCTACAGATTCTAACACTGCACGCATCGCACCACCAGCGATAACTCCTGTACCATTTGTAGCAGGTTTCAATAAAACTTCTGCTCCACCGAATTTTCCTTTTTGAGCGTGAGGAACTGTACCTCTTAAGATCGGAACTTTAATAAGGTTCTTTTTCGCATCGTCGATTCCTTTTGTAATCGCTTCTGTTACTTCTTTTGCCTTACCAAGACCATGACCTACGATACCATTTTCATCCCCAACAACTACGATAGCTGAGAAACTGAATGTACGACCACCTTTTGTTACTTTAGTCACACGGTTCACAGATACCAATTTATCTTTAAGCTCTATATCAGAGGCTTTTACTCTATTTCCTATAATTGCTGCCATGATGATTAAAATTTAAGTCCTCCTTCTCTAGCTGAATCAGCTAATGATTTAACACGACCGTGGTATAAATACCCGTTACGATCAAATACAACTGTTTCTACGCCAGCTTTCACCGCTTTTGAAGCGATTTCTTTTCCTACAACCATTGCCTGATCAGATTTGTTTTTCTTATCAGCAGCTTTGTTTTTGTAAGAAGAAGCAGCAGCCAATGTTACACCTTTTGTATCATCGATCAACTGAGCATAGATTTGCTTGTTTGAACGAAATACAGAAAGACGAGGCACTGAAGTCGTACCAGAAATTTTCTTTCTGATTCTTCTCTTAATTTTTGCTCTTCTGTTTAATTTACTAAATGCCATAACTTCTAAAATTATTTTTTACCTGCAGATTTACCAGCTTTTCTTCTAATCTCTTCGCCCATGAAGCGAATACCTTTTCCTTTATACGGCTCTGGTTTACGAAGGGAACGAATTTTGGCAGCAGCCTGGCCCAAAAGTTGCTTGTCGAATGACTCAAGAGTCACTACCGGAGCTTTACCTTTTTGAGTATCTGCAGATACCTTAATTTCTTTAGGAAGTTCGATTACAATCGGGTGAGAATAACCTAATGCTAACTCCAACGATTGTCCTGTTGCAGTTGCACGGTAACCTACACCGATTACTTCTAATTCCTTTTTGTACCCTTCGGATACACCAACAACCATGTTCTGAATTAAAGCGCGGTATAAACCATGCTTAGAACGATGATCAGGCGCATCAGACGCGCGGCTTAAAGTGACTACAGAACCTTCGATCTCAATTGAAACAGCGTTTGTATCAAACTCCTGTGTCAATGTACCTTTAGATCCTTTTACGGAGATAACTGATCCGTCCACCTTTACTTCAACTCCACTCGGGAATGTTACTGGGGATTTACCTATCCTTGACATTGTTTTACTTGTTACGAATTACGGGTGACCGGCAGCTGTTGCTGCATCACCCTGCATTCTTTGTTTAATTTAATATACGTAGCAAAGAACTTCTCCGCCAACGTTTTCTTTTCTTGCTTCTTTATCTGTGATCACCCCTCTTGAAGTGGAAACGATAGCGATTCCTAAACCATTCAATACACGTGGCATTTCTGTCGCGCTGGAGTACTTACGAAGACCTGGACGAGACGCACGGTCTATCTTAGTAATCGCTGGAACTTTTGTTGATTGGTTGTACTTCAATGCGATTTTAATCACACCTTGTTTTCCATCTTCTTCGAATTTGTAATTCGCGATATAACCTTGATCAAACAAGATTGCTGTAATAGCTTTTTTCGTGTTTGAAGCCGGAATTTCAACGGTTTTCAAACGAGCCATATTCGCATTACGAATTCGTGTTAGATAATCTGCAATAGGATCTGTATACATGTCCTTTTTCTTTTATTAATTACTCGGTAGAGTTTCAATTCGTCAACTGACGAAGACTTTTACCAACTTGCTTTTTTAACTCCCGGGATTTTTCCTGACAATGCCATTTCACGGAAAGTAACACGTGAAACACCGAATTGGCGCATATATCCACGAGGACGACCAGTTAAACCACAACGATTGTGTACACGAACTTTCGAAGAGTTCGTTGGCAATTTTTGTAATCCTTCCCAATCTCCGGCAGCTTTCAACTCAGCTCTTTTAGCTGCGTATTTAGCTACCATTTTTTCTCTTTTGCGCTCACGCGCTTTCATTGATTCCTTAGCCATCTTCTTATTTTTTAATGAAAGGGAATCCGAATGCGTCAAGCAATGCTCTTCCTTCTTCGTCGCTTTCAGCTGATGTAACAAAAGTGATATCCATTCCTAAAATCTTGCTTACCTTATCGATATCGATTTCAGGGAAAATGATATGCTCTTTAACTCCTAAGTTGAAGTTACCGCGTCCGTCAAATCCTTTTGCGTTAATTCCGCGGAAGTCACGAGTACGAGGCAAAGCAACAGAAATGAAACGATCTAAAAAGTCGTACATTTTATCACCACGTAAAGTAACTTTAGTACCAATCGGCATTCCTTTACGTAATTTAAAGTTCGAAACGTCTTTTTTAGACACTGTCGCTACTGCTCTTTGACCTGCGATGCGAGAAACATCTGCTACCGCATTGTCAACGATTTTTTTATCAGCAACTGCATCACCCAATCCTTGGCTGATAACAATCTTTTGTAACTTAGGTACACGCATAATGGTTTTGTACCCAAATTTCTCAGTAAGTGCAGGAACGATTTCCTCTCTGTACTGTTTTTTTAATCTTGGTGAATAACTCATTACTTGATCTCCTCTCCTGATTTTTTAGAATAACGAACTAACTTACCTTTCGCATCTGCCTTACGGCCTGTGCGACTTGCTTGTCCTTTAACAACCACCATTAAGTTGGAAATATGAATAGTTCCTTCTTTTTCGACGATTCCGCCTTGTGGTTCGGACGCACTTGGTTTAGTGTGACGTTTTACCATGTTCACACCACCGATGGTAGCACGTTCTTTGTTTCTGTCAATGGTCAATACTGTTCCTTCTTGACCTCTAGACTCACCGCTTAATACTTTAACAGTGTCGCCTACTTTGATGTGTAATTTCTTTTGCATGACTTCACTACTTATTAAAGTACTTCGGGAGCAAGTGAAACAATTTTCATGTAATTGTTTTCACGAAGCTCGCGAGCTACTGGTCCAAAAATACGGGTTCCTCTCATCTCCCCCGCCTGATTCAAGATAACGCAAGCGTTATCATCGAAACGAATGTAAGAACCGTCTGGTCGGCGAACCTCCTTACGTGTTCTTACAACAACCGCCTTGGCAACCGATCCTTTTTTTACGGCTCCAGAGGGCATTGCGCTCTTAACAGCTACTACGATCTTATCTCCTACTGAAGCATAGCGACGCTTTGTACCGCCTAATACGCGGATACATAACACCTCTTTTGCTCCGGAGTTATCCGCAACTGCAAGTCTTGATTCTTGTTGTATCATTGCAACTAATTATTATTTAGCTCTTTCTAAAATTTCTACTAATCTCCAATTCTTGTTTTTCGACAAGGGACGAGTCTCCATGATCTTAACGGTGTCACCAATGTTACAGTCGTTTTTTTCATCGTGGGCTACAAATTTAGTAGTTTTTTTGACGAACTTACCATATTTCGGGTGTTTTACTTTTCTTTCTACAGAAACAACGATAGATTTTTCCATCTTATCGCTTGTAACCGTCCCGACACGTTCTTTTCTTAAATTACGCTTTTCCATTTCAAGCTTCTTTTACTTTCAAGCGTTACGCTTGAATTTCACGTTTTCTCAATTCAGTATTCAAACGAGCAATGTGCTTGCGAACGTCGCGAATTTGGATTGGATTTTCAAGTGGAGTCACTTTATGTCCCAATTTCATTTTCGTCAATTTTTCCGTTTCGCTTGACACTTGCTTTTTCAAATCATCAATTGAAAGTTTACTAATTTCTTGTTGTTTCATCTGTCAATTATTTTCCTGGTACAACATAATCGTTACGAACGATGAACTTACATTTTACTGGAAGTTTTTGAGCAGCTAAACGAAGTGCTTCCTTAGCAACTTCATAAGGAACTCCATCCGCTTCGAACATAATACGACCTGGTCTTACAACAGCCACCCAGTGGCTAGGAGCACCCTTACCTTTACCCATACGAACCTCTGCAGGTTTCGATGTGATAGGTTTGTCTGGGAAGATACGAATCCACACCTTACCTTCACGCTTCATGAAACGCGTAACCGCGATACGAGAAGCTTCGATTTGGCGTGATGTGATCCATCCCGGCTCCAATGTTTTCAGTCCAAAAGATCCGAATGCGATCGTAGATCCGCGTTGTGCTTCACCACGATTACGACCTTTTTGAACTCTTCTAAATTTGGTTCTCTTTGGAGATAACATCTTCTGAAAATTTTAAATGTGTTTTTACTTCTTTTTACGGTTGTTTCCTCCTTTTCCTCCAGCCGGACGACGGTTACCTCTATCACGGTCTCCAGATGGCGCACCACCTTTCGCTCCTTGAGCAGCCATTCCAACATTTGGAGAAAGATCACGACGACCGTAAACTTCACCTTTGCAGATCCATACTTTGATCCCGATCAAACCGTAAGTAGTTAATGCCTCACCTACTGCATAATCGATATCAGCTCTGAACGTATGTAACGGAGTACGTCCATCTTTGTACATTTCTGAACGAGCCATTTCAGCTCCATTCAAACGACCTGAAATTTTCACTTTGATCCCTTCAGCACCCATTCTCATGGTTGAACCGATAGACATCTTGATTGCGCGACGAAATGAAATACGAGCTTCAATTTGACGAGCGATTCCATCAGCTACCAAGCGAGCATCCAATTCAGGACGTTTCACTTCGAAAATGTTGATTTGAATCTCTTTTTTCGTCAATTTTTTTAACTCTTCTTTCAATTTGTCTACTTCTTGACCACCTTTACCGATAATCACACCCGGACGAGCCGTGTTGATTGTTACAGTAACGAGCTTGAGGGTACGCTCGATGATGATTTTCGAAATACTTGCTCTGGATAAACGGGCGTGAAGATATTTGCGAATTTGATCATCTTCGATGATTTTATCGCGGTAGTTATCTCCACCGTACCAGTTAGATTCCCATCCGTGGATGAAACCTAATCTATTTCCAATTGGATTTGTCTTTTGTCCCATTTTCCTTCAATTATTTTGAACCATCGACAACGATAGTCACGTGGTTTGATCTTTTACGAACTCGGTAAGCTCTACCTTGAGGAGCAGTTTGAATACGCTTCAACATACCTGCACTACCTACTTCAATAGATTTCACCACTAATTTTTCATCCTCAATGCTCTTACCTTCGTTTTTCGCTTCCCAATTAGCAATTGCTGAACGCAATAACTTGGATAAACTCAACGATGCGTCTTTCGCATTGTGTTGCAATATGTTTAGAGCTTTGTTTACCTCTACTCCACGTACAAGATCTGCAACCAATCTCATTTTACGAGGAGAAATAGGAGAATCATTCAATTTAGCGAAAGCTATTGACTTGTTCTCTTCTTTAATTCTATCAGCTCTTAATTTCTTTCTAGCGCCCATGTCACTTGAATTTTAAACTATCTTTTTTTATCCTTTTTGTTAGCACCATGCCCACGGAAGTTACGAGTAGGAGAAAACTCCCCTAACTTGTGACCTACCATGTTTTCGGTAGCAAACACAGGAATAAACTTATTCCCGTTATGCACTGCAAACGTTAACCCGACCATGTCAGGAGTAATTGTAGAAGCGCGTGACCAAGTTTTGATTACTGCTTTGCTTCCGCTTGTTTGTGCCTCATCCACTCGTTTTGTCAACTTATAGTGTACAAAAGGTGGTTTTTTCAACGAACGACTCATACCTTATTTCTTTCTTCTCTCGATGATAAACTTATCTGAATACTTCTTTTTCGAACGCGTTTTGTATCCTTTAGCAGGCATACCGTTACGAGAACGAGGGTGACCACCGGCGTTACGCCCTTCACCACCACCCATCGGGTGATCAACTGGGTTCATCACAACACCACGTACACGTGGACGACGCCCCAACCAGCGTGAGCGACCAGCTTTACCAGAAACTACTAATGAATGTTCTCCATTCGATACAGCACCAATTGTTGCCATACAAGTAGTCAAAATCATACGAGTCTCACCAGAAGGCAATTTGATAATCGCAAAGCGACCATCACGAGCGTTCAATTGAGCATATGTTCCTGCTCCACGAGCAATTGCGCCACCTTTTCCAGGTTGCAACTCAATGTTATGGATCACAGATCCAAGAGGAACATCGGATAAAAATAATGCGTTTCCAACATTTGGAGCGGCACCAGCACCAGATACGATTGTATCACCAACTTTCAATCCTTCAGGAGCAACGATGTAACGTTTCTCTCCATCCACATAATAAAGCAACGCGATACGCGCAGTTCTGTTTGGATCATATTCGATTGTCTTTACTACCGCCGGCACTCCGTGCTTGTCGCGTTTAAAGTCAATAATACGATACTTTTGCTTGTGTCCACCACCGATGTAGCGCATGGTCATACGACCATCATTGTTACGACCACCAGACTTGCTTTTCTTCGCAACTAAGCTCTTTTCAGGAACGTTCGTTGTTACTTCAGCATAAGTACTGTTGATCTTGTGTCTTTGCCCTGGAGTAATAGGCTGAAATTTTCTAAGACCCATCAGTTTTTACTTAAAAATTATTAAACAAATCAATCGTTTCTCCTGCAGCAACAGTCACGATGGCTTTTTTCCATACGCGATTCTTTTGCTCAACGACACCTCTATTCGTGAATTTCGTAGAGGATTTTCCACCGCCATAAGTGAGTGTGCGTACATTCACAACGTGAACTCCGTACATCTTTTCGACAGCGCTTTTTATTTCCAATTTATTCGCCTTGCGATCAACTTCGAAAGCGAAACTACCGCTTTCATTCGCAGCAGTTGCTTTTTCCGTTATAATTGGCTTTTTGATAATAGTACTCATCATCAATTAATTTAAAATCTTTTCGATTACTTCGATTGAACTTTCTGTTAATACAACTTTCTTCGCGTTCAACACATCATATGTGTTAACTGAATCAGCAGATACAACTTTAACGCGTTGTAAGTTGCGGGAAGACAAATATACATTGTCATTTCCTGCTCCAACGATCATCAACACCTTTTCGTTTAACAAGTTCAAGTTCGATAACATCGATCTGAATTCTGCTGTTTTTGGTGTTGCAAGAGCTACATCTTCTAACACTACGATTGAATCCAATTTTGCTTTATAAGCGAAAGCAGATTTACGTGCTAAACGCTTTAATTTGATATTCAATTTGAAGTGGTAGTTACGAGGGCGTGGTCCGAAAATACGTCCACCACCAACACGCGTACCAGATTTAACACTACCAGCACGAGCACCACCCGTACCTTTTTGTTTTTTAATTTTTCTGGTAGATCCAGCGATCTCAGCTCTTTCTTTAGACTTGTGCGTTCCTTGACGACGATTCGCCAAATGTTGCTTAACATCTAAATAAATTGCGTGATCATTTGGTTCGATTCCAAAAATTCCATCCGATAAGGTTACCTTTTTGGAAGTAGCCTTTCCTTTGCTATCAATTACTTTTACTTCCATTATTTCTGAATTGTTACGGTTGAACCTTTAGGCCCTGGAATAGA
The DNA here is from genome assembly GCA_002483265.1 of Flavobacteriales bacterium UBA7666. Taxonomy (GTDB): domain Bacteria; phylum Bacteroidota; class Bacteroidia; order Flavobacteriales_D; family Crocinitomicaceae; genus Fluviicola. The sequence continues at coordinate 37,219 of DLHO01000007.1, read as the reverse complement.
ACCCTTAACTACGATTAAATTCTTGTCAGCCAAAATACGCAGTACCTCTAAGTTCTCCACTGTTACGCGTTTGTTACCCATTTGTCCAGCCATGCGCATTCCTTTGAATACACGTGCAGGATATGAACAAGCACCAATTGAACCAGGAGCACGCAAACGGTTATGTTGACCGTGAGTCGATTGTCCAACACCACCAAAATTGTGACGTTTTACAACCCCTTGAAAACCTTTACCTTTAGATGTTCCAGCAATTCCAACGAATTCACCTTCTTCGAACATTTGAACGTCCACTACATCTCCAAGATTAAGTCCGTCAAAACCTTTAAACTCAACCAATTTTGATTTTGGTGTTGTTTTAGCTTTTTTGAAATGACCTTTCAATGCATTTGGAGTGTTGCGCTCTTTGCGCTCTCCAAATCCTAATTGAATTGCCTCGTACCCATCTCGATCTTGTGTCTTAACCTGAGTTACTACACAAGGACCAGCTTCTATTACCGTGCATGGTGTTGCCTTACCCTCGGCACTGTAGACGCTAGTCATTCCGATTTTTTTACCAATAATTCCAGGCATACTTTACTAATTATAAATTATAAATTATTAAAGTGATGTAAGCCCCCGTAGCAGTAACGCTACGGGGTAGCTTCATCACACTTTAATTTCTACATCAACTCCTGAAGGAAGTTCTAATCTCATTAACGCATCAACAGTTTTAGAAGAAGAACTGTAGATATCCAACAAACGTTTGTAAGAACACAATTCGAACTGCTCACGCGCTTTTTTGTTAACGTGTGGAGAACGCAATACTGTGTAAATACGTTTGTGAGTTGGAAGTGGAATTGGACCACTAACTACTGCTCCTGTTGCTTTAACCGTTTTAACGATTTTCTCCGCCGATTTGTCAACTAAGTTGTGATCGTACGACTTTAATTTAATTCTAATTTTTTGGCTCATTACTCGTTTGTATTAAGCGGAAACTTTTCCATTGATTTTAGCTATAACCTCTTCTGCAACGTTCTTAGGAGCCTCTGCGTAATGAGAGAATTCCATTGAAGATGTTGCACGTCCTGAAGACAACGTACGCAATTGCGTTACGTATCCAAACATTTCAGATAAAGGAACGTCAGCTTTAACCACTTTACCTCCTGCTTTATCATCCATACCTTTCATCATACCACGACGACGGTTCAAGTCACCTACGATGTCACCCATGTTTTCTTCCGGACAAATCACTTCTAATTTCATGATTGGTTCCAACAAGATTGGTTTACAATTCTTAAGTGCATGGCGGTAAGCCATTTTAGCTGCCATTTCGAACGATAATGAATCTGAATCGACCGCGTGGAATGAACCATCAATCAATTCTACTTTCATTGCCTCAACCGGGAATCCAGCTAAAACTCCGTTTTTCATAGATTCTTTGAAACCTTTCTCAACAGATGGGATAAATTCACGAGGAATGTTACCACCTTTGATCGAGTTAACAAATTCTAATCCAGTTTTCTCAGAATCAGTTTGTGGAGAAATCTTAACCAAAATGTCCGCGAATTTACCACGACCACCAGATTGTTTCTTGTACTGCTCACGGTGCTCAACACCAACTGTAATATCCTCACGGTATGTTACTTGAGGAGCTCCTTGGTTTACTTCAACCTTAAACTCACGACGTAAGCGGTCAACGATAATATCCAAGTGCAACTCACCCATTCCTGAGATAATTGTTTGTCCAGACTCCTCATCCGTATTCACACGGAATGTAGGATCCTCTTCAGCCAATTTATTCAATCCATTAGATAAACGGTCAGCATCTGCTTGAGTTTTAGGCTCAATTGCAATACCAATAACCGGATCAGGGAAATTCATAGATTCCAAGATGATTGGATGCCCTTCAGCACACAATGTGTCTCCTGTACGAATATCTTTAAATCCAACTACCGCACCGATATCTCCTGCACCTAGTTCATCAATTTGATTTTGTTTGTTTGCGTGCATTTGGAAGATACGAGAAATACGTTCTTTTTGATTTGAACGTGTATTGTAAACGTATGATCCAGCAGGTAATTTACCTGAGTAAGCACGGATAAAACACAAACGACCTACGAAAGGATCCGTTGCAATTTTAAACGCCAATGCAGCAAATGGAGCATCGTAAGATGGCAAACGCTCTTCTTCCTCATCTGTTTTTGGATTGATTCCAACAATGGAACCGTTATCCAATGGAGAAGGAAGAATTTCCATTACCATATCCAACATTGCCTGAACACCTTTGTTTTTGAAAGATGAACCACACATCATTGGAACTACTTTTCCTGAGATTGTAGCTGCACGTAATGCATTTAAAATCTCACGTTCTGTTAATGAATTCTCATCTTCGAAGAATTTCTCCATCAAAGTCTCATCGAATTCAGCAACTGCTTCTAACAATTCAGAACGCAATCTTCTTGCTTCATCAATGATATCTGCAGGAATTTCAACTTCCTGGAAAGTCATTCCCATGTCGTGCTCATTCCATTCGATACCTTTAAAATTGATCAAGTCAACAACTCCTCTGAAGTTATCTTCGTCACCAATGTTAATTTGTAATGGCAAAGCGTGGCTTCCTAACATTTCTTTAACCTGTGCACACACATTTAAGAAATCAGCTCCTTGACGGTCCATTTTGTTAACGAAACCAATACGAGGAACATTGTAGTTATTTGCCAAACGCCAGTTTGTTTCAGATTGAGGCTCAACACCATCAACTGCCGAGAACAAGAATACCAAACCATCCAATACACGTAACGAACGATTCACCTCAACTGTAAAGTCAACGTGTCCCGGAGTATCAATGATATTGATGTGGTAATTATCTCCTCTATATTTCCAATTTACTGTTGTAGCAGCAGAAGTAATGGTAATACCACGCTCTTGCTCTTGCTCCATCCAGTCCATTGTAGCACCACCATCGTGTACCTCACCAATCTTGTGATTTACACCAGAATAATAAAGAATACGCTCAGTAGTTGTTGTTTTCCCAGCATCAATGTGAGCTGCGATCCCGATGTTACGAGTATATTTAAGATCTCTTGCCATTTCTTAGAATCTAAAATGTGAAAATGCTTTGTTGGCTTCAGCCATACGAAGTGTATCTTCTTTCTTTTTGAAAGCAGCACCTTCTTCTTTGGAAGCAGCAATAATTTCAGAGGCTAATTTACCAGCCATAGATTTCTCATTACGTTTACGAGCGTAACCAATCAACCATTTCATAGCTAATGATTGTTTACGACCTTCACGAACAGGAGTAGGGATTTGGAAAGTAGCTCCACCAACACGACGAGAACGAACCTCCACAGATGGAGTAACGTTATCTAATGCTTTTTTGAACACTTCTAAACCTTCTTGATCTTCTAATTTTTTATCTACGATCTCTAACGCGTCGTAGAAAATTTTAAATGCCAAATTCTTTTTACCAGAATACATTAAGTTGTTAACGAACTTCGTTACTACAACGTCATTAAACTTTGGATCTGGGAGTATGGCTATCTTTTTCGCTTTTCTTCTTCTCATCTCTTCAAAGTTTTATTATTTCTTAGCTTTTGGACGTTTTGTTCCGTACTTAGAACGACGTTGTGAACGGCCTTCAACACCTGCAGTATCTTCCGCACCGCGAACGATGTGGTAACGAACCCCTGGTAAATCTTTAACCCTTCCACCACGAACAAGAACCAATGAGTGTTCTTGTAAGTTGTGACCTTCTCCACCGATATAGGCATTCACCTCTTTACCGTTGGTAAGACGAACACGCGCTACTTTTCTCATAGCTGAGTTCGGCTTCTTAGGTGTAGTGGTGTACACACGTACACATACTCCTTTGCGCTGCGGGCAAGAGTCCAAAGCCGCTGACTTTGACTTCTTTACTACCGCAGTCCTTCCCTTTCGCACTAACTGTTGTATAGTTGGCATACAGTACTCAAATTTTGATAATTAATAAATATAACATTCCCCAAAGAACACACTTTGAGGGGTGCAAAGATAGATAGAAAAACTTTAAATGCAAGTGATTCAGGAAAAAAGTGCTGTTTTTGAACAAATTAGTGTTGATGAAATAATCTTGGGAAAACTTTAAATGAAAAAAGCGACCCAAAAGCCGCTTTTAATTTGTGGAACAAATTGAATCATTTATTTCCCTAAAAGTTGAATCGGTTGAATGACCCGTTCTCCGTTCGAATTTTCAATATTTAAATAATAAGTTCCCTGAGGCAATTCGGTCAAATCAATTTCTTTTAATGTCAAATTGGTATTATATTCTTTTAATATTGATCCAAGTACATTCATTACTTTGATCGTCTTTAGTGGAACATCTGATAACAATTCGATTTTTCCAGATGACGGATTGGGATAAACAGATACTTTATTTAAGTAATGCTCTTCATAACCCAAATAGAATTCGCAGGCACCACCGCTTGGGTTATAATACAAGCTATCATCTTCAAAACAGATAAAACTGATTTGATCGAACTCAACCATCGTACTGTCACAGTTTCTATAGAAAGGCAGCAAGTAAGCTTCTGATGGGCCAAAACGTGAATTTACTTTTCCAGAGACATACTCGCTTGAGCCCGGTGCGTAACTCAATGTAAGTTCCGTATAATTTTGTCCTCCCAAATTAACAGTTCCCGCGGATTGAACAACACATATAGAAGTATCATTACAACCGGGAGCGCCTCCACCACTTTGAAGAACCCAAGTATCATTCATGGTAGCCGAGAAATCGTAAAGTACGGAGAAGTGGTCTGTATCCCAATGGTAGACAGTATCATTCGAAATGTAAATAATTCCGCCAATGTAATCGGTAACGAATTCAGCCAAATCTCCTTGCTGATTGATCTGTGAAAAATCATGCTTCACAGATTTCAATTTGGTACAGACTTTATTTTGAATGGTTGTATCACCGTTTTCCCAAACTTTGATGTATCCGGATGAAATATTATAAAATCGATAATGCCAAACCGCATTTCCTTTTGTCCAAATGGATTGTGACAAAGAGGATAAACTAATGAGAACAAAAATAAATAGTAGTGTTTTTTTCATGACCGATGATTTATAAGGTTACTTATAAAGATGCTTTATTGGAAAAAGGTTGGAAAATCAAATCCGGTAACACACCGCATTGATATTCATTCCCGCACCAACCGAAGCAAACAAGACAATGTCGCCTTCTGTGATCTTGTATCCATTGAGTTCTTCGCGCTTCACCATACTCAATAAAGTAGGGATGGTTGCAACGGAGCTATTTCCAAGTTTATGGATATTCATCGGCATCACATGATCCCCTATTTCTGAAATTCCATAGAGCTTGTATAATTCACGAACAATAGCTTCATCGAGTTTTTCATTTGCCTGATGAATAAAGATCTTCTTCACTTCCGTGATTGAAACACCCGCTTTATCCAAACAATCTTTCATAGCAAGTGGAACATTCTTAATAGCATATTCATAGACTTTCCGCCCTTTCATTTTCACATAGCGAATTCTAGGATCCGATTCCGGGAAGTTGGATTTTCCCAAATTGAGATAAGTTACCTCATCTTCACAGTGACTTTGAGCGCTAAAAGAAAGAATCCCTGAGTTTGAATCCTGTACTTCGAGAATGGTTGCTCCAGCTCCATCCGAAAAGATCATGCTGTCTCTATCATGTTGATCCAATACACGACTCAATGCTTCGGCACCAATCACCAAACATTTCTTAGCCATTCCTGCCTGAATAAATGCATGTGCTTGAATCAATCCCTGAAGCCAACCCGGACAACCAAAAATCAAATCGTAGGCTACACAGTTGGGATTTTTGATTCCTAAGCTGTGTTTCACTCTGGAAGCAATCGACGGAATCATATCTGTTTGAATGGTGTGCTTTATAACATCACCAAAATTGTGTGCTACAATAATCTGATCAATTGTTTCGCGGTCGCAATTTACATCACGGATAGCATCTTCAGCGGCAATGGTTGCCATGTCCGAACAATTCAAATCAGAAGTTGCATACCTTCTTTCCTGAATCCCGGTTATTGTTTCAAATTTCTGAGCAATTGCTTCAGGCTTTAAGGGAATTGGTTCCTGATGCTCATCATAAAATCTATGAAGGGCAAAATCACCATTTGTTTTGATCACTGTCGGGATATATCGTCCGATACCTGTAATTACACTTTTCATCTTCAACTAAAACGTTTATAACTAATTACAAGAGCTCTTGGGGTTCCGATAATTATCGGAATTGTTTTTCCTTCAGAGCAGGGGCGCTCAGTTCAAAGGTAAGAACAATTTAATGGGATAAAACTTTTTTAATCTTTTTTATAGGAAGTTATTTGCCTTTCAATTTCATTCTTAGGAAGCAATTCGAAATTGTTCCTGCGGTAAGGTTCTAAAGGATAGACTAATTATTACTTATCCTTTCATTTCTTCTCTACTGGTTGATTTAATCTAATCAAAGCCTTTACAAAAGTTGCTTCCCAATATTTGCGATCATGACCGCCGTTCCAGGTAATAACCGTGTGCAAAATCAGATTCTGAATGAAATAGCTCTCCATACGAACTGTTTCCTCACCAACATGCTCTGGTTCTTTCAATCCATAGCCGAGATAAAAATAAAGTCCGTCCTTCTTTTTCCATTTGAGTGGAACCCTGCTTTTTCCGCTAAAAACAGACATAAGAATGTGTTTTTTAATTAATTCCGGATGATCCTGAGCTAGCGCAACACCAAAATCAGCACCGTTCGACATTCCATAAAAAGTACGATCTTCTGGTTTCTTCGAAATTTGAAAATTCGATTCCGCGTACTGAATCAATTCCTGAGAGAAGAAAATCATATGCTGATCAAAACGAGCAGTCAAAGGCATTTCAGGATTGTAAGCCATCCGCATGTAATCCAGGTTCCGATATGCTATTCCACCGCCCACAGAATTTTCATTCGAGTGAGAACCTACCAAAACGAAAGGAGGAATCAATTTATTGGCAATGAGTGAATCCATTTGGTGTTGATAGGATTCCGTGAGCAATTGTCCATCAGCAGTGTAAACAACCGGATATTTCGTCACTCCTGAACCATTGTAATGTTCCGGCAAATAAATGGTCAAAATACGCTGTTCATTCAAACTCTTGCTAAACAACGAATCCTGAAAAAAACGCGATTGCGCATCACTTTTAAAAATGAATGTGCTAAAAAGCAATAATGCTAAAATCTTTTGGGTCATCAGTGAAAATCAGGTTTTAAAACACAGGACTAACTATCTAATACAAAACAAAAAAGGAAAGAGAAAGGATTTCATACTTTTCACCAAATGTAAACTTTAAATGAACAAACTATTTTACAAATCGAACAGTTCCATTTCTTCCGTTATAATCCTTCATATGCAAGAAATAAATTCCATTATGCAGATTAGTGACATCAATGACGGTATCATTTTCAAGAGTAAGACCATCAATCATTTTCCCGTCCAAACTTGTCACCGAAAATCTCTGAATCGATTCAACTCCTTGAACAGTTAACTTATCGCATACCGGGTTAGGAAAAACCTCGATTAATAACTGGTCATATTGTTCCAAACCCAAAAAGAAATCTGGAAATTGACCGCATTCCAACCCCATATGGGTAACATAGAATAGTTCCACCAAAAAACTTTGTTCCGTAGGGTCCCCAGGACGTTCTTTTCCACCATATGGTCCGCCAGCATGGGAATATGCATAATAATCAGAAATCAATGGCTCAATGCTACCGCAGGAATCCATATCATTAATGTGCATCCCAAAATGATATGCCTGCCCGGAATTATTAAAACACCAAGGGGAAGGAATAAGTGTATCAAGTGAATTGTAGCATTCATTCGTGTCGCTATCCCAGAAATGTGTAACGTTATTCCCAAAAACATCTTCCCAAATTTCGGGTGAAAACGGGGTATTTAAGTCCCTGTGCATAAACGCAAAGGTATCAATGGAATAACTGGGAGGAGTGCCTCCACCCGATCCATTTGGCAGTGCCGGAATATAAGTTTGCCTTTGAGCTAAATAGGTAACCGAATCACCCGTAACCGAAAGTTGCTTCGCAAGGATGTGCATCATTTGATAACCCACGGTTATCATACCGGAATTCGGAACAGTGGCTTTATTCTCCAAACCAAAATAATCACCAACTGTAAAGTCATAGACTTCACTGCGCATTAATTGCGAAAAGCTTAATGAAGACGATAACAACAATATGGAACTTAGTAAGAGATTTTTCATGGTATTTAGATTGGTCTATCAAAAATAAACTTTTCTGTTGAAGGATCAAAACAAATCCATTCTTTACCTATTCTGGTTGTAATCAATTCTATTCTAAATTCATCAGGTTTGAAAATGGTTTTTCTGAACAATCGGTTTCCATTCAAATAATGTAATTTTGTTCCATGAAGCTGCTCCTCTTTTTTCTTTTTCTGATTCAGGTTCCGGTTGTATTCGGGCAACTTTACAAAGATTCAACCCAAGGCATTGAAGCGCGTATTAACGACCTTTTAGGCAGAATGACCTTAGAGGAAAAGTTCTGGCAGGTTTTCATGATTCCTTCGGATGGAGATACAACTAATGGAAAACTCAAACATGGAATTTTCGGACTGCAAGTCAGTGCCGGTTCAAAAGGAGATGCCGGAGGACAATTACTGAACTATAATACAACTGAGGATGCCATTCTTCTTGCTCAAAAAGTAAATGATCTACAGGAATATTTTGTGACAAAAACGCGTCTGGGTATTCCAATGATTCCCTTTGATGAAGCGCTACATGGACTTGTACGACACGGAGCTACCGTATTCCCTCAAGCCATTGGATTAGCAGCGACTTGGGACACCACTTTAATTCATCAGGTGGCAACTCAAATTGCCCGGGAATGTAAATTACGTGGCATCCGGCAAATTCTCTCCCCTGTGGTGAACCTCGCAACAGATGTTCGCTGGGGAAGAACAGAAGAAACGTATGGAGAAGATCCTTTTCTGACAAGTGAAATCGGATTAGGGTTCATTCGTTCCTTTGAGCAACTTGGAATTATAACTACCCCCAAGCATTTCATTGCCAATGTCGGTGACGGAGGACGAGACAGCTACCCGATTCATTTGAGCAACTGGTATTTGGAACAAAGTCATTTTATTCCATTCAAAAGAATGGTAAAGGAAGCTGGAGCTCGTTCCATTATGACTGCATACAACTCCTTAAACGGAACTGCGTGTTCTTCAAACGACTGGTTATTGAATCAAAAGCTCAAAAAAGAATGGGGTTTTAAAGGATTTGTCATTTCAGATGCGAATGCCGTAGGTGGTGAAGTGGTTCTGCATCAAACAGCAGCAGATTATGCAGCCAGCGGAAAACATGCTATTGAAGGAGGACTGGATGTCATTTTTCAAACTGACTTCAGCCACGCAGCACTTTTTTATCCTGCTTTTCAATCAGGTGAAATTGACAGCAACAGGTTAAATGATGCTGTTTCGAGAGTTCTGCGCGCTAAATTTGAACTGGGATTATTTGAAAACCCATACATCACGATTCCAACATCAATGGATTCGATTTCTTCTCATGGGAAAAAGCTTTCTCAGGAATCAGCAGAAAAATCCTTTGTCCTATTAAAGAATAAAAATCAGGTTTTACCCTTGAATTCATCCATTCACAAAATTGCACTTTTCGGATGGGACGCAAATCACGTGAGATTGGGCGGATATAGCGGTCCCGGAAATAATCCAATCAGCATACTAGAAGGATTAACCCAACTGGCCGGTGATTCTATTCAGATTACCTATCAGGAAACAGTTAGTTATTCGGATACTCCTTACGTTGCAGTTGCAGCTAATTACTTGGAAACCGAAAATGGAAATGGGCTTACCGCGACTTACTATGACCAAATGAATTTCAGCGGAAACCCGGCTATGACCCGAGTTGATTCACAAATCGATTTCAACTGGACACTTTACGGACCTTCTTCTGAATTGGGAAATCATTTTTATGCTGTAAAATGGGGAGGGAATTTAATCGCTCCGGAAACAGGGAATTACCAAATCGGGCTAGAAGGAAATGATGGTTACCGGCTTTATCTGAACAACCAATTACTCATTGATCGGTGGGAAAAAGCGAGTTATCACAAAGATTTGATCCCAATTGATTTTGTCAAAGGAAAACGCTATCCGATCCGGGTTGAATTCAAAGAACCGAAGGGAAATGGAAAAATTCGTCTGATTTGGAACTACGGAGTAGATCACTCGTTTGATTCGAAACTTAAAAACGCGATTAAAGCAGCTAAAAAATCCGATGTTACTATTGTTGTAGCTGGAATTCATGAGGGGGAATTTCAAGACCGCGCTTCTTTGAGTTTGCCGGGAAACCAAGAACGGTTGATTAGGGAATTGCATAAAACCGGAAAGCCTGTGATTGTATTACTGGTTGGAGGAAGCGCAATTATAATGAATGAATGGATCTCAGATGCAGATGCCATTGTGAGTATTTGGTATCCTGGAGAATCAGGCGGATCCGCTGTAGCAAATTTACTAAGCGGTAAAATCAATCCTGCCGGAAGATTACCTATCACCTTTCCCATTTCTGAGGCACAACTTCCGCTTACCTACAATCATTTACCAACAGGTCGCGGTGACGATTATTACAACCTAAGTGGTGAACCGCTCTTTCCTTTTGGGTTTGGATTGAGTTACACGCAATTTTCATACTCCGATCTGAAATTGGATAAGCACCTGATCTCTAAAAATGAATCAGTCGATCTTTCTTTCACTTTAACAAACACAGGAAAAAGATCCGGTGAAGAAGTGGTACAATTGTATTTGAAAAACAAATTAAGCGCGCAGGCTCAACCCATCATTTCACTCAAAGGTTTTCAGAGGATTGAACTGAAAGCAGGAGAAAGCAGGCAAGTAACTTTCACATTAAGTCCGGAACTTTTCACTCATCTTTCTGCTGATCTAAAAGAATGGATTGAATTGGGAGATTATGAATTGTTTATTGGTTCTTCTTCCAAAGATCTAAAATTGAAAACAGTTTTAACTATTCAGTAGCCAACTCAAATTTGAAAACCCACACCGGGTTATCCCTTTGTTTCAACCGTATACTCTGAGGCATATCAACCTGAACAAAACCATCAACGATGTGATAACTCACTTTTTCTCCTGTTGGAACGAAAATCAGTTTTGAACCTTTTTTCGGAAGATTTACAGTCCATTCCAGTCGTGTCAGATTGATGTCTTTAGGAACCAGAATATAAGCCGTTTTTTCATCTTTAGATTGCGTAAAAAAGAAATATGAATCCTTGTAATGAGGCATGCTTCTGGTATTGTAGATCGCTTCTCCGTTTACATCCAGCCACTTCCCTATTTCTGCTAACCTTTCTTCCACATCGGCAGGAAATGTTCCGTCGGGTTTCGGGCCAACACCCAGCAATAAATTCCCGCCCTTTGCCACAACTTCGACCAAAGTCTGTATTACACGGTCGGCAGATTTCAAATTGTTATTTGGAACATACCCCCAATCATTTCCTAAAGGCATGCAGGTTTCCCAGGGGTTATCAATTCGTTTTTCCGGAATTGTATGTTCTGGGGTCTGATAATTTTCATAAGGTCCTTGAACGGTTCTGTCAACCACAATCATCCCAGATTGATTTGATCGTGCCATTCTTGCAATCTTTTCAATATCCAGTTCTTGCTTCCATTGTGGAATCGGTGCCCCCCACATTAACACTTCCTCATCAATCGTATTCTGAGGTCTCACCCAGCCACCGTCGAGCCACAAAATATCTACTCCTCCATATCCGGTCACAATCTCCTGAATTTGATTAAAGGTATAATCTTCAAATTTCTGCCAGCGCCATGGATATTTTCGCGTATCGTAATTATTGTTCCTGTCGGGAGTTGAATAGAGAGGCCACCAATAATTTTCATTGTGCCAATCGGGTTTGGAAAAATAAGCCCCAATCATAAATCCTTCATTGCGGTAAGCTGAAAAAACATGCTTCAGAACATCTGCTTTTGGGTTCGTGGCAAAAGGTCCATTTGTGATCTTAAAATCCGTTTGCTTGGTATCAAACATACAAAAACCATCGTGGTGTTTAGTGGTAAAAACCAGATAACGCATTCCTGCTTTCTTTGATATACTCGCCCATCTTTCCGGGTTAAACCTCACAGGATTCAGCGAATCTTTTAATCCGAAATACCAACGCTTGTAATCATCGTAAGAAGAAGTGCTATCTCTTGTAATCCAGGGCTCCGAACAAATAGACCAGGATTCGATTATTCCCGGAACAGCATACAAGCCCCAATGGATGATGATCCCAAATTTCTGATCCTGCCATTGATCCAGCTTCTGAAGCACTTGCGGGTCTGTTGGTTTTTGATACTCATTGGATACCGGATGAACTCCCAAATTTTGTCCGAATGAAACAGAAGAAAGAAGTACAAGAAGAAAAAGGAAAAATCGAGCCATAATTATTTAATGAGTGTCAAATTTAAACTTTTACCGAAATTACACAGATCAGATCCTAGTTTAAAAGCTTCAATGTTCTAACTTTGTAATCATGAATTATTTAGACGGATTAAACGAAAGTCAACGCATTGCAGTAGAGAACTTTGAAGGACCCACCATGGTAATCGCTGGTGCCGGATCGGGAAAAACACGTGTACTTACTATGCGCATTGCTTTCATGATCGACCATGGAATTGATCCGTTCAATATTCTAGCACTGACCTTTACCAACAAAGCGGCAAAGGAGATGACCGAACGAATCGGCTCTATCATTGGTTCCAGTGAGGCGAAAAACATCACGATGGGTACTTTCCACTCCGTTTTTGCGCGGATTCTCAGAATCAATGCAGACCGATTGGGTTACCCACAAAATTTCACCATTTACGATACCCAGGATACGAAAAGCTTGTTGAAAGACATTATCAAGGAATTGAATCTGGACGATAAGATTTATAAACCAAGTATGGTTTACGGACGCATTTCGGCAGCAAAGAATAATTTGCTTTCGGCAGACGATTATGCTCAAAATCCGGAGATCATGGACGAAGACAAAACCAGTCAACGACCTGAATTAGCGCGAATCTACAAAGCATATGCTGTTAGATGTTTCAAAGCCGGTGCAATGGATTTTGATGATCTCTTGTATCAGACCAATATTCTTCTGCGCGATTTCCCTGATGTTCTTTCGTACTACCAGCACAAATTCAAGTACATTTTGGTAGATGAGTACCAGGATACAAATTACGCGCAGTATCTGATTGTAAAGAAACTGGCAGCTGTTTATGAAAATATTTGCGTGGTTGGGGATGATGCTCAAAGTATCTATTCATTCCGTGGAGCAAATATTCAGAATATCCTGAATTTCAGAAATGACTATCCGGATTACAACTTGTATAAACTGGAACAAAATTACCGCAGCACGCAGAATATTGTAGATGCTGCAAATAGCGTTATTTCAAAGAATAAAGAACAAATTAAGAAAAGCGTTTGGACGAATAATGACAAAGGAAACCTGATTCGTGTGATTCGTGCAATGACGGATAACGAAGAAGGTAAGATCATCGCCAATAAGATATTTGATGTCAAGCATCAGGAGACAGGCGATTGGACAGATTTTGCAATTCTCTATCGTACCAATCGTCAATCGCGTGCCTTTGAGGAAGCCTTGCGGAAAATGAATATTCCTTACAAGATCTATGGAGGACTTTCATTTTATCAACGCAAGGAGATCAAAGATATCTTGGCTTACTTCCGTTTGACGGCTAATCAAAAAGATGAAGAAGCTTTAAAGCGTGTGATCAATTATCCGAAACGTGGGATTGGGAAAACTTCCTGGGAAAACATCATCATCGCTGCAAATCATCACGATGTCTCCATTTGGGATGTAATCTCTGAATTCGGAAAATATCCGGTTTCTATTCCGAGTGCAACAAAACAAAAAATCTCGGAGTTTGTCATCATGATCCAAAGTTTTACAGCTCAACTGAATTCTCAAAATGCTTACCAATTAGCACAAACTATTGCTAAGAGTTCCGGGATTTTGAAAGAACTGTATTCTGAAAAAGACAAAGGTCCGGAAGAAGTGGAACGCTATCAGAATATCGAAGAATTATTGGCTGCGATCAAAGAATTTACTGTTCAAAGAGGTGAAGAAGATCAGGCAACACTTGCCGATTTCATGATTGATGTTGCGCTTCTGACTGATGCAGATAATGAAAAGGAAGAAGACAAAAACAAGATTAGTTTGATGACCATTCACTCCAGCAAAGGATTGGAATTCAAACACGTTTATTTGGTTGGTTTAGAAGAGAATTTATTTCCTTCGCAGCTTTCTATCAATTCCAGAACTGAATTGGAGGAAGAAAGACGTTTGTTTTACGTGGCTGTGACAAGAGCAGAAAAGAATTGTACGATTTCCTATGCGGCTTCTCGTTTTCAATGGGGAAATTTGATCAGCTCAGAACCAAGTAGATTTATTTCTGAGATCGATCCGGATTATTTGAGCTTCGAAACAGCATATGGTGCATCTCAAGGCGGAGGAGGTCGTTCTTTAAACGCTGGAAGAGGTGGCTTTGACAAACCATTCACAGGTGGATTAAACAGAATGCCTGGTTCAACTACGAATCAGACTAGCCCCAGAGGTTTAAAAAGCATGTCTGAATTGAATTCAAAAGCCGGAACTGCAGATTCTAACATCGATATCAAAGTGGGTTACAATGTGGAGCATGAACGATTTGGGAAAGGAAAAGTAACGAAATTAGAGGGAAATGGAGTTGATCGAAAAGCAACCATCTTTTTCCCTCATGCAGGAGCTAAAACCTTACTATTGAAGTTTGCAAAATTAACGATATTGGATATTGAATAAAAAAAAGGCATTTGTCGTAACAAATGCCTTTTAGTACTTTTTTTGATCGGATTACCAATAAAACATTCCGGTAATTATTCGCTCACCATAGGGCTGACCTTTCAGTTTTTCTGTCAAATCAGCAATCAATTCTGCCTGAGTATATTGTTTTCCTTTTTTCTTCGGTTGTGCAATTTGCTCTAACGTTGGAGCAATAACTTCTACTTTCTTGGCAAAGTAAACAATGCTTCCGTCTTCTGTTGCCAAACCAAGAACTGCTCCCGGTAATCCCTGAATATTCTCAGGTCCGACAGTCGCAATAATATCAGTTGTATACCAAGCGTAAATACGTGTCGTATCATCTTTTTGCCAAATCACTCGTGTACACTCATAACCGGCAATTTTACGTGTTTTATCCGTAATCTTCCAAGTATGTTTCACTAAGCTGTCGCCCACTGTCATCGAGTTACCCATCATATCCATATAAACGAAACGCTGACCTGTATTGAAGCTATTATAAACTGTATTCTTCATTGTTAACCAACTCTGAGGATCCGGTTGATCAGGTGTAACATATGCGAACAAAGAAGAGGAATCATTGAAGTACAATGTAAAGTCTTCTATTTTTACTTTATTTTTCTCTCCAACAAACTGGCGCATTCTTTCATCGTCAAAGATCTTCCACAAGTTTGTTCTGCGCTCGTATGTTATCTTACCTTCACGAACAAGTTGTGCTTGAGCCTGCGCGGCTCCTCCCAGGAACAAGAATCCTAAAAGGATCAATATTCTAATACCAACCATTCCCATCTTCTTCTTTCGTTTTAAAATTGTTAAATCTAAGTGTCATTTTCGCCATGAAGTAACGACGAATGATATTCGTTCTCTGATCGACAATCACGTTGTTATCAACCGTTCTGTAGTTACTTATATTTTGATTTAAGATATCGTATGCCTCAATTCCGAAAAGCAGGTTTCCTGTTTTCAGGAACGAACGTTGAATCGATGCATTCCAGATCAAATAATTTGCGTTATAACCATTTGTTCTTCCTGTATTGATGTTATACGTTGCATCTGTTCTAAAGAACCAACGATAAGGAAGCGTCCAATCAACCACCGCTTTGAAATTATAGGATGTATATGGTTGATTTGAAAGCGTTGACAAGGAGTTAAACGGCACATTGTAATCAAATCCACCACCTAATTCTGTTCTCAACGAATCACCATTATAGTTCAATGACAAATCTGTTCCAACACCCGTATTTCTTGTGTCATTATCAATTGAATTGATCTGGTTTTTAGAAGAGGTAAAGTTACCGTTAGCATTTACTTGTAAACTCAGATCCTTTACTCCTTTCATCGGAATCCCTGCACCAGCCCAGTAATAAAGGAAATCTGAACTTTTCACATTAATCGCCTGTGAAATCGAACCTCCATTTGGACCGAACATCGTATTCGAACTAAAATTATCCTTGATATGTGAATAGCTGAATCCGGAATACATATAGAAACCACTCAATCCTTTCCACGTATTGAAATTACCATTGATACTGTGTGTATAATTCGGTTTCAATGCGGAATTACCAATTTGAATAAAGTTCGGATTCGTATTGTTTCGAACGGGCTGCAACTGATCTATGGAAGGCAAACTTGAATTCGTATTGTATTGAATCATGATACGAGTTGTTTGACTGAACTTATATCTGAATACAATTCGCGGCAATACATTGTTCAGATCCTGCTTTATCAATGAATCCGTGAACATATTTCTGTTATCGATAGCTATCGTTCTGAATCGTGATCCTGCAGATATTCTCAATTTTGCATTTTCATAAATTAAGAATGCTCCTGCTCGATGTTGCTGTCTGTCTGTTTTGAAGTTATTCGAAAACAAAGTATCCACATCCACATACTCACCACTAACAGGATTCAATGTTGTTTTACGCTGACCATTGTTATTTTGATAGAATTCGTAATCAAACTCCAATTTAAATCGTTTACCAAGCGGTTCGAAGTAATCTGCATAAGCTGTATGAGCCATTGAATTACCTCTAATCTCTTTTCTTTGGTCAAATCTCAAAAAGCTGTTTGAGGTATTTGTAATGGCATTCGTATCAGAAGAAAGTAAATCGCCATCCGATTTGTTATCTGTTCCTACAAAATTATAACGGGCAATCAACTTTCTGTTTTTCTTCTTAAAATCCTTAAACAATCTGAAAGTTGTATTCAAACTAGATCCTGTTGCTTTGCTGCCGTTTTCAATAGTAGTAAAACGAGTCAGTAAGCTGTCTTCAGACAAGAAATCTGTTCTAGACAAGGAATTTTGATCGGTGTTATTCAATTGAAACTTAGGTTCCAGCTCAAAACGTGTCAATGAATCAATTCGTTGTGAATACTTGATTCCAATTTGATGCTGCATATACGATTCCTGCGTATAGCTGTTCAAATCAGTTGTATAAGAAGTATCTGTCAATAAATACTGAGAACGACTGTTTGTTTGTGACTTCACTCCATATTGAGCGAAGGAATAATTCAATCGTACTTTTGCTCCTTTTTTGAATTTCTGATCTAAGTAGAAACCGCCTTTAAATGTATTTGGGATACCCTCATTTTCATTTTGTCCATCCTGACTGTATGATTGCAAATCATCATTTTCCGCCATCCAATCGCGTCCTTCAGACAAACCAAATTTGAATAAATCACTCCCGTTAAGGTTTGTCTTAGGTGTGTTTGAACCCAAAGCATAAACCGCCAATTTCTGATTCTTATTATAGGAATTCACTAATAGCTCCCCTTCATAAAACCCATGATTCGGATTTGAGAATTTATCGAGACCACCGGCCAGATTGACCTTTCCAAAATATCCCTTCTTGGCTTCTTCCTTGAGTTTCAGATCGAGAACCTGAACTTTTTCATCACTTCCGTCTTCTGCATCTTTCTCATAAACCTCAACGGTTTCAACTCCCTTGGCAGCAAGATTTTTAGTTGCAATTGTAGGATCGTTTCCAAAGAATTCATCTCCATCAACGAGTACCTGACCAATTTCTTTTCCTTGGTTTTTGATTTTTCCATTTTCGTCAATTGTCATCCCTGGCAATTTTCGGATCAAATCTTCTACCACTGCATTCTCCTTCACTTTAAAAGAATCCGCTACGTAAACAAGCGTATCTCCACGATAATAGATCGGATTTCGATTGGCATAAATCAATACTTCGTCCAGAGCAGTACTTTTATCTGGCATTGCCAAAGTATCTATATCAAAAGAATTATTGTCTTTTGATCCAAAAAAGAAGGCTCGGAAGACTCCATACTCAGGATGGATAACAGTAAATTCTACTGTATCAATTGGGAGTGTAAACTCCATGTGACCGTATTTATCAGATCGTTTAAAATCCAATAAAACAGAATCGCGAACGCGTTTCACAATACCAACAGCATTACGAACTATTGTTTGAGAATTCGTGTCTATTGCATTTGCCTTAATAGTCATCGTTTGAGAATTACCCCAATACGCGATTAAGAGGAAAAATAGAAGTACAAGTTTTTTCAATGTGTCAAGTGTTTGATGATACAAAATTAGACGGAAATTCTTGGTTTAATAAAAAAATATGCGAAACGTTACTCAAAATAGATGAATGGCGAAGAATATAGTTTAACGGAATAAAAAAAACAGGAGTCCGTCACAACGAACTCCTGTTCCCACTGCACATCGTTAAGCAACCACTATTTACTCACCTAAAACTTAACGACTTGCCTCACCTCTACTTCCGTTACTCGTTGAGATCTTCCTTCCTTATCCACATACGTTCGATTCACCAATCTCCCGGAAACAGCAAGTTTATTTCCCTTTTTACAGTAATTAGTTAAAAAGTTCGCCGTGTTTCCCCAAGCAAACATGCGATACAAAGCCTTTGAGTCCGACTCAACTTTTTTTAATTGATTATCCACTGCAAATTGAAAACGAGCAACCATAGATCCATTTTCAAAAGTGGTGATGGTGGCGTCTGACCCCAGACGCCCCACCAACGTAACTTGATTTCGTAGCATTTTATAAAATTATTAAGTCATTGACCTCAATCTCAGAGAACATCTTCCGCTCCCCAGACTCCGTTTTATAAAAGCGACTAACCAATCTACCTTCCACCGCCACATTAATTCCCTTAGCGCACAATTCTTCCAGAATATTTACCCATCTTCCGAAAGCAGTCAGTCTATGCCAATCTTGTTTCACCTGAAGATTTCCATCCTTATCCAAATAATGCTCCTTAGTAGCAAGAGAAAAATTAACCACTCGTCTTCCCCCAGGCAAAATGCTCACTTTTGGTTCAGAACTTATTTTCCCAATTATATTTACATGATTCATATGCAGAATCTGATCCTGTTTAATAGTAGTGTCCATAGTGATTTGAATTAGTTATTTTCTTGTTTTCTTCCATTCAACAATACAAACTCATTGAGTTCGATTTCAGTTGAGAAGCGTTTTTCCCCTTCTTTGGTTTCATAAGAACGATTGACAATTCTTCCTTCAATTACAACCTCTGAACCCTTGTCCAATACTTTTTCGACACGGTCGCACAATTTTCCCCAGACAATTACAGTATGCCATTGGGTGTTATCCTCCCATTCTCCCTTTTTATTCTTGTAGCGTTCGTTTGTTGCCACTGATAGGCGGATTTTCTTTGCTCCTGAGTCAAAAGTTTGCGCTACAGGTTTCGCTCCTAATCGTCCGATTAAATTCACTTTGTTTTTTAGCGTGTTCATACTTGTTTGTTTTAAACGTTTGTAAAAATTTGATTCGATTGTATTTCAACCGATTTGATGTTGCAAAGTTGTGGGAGTGGAAAAATTGAATTCGGTTATTAACTGATTACTGTCGAATATTTTTCGTTTACAATTGATTAAAATCGTTTTTTAAATTGATTATCAAATAATTAACTACTTTAAAATCTAAATAAAAAACTACTAACTATTCTTTTGTTTTTGCAGGCAGGCTTGTTTTGATACCGACCCTCCATTTATTAGGACATAAAAAAAGAGGCTTCAATTACGAAAACCTCTTTTAAAACAAACTCAATAATTGGTTGTTCAATAGAGCAGGAAAATACTTATTCGCACTCTACTTTTATGGTATAACTAATTACTGCTCCTGAAGAATCAGAAATGTCTACGGTATATGTTCCTTCACAAAGCCCCGTAATGGTATTGCTCGTTGTAGTAACGCCATGGCTCCAGGTGTAAGTATAAGGAGGAGTTGGTAATACAGCAGAGGACGGCATCGTAATGGCACCATTACACGAATCGCAATCAGGCTTCCTCATATTCAAAGGCTGAACGCAGGTTAAATTATCGACCATCACATTGATGTACCCATTTCCGCAATTGTAAACATACTGCGGACAAAAAGTAAGGTAGGGCCAGGCAACGGTAGGCGAAATCATTACAGAATAAGTTTGCCAACTCGTGTCCATAAAATCACCTGATTCCCAAAGCAATTCTGTTTGAGAACAAGGTGAATATCCTCCGTATACGGCAAGGGAGCTGTAACAACCCATAGGATCAGCCAGCGGAGAATAAACCAGAGAATGGGCTAAATCAACTGTAAAAACATACGTTCCGGGAGTAGTAATTCCGTTGGCAATACCTGACATTCCTTCATTATAAGGACTTCCGTCTCCCATACGTATAAAACTCACATAGCTGCCCCCGTCTGAAGGAGCTTGAACGATTCCCCAATTACCAGGTTGTGTATCGGGAGTTGCATAGCAGGAAACCCAAGGAGCAGGAACCACATGAGGTGTGGTCGGACCTTCTAGTGATCTGTTTACCCAGCAGAAATTCATGGATGTTTGTGCAACAGCAGAAGTTGCAAGGGTGATCAACCCTGTGAATAGTAGTGAATAGCTTTTCATAATTGAAAGATTTATCTAGTCAAGATAGACCATCTGAAAGGTTTAATCAACTTTTTTTGATTCTCCATTTATAATTTAACAGGTTCCAGATACTTCTTCCATCATTCATTCCATAAAATGACTATATTCAAAACCTCAATTAAGTTAATGTTTCAATGACACAACAAAAAGGATTCAAAATAATCGGTATTTCAACTGAAACCTCCAACAAGGAAGGTGAAGCATCTTCAGCGATCGGAGCACTTTGGGGACAATTTATTTCAGAAAACCTGTTGGAGAAAATTCCCAATCAGCTGGATTCTGATATTGTTTGTATTTATACGGATTACGAAAGTGATTATACCGGAAAGTACACTTGTCTGCTGGGCTTGAAAGTTTCTTCTTTGGATCAGGTTCCGGAAGGATTGATCGGGCGTGAATTCCCGGGTGGACATTTTCAATCCTTTTTGGCTAAAGGTGGCTTACCTGAAGCAATTGTAGATACTTGGCATTCAATCTGGAATCAGGACAAAACATTGAACCGCAGCTATACCTACGATTACGAAATATACGATGATCGATCCAGGCTTGGAGAAGAATCTGAAGTGGATATTTACATCGCTAAAAAGTAAAAAAATCGTCTATGACAATTTGTGTCTCAGGAGCCAGTGGATTGGTCGGAAATGAAATTCTGATCCAGCTATTGAACGATCCGCGAACTGATAAAGTATTGGTATTGGCTAGAAATCCACTTGGTTTTGGTCATGCAAAAATGCAGGTTGTCCTTGTTCCTTTTGATCAGTTGGATCAATTAGAAGTCGCTGAAAAAATCAATGTCGCATTCTGTGCATTGGGAACAACACTCAAAAAAGCAGGGAGCAAAGTGCGCCAGCAGGAAATTGATCGCGACTATGTGGTGTCTTTCGGCAAGTTTTGCAAAAAAGCAGGTGTAGAAAAATTAGGTGTCGTTTCCTCTATCGGAGCAAATGAAAAATCTTCCAATTTCTATTTGCGTACAAAAGGTGAAATGGAACAAGGTATTTCACAGCTTGGGATTCCAATCACCGTTTTCATTCGACCCTCATTTCTAATCGGACCAAGAAAAGAAAGACAATTTAGCGATAAGTTAATGCAAGTGCTTTCATTTGTGATTAGTCCTTTATTGATTGGAAAAGCTCGGAAATATCGGGGAGTTCAAGGATCAAAAGTTGCCCAAAAACTCATTGAAACTACTTTAACGGAAACAGCTGGTATACACTACATTTAAATTCAAGCTAATAAATTGATTTAGTAGTGTTAACTTCGCAAAATGAGTTTGAAACTGAAATATCCAAAACATAAACCAGTAGTTTATCGTTTGCTTTTGGGTATTCTTTGCTTTATACTCTACGGAAGCTACTCAATTCAAGCACAGCCGCTTGGAAAACTCATCGAATCCACTTTAAACACCAATTCGCCATTTACTATCCGAGTATATGGAACAGAAGATGGGATTCCACAGCATCAAATCTCAGCAATGACCCCCGATAAAACAGGGAATTTACTCATTGGGACAGCAAACGGATTGGTTCAATTCAACGGTCAGACATTCGCAGACATTAATCCTACCGATGAAAGCAGGAAGATCCTTTCCATCAAAATGTTTCTGGATCCGAAGACAAATATCCTTTATGGGATAAATAATCGGTCGCAGCTATTTCAAATTACCCCTGTTACAAAAGTGCTTTCCAAAGAAGGTAATTTAGGTGCTTCTTTCTACCACGATTCAATCATTTATGTTAACTCAAAAAAGGAAGTCCGTATTTCCAAATTGGGATCAACTAAGAGTCGCTTCATTGCTCATTTAGAGAATACGGAATGTATCTCCGGAGTTGGAATAATAGGTAAAACCCCTTTCTTTTCTGATGAAACAGGGACATACGTTTTGCGAAAATCCAAATGGTTCAGATTAACGAAGGAAATTTACTATCAATCTAAAAAAAATCCATATACCGGAGAAAACTACTTGCTTGGTTTAAATGGAGTGACTATCTATTACAAAGGAAAATTAATTCCGGAAAAATTCAAAGAAGACACACAAGGTGCCCATTTCACCGATATTGCTTTCACCCCGCACAATGAGGTGTTTACATCTTCACACAAAGGGATTTTTTATAAAAACCTCCTTCGTCCTTTCTTTGAATCTCAGAATGCCAACCTCCCAAGTAAGATCATTTTATCGCTTTTTTACAATGCAGATGAAAACTTTCTTTTTGCCGGAAGCAATGACAAAGGGCTTCTCCAACTGAAGGTAAAGCAATGCATGACCATCTATGATGAACCAACCTTAAAAGAATCTTCGCTTAGTTCCATTATCAAAACATCTAATAACCAATTAATCGTTTCCGGGACTTACGGAAGTATTTTCAAGTTTAATCAAAAATCACTTTCAAACTATTACAGCAAACACACCGATTTCGCATGCCTCGCCAATATCAATGGAGAAGTTTGGGCTGGAACCTGGGGGATGGGGATTGTGGTTCTTAAGAATCATAAATTCGTTCGAAATATTAACAAGAGTTTTTATGAAAATCCAATACATGCCATTTTTCAAGATCGAAAGAAGCGAATTTGGATAGGGACAGAACATGGAATTTATTTAGGAGAAACAGCAAATCATTTTAAGCCACTTTTTAAATCACTTAAAATCGGATTGGTTATCTGCTTTTATCAACTCAAGAACGGAGATGTTTTGGTAGGTGGAGAAGATGGTTTTTTCATTTTTTCCGAAGATTTAAAATTGAAGAAACATCTCGGAATCCGAAATGGATTGAATGGAAAAGAAGTACGTGCTTTTCACGAAAAGAAAGACGGCACTTTTTACATTGGAACTTATGGCGGAGGTTTGTACTACTGGGATTACAAAAAATTACGGCCTTTAAGCAGAATGAAAAATTGTTTACTTGACAATGATATTTTCTCTTTAGCTCCGGATCAAAACGGGAATTTATACATTTCTTCTAATCATGGACTATATGTCATCAACGAACATAAAATTGAAGATTTCATTTCACATAAAGTCAATTTTTTAATCCCATTTCGACTAGGGCAAGATGATGGAATATTAAATACGGAGTTCAATGGGGGGTTTCAAAACAATTATTATTCAGGCGATAACAAACATTTCTACTTTCCTACTATACAAGGAGTATTGATTAGTTTTTTTGAAGTGCCGAAATATCGAAAATTGCGCCCGTTCTTAAAGGAAGTCGTGGTAAACGACAAAACCCAAAAACTTTCCAATCATGTTTTCCCGCGCAATACCCACACGATCAACTTGCAATACTATTGTCCCAATTTCACACAGTTTTACAACCTGCATTATCAATACAAATTAGTTGGCCCGGACATCAAAGAAGAATGGAGTGTACCAACCAAGAAAGGGGAAATTAGTTTTAAAATGCTTCCTCCGGGAGAATACAAAGTATATATGCGTGGAATCGATGGTTTCAATGACCATAGTCCAAATGAAATTATTTATGCCTTTAAAATCGAAAAGCACATTTACGAAACACTTTGGTTCCGACTAATTGCATTTGGCCTGGTATTTTTGCTCATTTTCCTATTGACTTATAAACGAATTCAGATTTCAAAGGATCAGGAATTAAAGGACAGCGAACACAAAAATATAATGTTCGAGTTGAAACTGAAAGCCATTCAGGCAAAAATGAATCCTCACTTCATTTTCAATTGTTTGAACAACATTCAATACCTCATTGTGATGGGAAAACAGGAAGAGGCTGAATACGCATTAAGTGATTTCTCCAGTCTTCTGAGAAAATTCCTGCAGCAGAGTGACAATTCATTCATTACTCTTAGGGATGAAGTAGAATTATTGAAATCTTACATTTCAGTGGAACGTTTCCGTTTTGAAGAAAGTCTCGATGTAGAAGTTACTATTCCGGAGAATTTACTTCACTTAAAAATTCCAACCCTATTGATCCAACCCACCGTTGAAAATGCCATTGTTCATGGATTAGCTCATAAAAAAGGGGATAAAAAATTGATTATCGAAGGATACCAGAAAGGCGATACAATCATCTTGAAAATTGATGACAATGGAATTGGAAGGCAGGAAGCGAAACGAATCAATACCTATCGTGCAAATCACATTTCACATGGATGGAATATGGTTCTTGATAAGATCAATTTATTAAAGGCAAAATATCAATATTCCGTTATCTTTGAAATCATAGACAAACCGGACAACAATGGAACAATCGTCATTTTCAAAATTCCATTGATGACTGAAGAAATGCTGGAAATTTAATTCTTGAAACAGTGAAAGCACTCATTTTAGATGATATTCGAATAAGCCGAGAAGGGCTAGCCACCTTATTGCACAAAATCGATCCAAGTATTGAAATTGCTGCAAGTGTTGCAACTGTTGAAGAAGCAAAACAGGTTTTTGATGAAATGAGTATTGATGTTGCTTTTTTAGACATTCAATTACAGTCGGGAACAAGCTTTGATCTGGTAGATGAAATTCCATTTGAAACCAAAGTAGTCTTCATTACCGCTTATGATGAACACGCCATTGCTGCAATCAGAAAAGGTGCTTTTGACTATTTGCTTAAACCGATCAATTCTTCAGATCTGCGAAATTGTATTCAACGGATTCAGGATGTAGATGCTCAAACTGCAGAAACTCATTCCAATTCCTCGGATAAAAACGAAGAAAGTCTGGTTCAATCTGATCTAATTGGAATTACAGGACTGGATGCGATTATTTTCCTGAAAATTGACGATATCGTTTATCTCAAAGCAGATGGTAAATACACGATGATTCAAACAATTAATGAACACATTACTAGTTCCAAGAATTTGAAGGTATTTGAAACCATGCTGCCAGAATCCAAATTCATGCGGGTTCACCATTCCTTTTTGTTGAATTTGAAATACATTAAGAAATTTCAAAAGGAATATAACATGCTGATTTTGGAAAATGGATCTCAAATTCCGGTTTCTAAATCACGAAAGGATTTGTTGATGCAGCGCTTAATGCACGTTTAAACTACCGTTATATTGAAGCTTTCATCCAAAGAAATAGCACCTTCAATTACCTGATGAGACCCTGGAATCAATAAACCTTTCATTTTACCGGTTTTTCCTTTTGAGATCAAATCTGTAAGTTGTTTTTCGGTTAATTTTTTTCCGAGCAATTCAAAAGGAACCATGAATCCACACACCTTAAAATTGGTGCATCCAACGCCCCTTTTCCCGGTCATCAGTTTATTCGATTTGCATTTCGGACAGTCCAAATCTTCAATACTTTGCTTTTCAGCTTTCTTACGCTCTTTCTTTTCTTTCACAACTTCAACCGGCTGATCTGTATGAAGCATGATTCGAACAGGTGCTTGAGAAAAAATCACCTCATCGGTTAATTCACGCACCATGACCATTAATTCCCGTTTGAATTGTTCCAGATCGTATTCTCCTTTTTCGATCAAACGTAGTTTCCGCTCCCATTGTCCGGTCAATTCGGCACTCTTCAATAACTCATTCTGAATCGTATCGATTAATCCCATTCCGGTACTCGTTGGAATCAAATTCTTGCGTTTCTTCTCAATGTATTTTCGCTTAAACAAGGTCTCTATGATATTGGCACGTGTAGCCGGTCTGCCGATTCCATTTTCCTTCATCATGTCGCGCAATTCCTCATCGTCGATCATCTTCCCGGCAGTTTCCATTGCTCTTAGCAAAGTAGCTTCCGTGTAGTGTTTCGGAGGACTTGTTTTTCCCTGATGAATGAACGGTTTGTGCGGACCACTTTCACCTTCTTCAAAATGAGGCATGGTTTGTTCCGGCTTTTCCTTCAGCTTTTCATCTTTTCCAGATGAAGCTTCAGTCTTCGGAAGCGATGCTTCCTCTTCCTTTGTTTCTTCCCAAACAATGCGCCAACCCGGCTCAATAATCTGCTTTCCGGTTGCTTTGAATTCAATCTGGCCGACTTTCCCTAAAACGGTCGTATTCGAAACCTTACATTCGGGATAAAAAGCTGCAATAAACCGACGCACGATCATATCGTAAATCTGCTGTTCCGGATGACTCAAACCACTTGGCTGCACTCCGGTAGGAATAATCGCGTGGTGATCGGTTACTTTTTTATCGTCAAAAACGGTCTTTAACTTCGGAATTGGTTTCGCTAAAACAGAGTCTGTAAATCGGGAATAATAGGTCAATCCTTTCATGATCCCTTCGATCTTCGGATGTAAATCTTCACTCAAATAAGTGGTATCCACACGCGGATAGGTCACCAATTTCTTCTCGTAAAGGCTTTGAACCATTTTCAGTGTTTCTTCTGCAGAATTCCCAATCTTCTTATTGGACTCTACCTGTAAAGATGTTAAGTCGAATAATCGCGGATTTCCCTCCTTCCCTTCTTTTTGTTCGAAGGAAGTAATTTCAAAGGGGTGCTCTAACAAATAGGCCAATCCCTTGTCCGCTCTGTCTTGCGATTGTAATCGATCAATAACCGCTGAAAACTCTGTTTCACGGTAATTTGTCTTCAATTCCCAATATTCATCGGACCGAAAGGCATCAATTTCCTTTTGGCGTCCAACAATCATTGCTAAAGTGGGTGTTTGAACACGACCAACAGATAGCGTTGCTTTTCCTTGTCCAAATTTCTTCGTAAACAAACGTGTGGCATTCATCCCCAAAAGCCAATCTCCAATTGCCCTTGCACTTCCCGCCGCGTATAAATTTTGGTATTGTTCTCCTGTTTTCAGAGCTTGAAATCCTTCGCGAATAGCCTCTTCGGTCAAAGAAGAAATCCACAAACGTTTCATTGGAACTTTGCACTTTGCTTTTGACAAAACCCAGCGCTGAATCAATTCTCCTTCTTGCCCGGCATCCCCGCAATTAATGACCTCATCACAAGAGGCTACTAATTTTTCAATAATAGAGAATTGCTTTTTGACACCGGCATCTTCAATGAGTTTAATTCCGAATTTATCCGGAATAATCGGAAGATCTTCCAGTTTCCAATACTTCCATTTTTCATGATAATCGTGGGGCTCTTTGAGTGTACACAAATGTCCGAAAGTCCAAGTTACCCAATAGCCGTTTCCTTCGTAAAAGCCATCATGACGCTGTTTTGCGCCAATGACTTCTGCGATATCTCGAGCTACGGAAGGCTTTTCGGCAATACACAATTTCATAAGGAACAAAGTTAGTCAATGGATGATGGGAAGGCAAGGTCGTTTTAAACAAAATCAGGAAATGTTTCAACAAAACTTCATAATATCATGATATTACATCATCGTGAAAACATGATATCATGTTTTCGTTATATAACGAAACAACTTTGTTAATCAGCTAATTAACAATGAGGCTTATTTCTTGACGTATTTCATTACCTGAAAACTCACCGCATGCTTCTCATCCACTTCCTGCTCAAAAACAGTTTCTAAATCCCAAAGTGATTCATCAAATTCCGGAAAGAATGTGTCTGCGCCGTAAGTATGATCTACTTGCGTTATGAATAGTTCATCCAAAACATCCAAAGCCATCGCTTCTTTGTAAATCTGTCCGCCACCAATGATAAAAACAGTTCGTTCCGTTTCATTTTGGTAGTATTTCAGACATGCTTCCAAAGACGAAAAAACGAGCGCTCCCGGAGCTTCATAATCTGCACTGCGGGTCAAAACGGCATTCTCTCTATTGGGTAAGGGACGAAAACGCTCCGGAATGGAATCATAATTCTTCCGACCTGTAACCACAATATGTCCGGTAGTTGTTTCTTTGAAAAACTTCATATCTGCCGGCAAGTGCCACATCAGATCGTTGTTTTTTCCAATTCCGCGTTCGTTGTCCATTGCAACGATCAATGATACTTTCATTTAATGACTTTATATTCTATAGGTGAGATAAATACAATTGAAGCAGGCACTCTTTTTTCTTCCTTCAACTTCACTGCCTCAGCTTCACTTTCCATATGCCCGTTAACCACATGATACTCACCATCTGCTCCCAAAACTAAATGCTGGTCGTCAAGGATGCCTAAAGCCACATCTGCAATTGTTGGTATTTCAAGTGCATAATATCCTTTCAACAACATCCCGTAACGCTTAATTATATTGGGATCTGAAACAAGATACTCAGTAGTTCCTTTCGAGTGCTCTTTAAACAAAGCCCTTGAATCGGAGAAAAACAAATCATATTTAGCTTTCGACTCCCCATCCAAAAAGTCTGAACGATATTTATTGTAATCAAAATCAGGTAAAATGTAGAATGGCTTCACTACTGCCTCTTGTCTTGGATAAACCCAAGTAAATGCATGTTCTACTTTCCCTAGAACTGCTTTTCCTGAAACCTTATTCACTTCTGCCATTAAGATCATTCCTCCGTCTTTGGTACGATCCCGCTGATTGGAAACAAAATTACCCAGTGACCAGGCAGTTAATTTCTTTTCTCCGTTGATCTCTTTCACCTCCACCGGCTGTAATACATGGGGATGACCGCCAATTACCATATCAGCTCCCTGATCGTAACAGAATTTCTCCCAATTCTTTTGATACGCATTCGGCAGGGATTGATATTCTGTTCCCCAATGCAAAGTACATACAATCAGATCCACTTTCATTTCACGCGCCTTTTTGAAATCCGCTTCCATGACCGCACTGTCGATGTAGTTAATGATCAAAGGAGCAGCAACTGACAAGCCGTTGGTTCCATAGGTATAGTTTAAAACGGCAACTTTGAATCCGTTTTTCTCGACCAACAAAGGATAATTCTGATTCCGTTCCTGCTTATTACGGAAAGTTCCCGTATGTTTTACTTTTAGATTATCCAGAACATCCAACGTTTTTACAACTCCTTTTCCGCCTCCATCACAACTGTGATTATTTGCAGTAATGATCACATTGAAACCTGCTTCAACCAAGGCCCATGATAATTGTGGTGGTGCCGAGAATTGCGGATACCCTTTGTACGGTTTTCCGGCATGCGTTACTTCCAAATTGGCAATGGAAATATCAGCACTCTCTACCAATGGCTTTACATATTGAAAGCAATCTTGATAATCATATGTATCTTTCTTTACGTTATATGCTCCGGCAATTTGACCGCCATGCTGCATGATATCACCCACAAATAAAAATTTCAGTCGGGAGGAATCTGATTGAGCAAAGGAAACTGTGAATCCGAAAACGGTCAACAGGGTGAAAAGAATTTGGCGCATCTATTTTTCGAATTTAATAACTAATGTTTTATCGGTTTTTACCAAAGCCCTTAACACTTTTTCTAGTGGCGCTTTGGCACGCTCGGGCAGCTTCAGACGATCTCCTGAAGCAATCATTTTGTTTCGTGCCTTGCGCTGCAAATGAGCACGTTCGTAATCTTTCCATTCGCCATTTTCCAAATAAACTTCGGTTCCTTTCGGGTTTACTGAAACGGAGAGCAATTCAGGCTGAGGAATAATAATTGTCAAGGTATCACCCTTCGGAATGAATTGAAAATCCTTTCTTTTTAAATCTACTCCGTACAATAATTCTCCCCGAACAATCAACGTTAATCTTCTTTTGACACTACTCGGATGTAAACCGTGTTTGAATTGGTTCGGATCGGTTAATTTATCGAAAGTTCCCCAAATCACATCACTCTCTGTTTTATAATACTCAACAGAGTCAACAACGGCTTCATCCTGAAACTTCAGGGTATTCAACTCCAGGATCGAACGAATTTGTTCAACCTTCAATGGAGTTTCTTCCAATACAATTTCATCCGTAGATTCGCCCTTGAAAAACAATTGATAAACCCAGTATCCAACAAAGGCAATCCCTGCAACAAGAGCCAATCTAATGATCAACGTTCGTATTTCTTTTATCTTTTGGAGTTTCATGTACGATTACTTGTTCAAATCCCAGATTCTTATAAAAATCAATGATGAAGATCTTTGCATTCTGCTCTGCTTCATCCAATATATTTAGTTTTTTAAGGTCTTTCCGAATAGATTCTTCTCCTTTTTGCAACACCTTCGATTTATCCACTTGTGAAAAATCCGATCGGAAACCATTGACATCTGTCATTTCAGTACGAACCAAATCCGGATCCATTTCAAAAGATACAATTTCAGGAGGAGGAAGTTGAATGATAATTTTCCTTCCTTTCACTTCAATATCGGATTCTTTGATTGTACTCAGGTTCACTCCTGCTTTAACCGTTGCTTTACAACTCAGCAAAATCTTTCGATCACCGAATTTGTACCATTCTCCTTCATCATCCCAGTGAATGATCTTTCCCAAAGTATATTCCGTAGTGGAAAGTGTACCAATGGCACGAATCTGATAAATTTCCGTTTCATGCACTTCTTTCTCGTCTCCACAGGAAACGAGCAGCAAAGTAATCAAACTTAAAAACAACCAATTTCTCATAATTCTTATTCAAAAGCAGCTAAACACATTGCCTGCATTCCTACAATCAATGCTTTGCTGTCAATATCAAATTTCGGGTGGTGCACTCCATAAATAATGCCTAAGTCTTCATTTCGAACTCCCAACCGGAAAAAACAAACCGGAATTTCCTGTGCATAGAACGAAAAATCCTCTGACGTTAAACGAATAGGCAATTCTTCGACTTGGTCTTTTCCAAAGAAATGAATGCTTCTTCTCATCATTTTATCTGTCAAAACCGGATCATTCTCCAAATAGGGATAACCTTTCGATATTTCCAGATCAGCCGTTGCACCGAATTGTTCACACGTAGCATGGACTTGTTTTGCAATGAGTTCCAGAGCCTCCTTTCTCCAATCTTCATTCATGGTACGAAAAGTTCCTTTCAGGATTGCTTTTTCAGGAATTACATTCGTTGCTCCCAATGCTTCAAAATGACCAAACGATAAAACACAGGGAACTTTCGGATCACATTTTCTACTCACGATTTGCTGCAAACCAGTCAATAACTGCGCACCAATCATAATTGGATCGATGGTTTGATGTGGAGTTGCTCCATGACCACCTTTTCCGTTTATCGTAATATAGATTTCATCACAAGAAGCCATATATAAACCTGGTCTGAATCCCACATTTCCAACTTTCATTTCAGGAAAAACATGCAGGGCAAATAACTCATGAACAGGCGGATTTTTCAAAACTCCGTCTGCAATCATTAAAGAAGCCCCTCCTGGATTTTTTTCTTCTCCGGGTTGAAAAAACAACTTTACCGGATGCTTCAATTGGTTTCTATTCTCCCATAAAATCTCAGCCACTCCAAGTAAAATGGCAGTATGTACATCGTGACCGCATGCATGCATCACGCCATCAACCGTAGATTTATAGGCACAATTAGTTTGTTCCTGAATTGGTAAAGCATCTAATTCAGAACGCAGACCAATACATGAATCTGTTTCTTTGTGGTTGTCAGAACGGATGATTCCCAGAACACCGGTTCCAGCTATTTCTTTTTCATAAGGAATACCAATCTTGTCTAACTGTTCGGCAACAAAACTCATCGTATGATACTCCGAATAAGATAATTCAGGAAAACGATGCATGTGCTCCCGATATCCTTTGACCTTATCAAACAATTCGTTGGAACGTGTGCGAACAATATGTTGAATTGCTGAATCCATTTACTTCAAGTATGACTTTATTCAAAAATAACAAAACAATTACGATTGCCGAATTACGAATGCCGAATTATGAAAAGTTGGCTTTGACTCAGCTAGATTACTCGGCTACGAGTAAATTACAACCACGAATATCAGAATGATCGAAACGTCCCATTAGACGTAGCTTTCCTTCTTCTATCCGTCCTAAATCCTGCGTTTCAATAAAAGCACATGAATAGATATTCGCTAAATCCATCACATTTACGCCTCCGGTTTTATCTTGTTGCAGTAATTCAAAAGGGTCGTTCACTTCTCTTAGAGAAACTTTCATCCAGAAAGGCAGTTCAAACACTCCATTTTTATCGCTGTAAGCCTGAGAAAGCAATTCACACATTCCATACTCAGAAGCAATGTACTCACAACCAAAACCAGCAACCAATTCCTGATGCATCTCCTCTTTAGTCATTTCCTTTCTCTTTCCTTTCATTCCACCGGTTTCAATGACCGTCACATCATGCAGATCAGGTTTTATCTCTGCCAAATCCAATAAAGCATAGGAAACACCAAACAATACCAATTTCTTCCCGGTTTTTCTCCCTTCGGAAATAGCATTCAATAAACTTCCCGGACTTTCCAGATAATATCCGGACAACTCATTTTTTGTTCCTTCAATCAATTTATCAACCATATAAACCAAACTGGACTCGCCTTGAGAAACGTAGTTCGGTAATAGCGCAAAAATGATCTGATCTTCCAATTTCCCTAAAAACTGCTCATAGGTTGGTATGAAAGAGCGCTCGTATATGGAAACATCCGCAACATAATGTGTGCTTCGAACCATTCCGGTTGTACCACTGCTTTTAAAAACCTGCTGAACCGATTGATTAGCTGCAATAATTTCATGCGTCTTAAAAAAAGCGATTGGTAAATGTGGTATTTGCGAATAATGTGTTGGTTCCGGTCTATTGATCAACTCCAAAAACGTTTTATAAACGGGAACATGCTCCTTTTGAAAGTGATAAACTTCCAAAGCACACTGATCAAAATCTGACTCTGTTTGAATGGAAAAAATACGATCAATAAGCGCTTGCATAGGTAATCCTCTAACTAGTTTTATTGTTAAATAAATTGATAATCAATCAATTTAAATTCAAATCTGTTCGTATCTTTGGGAACACCCGAATTTGGGAATTCTCGAATCCTATTGTTTTATTTGCAATTTTCACAAAGATAGCCAGAATCATTTCAAAGGAAATTTCAATGAGAAGGTCGTGCCTTTACCCGGTTGGCTTTTTACCTGAATGGTTCCCCCATGCTCATCTACAATCAATTTCACATAATAAAGCCCTAATCCAAAACCTTTTACATCGTGTACATTCCCTGTTGGAACGCGATAAAATTTATCAAAAATCATTTTGAGGTCTTCCCGCTTTATTCCTATTCCATTATCTGTAATTGACAGGTAAAAGAATTGCGCATCATCCCAGGTGCGAATATCAATATGCGGAACGGTATTACAGTATTTCACCGCATTATCCAGTAAATTATAGATCACATTGGTAATGTGAACTTCATCCACCATCAACGTCTCTCTTGTGGCATCCAATAGCAATTCTATTTCACCTCCCTGATCTGTTTGATTGATATCAAAACTTTCTTTCGCTTCCAGAATCAAATCATGTATAGAGCATGACTCTTTCTTCAATGTTAATTTTTCACGATCCAGTTTTGCAACGTTTAACACACGCTCTACCTGATTTTCCAAACGCTTATTTTCTTTGTAGATGATTTCAGCATAGCGATGTAAACGATCGGGATCATCTTTAAAATCTCCTCTCAAGAGCAATTCACTTGAAAGACCAATGGTAGAAATCGGTGTCTTCAATTCATGCGTCATGTTATTGATGAAATCCGTTTTCACCTCCGAAAGCCGCTTCTGTTTCAAAATAACATTCAAGGTAAAAACAAAGAACAAAAACAACAGAAGCAAGAGGATTACCAGATAAAACCAGGGATAAAAATCTGTTTTGGCTACATCAATAGAACTGGAGCTGACATTAGGAAAAAGAACCGTAAAATAATGCCCATCATTCTTCCATTTCAACTGGTTGGATGTCTTACCTACAGAATCATTGTTTGTTACAGAATAAGATGAATCCTTGGTAAATTTAATGAGATTCCCAAAGATGATCGAATCCGAGTAACAATCGTAGATTCCATAAACAAAATCCTGATTCAGACTTTGATTATCGAACTCGCGTTTCAGCAATTGTTCCAGATAAAAAGGATGCAATTCTTCTTCAATATCTACTGAAAAGTAATTCGGACGAATCTGTTTTACAGCCCCATACAAATTGGCACTGATATCATCTTTAGTATTGAGTTGCTCTAAGACATCTCTTAGGGCGATGTGTGCACGTTCTGAAAACTGCTTCAAGTTCAGACTATCTTCTCTTTCCTGTATCTGTACTGTTATCCGCTGTGCTTCGTTCGTTTTATGAATCCAGAACAATTGAATGCTCAGAACACTCAGTAAAGAGAGTATCCCCAGAATAATTACGGTATTAATTGTCTTGCGATTCATTCAATGAATGTAAAATTGAATATGGAGAATTGAAAAGAAGAGATCAGCCTAAAGTAAATTGGGTAAATCAACCCTTGTCAATTTTCACTTTTATATTTTCAATTATTAATATGCTTCCATCGTTGGATCTACCTCTTCGATCCAGGCTAAAATCCCTCCTTCGAGGTTATATAAATTTGTATAGTTGTGGTTTTGCTCTAAAAAGGAAATCACGTTTGCACTTCTTTTTCCTGAACGGCAATGAACCACCACTTTTTTGTTCTTATCGATCTGACCAAATTCTGCCGGAATATCGTTCATCGGAATCAAAATCCCATCCAACGTACAGATTTCATTCTCATATGGTTCACGGACATCAATGAGTTGAAAATCCTCATTTCCATCTTTCCATGCTTTCAATTCGCTTACTGTAATGCTTTTCATAGTGTATTTTTTACAAAAATTAAGTTCAAAGTCCCGATAACTATCGGGATGAAAAGTTCCAATAACCTTTTGAACAAAACTTGAACCCTTTTAAACTAGTAAAGCGACCAAATTGATCGCTTTACAAAATTACTCAATAAGCGCTAAAGAACATTCATTCTCAAGCGGTTTAACTTCTTTTTAGCTTTTCCCAAATACTTTCTTCAATAAGTCAGTTACTTGTGCTGCCGGATCCTTACGAATTTTAGCTTCTTGCTCACTGATCAAAACCATCAATCCATTGATTGCTTTTGCCGTTACGTAAGCTTCCAAATCTGGATTTTGCTTAGTAACCAGAGGTAACTTGTTGTATTTCGTAACGAGAGGTGTCCAGTATTCCGTAACACGTACTTTTTCCATTGCAGTTTTTACAATTGGTTTAAATTTCTCCGTCAAAGTACTTGTTGTTTTTTCACGCAAAAAATGTGTTGCAGCCGTATCACTTCCGTTCAAAATTGCAAAACCATCACCCACAGACATTCCTTTAACCGCTCCGGCAAAAACATCAAAAGCACTTTTCGCTGCCTCTTCAGCTGCACGATTTACTGATTCTTCAAATTGTGTAACCTGACTTTGCATGCCTAATTTCACCAATTTATCTTTCATTTCATTCGCTTCGGCCGGCCATGGAATAAAGATCTTTTGGTTCTTGTAGAATCCATCTGTTACACCTGCAGCACTCGCAGCCGTTTTTGCACCCGTTGTTAATGCTTCACGCAAACCACTTACAACCTCATCATTTGTCAATGAAGGTTTGGATGACGATGTTCCGCTAGTCAATTCTTTTCCTTTGGAAACCATTTTCCCTAAGGTTTGAGCGTTTGACAAATAACTCGTACTGATTATTAAGGCAATTGCGATACTGATTTTCATGTTGTGTGTTTTTAATTCTAATGTATTGGAAGTACTAACCAAAGATAAGATTTAATCCTTCCCTAGTTTTAACGTTCGAGAGAGGCAAAAATTGTTCCAAAAATCCCCAAACAGTAAGGGCGGAAAATTTTC
>DLHO01000007.1:0-803 GCA_002483265.1 Flavobacteriales bacterium UBA7666 | reverse complement strand
GAAAATTTTCCGCCCTTACTGTTTAATTTAAAATCCTTGTACGCCGTTTACGGTTGTATACTTCAGAATGTTCTTCTTATCCGGATGAATGCGCGCAAATGCTGATTGAATAGCCAAGGTTCCTTCGTGGAAACCACACAAAATCAGCTTCAATTTGTTTTCGTAAGTATTTACGTCTCCGATTGCATAAATTCCCGGAATATTTGTAGAGTAATCCAAGGTATTTACTTTGATTGCATTTTTTTCAATTTCCAATCCCCAATCTGCAATTGGGCCCAAAGATGGTTTCAAACCAAACAATGGAATGAAGTGATCTGTTTCACGTAAAATTTCTCCTTGCGTATTGTGTAGGATCTTCACATGACTCAATGCGCCATTTCCTTCCACACCAACAACTTCTGCTTCTGTGATCAAGTTGATTTGACCGCTTTCCGCCATGTCAATGACTTTTTGAACGGAATCCAAATGTCCGCGGAAAGAAGAACTTCTGTGAACCAACACTACTTCTTTTGCAATTTTCTTTTCTGCTAAGAAGATCGACCAATCCAATGCTGAATCACCACCACCTGCAATTACACAGCGTTTTCCTCTGTAAAATTCCGGATCTTTTATGATGTACTCAATTCCTTTATCCTCGAAATCAGCAATGTTTGAAATAGGTGGTTTTCTTGGTTCGAAAACACCCAATCCACCAGCAATCATAACGATTGGAGCTAAGTGCTTTGTTCCTTTGACAGTTGTAACGATGAATTTTCCGTCTTCTGTTTTATCGATTGTCATTGCAGCTTCACCCAAAGTAAATC
>DLHO01000018.1:282505-288478 GCA_002483265.1 Flavobacteriales bacterium UBA7666 | reverse complement strand
TCCATACTATGCATTCTCTGAATATGAACGTAACAAAGTAGACAAACGGATTAAGATTGTAAACTTGCCGGAAGTTTGTACGGTTACGATTTATACCATGTCGGGGAAAATGGTCAATCAATTCAAAAAGGATAATGCGCTTACTTTCCTGGATTGGACATTGGCAAATAAGGCGGGAATTCCCGTTGCTTCCGGAGTTTATTTAATTCATGTGGAAGTTCCGGGGATCGGAGAGCGGGTTTTGAAATCCTTTGTTGCAATGAGGGAATTGGATATTGAAGGATTCTAAGATTCAAGAAATACCAATAAGAACATCAATCCTAGGATTAAAAGGAGTAAAAACAACTTTGGATCTTTGTACAACGGACGTTTAGGACGTTTTGCCAAACGCTCATATTTATGAGAAAGCGAGGCAAAATCCTTGTAACGCACCATTTGTTCCTTGGTGGGTTCTTGTGATTTTTCGTTCGTTATTCTTTGAAATTTTCTCATGATTCGCGTTTCCAATTGGTGTTGATCTTTTCCAGTAAGCGATAAACTCTCATTTTAGCATTTGCTTCACTAATTTGGTAGATATCGGCAATTTCTTTGAAACTGAGCTCCTGGAAAAATCGTAATTCTATTAAATCTGCTTGAGTTTCATCTAAGTTATTGATTATTTCAATCAGTTGATCTAAATCTTCTTGTTGAATCGCGTTTTCGCCGCTCTCTTCCAGAATGGTATAGAGGTGACGGTCACTTATTTCAACGGAATAGTTCTTCTTTTCAGATCTAAAAAACATATTCACTTCATTTTGAGCAATGCGGTAAAGCCAGGCGCTGAATGGAAGTCCACGGTCTTCGTATTTGGTAATATTGGCCATTGCCTTTATAAAACATTGCTGCACCAAATCTCCTGCTACTTCTTCATTTCCTCCCAGTCGTTTAAAAATAAACCGAAAGATTTGTTCAAAATAACGCTCATAAAGCGGCCCAAAGTACCGATGGTCTTTTTGAGCAAGTTCAATTTGCTGGGCTTCGTTAAATGTAGTATGTGTTTTCTTTTTAAACAAAGTCTTGGGTTTTGACAGGTAATGTCTGGTTTTGGAAAAGTAACAAACAAATGCAAAGATTATCAATTATTAATTATCAAGGAAGGAATCTCTCTTGATAATTGAACCCTTCATAATTGATAATTATTTAAGGTATTTACTCGCTTCTCTCAATGCTAACCCTTTAATCGGATTATTGGAAAGGATTTGAACAACCTCTTCCGGTTTGTATTTGGATAATTGGCGAAGTGACCATCCGATTGCTTTCTGGATGAAGAACTCCTTATTTCCATTCATTTGCTGAATCAGATTTTCCAAATAAACACTGTCAACTTCGTCTTTGTATTTCAATTGGTAAATGAGGCAGGAACGCTGAAGCCAAAAAGATTCATGGTAACGCCATTTTTCAAAAGTTTCTCTCGCTTTTTCAGGGAATGCCAATGCCCATTTCCCTAAATAATTGGAAGCAATTGCATCCACACTGTCCCACCAAGATTTGTGATGTAGGATCCATTCCAATTCAATAGCATCTTCTTCTGAAAAGAATTTTTTGGGCCAGGAATTCAGTAGGTCAATGGCAGTATGTTGGTAATTGCGCTCTTCTTTTTCCCAAAGAGCGCGAATTACTAACCATCTAAGTTTTCTATCTTCTAGTGTTTTGAGTGAATCGATCCAGCTTTTTTGAGCACTTCTCCGAATTTCCGTTTTCATTCCAATGAATGGAAAATGGTCTCTCATATAAGCACTGGCAGTTTGCGCTCGTTTTGCATTTCGAAAGGGTTCAAAAAGTTCTTCCAGCTGAGTGATCGTCTCCTCAATCATTGATTAAAACTGGTTAATCTGAAATACTGGTTTCAAATCCTGTGAATTGTTGAAAGTAGATTCCAAATCACGTAATTTTCCGTCCTTCAAACTGTATACCAAGGCGTGAATTTCAATAGGATTTTTATTTTGCCATTCTTCCTGAATAAATGAAATTTTAGCCATATTTCGTGCTTGTTCAATTGCATTCAATTCCACCAAACGGTTTGTGCGGGATTCCTCATCTGCAATGTTATCCAGTTCTTGTTGGTATTTGATGTACACATTTTTAATGCTTACCAACCAGTTATCTAGGAAACCAAAACTTTTGTTACTCATTGCAGCAGTAACACCACCACAACCGTAATGACCCACGACCAAAATGTGTTTTACTTTCAGATATTTCACTGCATAGTAAACCACACTCAATAGATTCATGTCTGAATTAATTACCTGATTTGCAATGTTACGCTGAACGAAAATACTTCCCGGAGGCAAATTCACAATCTCATTCGCAGGAACGCGGCTGTCGGAACAACCGATCCATAAATATTCAGGTGTTTGACCGTGTGATAAATTGTCAAAGAATGTTGGGTCTTTTGCTAATGTTTCTTCAACCCATGCTTTATTTCCTTCAAATATCTCTTTCATATTCTAATTCGTTTGGTGTTATAATCTCAATTTCTATGTTTTTGTCTTTTGCTCGTATTTTAAAGTCTTCGATCGACTCAATAATGTCATTTGCCAAAAATTTGGCTTCGCTTTCATCAATGATCACTTTCACACCATCCGGAATCTTCAGTAAGGTCTCAATTAACGACGCTTTATTTAGGAAAGTCATGTGTTCTGTCAATCGAATTTTGTACACATCTCCTTCCACGGAAAGATAATGAGATAATTTAAAATTGTAATACAGAATCACCAAAAATGAAACCCCTAATCCGATCGATATTCCGATCAATAAATCTGTAAACAGAATTCCGATAATGGTCACCATAAAAGGAATAAACTGAAGCCAACCTTCTTTATAAATCTTCTTGAAAAGACTCGGTTTTGCCAGTTTGAACCCAACCATGATCAGAATTGCAGCAAGTGATGCATAAGGAATAAAGCTGAAAACTGTTGGAATAGAGAAAACGGTTACTGCGATCAATATTCCATGAACAATTGTTGCCAGTTTATTGGTTCCTCCTGAATTCACATTAGCTGATGTGCGCACCACAACCTGAGTAATCGGAAGTCCCCCGATCATTCCGGAAGCAATGTTTCCAACTCCCTGCGCAAGTAATTCCCTGTTTCCTGAGGTAATTCGCTTCTTCTGATCCAGTTTATCCGACGCATCCACACTCAAAAGGGTTTCCAAACTTGCTACAATTGCAATAGTAACAGCTGTAAGATACAATTTGTAATTCCCTAACTGACTGAAGTCCGGAAAGGTAAACAGCTCTTTAAATGGCTTCCCCGTGATCCCTAAATCTACCCGATGCTTTGGGATTAGATTCCAGGAGGTTCCCTGAAGCATAATGGTTGCAATAATCCCAAGAACTACCACAATTAGCGGCCCGGGAACGTATTTCAGAAATGTTTTCTGAATGCGCTTGTTATCCCAAAGAATGAGAATTGCAATAGAAACCACGCAAATAATAAGTGCAGGAATGGTGATGTAATTCAAACTGTAAAAGAGCTCCGAAAAGGTATTATGCCCATCTGCCTGAAAAAATGATTCGTCTCCTTCAAAATCGGCATCATAACCTACTGCATGTGGGATTTGCTTGAAAATAATGAGCAATCCGATTGCAGCCAGCATTCCCTTAATCACCACATTCGGAAAATAATAGGAAATGAAACCTGCACGAACAAGACCGAGTATGATTTGAATGACACCCGCAATAACTACGGCTGCAAGAAAGATCTCAAAAGAACCCAAATCACCAATTGCTGCTGCTACAATTGCTGCAAGTCCTGCTGCTGGTCCTGAAACTCCGATTGCAGACCCTGAAATGGCTCCTACTAAAATACCACCAATGATACCTGCGATCAATCCTGAAAATACAGGAGCCTCAGATGCTAATGCAATTCCTAAACATAGCGGAACAGCAACTAAAAATACAACCAGGCCAGCAGGAGTATCCTGCTTCCAAGTCTTGAATAAATTTTTCATGAAAATTGATAATGAAATAAACTACTAATTAATGTTAGCTAAATTCATATCTCAGTTCGGGGGGATTATCAAGTGGTGCTTTTTCAGAACCGATTGTTTTGTCAGTAACAATAGAAAAAGTAGTTTTTTTCAATGAGTTGAAATCAATGTCAAAGCTGGAAAGGGAAGCGTGCTCTGCTAAATGAAGTTCTTCCTCTAAAAGATTAACTCCTCTTTTACTGCTTCCACTATTGTTCTCGTCTGTGTCTGAATCACGTTCTTCGCTGTCATCTTCTTCAGAAGAAATACTAAAGGATTGTTTATCTTCCAGATAAGTCCAAACGAAATTTCCCACTAAGTTGCTGGTCAGTGAGAAAAAACAAATAAGAGAAAGTAAACGCAATCTTTTAAACACGACGTAAATATAATTACTTAAAAAGGGTTCTACCAAAGCTTGTTCGCTTTTTTTGTTAAAAAAGCAGTATGAAGATAAATTTAGTTCACTTTTGTTTAATTACTGTCTTTCAACTAATTTAGCCGAAAAATTGCTTGAATTATTGAAGCTGAGTTTATTAGTTCTAGTAATTACGAGAAGCATTCATAGATAAAACAAGAAGTTTTCCCGAAGAAAATAACACAGTTTCGGGAGTAAGCATTTGGTCCAAAAGAATAGGTATGACAAAAGCAGATTTGCGTCAAAAATATAAAGAAATGAGGCTCCAACTTCCTCCGGGAGAGATTGAACGACTTTCGGAAACGATTGTTGAACAAACATTGACTCATTTTCAACTCTCTGAAAAGACGATTTCTTTATTTCTTCCAATTGAAAGACAACGGGAGGTGAATACGTATCTGCTTTGGGAAAGAGCTGTTGGAGTTGGTGCATCAGTTGCTATTCCAAAGACGAATTTTGAAACAATGGAAATGCGCCATTATCTGTTTGAATCGACAGATCAATTAGAGATTAATCAAAAAGGAATTCCGGAGCCGAAGAAAGGAAAGGTAATTGCCGCAGATCGATTCGATATTGTGTTTGTTCCCCTTTTGGCTGTAGATGTAAAAGGAAATAGAGTAGGTTATGGAAAAGGATTCTATGACCGCTTTTTGCGTAAGTGTGCTCCAAATTGTGTTTTTATTGGTTTACATTACTTCGATCTGGAACCTAAAATAGAGGATGTATTGCCAACAGATATTCGTCTGAATGCCTTGGTCACCCCAACAAAAGTGATCCGTTTCGACTGAGTCAGAATCAGAATAATAGAATAAAAAATATCCATTTCGCTTAAAATACCGGATTAACCTTCCATAAATAGAATTGAAAAAATCACTAAAATCCAATCTCCATTCTGTTTCTGATCCTCTCTCTGAATATAATGAAACAAATTTGCCTCAACCTGCGTTTAACTTGATGTGAAATACTGCTTATTATTTTTGTTGCTTCTTTTTTCGTTTTCATTTTCTAAAGTGAAACCTCCTTCTTATCGGGTTGTTTTTGGTGCAAAAATATCTACAGGAGCAAATTCCAGTGTGGTCAGTTTTGTTGCTATGAAATACTCAGATGATGGAATTCTCAGGGCAAAACGATTCTTTACCAGTAAGGATGAATTCATCAAAGTTTTGAGCGGTTATTGGCCTAGTCCATTTAATCCGGGTAGAGTTGATTACTTCAAGCAAAATAAGATTGTTGGTGGCGTTTTTGTGAACGATACGATGTTGGTTGAGATTGGTTATTGCCCTTCGCTAGACAGTTTGTGGAAGATCCGCTTTTCAGACTGGCCATATATGGGAAGAAATGAAGCCGGGTGGAGCTTGAACAGAACAAGACCGAGCTTAAAACAAGAAGAATACCTGGCTAAAAGATATAACATCAAGCAATTGGATTTCGATTATGTGGTGGATACCAATTTCTGGAAATTACTCTATGATGTAACGGATTCAGTCTGGATCGAGAATTATAAGTTCATTCAGTAAAAAGTTGATAAAAAACGTAGGGGCGCGATT
>DLHO01000018.1:215404-282470 GCA_002483265.1 Flavobacteriales bacterium UBA7666 | reverse complement strand
TTAATCGCGCCCCTACGTTTTTTAATTTGATTGATTTTATTATCGTCTCAATTCTTTCAATGAATTAAAGAACACAATTCCATAACCGATTGTCAGCATCAAATGGAAAGGAACCATTCCTAAATCTCCGTAAATGGATCTGTTTACCACTGTAAATCCGAATACGCACATCAAAATTCCTTCTCCGATGGTGATCAAAGAGATACTTTTCTTATCGTACTTGTTGCCTTTGAATTCGTTCTTCTTGCTTACGTTGAATTTAGGCGTTCTAACAAAGGAACTCTTGATTCCCATAAATCCTTCAAGCACTGCGATTGTATTCGCTAAGGATAACCCTAATGATACCGTAAGGAACAAAAAGAAACGCCCGACGAAACGAATAAAGGATGTGAACTTGTTAGCCGTTTTATCACGGTAAGCTAACCAGTAGTAATACATGAGGAAAACAGTACTTAGGATAAATACAGAACCATATTGGATCACATAATTTAAATCAGAGAAACTGTCTTTGATTTGCAGTACGACCAAACTCAATAAGGACATGATCAAGATGAACATGAACACCGAGGAATTGAACAAATGCGCCATTCCATGCACACGATTGGAAAGGCGTACGTTCTTAAAAGTCAGGATCGTTTTCCACATCTTCACGAAACATTCAGCCCCACCTTTCATCCAGCGGTGTTGTTGTGCTTTCAATGCCGACATCGTAATCGGTAATTCAGCAGGTGCAACAACGTCTTCCAAATACTTGAATCTCCATCCTCTCAACTGAGCACGGTAACTCAAATCCAAATCTTCTGTTAGTGTATCGTGTTCCCAACCACCAGCACTTTCAATACATTTTTTGCGCCAAATACCGCCTGTACCGTTAAAGTTGATGAAATGTCCTGCGGCATTACGACCTCCTTGCTCTGCAGCAAAGTGACCATTTAAACCGAATGCTTGCAATTCTGTTAGTAAGGAATAATTTTTATTTAAATGTCCC
The DNA here is from genome assembly GCA_002483265.1 of Flavobacteriales bacterium UBA7666. Taxonomy (GTDB): domain Bacteria; phylum Bacteroidota; class Bacteroidia; order Flavobacteriales_D; family Crocinitomicaceae; genus Fluviicola. The sequence continues at coordinate 281,482 of DLHO01000018.1, read as the reverse complement.
CAACGTGTTTGAACAACCCCGATATTGTCATCCGTTTCGAAATAAGGCATGGTGCGTTGCAACCAGTCACTTTCCGGAACGAAATCCGCATCAAAAATTGCGATAAACTCACCTTGTACTTTGTTCATTGCTGAATCCAAAGCGCCGGCTTTATATCCTGTTCTATCTGTACGGTGAATGTGTTCAATTCGAATTCCGCGTGCAGCTACTTCAGCAACTTTTTTCGCAATCAGATCTTTTGTTTCATCGGTTGAATCATCCAATACCTGAATGTCGAATTTATCTCTTGGGTAATCAAATGCAGCAGCAGCTTCAATAATTCGGTCAGAAACATACATTTCATTGTACATTGGTAACTGAATAGTAACCGTAAGAGCTGTCTCCGGATTGTAAACAGGTTTGACTTCCTGAGATTTACGTTTTTTGCTTTTTGCGTATGCAATAGATAGAGAAAGTTGAAGCAAAGAGTAAATAAATACCAATACCAAACAGAATCCATAGATTACCAATACTGCTTTTGCAGTGAAATGTGACCAATAATTTTCTTTTCCGTTCCAATCTCCCCAGTTAAACATCCACGTTACTTTCGTAGAAGTTTTGAAAGGGTTTTTCTGATCCATTTTGTACTCACCTGTGTGATCGTCGTCAATCTTAATAGTGAATACTTCTTGTTTGTATTTTTTGTTTGAAACCGATAGTTCAAAAACAGTGGTATCTGTGTTCGGCAATAATGCTACATTCTTGAATAAGAATTTACCATCCCCATCTGTAATAGCCTGATACGTTTTACCTGATTTTTTGTCAACTAATTGAACAGGAACATCTTCCGATGGTCCTTTTGTTCTGGTATCCTGATAGTAACCGGAAACATCGCGTTTGATTTGCCCGAAAGCAGAGAGCGTGAATACCGCGCAAAATAAAACAAGTAAAGACCTTGTCATAGATTCTCTTTGTTAATTGTTCAATGACTAATGCAAACCCAATGCATTAGATTTTTAGCGCGACAAAGATAGTTTTTATTCCATTGAACCAATGTGTTTTTTTTGAGGAGTTTTGAATACCATTAAATGATGTAGGCACGTGATTAATCGCGTGCCTACATCTATCAATTTAAGGAAATATTACTTAATCACATTCAATTCTTTTCCAACTTTAATAAAAGCTGCAATTGCTTTATCTAAGTCTGCGATACTATGAGCTGCGGAAATTTGTGTTCTGATACGAGCAGCACCTTTTGCCACAACCGGATAAAAGAACCCGATAGCGTAGACACCTTCCTGTAACAATTTATCTGCAAATTGCTGAGATAAAGCAGCATCATACAACATGATTGGAACAATTGGTGAATCTCCCGGTTTGATATCAAATCCTGCCGCGATGATTTTCTCTTTAAAGTATTTTGTATTGGACTCCAATTTATCACGAAGCTCTGTTGAACTTCCTAAAATATCAAATACCGCATTGGATGCACCAACAATGGAAGGAGCCAACGAGTTGGAGAACAAATATGGTCTTGAACGCTGACGAAGAATTTCAATGATTTCTTTTTTGCCGGTAGTGTAACCGCCCATTGCTCCACCTAAAGCTTTACCCAAAGTTCCCGTTACGATATCCACACGATCCTGACAATTGTGATATTCCGGAACTCCACGACCTGTTTTTCCAATGAATCCTGCACTGTGACATTCATCCGTCATGACCAATGCGTCATATTTATCAGCTAAATCGCAAATCTCATTCATTTTAGCAATGTCGCCATCCATAGAGAATACGCCATCCGTAACAATGATCCGGTGACGTTGCCCTTGTGCTTTTTTCAATTGCTCTTCCAAGTCAGCCATGTCGGAATGCTTGTAACGGTATCGCTGTGCTTTACACAAACGAATTCCATCAATAATGGAAGCATGATTCAATTCATCCGAAATGATTGCATCTTCTTCACCGAATAAAGGTTCAAAAACACCACCGTTCGCATCAAAAGCAGCTGCATATAGAATAGTGTCTTCCGTACCGTAGAATTGAGCAATTTTTGCTTCCAGTTCTTTATGAATATCCTGAGTTCCACAAATGAAACGAACAGATGACATACCGAATCCGTGTGTATCCAAAGCATCTTTCGCAGCTTGAATAACAGAAGGGTGAGAGGAAAGTCCAAGATAATTGTTTGCACACATGATGACTACTTCGTCACCTGAACTTACATGTACTTTTGCTCCCTGAGGAGAAGTAATAATGCGTTCTCTCTTAAATATTCCACCTTCCTTGATTGTATTTAATTCTTCGGAAAGGTATTCTTTCATTTTTCCGTACATGACTCTACTTTAGATTTTCGACAAATATAATTGAAAGTGGCTTAACAATTTGAAGCGATAGTGAGTAATCACACAAGAATTACCAATGACCTAATTATTAATTATCAAGAGAAGAGTTCCCTACTTGATAATTAAGTCATTCATAATTGATAATTACTCGACCCACACCTTTGCGCCTTCCGAACAATTGGTGCAGATTTCTATTGAGTTGCGATCTTGCAACACCGCATTTCTAAATGAGCGATATGCCGGACTTCTCCAAATGCTTTCGAAGGATTGATCCTGCAGACTTCCCAAAGTATGATGTGCATCTTTGTCAAAACAACATGGAACTACTTGTCCGTCCCAGGTCAATACGCTGGATGACCACATGCGCCAGCAGCTGTTTCCGCCTTTGTATTTAAAGCGATAAGTACCATCTTTCTGTTTCACATACCGTGAGTAAGCTTCGTTCTCAGGAATCAGTTCGTTTCCATATTCATAATCGTAAACCTGAGCCGTTTTAAAACGGACTTCATCAATACCGATTTCAGTTGCTAATTCCTGTACTTCTGTGATCTGATGTTCGTTTGCCTTGACTACTAAAAATTGAAAAATCAAATGGGGAGTAGCGCTCTGTGCATCCTTTTTTGCCTGAACCAATGCTTTGGAACCGGCAATTACCTTTTCCAGTTTTCCATGAATGCGATACGATTCATAGGTTTCCTGGGTCAAACCATCAATGGAAATGATTAAACGGTCCAAACCGGATTCCACAATTTCTTTCGCCTTTTTCTCATCAATAAAATGAGCATTTGTGGAAGTAGCAGTATAGATTTTTTTGCGCTTTGCTTCTTTGATTAAATCTAAAAACTGTGGATGCAAAAATGGTTCTCCCTGAAAATAGTAATTGATGTAGAATACCGAGTTTGCAACCTGAGAAAGCCAGTTTTGATGATTTCCCAGATCAATTTTCCCTGTTGGCCGACTAAATGCTTTTAAACCACTGGGACAAGCCGGACAGCCTAAATTACACGCGGTAGTTGGTTCAATGCTCAAAGCAAATGGTTTTCCCCAATTTTTTTGAATCTTGAAGAGACGTGCTAAGCTATATGAAAAACGAAGCATGACAATATTCCAAACACGTTGAATGTTAAGATGTTTGATGATATTTTTTTGATCTTTAAAAGTGCTCATGCTACTCTACGAAATTACGGAACTGCAACGAAACTTCTCGTTTTTTTTGAGTAACTGTAACTTTTTTTGACTTAGTTTGTCTTACCAATAAGATAAAGACAATCATGAAAACTATTTTACTAAGCTTATTTACACTTCTTTTATCACAATCATTTTTCGCACAACAAATTCAAATTCAGGAGGATATTTCTCATGCTACGATCCCATTTGTGAAAGTTTATCCGCTGGTTGGAAGACCCTTTTTAGCAGATTTGGATGGTCGATTCACGAATCCTCCCGGAAATACACAAGTAACGTTGAAAATGACCAGTTTCCGTGATACAACGATTGTAATTACGGGTGACATGATCGTTTTCATGACTGAACAGGCAAGTGAAATTGAGGAGGTGACGATTTTACCGGGAGTTAATCCGGCGGAACGTATCATGGAAGCAGCCATAGAGAATAGAAAGAAGAATCATCCAAAATCTGATATGGCATTTAAGTATGATAGCTACAGCAAATTCGTGTTCACAATCAATCAGGATGCTTTGGGGCAAATTTCAGATACCACTGCAGATACGAACTTGCTCGACTTGAAAAAATTCTTTAATCAGCAGCATATTTTCTTATTAGAAAGTACTTCAACCAAATACTTCAAACCTCCATTCAAAGAAAAGGAAGTGATCAGCGCGTACCGCGTTTCCGGTTTTTCGGATCCCATGTTCTCCACCTTTGCGAATGAACTGCAATCATTCAATTTTTACGACAATCAATTTGATATATTAGGACGTTCCTATTTGAATCCACTTGCTTTGGGATCGATTCGCCGCTATTTATTTATTCTGGAGGATACCACTATCACAGCTCCCGGAGATACCACATACACCATTCGCTTTCAACCAAGAAGAGATAAGAACTTTGAAGGAATGAAAGGAAGGTTGTATATCAATACCAGAGGATTTGCTGTTGAAAAGGTAGATGCAGAACCGGCAGAGAATAAGGGAGGAGTTCACCCGCGAATTATTCAGGAGTATACGCTTTTGGAAGGAAAGAAATGGTTCCCGTATAAATTATCTACCGAAGTGACAGTTCCGGGTCTAATGATGAGCTCGAAAATAAAAGATGCCTATCTGGTCGGAAAGGGAAATACCTATATAGATAAAGTGGTTTTGGATGCCGATTTGAAAGATCAGCGATTCAATGCAGTTTTCGTAGAAACAGCACGGGATGCAAATAGTAAAGACAGTACTCATTGGGATGAAAAACGAAAATACGATCTGGATAGTAAGGATTTGAGAACGTATAAGGTTATTGACAGTGTTTCTAAAGAAGAGAATCTGGAAGGAAAGTTGAAAACGCTTCAATCCTTATTGCAAGGTAAAATTCCACTGGGATATTTTCAGGCTGATATTTTGAGATTGGTGAACTTCAGGGATTATGAAGGGTTCCGTTTGGGTGTCGGTCTTGAGACTAGCGATAAATTATCGACTCGTTTCCGTGTTGGAGGTTACTTCGCTTATGGTTTCAAAGATAAAATGTGGAAATACGGAGGTTATGGAAAAGTGACTTTGGTTCCAAAATATTTCCTTGATTTTGAAGCAAGATACCAGCAGGATATTGTTGAACGTGGTGGAGTTGGTTTGAACACAGAACCGGTTGTTACACGATTGAATTCATTTTACAGAGATATTTACATCCGTCAAATGGACAAACAACGCATCGGTGAAATTGCCTTTTCGGGTTATGTTTTCCCTCGGATGAAGTTCCGTCTTTCAGGATCTTATCAACGCATTGAATTCACAGAAGGATATCAGTACCAATGGACAAAACAGGAAATGGGATCAATGGATCATTACGATGTTGCAGAAAGTTCGTTGGAATTAACATGGGCGATTCGGGATAAAGTGATGTCATTGGGAACAAAGCGTGTGTCTTTAGGTTCAAAATGGCCGATCCTGACATTGAAAGTGACGAAAAGTCTTCCCGGAGTTACAGCAGCTAAAATTGATTATACCCGCGTAACAGGTGGCATTCAGCAAATCGTACCTATTCGTGCGGTTGGTAAATTGACCTATGTGTTAATGGGTACGGCAGTTCAAGGTGATTCACCTTTGTTGTTGCAGCAAGTTGGTCAAGGTACAGGAGGAATGTGGAAGTTGTCTGCGGCGAATTCATTCGAGACGATGATTGCTTCTACTTACTATTCTTCGCGCATGGCAGCCCTATTCACTCGTTTTGATTTTAAAGCGATTAAAACGAATAAGAAATGGACGCAGCCGCAATTTGCAATCCATCATGCAGTTGGATATGGAAGTAAAGAAGATATGAGCCGTCACTCGATTGCTTTCAATTCATTGGATAAAGGATACGCAGAAACTGGATTGCTAGCAAACAACTTAATTATCTTAAGCAGAATCGGATTCGGGATCGGAGGTTTCTATCACTACGCAGGTGGAGTTATTTCACCAAAGGTTGAAAATAACATAACAGCGAAGTTCACGTTGAATATTATGTTGTTCTAACGCCCGGAAACAAGTTCAGTAATCAGGATTGAAATTCCTATCAGAAGCACAAATATGCCGAACCCTTTTTTGAGATTGGCAGATTGAATCTTGTGATTGAGTTTCAGTCCAATGATCAGTCCTGCCGTTGCAATTAAGGTAAAACCAAGAAGGATCACCCAATTTAATTCCAGATTAGGTTTAAATAACTCTGCTGTAAATCCGCTCAAAGAATTGATTGCAATAATGACGATCGATGTTGCAATGGCGTTTTTGATTGGAACTTTCATGAAAATGGAAAGCGAAGGAATGATCATAAATCCGCCACCTGCACCAACTAATCCGCTAATAAATCCGATAATTCCACCAAAGATTACTAAAACAGTTGGTCTGTTTTTTTTCGTTGCGGGATGTTCTTTTTGACCTCTAATCATTGGAATGGAGGCAAGGATCATGAGGATCGCGAACAAAGACATGATAAAGGTGTTCTTTTCAAAGACAATGTGATCTCCTAAGCGAATGTGTTCGGGAATTATCGGAACAACTAATAGACGCGTCAAGGAAATGCTGATCACTGCCGGAATACCAAATAACAAGGTGTTTTTTAAATTGATCAACTTCGATTTGAAATGTTGAATAGCTCCGAACAAAGAAGTTACTCCAACAATGAACAAGGAATAGATCGTTGCGTTTTGTGGTTCCATTTGGAAAAAAACAACTAGAATTGGAACAGCCAAAATAGAGCCACCGCCGCCAAGAGTTCCAAGTACAAGCCCTACGAAAAGCGCTAAAAAATATCCGATTATTTCTAAAGTCACAAAATCCGGTTTTAATGTAATACTAAGTGTTCAGCTTCAATTTCATCGTTCATAAGCATGGCCGCTTTTTCACTGAAATCTTTTGCATTTTCCGTCGTTAGGTATCTCACGGAGCTTCCTTTTGAGCATAACGCCTCCATTTCAGGGTGGCGCGTCAAATAATCGGCTAAACTCTCAGCTACAATTTTCCCTTGTGCTAAAACTTCAATATGTTCTGGAAGCAAACGCTGTAAAGGATCCAGTAAAATGGGGTAGTGCGTACAAGCCAATAGAATGGTGTCAATTTTTGGATCTTTCTCCATAAGTGATACCAAATCATTCTGAATGAAATAAACACCTCCGGGAGTATCAAATTGATTGTTTTCAATCAGGGGAACCCACATGGGGCAGGCATGTTGATTGACAACTAAATCCGGAGCAAACTTGGCTAGTTCAATTTGGTAGCTGTTTGAACGAATGGTTCCCTCGGTTCCCAAAACACCTACATGTTTTGTTTTAGTGTGTTTATCCAGTTCTTCCGTACTTGGTCTGATTACACCCAAAACCCGTTTGTCCGGATGCAATTCGGGTAGTTTTATGCGTTGAATGCTGCGCAGTGCTTTTGCTGATGCGGTATTACAGGCCAGTATCACCAAAGAACAATCCCTATCAAATAATGCCTGAACAGCTTGCCAGGTATATTGATAAATGACATCGAAGCTTCTTGAACCGTAAGGAGCTCTGGCATTGTCTCCCAAATAAAGAAAATCATATTCAGGTAGTTTTTCTCTGATTTCTTTCAAGACGGTTAATCCACCGTATCCGGAATCAAAAACACCAATTGGACCTTTAACTGACATAGAGCCAAAAGTACACAATCGTTCTGTTTTACCCAAATCGAACGGAAGTCATATTCAATGAGCCTGCAACCAATTCATTGTTGAATATTGAAATCTCATCTTTCGTGTCGGAGAGTCCTAAACTGTAAATCAATGGAAAATAATGATCCGGAGTAGGGATCGCCAATTGGGCAAATTGCCCCAGTTTTTGATAGTCGATCAGTGCTTGATGGTTGCGATCAATGATGTGTTTATTGAATGTTTCATTTGCCTCGATTGCCCAGTCGTAACCATAATTTGTGGTGTTTAATTTATCCCAAGCTACCATTCGCAGGTTATGAACCATATTTCCACTTCCAATGATCAGAACTCCTTTTTTGCGCAATTCTTTTAATTCCTGGGCTAAAGCGTAATGATATGCAGCTGGTTTATTGTAATCAATGGAAAGCTGAAGAACCGGAATCTGTGCTTCCGGGTACATATGACGAACAACTGTCCAGGTTCCGTGATCTAATCCCCATTCGTGATCCAGATGTACATCTGTGCTTTTGATGAGGTCTTTTGTCTGCTGTGCCCATTCCGGACTTCCGGGTGCTGGATATTGAACTGCAAATAACTCGTCTGGAAAACCACCGAAATCATGAATCGTTTGAGGATTTTCCATTGCGGTGACATGGGTTCCGTTTGTGAGCCAGTGAGCAGAGATAACTAAAACCAGTTTTGGATTTGGTAAATGTGCTACCTCGCTTTTCCATTGTCTGGAAAAATGAGTGTCTTCAATTCCATTCATTGGAGAACCATGACCGATAAATAATACCGGATAGGTGTAATCTTCTTCACTTAGAATTTTTCCAAGTGAACCAACGGAAGTCAATCCGCCGAGTGCTGCAAATCCTAACATACCTTTAACAAATGATTGGCGTTTCATGTTACAAAGATAGGATGTTATTAATTACCATGGTAATTAAAGTGTGTTAAATAAGTCGGGGCGCAAAATTTTACGCCCCGACTGTATCATTTATTTAATGGTATTTACTTACCAGTTTTCTTAGCTTCTGCTTCCAGTTTCAATAACTCCACGATTACATCGTTTGTTACATCAATTCCACCTACAGAATAAAGTGTTGTACTTTCATCGATGATGTAATTGAATTTTTTAGCTGTTGCAACAATATTTACGGCTTTCTTAACGCGGTCAAGAATAACAACATTCATTTCCTGAGTCATTGACTGCAATTGGCCATCAATTTGTTGTTGACGCTCTTCCAGGTTTTGCTGCATGCGACGAATACGGTTTTCTTCATATTGTCTAACAGTCTCAGACATAGTCGGAGAATCTTTTTGATACTTGATATAAGCAACTTGAATAGCGCTATCGGCATCCTTTAACTCTTTCAAACCAGCATTCTCAATTTCTTTGATTTCTCTAATCGCAGTTTTACGTGAAGGCATTGTATCTAATAATACTTGTGATTTCACATGCCCGATTTTCGTTTGAGCTTGCGTAGATGCGATTGCACATACAGTAAGTGCTAGGGCAAATAGGATTCTTTTCATTTTTGTTTTTTAGTTATCATTTATTTACTTGGTGCTGACACCCATTTCTCTAAGAACCTCATCGCTGATATCGAATTTGCTATCGGCATAAACCAGGTTACTTTGATTTGATTTGTCAAAGATAAAACTATAATTCCGTTTTGATGCAACTGTTTGCATTGCCTCATAAACTCGATCCTGAATAGGTTTAATTAATTCTTGTCGTTTTTGGAAATAATCTCCGGCAACTCCAAAGCGTGTTTGTTGCATTTCCATTGCCTCAGATTCCAATGTTTTAATTTCCTCTTCGCGTTTTGTTTTCTCTTCGCTAGGTAATAAACTTTCTTCTCTAAGAAAATTCTCCTTTTTCTTTTTGATCATTTCATAACGCTCTTCAATTTCTTTGGTCCAACGTTCGGCTAATTTGTCTAAACGTTCTTTAGCCTCTTTGTATTCCGGCATCTTACCCAAAATGAATTCTGAGTCGATATAGCCATATTTTTGAGCAGAACTGACAAAGGTCATGCCAAAGACCATTAAGAAGCATAAAACAAGAGTTTTCATAGGCGAAATTTGAAAGAACGACGAAGATAACATTTTTATTGTTTAAAGCTCACCAAGATTCATACCGATGGTGAATGTGAATTTAGGAAAGAAACCTTTTGAATCAATGGAGTTATCAATGGATCCTCCGTATCCGGAAGAGTGCTTATCCAATTTGTCGAAGCCCCAACCATAATCCAATCCAAGCATACCAAACATTGGAAGGAAGATACGAACACCCGCACCCACACTTCGCTTCACATTAAACGGATTGAAGGTTTTAAAACTTGTGTAGGTATTTCCTGCTTCAGCAAATGCCAGTACGAAGAAAGTTGCTTGTGGATTCAAGGAAATCGGATAACGCATTTCAAGGGTGTATTTTGCAACGATCGGGTCACCTCCACTAGAAGACAAGGCATTGTCTTCATATCCTCTAAGGGCAATGATCTCACGACCTCCAAATTGGTTTACTCCGGAAAGACCACTACCTCCTAAATTAAATCGTTCGAACGGTGTCAATCCTTTTGCCGCATTGTAAGCACCCATATAACCAAATCCGATACGTGGCATCAAAACCAACTTTTTATCCGGAGAAAGCGGTAAATAGTATTCAAAAGTGAATTTCAATTTATAGTATTCCAGATACTTGAATGTTTCCTGAGCAGACATCGTACTGAAATCCTTTTTTCCATCTAATAAAGAGTATGGAAGTGTTCCTTTTGCAGTAAATGAAATTTTCGATCCTTCTGTTGGATAAATAGGCGAATTGACCGAGTTTCGTTGCAAAGCATATTTTAAACTGATGTCGTTTGCATATCCGTCGTTAAAGCTTGGGAACAAAGAAGAATAATTTCGTACATCGTAGTATTGGTAAGCCAATTCATAGTATGCACTAAAATAATCATCCGGGAATTTTTTACGTCTTCCCAAACCAATACCCATTCCTGTGATTCCAACACCAGAATAATCTGGGTTGCGTTTCTTCAAAGTCAAACTGGAAGAGAAAGAAGTATGATTCAAATAGAATGTAAATGAATTTGGTTTCTTTCCACCTAACCACGGCTCCGTGAAAGAGAAGTTGTAACCCTGATAGATTCTTCCGTTCGTTTGTGCGCGAATAGAAAGTCGTTGTCCGTCACCAGTTGGAAGAGGGCTCCATGAATTCGGTTTGAAAATATTTTTAACTGAGAAGTTACTGAATGTCAATCCAAGTGTTCCGATAATTCGTCCTGCACCGTAACCTCCTGAAAGTTCAATCTGATCCGCAGACTTTTCTTCTACGACATATTCAATATCAACTGTTCCGTCTTGTGGATTCGGAATTGGATTTACCTGAAAACCTTGCTCATTGAAATAACCCAGCTGAGCTAACTCACGCTGTGTACGAATGATATCATTACGACTGAACAAATCACCTGGTTTTGTTCGGATTTCACGGCGAATTACATGTTCGTTTGTTTTGTAATTTCCTTTGATAATTACATTTTTCACACGTGCCTCCTTGCCCTCGATAATGCGCATTTCGTAATTTATGTGATAATCTTTCACGCCGGTTTCTACCGGTTCCAAGCGGAAGAACAAATATCCTCTATCCATGTAAAGCGATGTAATGTCTCTTCCGTCCGGACTTTGATGTAAGCGCTGGTCTAATAAAGGTTTGTCATAAACATCACCATCCTTAATACCTAAAACAGTATCCAAAACTCCAGAGCTGAATTTCGTGTTCCCAATCCATGAAATGTCTCCAAAGTAATATTTCTGACCTTCATCGACCTTTAAATAGATTCCAATATTTCTGCTGTTTATTTTGTAAACTGAATCTACTGTAAAATGAACATCTCTTAGACCAACACTTCTGAATTTATCCAGAACAGCTTCTTTATCTCTAGCATAAGCTGTGGCATTGAATTTTGAACGCTTAAAAATCCGCATGATGGATCTTCTCTTCGTATCCTTCATTGCTCTGCGTAGTTTCCAAGGTTTCACAGATGTATTTCCATCGAATATGATGTTCTTGATCTTTACTTTCTTTCCTTTATCGATATCAATAAAGAAGATTTCGGAATTGTTGATCAGAGTATCCTGAACCTGTGTAATGTTTACAGTTGCATTGTTGAATCCCTTTTCAAGGAAGTAGCTTTTGATTTTACTTTTGGTCTTGAATAATAAGTTTTCAGTAATTGTTTGCCCGGAAGACAAATCCACCTCTTCGCGGATCTTATCGACTTCTCTTTTCGAAACACCTGTAAAACGGAAACGGGAAAGTTTTGGTCGGGGAGTCAGTTTAATTACTAAATAGATCACCCCTGCAACTTCTTTTTCTGCTTCGATAGCAATTTGAGAAAACAACCCTTCATTCCACAGATTTTTGATCGCATTACTGATTCTATCTGAAGGAATGTTAATACTTTCTCCTTGTTTCAGTCCGGCAATTAATTTAATTGCTTGTGGATCGAAATTGTCGGCACCTTCAATGCGAATGGGACCTAATATGTATTTTTCTGATTTGGCATAATCGAAATCCAATCCACCGCCGATTGTTGTCGCAGTTGATTTGGTAGAATCTTTATCTGAAGTGTTGTTTACGACGGTTGTATCTTTATCTTGTCCAAAAGACGAAAGGGCGCACGTAAGAAATAAAATTGATAGGATTCTTTTCATAAAATAATTTATAATTGTTCGGAAACCATTCCGAAACGTCTTTCTCTTGATTGATAGTCAAGAACTGCTTTATATAGATCTTCCTCACGGAAATCGGGCCATAAAACAGGGGTGAAGTGAAATTCGCTGTAAGCAGCTTGCCAAAGAAGGAAGTTGCTCAAACGATGTTCGCCGCTTGTGCGGATCAATAACTCTGGGTCAGGTATACTCTTAGTTGATAATGTAGCAGATACCAACTCTGGTGTAATGGCTGAAACTTCGAGGTTTCCTTCCTTTACCTGTAATGCCAATTCTTTAAAAGCTTCGGCAATTTCCCATCGGGAACTATAGTTTAAGGCAATAACGAGATTAACCCCTGTATTATTTTTAGTCGATTCAATGGCATTGGTTAGCTCATTTTGGCAATCTTCAGGCAAGCCATCTGTATCACCAATACTCAATAGACGGACATTCTGAGCATTTAATTCTTCCACTTCATTTGCAATGGTGTAAACAAGTAAGCTCATTAATCCTTCTACTTCATCTTGAGGTCTGCTCCAATTTTCTGTTGAAAAAGCATACATAGTGGCATACTTCACACCAATATTTTTGCATGCCGTTAGGGAAGCACGAACTGAGTCAACTCCGAAGGAGTGACCGTAGAGGCGCTCTTGCCCTTGCTTTTTAGCCCAACGCCCATTACCATCCATGATGATGGCAATATGCTTTGGTACGTTTGTTAAATCTATTTGATCCTGTAGATTCATGATTACAGAACGAAAATAATTAAAGAATCTTATGTACTAGTGCAAAAATACGTTTTATAACAGACCTTAACAAAAAAAGGACCCGCCTCGGCGAGCCCCTCTTTATCGGTTTATTACTACGTATTATTCAGCTAATACGATAATCTTATTGTTTTGCATTTCCACAACACCACCTTTGATAGTAACATGGATGATTTTACCATTGTTCTCAGCAGTGATATTCGGATTCGTTTTAGCAGTTACTTTGAAAGCTTCCACTAAATCTGCTTTAATTGTTCCGGCACTTAATCCTGAGATAATCGGTGCGTGGTTATTCAATACCTGGAAAGATCCATCTAATCCCGGAAATTGAACTGCAGTCGCTTCACCTTTAAAGATTAAAGTTTCCGGAGTGATAATTTCTAATTGCATATTTCTTAGATTAAAGACTTAAGACAATAGACCAAAGACTTGAATTCTCGTCTTTAGTCTAATGTCTATTGTCTAATGTCTTTTATTAAGCTTCAGCTAACATTTTCTCACCTGCAATTTTCACATCTTCGATGCTTCCTTTCAAGTTGAATGCAGCCTCCGGGTATTTGTCCATTTCACCATCCAAAATCATGTTGAAACCTTTGATTGTTTCTTGAATGTCAACTAAACAACCCGGGATACCTGTAAATTGCTCTGCAACGTGGAATGGTTGAGATAAGAAACGTTGAACACGACGTGCGCGGTGAACGATCATTTTATCTTCTTCGGATAGTTCATCCATACCTAAGATTGCAATGATATCTTGTAATTCTTTGTAACGCTGTAATGTGATCTTTACACGAGAAGCAGTATTGTAATGCTCTTCACCTAAAATCGTTGGAGTTAAGATACGAGATGTAGAATCCAATGGATCCACAGCAGGGTAAATACCTAACTCAGAAATTTTACGAGACAATACTGTTGTTGCATCCAAGTGAGCAAATGTGTTTGCCGGTGCTGGATCCGTTAAGTCATCTGCAGGTACGTAAACCGCTTGTACAGATGTAATAGACCCTCTTTTTGTTGAAGTAATACGTTCCTGCATTGCCCCCATTTCAGTAGCCAATGTTGGTTGGTAACCTACTGCTGAAGGCATACGTCCAAGTAGTGCAGATACCTCAGAACCAGCTTGTGTAAATCGGAAGATATTGTCAACGAAGAACAAGATGTCTTTTCCTTGACCTTCTCCATCACCGTCACGGTAATATTCTGCCATTGTTAATCCGGAAAGAGCAACACGTGCACGAGCTCCTGGAGGCTCATTCATTTGACCGAATACGAAAGTAGCTTTAGACTCCTTCATTTCGTTCAAATCAACTTTGGATAGATCCCATCCTCCTTCTTCCATAGAATGAAGGAAAGCCTCACCATATTTAATAATTCCTGATTCCAACATTTCGCGCAATAAGTCATTACCCTCACGAGTACGCTCACCTACACCAGCGAATACAGATAAACCTCCGTGTCCTTTAGCGATGTTGTTAATCAATTCCTGAATCAATACTGTTTTTCCTACACCAGCACCACCGAATAGACCAATTTTACCTCCTTTTGCGTAAGGCTCGATCAAGTCAATTACTTTGATACCTGTAAACAACACTTCTGTTGCAGTCGATAAATCCTCAAATCTTGGAGCCTCACGGTGAATTGGTAAACCATTTGCATTGTCAACCGCCACAAGACCATCAATTGCCTCACCAACTACGTTGAATAAGCGTCCTTTGATTTGATCTCCAATAGGCATTTTAATAGCGCTTCCAGTTGAAGTTACTTCCATTCCACGACGGAATCCGTCAGTTGAGTCCATAGAGATTGCACGCACTGAATTCTCTCCAACGTGTGATTGTACCTCTAGTACTACTTTTGTTCCATCTGTTTTGAACACTTCTAATGCGTCATAGATGTTTGGAAGTGACATGCCTTTGTCGAATGTTACATCGACAACCGGTCCGATAACCTGTGATATTTTTCCTTGAATTTTGGACATTTTGTTGCCTTTTAAGTGTATTCCTTAATTTGGGCGCAAAGTTACGTTTTTTATTTTTTTATCCAATTTTTATTGAACAAAACTTCCTAAAATTTTAGAATTAAGGAAGTTCAAGCTTGTCCAAATAAAAAAGGTGAGTAGCCGAAGCGTACCCACCCTTTTTGGATTATGAAAAAGATATGTATTATTTATTGAATGTTAATCGGAAGTCTGTAGTAACTTTTCACCTCTTTACCATTCAATTTCCCTGGTTTCCAATTTGGCATGGATTTAACCACTTTAATTGCTGCTTTTTCACATGATTTACAATCTTCACTTGTTTTCGTTACCATTACGGAAGAAATCGTTCCGTCTGTATCTACTACGAATTTCAAAGAAATCTTTGCACTTCCATCGATCATGTTCAAATCAATGTTATCTCTTATGAATTCACGCAATGCATCCATTCCACCCGGAAATTGTGCTGGTTCGTCTACATATGGAACGGGATCGTTTGAAGGAGGAAGTTTTTCAGTTCCATCGCCACCTGTTCCTTTCTCTTTAACAAGTACCTTATTTGGATCGAACGGATCTGCATCCGGATCACCAATTTGTTTTTCCTTACCAATTTCTTTATCCGGATCCGGAGGAGTGATTTTGGTGTCCTGAGGTTCATCTGAAGGTGTTGGAACAACAAATTTTGTTATATCAGCTTTTGAAGGAGCTACAGGTTTTTCAACTTCCGGTTTTGGAATATCCGGAATTTCCTCTGGTTTATTGAAAAGTACTGCAATGTTATCCCCTGAAATGGCGTTGTTTTTTTTCTGTTCCAGCGGTCTGAATAAACTAGATGCTCCCCATAATGCTCCGACTCCAAGGGTAACGCCCAAGAATACCAATAAAATTCTTTTGTCGTAATCTCTTCGGATTTTATATGCACCATATTCCTTGTTTCTGTTTTCGAATACGGTTTCGTTGCGCTCTTTAGATGTGACCATTTGCCAGGATCTGGAAGAGAAGTAATCATAAAGCGAAAATGCGACTATGATTGCCATGATTGAAAGTGTAAGTACCATGATTTGGTTTTTTTAAGTTTATTATCTAGCTAAACGTAAATCCAATAGGCCTTTTTGGTTTTACTATATTCTAATCTAATAACTAATTGAATACCTTTTTTTAAAACAATTTTATCTGTTGAAATGCCTTATTTAAGTGTAGCGTAAATAGATTTAATGAATCCAGCAGTTTGTTTTTAAAGGGTTTACGGATATTAATTGCCCGAAATCGGTTTTAAGATTCAAGTGATTGGCACGAATTTGGTAAGTTTGGGAAAAAATTAAAAAATTAAACCTATGAAAGTATTAATGATGGCTGGTTTCCTTGGAACAATGGCTCTTTCGGGAACTGTTTTCGGCCAATATGAAAAAGTGTTTTACAATGATACCACATTCGAAACGGATAATTACAAAGTAGAAATTGATAATATCGTTGCCCTTCCAAAAGAAGTGAAGTTCAGAATGACCATCACAAATAAAACGAATGATTGGGTTTTGTATGTGCCTGAAGAAGGAAAGTTTGAAATGGGAGGGAAACCCTTAAGCTTTAAAGAAGATAAATTATTGATCCCGCCATATGATAATAAGAAACGAATTTTACGTGCAACGGGAACAGGATTAAATGATGCCCGTGCGTTTAATTTTGTATGTGATGGATTTTACAAAGTGCGTTTGAAAGATGCATCCAAATCACCTGAATTCAAATTACCAATTTCATCCAACGAATTTGTCGCTGAAAACTTTAAAGTGGTTTTGGTAAATTCATCAAAAACCTCCGCAAAAACAGAAGTAAAGTTTAATGTGACCTATAACGGAGAAGGATTAGGCTTTGTTTCACCTGCAAAGATCTCTATGAGAATGCCCGATGGAAATGTATACGCTACTGCAAAATCAAAAGCAGATGTGGTTGCAATCGAAAAAGGAAAAACAGAATCAATCAGTGCTTCTTGGAGCAAGATGGAAGGTGGTTCCAAGAACGATATGCAAATGGTTGAAATGTGGTTGGTTTTTAACGGAGTGTTTCAAGAAAGTACTCAGGTTAAAATCGATAAAACAGCAATTCCTTTAAGATGGAATGAAGCATTGACTTTAGGAAAGAAGTAAGCACTTTAGATATTTTATTAAGAGCCTGAACAAATGTTCGGGCTTTTTTATGTGAATTATTTTTGACCACATAGATGTATAGGTCACATAGTTTTGACCAAATTGAGAATGAAACATAAAGACCAGAAAAATAGATAATAGTTCAAATTCAACTTAAATATCTATTTTCTTTCTTAATAGATTGTCCAAAGCAATATTTTTGGTTGGTACTGATACATGTCATTCAGTGACTCTATTTTTAAATCGCATCATTACTTCTCAAAATAAAGAGCTATTTGCTCTATGTGCCTTCGCTATAGCTTCTACGTAAGCGTTGTATCTAGGTGGTTTTATACGTTTTTTCAAATTCAGGGCACAAAAAAAATCCCCTCCGTTGTTACGGAAGGGATTCTAATATCTATACTTTCAGAATTTACTTCTTAAAGTATGCTGTTGCTTGTGTGTCTTTCGGATCTAATTCTAAAACCTTGTTCCACATGGCATCCGCTTTTACTTTATCCTTCATAGGAGAGTTTACGTAATAATCTCCCAGGTATTTTGAAGCTTCAATCATGTAAGCTTTGTATGAACCAGTAGCAATGTCTTCAGGAGTCAAAGAAGCTAAGAAGCTTTCATATTGTGGTTGCGCCAAATATGTTTTAGTCTTAGGATTGATGTCCAACTGAACACGTGATCTTGCTTGCCAGAAATGTCCTCCAGGGAATGTTGGAGAAGTTGCAACTAAACGTCCGAAGATTGAATCAGCCATTTTGTAATCTTTTGGTCCAAAGTAGTAAGCTCTACCGAAATCGTAATACTCAATAGCTTGCATTTTGGATGGATACTGATTCATTTTCTTGGTGTACACCTCAATCAACATCGGATAGTTTTTCTTTTCTGCATACAGTTTTGCAATATCAGAAAGGTAATCTGCTGCTTTTGCAGTATCAATTGCTGCAGCTAAGTAATATTGCTCAATTGTTTTGTCTTCCTGCCCTAATTTGTCATAGATCAATCCGCGGTACTTGTAGTCTGTAGAAATGATCTTTTCCTTCGGAACAATTTTTAAGAAATTGTCACTTTCTTTCAAAGCTTGAACGTAGCGTAAACTATCTCCTGATTCATTGCACTCATACAAGGAATAATACAACATACGTTTTGTATACAAGTTCACAAAACCATTCTTTTCGATTTGTTCAATTTGCGGAAGTACATCGCAGTATTTTTTTCCTCCGAATAATGAACTTGCATAACGATAACGAGCTTCATCCGTATCATTCAGCTTTAAATACTTTTCCCATGATTCAATTGCCGCGTTATATTGATCAAACAAAATGTTCAATTCCGCATTTTCTCTATATGCAGGAGCATAGTTTGGATCTGCAGCTTGCGCTTTTTTGTACTCCTCATTTGCCAATTTGTAGTTTTGAACACGTTGGTAAATTTTAGCCTTGCGTACAATAACTCGTGCTGAATTCGGATCAATTGCCAAAGCATTATTGTATTGTTCTGTTGCCTGAGTTGCATTAGAACCACTTTGCTCCAACAATACATCTCCTAATAGAATAAACGCATCTATGTTTTTAGGATCCAAACGCACTGCGTCACGCAAATAGGTTTCAGCAAGTTTCAGGTTTTTTAATGGGCCTGTTGCATACGTTTCACCAATTCGGTGAAGAACAACCGCATTTTTGCGTTTTGTTTTCTTAATGATCTCACAAAACTGTTGACCTGCAGTGGTTGTATCTCCTTGAAAGTACAATGCTTTTGCAGCAGAAACCATTCCCAACTTGTCTTCCAAATTGATAGAGCCTGCTTTTCTCCACATCGTGACAGCAGAATCTTTTTCTCCAATTAATGCATAGAAATTTCCAAAAAAGAAAGCATTCTCTACACTGGTTGGGTCAGCCTGAACCAATTTTTGATATTCTTTGCGCGCTAAATCATAACGCTCGTTTTCTGTTTTCTTGTTTGCGTCTTGCAGGGTTTGAGCTTGTGCAGCTGTTCCTAAACCTAGTGCAAGAACGAATAGTTTTAACTTGTTCATGTTATTTTGTCTTTTCAACGTATTGGTCTCTATACAATTCCTTTGCCAAATTAGTATAAACTGATTAAATGGAATCGTTTCTTAACGATTATTTCATATTAATCGATTGGTATGCCCCCTTCATTGATTGAAATGAGTCCTCTCGAAATTGAATGATATTTTTCTGGAAATCAACCGCTAGTATGCACAAATGGAGTGGTTTTGAATCGCGATTCAATAATTTGTAATTAAGGAACACTGAGCGAAGTCGAAGTGCGCAACTATTCCGCAATAAAGTTAATTTCTCTTGGGGTTCCTTTTCCGGGACCCAATTCACATTTTTCCAAAAGCAGCTGACCTTGTCGGCTATTCAGGAAATTTACAAATCCTGTGTTCAATCCATCAGGTGCCCCTGAATTAATTGCCCAGATTGGTCTGCAAAAAGGGTATTTTTTCGCGGAAATATTTGCTTTATTAGGTAGCCAGTAATATCTGTCATTTCCTTTTATTCCAACTAATTTGAATTGCTTCAGTCTTATTTTTACCAAAGGATCATCCGTATCGCTGATTTGGTTGTAACCAATTATTCCCAACGTGTTTGGGTTGGTCTGGACATATTTAATCAAATCTTCTGTGTTTTTTGCAGCATGAACCTGTTTCCCGAAATCAGTTCCAATCCAGTTGAGGAGGTAATTAAAGTTTGCAGATTTTACTCTGTCAAATACAATCTCTATTGGTTTTTGAGAATTCGGCCAGGTGGATCTTTTCCCTGAAAGCAGATCGCGGATCTGATCCTGCGTCAGTAAAGTGTCTGTATTTCCGAGGTTCACAATGAATGTGATTGCGTCGTTTGCAATAATGTCGGAGGTAACGGTAATATTGAGTGATCTCAAGTATTTCTTTTCCTCCTTGGTATAATCTCGTCCAATAAAGATCGTTCTCGCAGTTCCTTCTGACAAGGCTTTCATTGCATCGGATTCGCTGGTGTAAACCAAATTTAGCTCCGCATCGGGATAGGTTCCGGAGAATACTTCAGATGCGGTTTTTATGAACGGCTTGAAAGACTCATCTAAATACATCGTTTTCTTACCCCTGCGAGGAGTATCGTCAGGTGTTTGGTTCGTGTTACATGAAAACTGAATTCCCAAAACAAGTAACAGACTAATGAGGACAAGTTTCTTCATAATATTAATTTTCTCTATTTTGTTTAAATGCTGTATATAATCTGTAGCCTCTGTAGGAGGCATAAGCAAATAGAACGGCTACAAAAAATAAACGTTTACCGCCTTCGAGCCCTTTAACAGGAATATCCGTAAATAACAGATAGAAACCCGCGAATAGGAAGGCTACTACCATGAAGCAAGCGATATAAAGAGTTACGTTCTTGAACATATCAAATGAAAAAAATCCCCCTTGGCTTAGCCTAGGGGGATCAATATTAAAAAATGAAATTAATTTAATTTAAATGAAACCGGTAATGAGAAGGTACTATTTACGGCTTTACCGTTAATTTTCCCTGGTGTCCATTTCGGCATGCCACGAACTACGCGTTTTGCTTCTTCATCACACTCCGGACAATCTGTTACACCTTTTTTTACTTTTACGTTCGAGATGTAACCGTTTTCACTCACAACGAATTGTAAGTAACATTTTCCTTCCAATCCCATTTCAACCGCAGTTTGAGGATACTTAATGTTTTCCGCTAAGTATTTTTTCAAAGCCGCCATTCCACCGGGTGGATCAGCAGGCTCATCAACGATATCGTAGATTACTTCCTCTTGCTTCTTAATCGGCTCTTCTTTCGGTTTCGGAGGAGTTGGATCTACTTTTGCAAATGGGTCAGTTTCGTTCTCATTAGTTTTGTCAGATACCTTCGTGTCTTCCAAATCACTCTGGATTGCAGGAGGGGTGTCTACCTCATCATCAGTTACCACAGGAGGTAAGAACTGAATTGTTTTTTCCATCGGTGGGATTTCCGGCTCAAGAGGTTCAATTATTTCTTCTTCCAATGGAGCATCCATAGCAAAAGAAGATAAATCCAAAGGAACTTCTTGTGGTTTTTCCTGCGGAAGATTCATAATCAACTTATAAATTCCGAAAGTCGTTCCGATGAACAGGATAACGCCGGCCATAACAAGGATCAGATTGCGGCTGTAATTCGTTCGTATTTGGTACGCACCATATTCGTGGTTACGATCTTCAAATACTACTTCATTGCGCTCCACAGATGTGATTTGCTGCCAGCTCTTAGAGCTCAGGTACTCGTATAACGAAATACCTACAACCAAAAGGATTACGACTGTTATTAACATATTTATTTATTTAATGTTTTGTCTAACAATGCCTGCTCGCTGTTCATAATATCTACCGGAGCAATTACTCCTATGGATGCAATGTACAACTCATCAATGACGTCAATAAAATTTCGGGTCTTGGCTTTCATATCTGTCTTTACCAATACCTTCAAAGCTCTTTTGTCTCTTTTGGCGTCGTCCAATTCTTTTTTGTGAATGGAATCGGCAATTTGTTTCTTTTGAAGTTTAGCATCCAGCTCAACTTTTTTATTCAAAACAAATTTGTTTTCATCAGCCAATAATTTACGAATTCCCTGTGGACCGAAATTGGTTTCAATTAATTCAGTCGCGGGTTTTCCCTTTGGATTTCCTTCCGGATAAAACTCTCCTTTGTAATAGAACAAACGATCATCTGAAACAATGAATGTAATTGCATTGTTTACTTTGTCTTGTCCTTCTGGAACGTCAACGGGATCTTTCGCCGGATAAGCCAAACTCATCACCTTTGGTTTTGCAAAAGTGGAAGTCATTACGAAGAAGGTCAATAAAAGAAAACCTAAATCCACCATCGGCGTCATATCGATACGTGCTGAGCCTTTCTTAGGACGTTTTTTACCTCCTTTTTTTGCGCCGCCGTCGTCTTGTGCTAATTCTGCCATCTTTTCTTGTTATTTAGCGAATTGGTGCCGCTTCTTGCGAAGTCACAAAATTCAAGTTATTAATATCCAAGTCGCGGAAGGTTTCAATCGCCTGTTTGGTGCGAACGTATTCTGCATCCATATCAGCTTTGAGGATAAATTTCGGTTTGAAATCATCTGCTTTCAATGGCTCACCATTGGGGCCTTTATTTCCGCTTTCTTTCTCAAATTGATCTTTACCATAATCAAGCATACGGCCTTTGGAAAAATAGATCCAATCCTTCAACTCATTATGTGTACTGTCGGAAGGAATTCCAGCAAACGCAGGGTCTTCTCTGCGGTATTTTTTTCTTCCTTCACCATCCAATGAAAGGTACTGTTGAAGTTCTTTCATAGAACAACCGAAACTTCCTGACATGCGCGAGAAAGTAACAATTTGTTCTTTACCTAACTGTACCTTATACTTTGCTGCCATATCTGTAAGGATTTTGGTACGCACTTCTTCACCGCCTTTTACGTCGAAGTAAATACGACCACCCTTATCAACGCTCACCAAAACTGCTGTTTTTGGTGGAATTTCTTTTTCACCGATAGATGATGGAATCGAAATGTCAACAGGTTCATCCGTACGGAAATTAGCAGCAAGCATGAAGAATGTTACCAATAGGAACGCCAAGTCAACCATCGGCGTCATGTCGATGGACGGGGATCCTTTGGGCTTGCTAATTTCTGCCATTCTTTTAGTATTTATACCGCTTTAACGGATATTAGTTATTTGCATTGAAATTTTGAACGATAGCAAATCCAGCCTCATCCATTGCATGTGTCATTTGATCGATCTTCGTGGTAAAGAAGTTGTACATTACTGTTGCAACTGTTGATGCGAAGATACCAAAGAACGTGTTGATCAAGGCCTCAGAGATACCTACAGAAAGTTTTGCTGTATCCGGAGTACCTGCACCCATCGCCTGGAAAGATTTGATCATCCCCAATACCGTTCCGATCAAACCGATCAAAGTACCAATAGATACACACGTAGAGATAATTACCAAGTTCTTAGACATCATAGGCAATTCTAAAGCGATTGCTTCATCGATCTCAGCTTTCAAAATTTCTGATTTTTGCTCTTTATCCAAATTAGGGTCTTTTTGAATAGACTCATACTTCTCTAATCCAGCACGGATTACGTTTGCCAAAGATCCTTTTTGTTTGTCGCACTCTTCGATAGCACCCTGAAGATCATTCGAGTCCATTAAAGATTTAATGTTTTCAACAAAATTATTGATATTACCACGCCCCTTTGTTTTTGAAATGCTGATGAAACGCTCAACAGAAAAAATAATTACAATAAGGTTTACCGCCATCAAAAAAGGTACGATGATACCCCCTTTATAAATCGTTCCAAGTGTGTTTCCATCAATTGGATGTTCGTTTGGATCTCCGTTAACGAAGTTTGAGGGATCTCCCAAAATGAAATAATAGATTAGAAATCCAATTCCTAATGCAATTGCAATAGATAATGAGGCAACTAATGATGAAAAACCTCCTCCTGTTTTTGTCTTGCTCATAATTTAGTCTTTATTGAAACTTTTTACATGTTTAAGCCTCAAACATACTAAAAAGGTTTTAATTAGTTCCAATCCTTTTAGTGAAATGAGTTGCCTTTTTTATCAAAATGTTTCAAAATGCGTTTTAAGTACCGTAATTATCAATTAAACGAAAGAAATGATTGATTTTGCGGAATGTTACGATAAAATCAAATATATATTAACGCAAAATGAACATTCTAACTTCTCCTGCCCGTACAGATAACCCAATCTTTGGTTCAATGGATAGATAAATTTGAAAGAAATTGCTGCGTTTTGCAACGGTGCTGATTGAGCGTTGTATATTTGAAATGAAATTTCAGCGTAAAGAAAAGATGATACAAGTAAAGAATTATATATGTGGTCAGTGGGTAGCTGGCGAAGGCGAAGAACAAAAAATTTATAACGCGATTACCGGTGACCAAATTGGTTCTGTTTCCAGTGCAGGATTGGATTATGAAGCAGTACTTAATTATGGAAGAACAGTAGGAGGAAAGCAATTGCGCAAAATGACTTTTCAGGAACGCGGGCGTATGCTGAAAGCTTTAGCTCTTTTCCTGATGGAGCGCAAAAAGGTATATTATGAAGTTTCTGCCTGGACCGGAGCTACAAAAGTGGACTCATGGATCGATATTGAAGGTGGAATTGGGAATATATTTGCCAATGCTTCTTTGAGAAGACAATTTCCCGATTTACCATATTATGTGGATGGAACAGCAGCTCCGATGTCTAAAAACGGATCTTTTATCGGACATCACATCATGGTTCCAAAACAAGGAGTTGCTATTCACATCAATGCATTTAACTTCCCGATTTGGGGAATGCTGGAAAAAATTGCGGTTAATTTGATGGCGGGTGTTCCAGCAATCGTAAAACCTTCCGAGTTCACAAGTTACCTGACTGAAGTGATGGTGAAAGACATCATTGATTCAAAAATCCTTCCGGAAGGAGCCTTGCAATTGGTTTCCGGATTCGGTCGTGGAATTATAGATCACGTAACAAATCAGGATGTGGTAACCTTTACGGGAAGCGCATTTACAGGAAGAAAGTTAAAAGCACATCCACGATTATTGGAAGAATCTGTACCCTTTAATTTGGAAGCTGATTCATTGAATGCAATGGTTTTGGGGCAGAAAGCTGCTCCGGGAACAGAGGAGTTTGATTTGTTTGTAAAAGAGGTCACAAAAGAAATCACGATCAAAGCAGGTCAGAAATGTACTGCTGTTCGCCGCATCTTAGTTCCTGAAAATTTCATTGAAGAAGTTCAGAAAGGAGTTGCTGCTCGTTTGGCATCAACAACTATCGGTGATCCGAAAGTGGAAGGTGTCCGCATGGGATCTTTGGCTACGAGAACTCAGGTGGATCGTGTCCGTGAGAACGTAGAATTGTTAGCGAAATCGCAAAAAATCGTTTATGGAAACATGGATCAGTTTGATGTTATTGGAGCTGATAAAGATAAAGGAGCATTCTTTTCTCCGATCTTATTCCTGAATGATTCTCCATTCGATAAACAAGATGTTCATAATGTAGAAGCTTTCGGCCCGGTTTCAACGATTATGCCTTACAAAGATTTGGATCAGGCAATTGAATTGACCAAATTAGGAAAAGGTTCATTGGTAACATCGATTGTGACTGCTGATGACAAAGAAGCACGTGAGTTTGTGGTAGAAGCAGCTTGTGTAAACGGACGGATTTTGGTTCTGAACAAAGATTGCGCGAAGGAAAGTACAGGTCACGGTTCTCCAATGCCTTTGTTAACACACGGAGGTCCTGGTAGAGCGGGTGGCGGAGAAGAAATGGGTGGAAAACGCGGAGTGATGCATTATTTGCAGCGCACGGCAATTCAGGGTCATCCAACCACAATTACGGAGATCACACAGCAGTTCCAGCAGGGAGCAAAAGGGAATCTAAGTTCCATTCATCCATTCAAAAAACACTACGAAGAATTGGTGATTGGTGATCAATTAATCACTGAAAGCAGATTGATCACTGCTGAAGATATCGATGCATTTGCCGCTCTGAGTGGAGATAATTTCTATGCACACAAAAGAGAAACAAATTTTGCCGGAACCATGTTTGATGAACAGGTTGCTCACGGATACCTGATTATGAGTATTTCAGCAGGATTGTTTGTGGATAGTTACGGAATCAATCCGGTGCTTTTGAATTATGGTATTGATGAATTGCGTTTTACGAAACCGGTTTATGCAGGAGCAAATATCCATATCCGATTTACATGTAAGGAAAAAAGCAGTACGGATGTGACCCCAAATGATGAAGACCCAAAGACACATATTCAACGCGGTGTGGTAAAATGGTTGGTTGAAATGTTGGATGATACGGATGAACCTTTGGTAGGTATTGCTACAATTTTGACGATGGTGAAGAAGTTGGATCAATCGAAGTAAGATTCAGAAATAATTGTTACGAAAATAGTCGGGGTGAAAAATTTTTCACCCCGACTATTTTCACTTAATTTCACAACAGATTAATCTCTTATCAGTTATGAAAATCAATTTGATTCTTTTTCTTCTCTTATTCAGTTTTGGCACTTTCGGGCAATCAGCCAAAAAACTGAACAAGGAGCTCCGTGCACAATTGCTGGTTGAACAACAGAGGCAAGATTCTGCTCATCAGAAATTTTTGGTAGAAACAACCATTCTGGAGCAAGTTCGGAAAGATATGGAAGCTCACATCAAGACCTCACTTTACACTGAAGATAAGAAGCTCAGAAAAGTACATTCGTCCATAACGACTTCTTTAAACACCTTGAAGAACCTGGAGATTCCTGGAACAGATGTGTTTCCCAACGGAGTTGATTTTGATTCACACTTAAAATACAAGACATTCATAAAGCCATTAGATGAAGCTTTGGGTAAATATGTGAAATTCGATATTGTCATTATGGAATTCAGACTCGAAGATTACAAAGTAAAGGAGCAAAATGAGTTGTTAAAAGAACAGATTCAGAAATATCAAACCTATGCGAAGTATAATCTGGTTCATTTGCAGGATCAACGGGATTACATTCAGCAAATTACCTCATTCCATCCACGGATAGATTCTTTATCGCAGGTTTATCAATCATTGAATAGCGATCTGGAGAAGAAATCAGAATTGTTATTGAAGAAAATAGAAACTGCCCGTGAAAATTACCGTTTGAAAGGACCTGAAGGTTTTCCGCTTGGTTATGGATTTGTTTTTCCCGAAATTCATCCGATTCCTCGGGAGGTAGAAAATACGGAAATAATAGGTGATTTTGATGCTGGTCCCGTTGTAGAAGCACCACCGGTAGAAAAGATAAAGGGTCCTGAGATTTATGATTATGTAGAGGAGCCAGCATCCTTTCCCGGGGGGATGCCATCCTTGAAAAAATACATGGAAGACCATTTGGTTTATCCTCCTGCAGCTAAGGAAGCTGGGGTTTCCGGGAAAGCGTTTGTTAAGTTTATTGTTTCTGATAAAGGGACTATTTCAAATGTGATGATTGTCAGAGGAGTCCCCGATTGTAAAGAATGCGATGCAGAAGCGAGGCGTTTGGTGAAATCAATGCCCAATTGGATTCCGGGTAAAAATAAGGGAAAAGCGGTGAATTCGTATTTTCATTTACCCGTTCAATTTAAATTGTAAAGCAATGAAATTAGGAGTGCTTGTTTTCTTACTGATTACCTTGTTTACTGTTTCTTTTGGACAGTCTGCTAAAAAGCGCAACAAGTTGTTGCTAGCTCAATATACTTTAGAACAACAAAAGCAGGATGCAGCAAAGTCACTCTTTATCAAAACAAAGTACCAATTCGATTCAATCCAACTGGCGTCCAATAATAAGATAAAATCACTGAAGGAGTCAGAACGTAAGGTTCTGGATCATTTTATGACGACTTCCGAATTGACTTACAAACTGAAAGAATTGGGTGTGGAGCCATTTCCAACAATTATTGCGGATTTCAGGAATCGAAAGTTTACCGGATCTATTGAATTCACAGAACCTATAAAAAGAACGTTAAAGACGTATGTGGTTTTTGATGATGGTTCCGACAGTTTGTCACTGAGAGGAAAGCGCAGAAAAGAGCAAAACCGTTTATTAAGTAGACAGCTTACAAAATATCAAAACCGTTCTATTTCCAATTCCACACAGCAGCAAGAGCTGGAATCAAGCCGCGATAAATTGCTTGCGTTTCTTCCACGGATGGATTCCATGTTACGGGTTTACAACCTGCTTTCGGACGAACTAGTTACTGACAATGAACAATTGCAGAAAAAAATGAATGAATTGGAGGCAAAGTATCGCAAGAGGGGGCCTAAAGGTTTTTCGGATGCATATCAGAAGGTTTTTCCGGGTATTTTCCTGTCAGTTCAGAAAGAACTATTGATTAATAGTGAGGTAAAGGAGCCCGATGAATCGATAGATCCTTATCCTTTTGCTATTGAAGAGGTGCCTGAGATTTATGAATGGACAGAAGAAGCTTCGGTTTTTCCTGGTGGAGTTGAAAAAATGAAAACCTTCATTACTGAAAATTTGCACAACCCTGAAATTGTGAAAGAACTTAGTATCTCAGATAGAGCTTATGTGCGGTTTGTCATTTCCGAAAAAGGAGAAATTTCCAATGTGGAAGTGGTGAGAGGTGTTGCCGGCTGTAAAGAATGTGATGAGGAAGCAATTCGTTTGGTCAAATCAATGCCGGATTGGATTCCGGGAAAGAATAATGGAAAAGTGGTGAAATCATATCGCAGTTTGCCGATTAAATTTGGAATTTAACGTATGAAAGCAAGTGTGTTTTTTGTCTGTTTTATTGGTTTGTTTTCGACAACCTTTGGTCAATCTGCCAAAAAACTGAACCAGCAACTTCGGGCAGAATTACTTCTTGAACAAGAGGAACAAGATTCGGCTTACGGGATTTTCATTCAGACAAAACGGGAATTTGATTCCATTCGACAATTGACCAATAGGAGGATTGATCAATTGTCTGGTGAAGAGAAAGTAGTTCAGGACTTATGGACCCGATTTTCTGAAATGGTTAAGCAGCTAAAAGAATTGGGAGAAGATCCATATTCTCTCGTTACACTATTCCAGAAACAGGATGGGATCCCAAGTTACCGCGAAGTGACCAGGCCAATCAGAGAAATGTTAAAGACAAAAATAGAATTCAATAAGGTATCCGAAGAGCTCTCCTTGGAAGGATTGAAACCCAAAGAACAAAATGTTCTGCTCAATCAAAAAATAGAAGAATACCGAGGTTATTTGAGATTCAACTCCATTAAACAGGAGGAATTGGAAAGGAATATAAAACAATTGAAAGAGTTTGTCCCAACAATGGATTCCTTATCACGTATTTACACCCTACTTGGAAATGAAATAGGATCAAAAGGCGGGAAATTAAGAGATAAATTGGATGAATTGCGTGGTAATTACATGGAGAAAGGACCGCGGGGATTCCCGGAGGCTTACAGAAAGGTTTTCTATGATGCTTTTCCTCCTCCTCAATCAGAAACACATGAGCAAGCTATGCAAAATTATCATGTTGAAGGAGAAGAAGTGTATGAAGTAGTACCTGCACCGGTTGAAGCAGAGCCGGCGGTTTATGAGATTGTGGATGACGTTGCTCTTTTCCCTGGGGGACAGGATGCATTGAGAACTTTTATTTCCAAAAATCTTCGTTATCCTGAAAAATTCAAAGAAGCTTCGGTGGAAGGTAAGGTCGTATTGAGATTCATTGTTTCTGAAGAAGGAGAGATTTCAGATATCGAAGTTCGCACAGGTGTTCCGGGTTGCAAGGAATGCGATGATGAAGTAGTACGAATGGTAAAGTCCATGCCACGCTGGATTCCTGCACAACTGAATCGAAAGACGGTGAAATCTTATAGCACATTGATTGTGCGATTTAAAATGCAGCCAGAGTAATCCTATAGGCAAGTGATTAATCCGATTATTATAATTTCTACCGCAACAAAAATTCCAATACCGCATTCATAAATTCTTCCGGCTGTTCTGCATGAACCCAATGTCCTGCATTTTCAATTTTCACAAAAGAAGAATCCGGGAATTGATTTTCAATGTCCGAAATGTCTTTATCAGTAATGTAATTGGAAAGAGCTCCACGGATGAATAAGGTTTGAACCAAGACTTCCTGATATGGAATTGCTTTCAGGATATTCGGCATTTCTTTTTCAAGCACCTTTACATTCATGCGCCAGGCCAATTTTCCTTTTTCAATCCAATACAGGTTCTTCATGAGAAATTGTCTGGTTCCGTTTTCCGGCACAAAAGGAAGAAGAATTTCTTCTGCAGCGGAACGTGAATCCATTGCAGTGGCATTCAAAGTATCAATTCCTTTTAAAATTTCCTGATGATGTGGAAGATAAGCCTTGATTCCCATATCCACAACAATCATTTTATCGATCGTTTCGGGATAAAGTTGTGCATAGCGCATCACTGTCTTACCACCCATGGAATGCCCCAGCAAGTTGACTTTTTCAAGTCCTAAATCGGTAATCAATTCATGAAGGTCTTCTGCAAGAAGGTCGTAGTCAAATTCATCGCTCCAGTCTGTGTGACCGTGATTGCGCTGATCGACTAAAATAACCTGAAAATAATCAGAGAAACGTTTGGCATGAGTTTGCCAATTGTCCGAAGAGCCAAAAAGTCCGTGAAGGATAATCAATGGCTTTCCTTCTCCAATAATGCGATGCTGCAATTTCATGCTGCAAAACTACAAATCCGGTTTGTTTTTAGTTGACTAAGTGCGAAAAAAACTCGAAAATATTGGGCATTTCCCAATTCGTTTCCGGAACTTCGACATTGATCTTAGTCGTTTTTGTTTCGGTAACGGTTGTTGTTGAAGGACTGCTGGATTTCATTTCACCTTCGATATCCGTAGAACTTGATTTTCCGGTTGTGAATTGCTTATCATTAATCGTTTCAATGATGGAAACAATTTTATCCGCAGAAATCTTTGATTTATCAAATGTAATGTAAGCTGTGTTGGTCTTTCTTCCGTCTTCAAAATCATAGGAAACACGGTCAACAGCTCCCGTTTCTTTCAAAGCCATTCGGATTGAACCACCACAAGCATGCTCACAGCTCATTCCTGAAACTTCGATTGCCAGTTTACGATCTGCCTGAACCGGGTCTAATTTTTTATAGACTACTTTCTTTTCAACGGAAATAATCTTTTTCTCATTGGATGAACAAGAACCCAAAACCAATACGGTAGCAAGTCCTAAAAAAATCGAGTGTTTCATGGTTTAACTTTTGATGGGCATAAATGTAAGGCAAACGACAGACCTGTTTCACTAATTTTTGTTAAAATGGAGGAATGGTACCTGAAGTTTAACATCTCAGGAAATCCGAAGGACAGAAATCCGTAAATTTGTACCATGTCTGAGATACTAAATAAAGTAGCACAAAGTGGATTGATTGCTGTTGATTTGGCTGAATATTGTCCGAAAAACTCTGAGTTTGCAGGTTTCGATTTTGAACCTTCTCTCTGGCAAGGTTTGGTTTTAAAGGAAAAGGATTTCCGCGATTATGTGAAAAGCTTTGACTGGAATCAGTTTCAAGACAAACACGTTTATTTATTTTGCTCGGCAGATGCGATTTTACCTTCCTGGGCTTTTATGCTGGTGAGTTCAAAACTCGTTGGGATTGCAGATTCCGTTACAATTGGAAATCTAGCTGATGCGAAACAAAAAGCATTGGAATTAAGCATTGAGAAACTGGATATTAAGCAATTCAATGAAGGAAAGTTGATTGTAAAAGGTTGTTCGGATATTCCGAATCCGGAAGCGGCAATGTCTCAGTTTTTGGTAAAGGTTCAGCCTGTTTGTTCCAGTATTATGTATGGTGAACCCTGTTCTACTGTTCCCATTTACAAGAAACCTAAACAGAAATAGCTTCTGAATGGAATCCCATTTCCTGCAATAATTGAAATAATTGAGGTAATAATTCTTTTTGCCTTTCCGCGATCTTTGCATTGTCGTGTAAAACGAGGATTTCTCCTTTTTTGATCCGTTTTGCTTCTGAAAGAATGCGTTCGTTACTTACACTTAAATCGTAATCATACGACAACCAGGACCACATAATGATCTGGTGTGTTTTTGCTATTTCTTTTGCAATACTTGGCTTGATTCTTCCATATGGCGGTCGAAACAAGTTGGTCGGATGCATTTCTTCAAATTCACGAAACGATTGCAGATATATTTCGTTTTCCGTCTTTACTGAATTCAAATGTTTCATGGTATGATTCCCGATCGCATGTCCTTCTGAGATAATGCGCTGAAATAATTCAGGGTACTTGATCACATTCTGACCCACACAGAAGAAAGTGGCTTTCCAGTTGTATTCTTTCAGTAATTCCAGTACAAAAGGAGTGATTTCTGGATTTGGTCCATCGTCAAAGGTGATAAAGATGGTTGGCCGGGAAATGGAAAACCTCCACCTTAACCTTGGAAAAACCCAATTTGTTAAGTGTGGAGGTTTAAAGAGTTTCATTTATAATTTAGTTACCCGACAATCGGTTCACTGTCTGACTCAGCTCCTTTTGGCAATGACTCTGGCATGATCGCATCACCTCCTGCCGGCATTCCTGGCATAGCTGGTTGCGGAGCACTTGGAACTTGTGTTCCTGTCAATTCAAATGTAAAGTCAATCGCGTTCATAGTTCCTTGCAAACGTGCTTTCTCCGCAATATATTTCCCATCTGTTCTACTTTCACCGTTTTCTAAGGAAAGTTGATCCAATTCGGAATAAATACGTGCTAAATCAACGTTGTAAAGCGCTTCCAACCCTTTTGTTGTTCTGTTAACCAAAACACCATTCGGATCTCCGATACGCGGATCACCTGCAAATTTATGAAGTGTCGCATAGTTAATTACTGCAGCGATATAATCGCTTGAGTTCTCACCACCTGCAAAGTTTGCGGGGCTGTTTTTAAAGTACCCCAGAATACTTTCCAATTGACGAGCAACTTCAGACCCCAATTTTTCAGCACCTTTTTTGTCATTTGCTCTATAAAGAAGACCAACATAATCCTGTAGAACTCCGTCTTGGTACTGAGCATATTCCACATTGTTTGCATCTTTGATTCCACCTGCCGGAGAAGGTTTTTCGCCATAATCCAAAACAACATCTGCTGGCATGACTTCCAGGGATTTGTGAATTACCTGAGCAGCTTTCTTACGTAATTCTGCTGTAGTCATTCCCATAGTTCCTTTGAATGTATTTTCCAATGAGTCTGCAACTCTTGCCTGACCGGAAGCACGCAGGTTCTTAAGCATTGGAGCGTATTGCTGTCTGCTCATTTCCATTTGCTCTGCCTCGATCACGTAATGCTCTGCCAATTGTGCAAACATGGTTCTGAATTGAACTGTTTGTCTTCTGGCGTAGTAATCAGTCAATACATCCGGATCATTCATTTTACCGTAATGATACGTTTCCATCAAATGCTTATACATCAATTTCTCATTGATCGGAGTTTTTCCTTGAGCGATAATCGGAGTGATTTCCCAAGCCATACCATTTGTGCGTAAATGTCCGCTTTGGTACATTGCTGTAGAAACTTCCGTGTTACCCGGAGAAGTAAAGTACATTGGACGTTTCCAGTCGTTATGCGCCAACATGTCCAAAATCATGATATCTGATTTCGTGATTGTCTGAACAGATCTTGCATTGAAACGGAAACGAATTTCGTCTTCGCAATTTGCTAATTCATCTTTAGAGATGATTTTAGATGCCAATGCATTTTTCTTATTCACCGGAATGATGAATCCTGTACTAGGAATAACTCGAAAATAAGCCGTTCCGTACTTGATCATGTTGTCGTCATTCTGCATGAAAGAAATTACCTCTTTCAATGGAAGGAATGACCAAGCATCTTCCCATGAACCGATTATTTCCTGCAATGCTTCTAATCCTTTCACGTCAGCTTCCAAAACTTGGTTGCTGTATCCGTCAAAGATTTCAAGAACACCATTTTCCATGCGTTCTATTACATCAATTGTAGCAGAATCAGCATTTGCATTGGCGAATAGTTGACGGATCTCATTAATTCTTGGCTCGTAAGCAGGATCTTTCGCTTTCACTGCTGAAAGAACGGAAGAAGCTGTGTTTGCAAAGTTTGTAAACGATTGTTTGAACTCTCTTGGGCTGTTTTTCAATTTCATCTTGAATAGTCTGTCCAAAGTCTCACGATTGATTCCCTGGTTCAGCATACGCGTAGTTGACATGAAGAAAGCCTGATCCGTTCCACCTGCCCATTGAAGAATTTGATCTTCTCTGAAAGTAATAGGAAGCGGTTCGGAGTTATACATTTTCATTTTCATCTGATTGGTGTACCAATCCGTATCGAATAAGCTGGTGTTACAAACACGTACATCTGTACTTACGCCTTCAACCTCTTGCAAATACCATAACGGGAAGGTGTCGTTATCTCCAACAGAGAAAATGATTCCATTTGCAGCACAAGATTTTAAGTAATTGTAAGCCAAATCATGCGCAGAGGATTTGTTTGAACGATCGTGATCATCCCATCCTTGTTCACCCATCAAATAGGGAACAAACAAGGTGATAATCGTAAACAATGTAGCTGCGATACTGCTGTTCGGTAAAGCTTTCCTTAATCCATAAGCCAATCCGAGGAGAGCAATCCCAATAATTGCAATGATTAACCAAGTTGCTAAGATGAAACCTCCACCTGCAATTGCAAAGATCGATATGAATCCGGTCAATGCACCGTATCCCATCAACACTTTCTTCCAGTCTTCTTTATTGAAGTTTTTATAGGCATCGTATAAGGCGAGAACGCTTAATCCTATCCAGAACGCAAAGGCGTAGAAGGAAGCGGCATATGCATAATCACGCTCACGTGGTTCATGTGGTTTTTGATTCAGATAGATTACGATCGCAATTCCTGTAAAGAAGAATGTCAGGAATACAATAAATGCATCTTTCGGAGCTCTGTAGAAGTGGAATATAACTCCAATTACTCCCAGAATAATCGGAAGAAGCCAGAAATTATTGTGTGCCGGATTTTCAAGTGTGTAGTAAGGTGCATGTTCCTGATTCCCTAAACGTGCATCATCAATAAATGAGAATCCGGAAAGCCAGTTTCCGCGCATTTGGTCACCATGTCCCTGGAAGTCATTCTGACGACCGGAGAAGTTCCACATAAAATAACGCCAATACATCCAGTTCATTTGATAGCTGAACATGTAGGTCATGTTTTCACTAAAACGAGGAAGTCTTAATCCATCCGTACCATTTTCATCTGAATCTGTTACATCTGTTGCATCATAGCCAGACCAATTCTTGTACGCAACGATTTTCTGATCGTTCGGATTATTGGAGGTGTAATACATACGAGGCAGGAAGGTGGTTTGAGAGTAGACCTGCTTGCTTTGAAGTCGGATGCTTTCATTACTGGAGAAGTATTTTTCCTTTACAGAAAAGTTTCTTCCTTTTGATTTTGCCCAAGCCGTTGCTTCTTTCTCCGTTTTAAATGCTTTTGCATCCATTCCGGTTTGATCGTTTTCAACAACAAAACGGCGTAAATAGAATGGACTTCCATCTCCGTATTCACTTTGATCTGCCAACGTGGAGTTCCAGTAATTTCCGTTTAAGATAGGCCATGAACCATATTGCTCACGTTTCAAATAAGCATGAAGCGTAACTAAGTTTTCAGGGTCATTTTCGTCCAATGGCGTATTTGCATTGGAGCGGATTACGATTACAGCAAATGATCCGTAACCGATTAATAGGAATGCCAAACTCCACAAAGCTGTGTTTAAGATTGGTTTCGCTTTTCTTTTCGCATATCTGAAAGCCCACATGAATAAGCCAATCAATAAAAGGAAGAAGAAAATGGTTCCGGAGAAGAATGGCAAGCCGAATGAATTGACAAATGCAACCTCAAAAGAAGAAGCCATTGCAACCGATCCCGGGATAATTCCTTCCTGAACGAAAGCAAGAACTACTACGGAGATCAAACCAGTCAGGATAATTCCTTTCAAAGTAGTCTTTTCCCATAAATTAAAGTACATCACGAAAGCAATTGCCGGTACAGCAAGTAGACCCAATAAATGGACCCCGATCGCTAAACCGAACATAAACCAAATCAGGATCATCCAACGCATCGGTGATCTTCCGTCTTTTATTTCTCCGTGTTTAATACCGATCATCTCAGCATCCCATTTCAAAATCATCCAGAAAATAGCTGCTGTGAACAGAGAAGACATTGCATAAACCTCACCTTCAACAGCTGAGAACCAGAATGAATCAGAGAATGCATATGCCAAAGCACCTACAACTCCAGCTCCCAACGTAGCAATTTGATCGCCTCTTGACCAATCTCTTTCTTTACGTTGCATGATCTTCTTACCAAACATGGTGATAGACCAATACAAGAACAAAATAGTGAATGAACTACACAAAGCTGAAAGACGGTTGATCCAAACGGCAACCATTTCCGGTTCTGCGAAGAAAGAGAACAAACGTCCAAGTACCATGAATAACGGTGCGCCCGGAGGGTGACCAACTTCTAATTTATTTGCTGCTGTGATATATTCCCCACAATCCCAAAGTGAAACGGTATCTTCAATGGTAAGGAAATAAACAATCGTTGCGATTAAAAAAACAAACCAGCCTGTTAGGTTATTCAGTTTACTGTAATTCATGATTTACTTTGAAAGTTTGACTCGCGAAGTTATAAATATATTGCGACGATTCCTCATAGAAACGTTGAAAAATGCTAATTGAATGAATTTCAATGATTTTTAACTTTTTTGTCCGGAAAAACCAACTTTTTTTAAAATATCACTTGGAGAAAAAGAATTTAGTATTAACTTTGCCCTCGCAATTGGCCCATGGTGTAACTGGCAACACGTCGGTTTTTGGTACCGAAGAGTCTAGGTTCGAGCCCTAGTGGGCCAACAGAAAAGGGAGAAAAAAGGAGTTTAGAGATAAACTCCTTTTTTTGTGCCCATTGGTTTGGTGGTGGAATTGTGGAGATTGAGATCTTGAGCAGGATCAGAATTTAGAATGGAATAACTATTTTTTATGTCTTGTCCTAGAATTTAGGTGATGACACCAAAAAATCTATTTTTTGGAGATGATTTCGATTAGTTTGGAGTTTTCGGATTTGAGGTAATCGAGTTGTTCTTTAAGTATTTCGATGGTATTAAGTAGGATTTCTTTATTATCTTCTTGAAGTGTTTCGATATATCCATAGAATTTATCGACAGTTGAGTTATTGAAGTTAAAGACTTGGTTTTCGTTGTTTAGGATATCTTCCATTGACATTTCGAGGATATCGGAAATTTGTTTCAGACGTTCCACAGTTAGTTTAATCCCACCAGTTTCAATTTTTGAGTATGTATTTTGAGAGATATTAAGTCTTTCAGACATATAAGACTGTGTATAGTTTTTCAGTTCTCTATACTTCTTAATTCTATTCCCAACGTTCATAATCTTGATATTTATTGTGGTGAAGTTAATGAATTTATCATTAATAGTGATAAAGTATTAGTTTGGTGTGTTTTCTATCATTGAAAAACAGGTGATTACAGGTATTGGATGGATAGATTTGTGGAAACATTAAATCTAATTATTATGGGTTATCAAGAAATCAGTTGTGAAATTTGTGGTAGAAGGATACAAGCTGAAAAAGCTTCTTCTGGGGTGTATTTACCAAGTGGATGGAAAAAGGTTAGTAAGTTTCTTGGATCAACAAAGTACTTTTGTAGTCAAGGGTGTAGAGATAGATATAACGGTTAATTATTTGTCTTATGAGAACATCTAAACACTATTTAATTGTCTTAATGACACTATTCACGTTGAATTCGTTTTCACAAACGACTTATGAGTTTTCGATTAAAGTTCCAAGTTCATCTATGGAATTTGATACTACTGTAAATGTTTACATTGGTGATATTGTGAGTTTTAAAAATGAACTAACTAATGGTTGTGAGATGTATGTTACTGAATCATTGGTTGACCAGAATATGGGTAACTATTATTACTATCCTGTTGGTATGAATTCGATTTTTCACAGTAAAACATTAAATATCATAACTGTGGGAAGTTATTTTCAGAATAATTACATTGACACTAGTTATAACTTTCGTATAAATTCGAATTATCCAACATCTTTTATTACTTACACGTATCGTTTCAGGGTACACGATTTAACGACTGGGATTGGTGAAAACACTTTAGGTTATAGTATTTATCCAAACCCAACAACTGACTGTTTAAACATTGATGGTGTCAATACTGAGTCAGTTAAAATCTTCGATATGAGTGGAAGATTAATGTTGATGGTGAATGAAAATAAAGTAAATGTTAGTAATCTTGAAAGTGGATATTATACAGTTTTAGTGAATGAGGGTAGACCAATTAAATTTCTCAAAAATTAGTATTAGTTCAACGATCGTTGGAATAGATATTTTCTAGTTTAAAGTGATAAGAAACTCAAATATCTTTCTTCTGTCGAATGAAACCGTTTGAATGTTTGTCCATCTTTCAACGAAAATTTGAAGAAATCCATTTGTTTGTTATCTGAATCTTTCAAGACAAAGAACAACATTTTAAAGTAGTTTAAATAGTTCTGTAAGTACTTTGTAGATACCGAACGGAAATGATAACCAATCCATCTCTTAAACTCACCACAATAGTAATTCAATGTGTTCAAGTGATAGTTCCCTCTCGACTTTTCTTTCTTACTCATATTCAATCTTTCGTGAGTAAATCCATCAAGTCCTTTAATGTAAGAAGTACAATAGTCAGTTACAATAATATTGTTTGTATTTAAACGATCAACCAACCCATTATCCAATACACGTTCCAATGATTTGATAGTGATTTTACTACGTTTTAATAACTTCATATCAACAGTCTTGTAACGGTCAATCGTGAACAAAACAGATACTTGTTCTTTACTATTTCCTCGTTTAGAAAGTTTACGTCTTTTTGATTTTCCATCAACCATCTGAGAACGTCTAACTTCTTCAAAGAAATTGTTTACTCGTCCCTTCTGATTGAAACGAACCAACATATCATCCATTTCCACAATCCCTTTAAATTGTTTCTCAAACACATTATCCATCGAAGACAACAACTTATGTCTCCAATCAAAGATAGTTTGTCTGGAACGTCCCATTTCTTTACAGATAGAACGAATACTTTTTGATTCTAAAGTCAATTCAAGAAATCTCATCCATTCTCCTTTGAAATGAAGATAGTGAACACTAGTTCCGGTATGTAAACCAAATGTTTTACGACATACTTTACATCTAAACTTCTGAACGTCATTCTGTGAACCATTCTTGATGATTCTTTCAGACTGACACTTAGGACAACACGGACGGTCTCCAGTATGTTCAGTACGGTATTTATCCAAATCATTTAAAAAGAGTTCATTCGTCAATGAATTGATAAGTATTCTCTTATCATCAAAAGACAATTTAGAAATCAGTTTAAATATGTTTTTCGTTTCCATAAAATGAATTTACGGTAGGAAGAACATAACCTATTTACGATTTACAAGAATTTATATATACCCTATGAGATATATTAAAGTCTTTGAATATAATACCATTCATCCTTACTTCTCAGAAGTGTTGGAATGTGTCAAAAATTCGTATGAAGATATGATGGATGAGTTTTACCAATGGTTTGATGAATACGGACACGACCTTGATGAATGGGGAGGAATGATTTATGATTGTCTTAATGATGATGATAAAAAAGACTTCGGTGAACTATTTATTGATAAATACATCGGAGGTGATGGATTAGTTGACCTGGTTAGGTATTTGTGTGACCAGTTAGAGTTATCACCTAAATTCTAGGACAAGACAATTTTTTATTAATTTCATTTTCATGCAAAAACCAATTTTACTTTCTTCAGCACTGGCCATTTTGTTTTTCTTTATCATGTGGATGTTGTTCCCAGTATTGAATCATGTTTTATTGAAAGAGATTATTGGATCGTCAAAATCAACTGTTCTTTCTACAGCTTCTATGGGCGAAGAGCAGGCTATCGGACTCAAAACGGCTCTTTCATTCGGGATTCTTCCATTATTGTCATGTGGAATTTTCGAACTTATTAGACGAATCAAGAATTTAGAATATCCAATGAGAAAATTAGGAGCGATTCTATCAGTTGTCAGCATCGGATATTTAATAGGGTTTTGTATGAAAGTTGTACTACTTTTAATTTATGTAGTTGATATGGAAGCGTATCGACTCTCTCCGGATATTGCAAATAGTATTTCTTTAAGCCAGATCTATTTTTATGATTATGCATTGGTATGCGCTGTCATAGTTGGTTTGCTAATTTTCTTATTTGCCAAAAGGAAAGCATTCCCTAACACTCTTTAACTTTCGGGCCTCTCATTTTTTCCTAACTTACCAATAACCAAAAAGTGAAGATCATGAAAAAGCAGTTTTATCTTTCAAAAGAACCGAAGTTCTGTCCGGCATGCGGTACACCGCTTCCTGAGGGGCATGAACAATGTCCGAATCCAACTTGTCCATCCAATACGCCGCCGCCGGTTCATTAATTGGTGGTAACAATAAGTTCTATGTGTCTACTGTGGTTCTTAACCACATAGTCACATAGAAACATAGAAGATGATTGAAACTAAATACTCATAGATCAAATACGGATACTAAACTCCGTTAAAAAATCTGCGTTCTTCCGTGATCCTCTGTTCCTTCGCTGAAGCTTCAGCACAAGCGTTGTGCTCGTATGTGGGGAAAAATAAAGACTATGTGGCCTATGTACCTATGCGCCTTCGCTGAAGCTTTAGCGTAAGTGTTGTGGTTCAATAAACCAAACACAGCAACACCTATTTGTCTATTCCTTCACAAAATTCTGGATGCGTTTCATACTCTCTGATTCATATTGAAACCAATACAATCCGGATGCAAGTGAGGACAAATCGAGATTTAAAATCACCGACTCATCTTTTATTTCCCTCAGTTTAGCTCCGCGGTAATCAAATATTTGGATAGTATATGGTTTGTTTTCCGGAATCTGGATCTGGATCATTCCGGTAGATGGATTGGGACTTATTTTCAAGCCGGCATCAGGATAAGCTGGAATTGGAGGTTCAACATAGGTGTAAACTGTTATTTTGTCTGTTGCGGAAGTCGCGCCACCGTTGTTGATCAGGTAAATCTTCTTTCCATCGGGGGAAACAGCAATGTCACGCAGGCGTCCATTCAATTGCTGATCTTCTGCAAAATATTTTTTAGGATTCGGATTTTGGGAAGTCGAAGATTCAATTGTTCCTTGTGCGTTTAATTTGAATTGGTACAATTCCATGTTGGTATCATCGCCCTTTTTTAACGTAACCAGAAGAATACTGTTTGTCCATTCCGGAATGGAGGCACTCTTGTAATAAATTCCGTCAGAAGGAGCAACGGTACACCACGAAATTCCATTATTGGAAGCAGGCATTGGGACAGCGCAAATGGAATAAATCGGTTCCACTAGTTGATCATTGGCAATTTGAGGATGGGGAACGTAACTGCTTACATATGCTGCTTCTCCGGTAAAATTGTCATCGTCGTGAAAACCATGGACGTTTTTCCATCCGTAATTCATTCCTTTTTCCAGAATATTGATCTCGTCATCCGTTCGGTCGCCGTGTTCAATGTCGTAAAGAATGTCCAGATTTTCGTTGTAAACTAATCCTTGTGGATTGCGATGACCCCGTGTGTAAAAGGAATTTCCCGGAATCGGATTATCTGCCGGAATACTTCCATCCATATTAAAACGATGAATTTTTCCGTTGTCTGTAGTCGGATCTTGCGCAAAGTTATTCGGGTTGTTCGATTGCGGATTATAGCATTGCGGACTGTTTGTTTCAGAAGCACCGTGATCACCGATTGTTACAAACAAGTAAGGAACTCCATTGCGTTTCACAGCCAATAATCTTCCTCCCAGGTGATCATATCCGTTTGAAATTCCTGTGATGATATCTTGGTAAGCAATCACTTGCTCTGTCGTTGGATTCCATTCCAATCGTCGGATCTTGTAACGGGTAGCAGGACTTCCCGAAGTGCCTGAATTATAAGAATACATGAAATAAATAAAGGAAGAACCCGGAGTTTTAAAATCAGGATGCAATGCCAATCCCAAAGTTCCGCCTCCAATGCTCAGATTTGGACAGAGCACAGAACTTTCCAAAGGACTTCCCCCGAAATAATCGTTTGCGGTATAAACAACGGTTTTAGTTCCTGTTTCAGGATCAATGCGTGAAACTCTTCCGTTATTCTCAGTTGCCCAAAGCATGGAATCCGGACCGTAAAATAATTCCCATGGGGTCGAAACGGTTGTCGGGAGCTCTGTCCGGACAAATGTTTGGGTTTTGCCTGAAAAAGAATTCAGTATGATAAGGAGGAAGAGAAAGTTCTTCATGATGGATGAGTTGTTCAATAAATGTACTTCTTTCCGTGATATCTTGCTAGTTTTTACTTTCAAACACAGCTTCTTTTCTGTAAAGTGTATCTTTGTACTATATTTTATAACACATGTCGGAAGAAAAAAGAACGGATCTGGAATCCTTGGGTGAATTTGGTACAATTGACTTGCTCACAAAGAACTTCTTGATTACAAGAGAATCAACAGCTTTTGGAATTGGGGATGACGCAGCTGTTTTGGAAAGAAACGAAGAACAATTTACGTTGATTTCCACAGATATGTTGGTTGAAGGAGTTCATTTTAACTTGATGTATGTTCCTTTTAAGCATTTGGGATATAAATCGGTGGCAGTAAATCTTTCTGACATTGCTGCAATGAATGGAACACCGGAACAAATTACTGTTTCGATAGCCGTTTCAAACCGATTTCCTTTAGAAGCTTTGGAAGAATTGTATGACGGAATTCGCATGGCTTGTCAGCATTATAAAGTTGATTTGATTGGAGGAGACACTACTTCTTCCATATCGGGATTGGTAATATCAGTGACGGCTGTTGGTGTGGTAGATAAATCCAAAGTGGTTTACCGATCAGGTGCAGGAGCGAACGACTTATTAGTTGTTTCCGGAGATTTGGGAGCTGCTTATGTTGGATTGCAGGTTTTGGAGCGCGAAAAAAGTGTTTTCCAGGCAAATCCGGATATTCAGCCGGATCTGGATGGAAAGGATTACATCATTCAAAGACAGTTGAAGCCGGAAGCGCGATTGGATATTATTCAGTATTTGAAAGAGCTGGAAGTAACTCCGACTTCAATGATCGATGTTTCTGACGGATTAGCGTCTGAAGTATTACACCTTTGTAAAGCCAGCAATAAAGGAGCAATGGTCTACAATGCAAAACTTCCGATTGATTCATTGACTTCCACCACGGCAATTGATTTTAATTTGGATCCAACAACTTGTGTATTGAATGGTGGAGAGGATTATGAATTATTGTTCACGATTACGCAAGGTGATTTTGATAAGATTAAGGGAAATCCACACATGACAGTTATTGGATACATGACGGATGCGAGTGAAGGAACTTATTTAGTAGATACAAATGAATCATTGATTCCTTTGAGAGCTCAGGGA
The DNA here is from genome assembly GCA_002483265.1 of Flavobacteriales bacterium UBA7666. Taxonomy (GTDB): domain Bacteria; phylum Bacteroidota; class Bacteroidia; order Flavobacteriales_D; family Crocinitomicaceae; genus Fluviicola. The sequence continues at coordinate 238,177 of DLHO01000018.1, read as the reverse complement.
TGGGATCATTTCCAGTAAAAGAGAAATTTATAGAATAAAAAAAATCCCGATTCATTGAATCGGGATTTTTTTTATTTATTGTCTTTCTGATCTTTCTTTCTTAGTGGATCGGTGATGTCACCTCCATTTGGATCCGGATTGTTTGGATCAACAGTTGGATTGTCTGTGCCGGAACCTCCTCCGCCTAAAGCATTCGGGTTACCCGTTCCATCAGGGGTAGGAGTTTCTACTGAAAGACTTTTTGCTTCCGGTGTAGGCTCCATGCAGCCACTGGTTCTTGGACGGATATCAGCTTTTTGACAAGCTGTAAACACGACTAATAATGATGCTATGATAGTTATCTTTTTCATATTGTAAAAGGCATACTGAACAAATATAAACTATTTAATCATTAATTTCCAAATTTTCATAAGGAATTTTGATTAAAACGCGCGTTCCTTTGATTGAACGGTCAGGATTCGTCATTTGAAAGGGTCCGATCAACTCGTAATCTTTGTTCCACATTTGTCGAATCAGGTCTATTCTTTTGGAAGTAATTTCCATTCCCTGTGACTTGTGATCCCCTTTAAACTTGGCTTTTTTGTTCAAACTGTAATCAATTCCGATTCCATTATCATCGATACAGATTTCCAATTGATCTCCAAGCGCTTTTATCGTCACAACAATTTCACCTTTTTTTGTTTCATCCGGAAGAATTCCATGAATGATACTGTTTTCCACAAAAGGTTGAAGAAGCATTGCGGGAACTGTTACTTGTTCGAGATCAATGTCTTGATTGTCAATCTCATAAGTGAATCGATCTTTGAAACGCATGGCTTCTAATGAAAGATATAATTCCAATCGTTCCAATTCCTGATGAAGGGTCACGATATTATCACCTTCCGAAGCGCTGTCTAAGTTTTTTCGTATCAGCTTTGCAAAGCTCGTTAAGTAGCGATTTGCTGAAATTTTGTCTTGGGTATTGATGAAATACTGAATCGAATTGAGTGAGTTAAAGATAAAATGGCGGTTCATACTCGCATTCAGGGATTGTTGTTCCAAAGCAAGCAAACGCGATTTGTTCTCTAAATTGGTCTTGTAGTTGCGCTCTCTTTCACGCTTGATCTGCAATCTGAAATAGTACCGAATCCCAAATGCAATGGCTATGAAAACAAGAATGTAGAACCACCAGGTTCTCCAAAATGGTGGAGTAATGGTAATGGCAAACGAACTGATTTCTGAGATTTTTTTCGTCCCGGAAATAGCGCGGATATGCAGAGTATAATCTCCGGCATCGAGGTTGGAAAGAATGATTGTCGGGTTTAGAGTTGGGGGCGACCATTTGTCGGATTCGCCTTCTAGCCAATACTGAAAAGTAACCGATTCAGGATCTTCCATGGAAATTCCATCCAGATCAATAATCAGGTTATTCTTGGAGTAATTTAATTTCAGCCCGTTGTAAATATCGGATGGATCAATTTCCCGGTAATTAACCAGCACGCGGGCAAGATTCAATTTTGGAGCAAAATCGGAGAATCCTTCTTCTACGCTGAATTGAAGTTTTGCCAACCCATCGCTCGTTCCAAACCAGAAATTTCCACCTTCATAAATAGAAGAATTGATGTTTGATTCGAGGTTGATCAAACCATTATTCGTTCCAATATGTTTCACCAATACTTGCGAGCCTTGGGTGTTTTCAAAGACGTACAAACCATCATTTGTACCCACAAATATGTTGCTTTCTACCCGGTGGATAAAATTGATGAAACGTGCACCGCTCTTAGAGCTGTAAGAAACATTTTCGTAACTGATCCCATCAAAAATGACCAATCCGTTTTCCGTGCCGATCCAAATCCGGTTGTCTATATCTGTTTCGACGGACGCAATACTTGCTTTAAATTTCTTGAGCAGTTTTTGCGTTTTTTTGGCAAGGTCCAGTTCGTATAATCCTTTGGATGTGGCAACCAGAATGTTTGAATAATAAAATGCAATATCCCGGATGTTTCCGTCTTTACTGAGATTAAATTTAAAATTGGGGTAGTGGTGAAGCGTATTGTTTTCAATATAACCGATACTTTCTTCCCCTGCAACGATTAATTTGTTTTTGAAAGGTTTGAGTACTCTGAAGGTCTTTGAAAAATTGGTAGAAGTATACTTCTTTGGTTCAGACTTAAAATCCCAGCTAAAGATGCCCAGATCGGTTGCAAACCAAGCCAATCCGTTGAAATATTCAATATCCCAAATGGTGGTTGCCGGAATCGGAATTTCTTCACAAACTCCCTGAAGATTCATTTTAAATGCCCCCTTGTCATACGAACCGAACAGATAAGAGCCATTTTTCAGCTTAGTTCCGGAAAGAATCAAATCAGATGGCATTCCTGTTTTTGTGGAATAGATCTGCAGATTTTGATTAGCGAAACGGACAAGACCTTTTCCATCGCTTCCAAACCAGATATTTCCTTCGTTGTCCTGAAAAGAACAATTGATTGCATTTACCGGAAGTCCGTTTGTTTCATTTAGATTGAGTTGTTTCATTTGAGAAGACAAACGAATGACTCCTTCCGGTGAAGAAAGCCAAAGTTGATTGGAGTTATCGCTATTTATTCCTCCGATATACAGATCGTTTGATTGTACCGGAATAGAATCGAATTTTGCGAGAGAACGGTCAGATTTGAATAAACCTTCAAAAGACGTAGAAATAAATACGTGATTTTGTGTTAGCGCTATTCCTGAGATGCGACGCTCTTTAAAAGCTTCAACACGATTAAAATTGGTTAAGTCTTTTGTATAATACAATCCGTCTCGGGTGCCAATATACAGTTTGCCGTTGATTACTTCCAAATCCCTGCAAGCAGATGCATCTGCATTTTGGAGTCCCACTTTTGAAATGTGACCGTTCGAAATGATGTATAAACCACTTCCTTCCGTGGATACAATTGTTTTTCCTTGATATGAGATAAAATCGGTGACAATCACTGTCCGATCATTATCGCCTAAGGAGTAGGTTTGTGCTTTGTTGTTCGTGATTTGTGTTATTCCACCCTCATGACCAACCCAAATGGTTTTTTGGATATGCTGAAGACAGGAAATCCGGTTATTGAATAATCCCTGTTCAAGAGGAAAGGTTGTAAATGTTTTTCCATTAAACTTGGCTAAACCTCCCAATGTTCCGACCCACAGATAACCGTCATCATCTTGAGTGATACACTGAACTTGTGACTGAGGTAAACCTTGTCCGTTGGAATAAGTAATAAAAGAATAGTCCTGAGCCATTCCAATAGTAGAAACGGCTACAAAGACTATCAATGCGAGTATTCTCATCCTTCCTTCAGCATTTTTACAAAATCAGTTACGCGATTTCTTGCAACAGGAATCCGCAATCCATTCTTCAAAACAGCAAAATGCCCGTCTTCATTAATGTATTCAGCAAGGTTGTTGAGATTAATAATATGTGATTTATGAACCCTGAAAAACTTGGCAGGATTCAAAATGTTTTCATAAATCTTTAATGTTCTGGTATCCAGGTACCGGGTTCCGTCATTAAAATAAATAGTGGTACAGTTTCCACTAGCCTCCAGATGAGAAATGGTATTGTCCTCTACAATTTTTAATCCTTTTGTATGACTGATCGCAATGCGGTTATTTGGTTTATTACGGAGTAATTGATCAGATAAATTGCGTAAGCTTCTGAAGTAAGTCACATAATTTTCCGGATCCTGGGCGAAAACAGTGTTTGCTTCTACTAACTTTTCTACTCCAATTCTTAAATCGTCAATATCGATTGGTTTCAACAAGTAGTAAACAGCGCTTGCGTTAAATGCGCGAATGGCATAATCTTTAAATGCAGTAACAAAAACAACCAGAAAGTTCTTTTCTTCTACCTCTTCCAATAATTCGAATCCTTCTGCACCGCTTGGCATTCTAATATCCAGAAAAATAACATCCGGTTTGCTGGCAGTAATAAGCGCTTTGGCTTGTTCTTTTCCGGAAGCTTCACCGATTACTTCAATTTCTGGACAGAAATCGTCCAGCATCATAATTAAATTTTTGCGTGCGTATTCTTCATCATCAATGACTAAAGCGCGAAGTCTTTTCGGTTCCATAATGTAGTTTGTTACTTGTTCTTATTGACAATTTACGAGTTATAATAAACTGAGTGATTGTTTTGAAACAGAATACACTCAGATTCGAACTGTTAAAATATACTAGTTGGTAGTATAATCAAAAGTTAATACCGTTAAAATTATTTATTTTTTGCTTAACAACCTTTAAAAGAATGCCGAATGTACTTTTCAATTTCTGATATAGAATCAGCTTCTTGAGCAGTGAACTTGTCGAGCCAACCCGAATATAAAATTCGTAATTATAATATGGTGTTCAATAGTTGGATCACTTCTTCCCGATTTTCCTCGTGTGACATGTGTCCTACATTTGGGAAAACGATAGACGAAATCTTATTCTGCTTGCAAAAAGAATCCAGTAGTCCAACTTGGATCAGCTTGTCGTTCTGACCACTGATGACTGTGAATTTTTCCGGATTCTTCTCCATTAAATAAGCCAAATCAAAACGGTTTTTCATTGCCAGGGCCGACCATGCGATGGATTTCGGTTCCATTTGTTCTGCTAATTGAATATAATGTGCAATGGCATTTTCCATTTTGGATGGATCGTGGAATAAATTCGGAATAGCTTCTCTTATAAACACAGAAGCTTTGGTCAAAACCAGATTTGCAACACGCTCACGATCTCTTTTTTTGTCTTCCGAATCGCTCCAGGGATGTGAATGGAATAGTACCAAATGTTCCAGTCCGGGAAGGAGTTTCATTAATTCCAAACCAACATATCCACCCATGGAATGTCCAACCACTATCGGATGTTTCAATTTTTCATGAAGGATGACTTTTTCCACTTCTTTTGCCATGGATAGAATGGAAGGAGTAGCATCAAAATCAATCGGACTTTTGCCATGGCCGGTTAAATCGATACAAACTGCTTTTACAGGAAGGTGCGGGATTAATTCGTCCCACATGCTGTAATCTTCCATGAAGCCGTGTAAAAAAACAACAGGACTTCCATTTCCGGAAATCCTGTAATTCAAAAGTTGTTCACTCATTATTTTTGATTCATCAAGGTTTCTATCTCATCTGCCTCAATAGGAATATTCCGCATTAAGTTAAATGGTTCTCCGGAAGACTGGATAACTAAATTGTCTTCAATACGAATTCCCAAACCTTCTTCAGGAATGTAAATTCCCGGTTCACAGGTGAATACCATATTTGCTGCAATCGGCACATTCCAAAGACCAACATCGTGTGTGTCAAGTCCAAGGTAATGCGACGTTCCATGCATAAAATACTTTTTATATGCCGGCCAGTTCGGATCCTGGTTTTTAATATCTGTTTGATCCAATAATTTCAATCCAAGTAATTCGGATTCCATTAAGCGGCCCACCTCTTTTTGGTATTCTGCCAACATCGTTCCCGGAATCAGCATTTTTTCAGCTTGCGATTTCACACGTAGAACAGCATTGTAAACTTCTTTTTGTCGCGGGGTAAAGCGTCCGTTAACAGGAATGCTTCGTGACATGTCTGAAGAGTAATTGGCATATTCCGCTCCAACGTCCAACAAGATTACATCCCCATCCTGACATTGCATGTTGTTTTCAATATAATGAAGCACGCATGCATTTTTACCCGATGCCACGATTGGAGTGTAAGCCCATCCTTTAGATCTGTTTCTTAAAAATTCATGTGAAAACTCTGCTTCGATTTCGTATTCCCAAACGCCCGGTTTTACAAAGCCCAAAATACGACGAAATCCTTTTTCAGTAATGTCACAAGCTGTTTGCATCAAATCCAATTCGATTTTTTCCTTAATGGAACGAATCTGGTGCATGATTGGAGCACTTTTGTGTACCTGATGTGCCGGATAGTCCTGTTTTACCTGAACGATAAAACGATCCTCACGTGTTTGAACAGTTGTGTCGGCGCGCAGATGTTCGTTGGTATTTAAGTAAATTCCCTCAGCTTCAGCCATCAATTGTTTGAAGATCGTTGGAAATTGCTGTAGCCAATAAACAGTTTTAATACCCGCCGTATCAAAGGCCTGATCCTTGTTCAGTTTTGCGCCTTCCCAAACAGCAATATGCTCATTGGTTTCTTTCAGGAAAAGAACTTCGCGATGCGCTTCATTACTTGCGTTAGGAAACAAAACTAAAATACTTTCTTCCTGATCAACTCCGGATAAATAGAAAATATCGCGATGCTGTGTAAAAGGCAGGGTACCATCTGCACTTACCGGGTAAATATCATTCGAATTGAAAACAGCCAAGGTGTTTTTTGCCATTTTTGCCGTAAATTTCTTACGGTTTTCAATAAAAAGGTTTTTGTCTATTTGGAAATACTTCATTTTTCAATCTATAAGGTGTTGTGAAATTAAGAAAAAAAAATGCACATAGCGTTGCTTCGACTCCGCTCAGCCACCGGATAAATTTGCTTTGTTGGATCAAAAAGCACACGGAGCGGAGTCGAAGTGAACTTTTTTGAATCTTTTTTACTTTGACGGAGTAGATCGTAAGTACTTTACGAACTACTGGGTGCAAATTTGTATCATCAAAGTCAAACAGTATGAAAACAATATTCGACAGCATCTTATTAAATCGCATTCAATTTGAGAGTTCATCAACAGAAGTTCAATTGGATTGTTGTGTTTATGAAAACGGAAACTCTTATGAAAGCCAGATTTTTGTGAGTATGAGTGCATTTAATCAGTTAATGTGTGAGTTAAGTGTACGCGGCATTGACCTGAATATAGATGAAAATTTAGACACGATTGTGATCTCAGATACGGAAATTATTTACTCCATGGATTTGACCAGTGAAATGGACAAGCCGATTTTCTTACCTTACTATTGTTTCCCTGAACAAAATAAGTTGTTAAGAGCTTAAAACTCATGTCAGATGTGTGAGATTTTTACAAATATCTTTGGCATATTAAAAAAAGTTGTATTTTCGAATTGTGTTCTGTCGAACACATTGGTTTGAAAAACATTATCTATGAAAAAAGTTATTGCACTTTTTGTGTTTGGTTCGGTATTTTTAACTGGTTGTCCAAAGCACGAAATTATTCCGGCGCCGACACCAAAGGTGGAACTGGAATCAAGTTTTATTGGTTTGGTAAATGGAAGTCAGTTGGAGTTGACACAAAATGTCGATGGATATTATTTAGATGCTACAAAAACTAAATACATTCAACCTTCTCCTACACCTTCAACCGCTACTTATTATGCAAACATGAAATCGTCTAACGGTTTGGTTTCTATTAGAGTAAGCATGGGTTCTGTTCAGTTTGACGGAAGTGCGAATAGTGATCCGAGTTTGTCAACATTCAATAGTTTCTTTACTTCAAACACAACTCCGGTGTATTCTGCATTGGCTGCAAGTGGTTTTGAAGTAGTTTACCGTGATGGTTCAGGAAATGTATGGACCTCAGATGAAACTCAACCTTCACCTCCTCAGGCAGTAACTTTTACAGGAATTGTTCAGGAATCAGATGGTTCAGGAGATTACTCGAAATTCACATGTACCTTTACTTGTAATGTATACCGAGTTGTACCAGATCTATCTACTCCTGATCCGAATGATACGATCACGCTTTCATTACCGATTCAAAATGGTGTTTTAAAGGGTTGGTTCAAACGATAAAAATTTAGAAAAGCCATTTGTTAACTAACAGGTGGCTTTTTACTTTATACCTTATGCAGCAGCTGAAGATCGGAATTATTGGGGATTTTAACTTTACCTTCAATACACATCATGCGACAAACATGGCTTTAGATCATGCAGGTCGTTTTCTGGAAGTGGAATTATCTTATTACTGGATTAAGGTGAATGAGGTAATCAACATGAAGCCTCAGCAATTATCCAATTATGATGGCTTTTGGTTTGCTCCTGGGCCATACCTCAATTTATTTTACCTCAACGGGGTAATCGATCTTTTGCTCCAACAAGATGCCCCCGTATTTATTACCGGAGAAGGTTATAAGGCATTGATCGATGTGTTGATCCACCGTAATAATCTTAGTGCAAACGGCGAAAAATTGATTTCAGATAATCTCGTAGATGGAAATCATTTTGAACGCGTATATGTTGTTCCACATTCTTCTGCATTGATCCATTTGTATGAAACCAGAAATCCGGAAGAACTAACAGCGACACGCTATAGTTTGTATCCTCAATTGATCGGAAGCCTCACAGAAACAGATCTGGATATTGAAGCATACAATCAATTTGAAGAACCGGAAATAATCAGCTTGAAGAATCGCAGGTTTTTTCTTGCATGTGGGTTTTGTCCGCAAATCAGTTCAACCAGAGAACTTCCCCATCCGCTCGTTTATACGTTCGTGAAATCGTGCTTCCTGAATAACTAGTCTTCGTGCTGTTGAATTTCTTCAAAGTACTGATCAACCAATAAATTCGTTCCCAAAGCAGCTTCTACTGCCAATACATCACAGCGTTCGTTTTCTGGATGACCATTATGGCCTTTCACCCAAATGAACTCAATTCTGAAGGATTTTGAGATAGATAAGTATCGGAGCCAAAGATCTTTGTTTTTTTTCTTAGCAAATCCTTTTGCATGCCAACCGTAAACCCATCTTTTTTCAATGGCATCAATCACGTATTTTGAATCGGAATATACTTTGACAGGAATTGCATTGGTTTTCAAACTTTCCAGAGCACAAACTACTGCAAGTAATTCCATTCGGTTGTTGGTTGTCAGCCGATAACCCTGTGAAATCTCTTTTACGGATTGTTTGTATTTTAAGATAACTCCATAGCCTCCCGGACCCGGATTTCCTCTGGCGGAACCATCAGTAAATATTTGAATGTATTCTGACACACGGCAAAGTTATAAAAATCTCTCGTTTTAAAATTTTTAATAAGAGTTGTAGAAAAACTGATTTTACCTAAATAGTTGTTAAAAATTCACCATGGTGGATTTTTTAGGATTCCAATAGTCAGAACTGCCCAACAGGGTAAAAGATCTTCTGAATGGTGTATTTCGAACGATAAATCAGTGGTTTTTAATTCGGTAACGGGGTATTAACTTTCAAGAAATGTTGGAAATGTTGGAAATTGGGTTTTGAATTACATAATTTAATGCGCAGTTTTGTAATCGAAAAGGAGCTGATATCTTCAGTTTCTGATTCAGTGAATAGTGGTTAGGTTAGGTTAACGAAAAGCGGTCAGCAATGACCGCTTTTTGTTTTTTAGCCCAAATACTATTTTTGTCAGTTCAACTAAAAGTTATTTATCTGAAGAGCGATACAAATCCAGCCTTTTCGATCGGATTGTTGTCTTTTAAGATTCCATTCAATTTATAGAAATAAACTCCTTCACTGCAAGGATCTCCACCTTGGGTTTTTCCATCCCAGAAAATCGTTCCTGTGACGTTTTTGCCTTCGTGAACAACATTCCCCCATCGATTAAGAATAACGATGTCAAATGACTTAAAAATGTCATGTTTGAAAGAGAAAACTTCATTTGTTCCATCACCATTCGGTGTAATGATATTCGGCATTTCAAAATCGCCTACAACTGTGATCACTTTTGTGTAGGTATCGAAGCAACCATTCGGATCTTCTACTGTAAGCGTTATAGTATATGAACCCGGCGTATAATAGTTAGAATAAATGGAAGCCCCCGAATTATTGATTACCTGTGGATTTGGATTCATATCCCAGGTCCAGGTCGAAATTCCGTTGACGCTGGTGGATTGATCATCTAATTCAACGGTTGTACCCAGATCAATTAATGTGGGGTTTACCTCAAAATAAGCATTCAATCCGATGTCAGGAATGGTGATAGGATTCATCGGATAAACGACTTGACAATCGTTACTGTCTGTAACTGTTAATGTTGGATTGTACGTAGTGACATCATGATAGGTATGAGAAAAACTGGTTGAATCATTTACTGTTGTTCCGTCTCCTAAATTCCAGATAATGGTTTCCAGGAAGTTAGTTGCTCCGATAGTGAAATCAACATCCTGACCGCATCCGCCTGTGTTTTGTGTCCACGAAGGATTTGCAACCGGCCCGAAGATGGTCAGATAATCAATATACGTAGTATCCGAGGTACAGCCGAATTCATCTGTAATGGATAAGGTTAAGCTGTAAGTTCCCGGAAATACATAGGTGTTATTTGGATTTTCAAGCACTGAAGTTTTGCCGTCTCCAAAGATCCAACTGTAATTTGCAATGTCTCCATAGGATAAGGATGCATCCGTTAATGCAGCGAAAACTGGAGGACATAAATAATCTCCATTTGCATTGGTTGAAGCTCCGCTGAACGAATATTGAGGGATTGCTACCGGAGTTGAAATGGTTAATAGTTTGGACAAAGTATCCTTACATCCGTTTGCATCCGTTACGATCAATACATAACCATGTGTAAAGCTGGAAGTGGAATTGTTTAAGCTTTCGCTGTAGGCATGTGCGTAATCCATTCCTGTGCTGACTTGCGATCCGTCAACCATCCATTGATAACTTAATGGTGCTAAACCGGAAGAGGCATTTACAGTGCTTACATTTTCCTGATTGCAAACCACGGAATCAATTGTAAACACAGCAATTGGCTTCGTGATTGAAATAGAAGTACTTGCCGGTGCAGATACACAACCAAATTCATCGGTAGCTACTAATGATGCCGTGAATGTTCCTTCCGTATTATAAGTGTGGTTCACCGTTGTACCCACATTTGTGGTGGTTTGGGTGGTGCCATTGTCATTAAAAGTAAAGAGGAATGATGCCAGATTGACTCCGTTATTTTGGAGTGTGGAACCATTGCTGAATGTGACTACAAAAGGGGCGCAACCCGCATTGTCATTTGGTGTGATTTGAGCTAGCGGTAAAGCAAGTGCTGTCATCGGGCTGAATGTTTCGTTGTCTGCACAGCCAACACTGTTTGTAGCTGTTAAAGTAATAGCAAATGTGCCAAAGCTTGGATAAGCATAACTCGGATTTGAACCGGTGACTGTTTGCCCGTTCCCCATATCCCACGAATAGGTTCCGAAAGGGTGGGAGGAAATAGAATTATCCAAAAGTGTGATCGGTGAATTCACACAGACACTGTCATTAGATATTCCGGCAATTCCCGCTGTTGTTGTTGAAATATGAATGGTTTGAGTGGTACTGTCCGAGCAACCCGTTGTGTAATTGTAGATAACTTGTTTAATGGTATACGTTCCGTAAGCCGAATAATTATGCGAGGTTGAACCTAAATCGGCATCATCAAATACCGGATCGTCAAAAGTGGTGTTCGTTCCATCTCCCCAACGCCAGATCATCAAACAATCATCCGGAATTTCTCCGATAATCGATTGGTCATTGACTACCACATTTACCGGTAAACTTGCAGGATTACAATACAAAGTTTGCGCAGGTGTGAAGCGGCTGATAGGTGCTTTGATATAAACCGCATCCGGAATGGTCAACGTATCGCTGCATCCTCTGAAAGTTACGATCAAAGTCACATCAAAATAACCGGTATCTGAAGAGTAAGAATAATCCGGGTTTTCCAGTTCAGAAGTACCGCCGTCTCCAAAATCCCAGTGATAAGTGACCTCATCTGAAGTGTGTGGAGTCAACACCACCGATTGATTGTGGAAATGAATGGATCTTTTAGCACATTCCGGTGAAACATCAAGCGTGAAGTTTACCAGATCCACTTTCCCCACTTCAATGTATGCCGGAATGGTTACCGTTCCCTGACATCCTGTTTGTGTTGTAATCGTAAGTGAAACATCATAAACTCCAAGATTATAAGTGTGAGGGGGTGGGTTTTGCCCTATAAAGGTAGTTCCGTCTCCAAATGTCCAGATCCAATTGGTGATAGGAATACTAGCGGAAGAAGTGTCTATAAATGTAACAGTAAGCGGATCACATCCTGCGGTGTCGGTACTAGTGAAACCTGCAAGTGGCGGAGTCAGTGTAACTGCATTTAAACTGAAAGAACCCGGACAGCCGTTTGCACCTGTCATGGTAAGTGTTACGTTGTAAGTTCCGTTGTTTTGATACGTATGTACAGGTGGGTTTTGTCCGTTAAAAGTTGTACCGTCTCCAAAAGTCCATTGGAAATTTGTTCCGGCTGGACTTGTATTTGTGAAAGTAACCCCTTGTGGTGCACATCCGGTAGTTGGATTTGCAGTAAAGGAAGGAACAGGAGTGGGCAAGATCGTAATTTGTTTGGTTGTTGATCCGGAACAGCCGAGACTTGTATTTTGAGTCGTTAAACTGATGGTATAGGTTCCCGGAGTGGAATAAACTACGGTATTGTTTTGAGATGTGGAACTTGCAGGTGAACCTCCGGGAAAAGACCAGCTCCAGGAGTTTGAACCCACAGTAGAGCTATTTGTGATCGAAACCGCTGTGTTTTGACATGCGGTGGTTGGTGCTGTGATTCCTGCTTGGAAATTCGAAATGACAATCGGCTTAACAAGTGTGTCTTTACAACCAAAGCTGTTGGTAGCGATCAATGTTACGTTGTAGGTTCCTGCAGTAGTGTAATTAACCGCAGCCGGATTTTGCAGAGTCGATGTTTGACTGTTTCCAAAATTCCAATTGTATGAAACAGCGCCTGTAGAGGTATTGCTGAAATTGACACTAACCGGAAGACTGCAGCCATTTGCTGTGACATTAAAATTCGGTGTAGGTTTCGGATTTACTTTTACATATGCTGACTTTAACTCGAAATCTGCCTGACCATTTGAGGCCTGAACCGTTAGTGTTACGGTATAAGTTCCCGGAGCACTGTATACGTGATTAGGATTTTGAGTGGATGATGCATTTCCATCCCCGAAATCCCATGAATAGGAAGTGATCGGTGAACTTCCGGCTGTGGATTGATTGGTGAAATGAATACTTTGTTCCAAACAAACTATAAGTGGCGATGCGGTGAATTGTGCGGTTGGTGGTGTTTGAGAAAATCCAAATGAGGAAATCATTAGGCATAAGAGTAGTACGCGCATATTAGCTTAGTTTCAAGGTTCACACTATTGTGAGATTAACGAACCTGCGTTGTTAATTTGTTAACAATTAGGTAATTAAACCGTTAATCTTCCTTGTAAAGATGCTAAATTAATCTATAAGGTTGCTTGATAACCAGCGTTTCATTTCATTTAAATCCATCTTTTTTCTGGTCGAAATGTTATCTACTTGATCTGTAGTTACTTTCCCTAATCCGAAATATTTGGAATCCGGATGAGCGAAGTACCAACCCGAAACAGATGCTGCCGGCCACATAGCTAAAGTTTCAGTTAAGGAAACACCACTCAGTTCCTCTGCATTTAAGAGTTTGAACAAGTTGGGTTTCTCTGTGTGGTCTGGGCATGCAGGATAACCGGGCGCAGGTCGGATACCAATATATTTTTCCGCAATGAGCGCATCGTTATCTAAGGTTTCGTCGTTGGCATAACCCCAGGTTTCACGTCTCACTTTGGCGTGCAGGTATTCTGCAAAGGCTTCAGCAAAACGATCTGCCAATGCTTTGATCATGATGGAATTGTAATCGTCATGATCTGCTTCAAAACGCTTCACATGTTCATCAATTCCGTGACCTGCCGTAACGACAAATGCTCCAACGTAATCAATGAGACCACTTTCTTTCGGAGCAATGAAATCTGCTAAAGAAAGATTGGGTTGCCCCTGTGCCTTTTTCGTTTGCTGACGAAGTGAGTGCTGAATTCCCAATACGGAAGTGCGCTGCTCATCCGAATAAATTTCAATATCGTCATCGATGCTGTTTGCAGGAAAAATCCCATAAGCAGCTTTTGCGGTTAACCATTTTTCGTCAACAATTTGTTTCAGCATGGCCTGAGCATCTTCGTAAAGTTGGGTAGCTTCTTTTCCAACTACCTCATCCGTTAAGATGCGCGGATACTTTCCATGTAGCTCCCAGGTCTGGAAGAAAGGTGTCCAGTCGATATAAGGAACTAGTTTTGCTAAATCCTGTTCTTCAATGACTTGAACTCCTAGTTGACGGGGTTTTTTAATAGTTTCGGCATTGAATTCCAATACCAGTTTATTCTTTAAAGCATCTGCATAGCTCAATACTTGTTTGGCTCCTCTGTGCTTTTCATGGTGTTCGCGAACACGGGCGTAATCAGCTTGTAAATCTTTCACAAACTGCTCTTTTTTATGTCCCAATAATTGCTCCACAACAGTTACAGAACGAGATGCATCCAATACATGAACGGTTTGGCCTTTGGTATAGTTTTGTTCAATCTTCACGGCAGTATGCACTTTGGAAGTCGTTGCTCCACCAATCAATAAGGGAATGGAAAGATTCGCACGTTCCATTTCTTTTGCCATATGAACCATTTCATCTAGCGAAGGAGTGATCAAGCCGCTTAATCCGATGATATCTGCGTTTTCATCAATTGCAGCCTGAATAATGCGTTCTGCAGGAACCATCACACCCAAATCTACAATTTCGTAGTTGTTACAGCTAAGTACAACTGAAACAATGTTTTTTCCGATATCGTGCACATCTCCCTTAACGGTGGCCATGATTACTTTCCCGGCAGAACTTGATTTTCCATCCTTTGCAGCATCGATAAACGGTAGGAGGTAAGCCACTGCTTTTTTCATAACACGTGCAGATTTCACTACCTGTGGCAAGAACATTTTTCCGCTTCCGAATAAATCTCCAACAATATTCATCCCATCCATCAATGGTCCTTCAATCACTTGAATAGGTCGTTCAAACTGGTGACGGCATTCTTCCACATCTTCATCGATGAAATCTACGATTCCTTTCACCAAAGCATGAGCAAGGCGTTCATTCACCGGAGCGTTTCTCCATTCCTGAGAAACTTCCTTTTTCTTATCTTCTCCCTTGAATGTTTCTGCAAAATCCAATAAACGTTCCGTGGCATCGTCTCTTCTGTTCAAAAGAACATCTTCTACACGTTCCAACAATTCTTTGTCGATGTCAGAATAAACCTCCAACATGGAAGGATTTACAATTCCCATGTCCATTCCGTGCTTGATTGCATGGTATAGGAACGCTGAATGCATGGCCTCACGTACGGGGTTGTTTCCGCGGAAAGAGAAAGAAACGTTTGAAACTCCACCGGAAACATGCGCTCCCGGAAGATTCTCACGAATCCATTTGGTTGCCCGGAAGAAATCCAAAGCATTGTTATTGTGTTCTTCCATTCCCGTTGCAACCGGGAAAATATTCGGGTCGAAAATAATGTCTTCAGGTGCAAAGTTTACTTTGTCGACCAAAACGCGGTAAGAACGTTCGCAAATTTCAATACGTCTTTCGTAGCTGTCTGCCTGGCCTTTTTCGTCAAAAGCCATCACCACGGAAGCAGCACCATAGCGCTTAATCAATTTCGCCTGACGAATAAAGTTTTCTTCACCTTCCTTCAAAGAAATGGAGTTCACAATTCCTTTCCCTTGAATACATTGCAATCCGGCTTCGATAATCTCCCATTTGGAACTATCCACCATGATCGGAACGCTTGAAATATCGGGTTCGGCAGCAATCAGATTTAAGAACTTCACCATGGCTTCTTTTCCATCGATCATTCCTTCGTCCATATTGATGTCGATCACCTGAGCACCACCTTCCACTTGTTCACGTGCAACAGATAAAGCCGCTTCGTAATCATTGTCTTTGATCATCCGAAGAAAGGCACGAGATCCCGTTACATTGGTTCGTTCACCAATATTTGTGAAGTTACTTTCTGGTGTTATGGTAATGGCTTCTAAGCCCGATAAGCGTAAATAATTCATGCGTTTGCTGTTTCGCTGATTTTTCTTGGTGAGTATTT
The DNA here is from genome assembly GCA_002483265.1 of Flavobacteriales bacterium UBA7666. Classification (GTDB taxonomy): domain Bacteria; phylum Bacteroidota; class Bacteroidia; order Flavobacteriales_D; family Crocinitomicaceae; genus Fluviicola. The sequence goes on along the minus strand of DLHO01000018.1, from coordinate 222,358 downwards.
AGCTGCAATTTCAGCCATTTTGCGAATGTGTTCCGGAGTTGTTCCACAACAACCTCCAATGATATTGATCAAGCCTTCCTGAAGAAATTCTTCAATTTGAGAACCCATCATTTCGGCAGTTTCATCGTATTGCCCGAACTCATTTGGTAAACCTGCGTTTGGATGCGCACTGATTGCAAATGGAGCCTGATTGGATAGAACCTGTAAGTAAGGCCTCATCGCATCTGCACCTAAAGCGCAATTCAACCCGATACTTAAAAGTGGCATGTGAGAAACGGAAACTAAAAATGCTTCTGTGGTTTGACCGGTTAAAGTACGTCCACTTTGATCGGTAATGGTTCCTGAGATCATAATCGGAATTTGAATTCCCCGCTCTTCACTCAATTCATCAATGGCAAACATGGCTGCTTTTGAATTCAAGGTATCTGTAATTGTTTCCACCAATAAGAAATCTGCTCCTCCATCCATCAAACCGGTTGCCTGCTCTTTAAAAGCAATAACCAATTCATTGAACGTGATTGCTCTGAATCCGGGGTCATTTACGTCCGGAGACATGGATGCCAATTTGGTTGTCGGACCCATGGATCCTGCTACGAAACGAGGTTTGTCCGGGTTTTTAGCTGTAAATTCATCACACACTTCACGTGCTATTTTTGCTCCGTGATAGTTGATGTCGTAAACGGCATGTTCCAAATGGTAATCTGCCTGAGCAACCGTTGTTGCACCAAACGTATTGGTTTCAATAATATCCGCTCCAGCCTCTAAATATTGCGCGTGAATTTCTTTGATTACATCCGGGCGAGTTAAGACAAGCAAATCATTGTCTCCCTTCAATTTGTGTGGATGATCTTCAAACCAACCTTTACGGAAGTCGTCTTCGTCCAGATTATAACGCTGAATCATGGTTCCCATAGCTCCGTCGAGAATGAGAATACGTTCTTTTAGTAATTGCTTGATGTCTTTCATAGCTTTATTTATTCTTTGCAAACTATGAAGTTGGGGAAGTAGTACTGAACTACTTGTAACTTATCTTTTTCTTCAGCCATGGCTGATGAATCGGATTTGGCACCTTTTCGCGTTGAAACGGCAGGTTGCCAAGGTTTCGCAGGGCCTGTCCCTCCACCTTTCTTCATAAGTTATATCAAAGATCTGACGCAAAGATACACAGTAGATTTGATTTGTACAAGCACATCATTCTTTTACCACATAGATACATAGGCCACATAGTCCTTGTTTTTTACCACAAGAAAGCGCGGTAGCGATTGAAGACGAAGATAACTTTGATAAAAGTTATAATCTGAGGACGAGCACAGAAGACCCCAGTTTTTTTACCAGAGTTTAGTATCCATACTTAATCTATGAGTATTTCGTTTCAATCATCTTCTATGTTGCTATGTGACTATGTGGTTTTATTTCTGGAAGAATACTTTAGAAGTTGAATTTCATGTTCCGGTCATCCAGAACAGCAAAAGAAATTTTACCTGTCCATCTCGGACTAATATTATTTCCATCTGAGAAAACACCATACAAACCAATTCGAAGCCTTCTTTTCGAGAATTTGAAATTGCGTTCAATTCCGGCAAGTAGTTCGTAATGCTTCCAATTGTATTGAGCAACATACAATGCACCGGCACCAAATACCAATCCGATTCCGGTTTTCTTCATAAAAGGAATTTTATTCATGATGGAACCGTTGTCGTGGTGGATGAAATGGGCTTCAATGTAATAATCTCTGGAAGGCAGTGAGGAATCCTGATCCTGAAATGAATACAATGGATTCGAAAACCAAATGGGATCACTGCGTCGCTGGTACTTGAAATCGGCGTCTTTTAGATTCTTCGAACTTAAAAATTTCCCCGATTTAATATGATAAGCAGATGTTCCGAAAGTTCCCAATTGAAAGTTCTGATAGATTCCAACCAATCCGTATTCATGATCCACATCACTTCCGAATAGTTTTGGAATTCCGCGCTGATAATAAGCATAAACAGAAGGCCATTTGGATCCCAGAACTACTTTTCGATGAGGTTCACGCATGTATTTTTGTCCGGGAGTATAGGTAACCGTTACTTCACCCAAAAGGGCTTGATATCCCTGAAAGGGTTTGAAATCGTCATTGGGAATAACCTCATCCAGAAAGCCCATTTTTTTATATCCGTTAATGGATCTCCGCTCACAGAACTGGAAGTTGAAATCCACATACAAGCCGTTGATGTACTCCTGAGTTTGCCCGATATCTAATGAAGTGGCTTCAATGAAATTACTCCGTTTATAGATCTGTGTAATGGCGTCGTAGGATACAATGGCATCAAAGTCGTGATCAAAACCGATCTTCAAGCGGGCTTGTTTAAAGGGATTGTAGAGGTAATCTGAGTTGATATTACCTTTGATGTCGTGGTTCAGAAATCCATAAGAAATTTCGGTGTTTATATCCAGTGTTCGTTGATCTTCCCATTTCTTAAAGTAATTGAAACCCGGAGCAACGCGTGGTCCGGCTGGATACAAAGGCCTTAGAATTGCTGCCAGTGAATTAATGGACCATTGTACTTTTTTAGGACGATTCCGGTGTTCAACCCCAAACCAGATCACTTTCAGGAAAGTCACTTTATTGAAAACCTTGTCAATAGAATCCAGGTATTCTTTCCGGTTCAAAGCATCGTGAATACTATCTCTTATAATAATAAACCGCTGTTCTTCGGGTGTTAATGAAATGGAACGTTGCTCTTTCCAGAAACTGGAATCCCGCTCATAAGCCTCTTCTGTTGTAACTGCGAGTTCGTTGTTAAAGAATTTGGGAGGGAAATTCGGCTGAAAGTTATAATTCGAAAATTGTGCAAGCGTCTTGCAGGTGGAAGTCTGATTTTTATATTTCACGCCGTAATCCAGTACCTGTTCTTTCAAAACACACATGGAATCTCCTTGCAGCTCAAATTCCTGATGGATAGAAAAGTAATCGTATAGAAACAAGTTTCCTTTTTCCATCGTCAGGTCTAATTTTTGGATCAGCCAAACCGAGTCAATGACATAGATATACCCTGTCAGCGTAGAAGTGGAACTCATTCTTGGAATGATCTTGATCTTATCGATCTTTCTCCCGTTTTCTTCGTATTGTGCTTCCAGACGATAACGGTAGGATAGAATTCCGGGTGCGGAAATCGGGCTCATGACCGGAGTACTATGCAAATCTTCGAGGTGAAGCAGGTTTTGAAAGAAATTGAAATTGGATTTGACCGTGGTGGTGTAATACAGGGTTTTATCCTCTCCACGCAATTCATAAGCATTCCGAACCTCTTTCACTTTGTTTGGCGGTGCATAATTTCGCGTAAGTTGAATTTCCGCAAAGTTCATATTCCCGGCCAGTTTCGCCAGTTTGCGTTTCTCTTCTTCAAAGGGATCTGTTTCTTGTCGCTCGTTCTTTGAATCCGATTCTTTTTCCTTTCGGACAATCGATTCAGTGGCCTTGATGTATACATCCGTAGAATGAGGATAAGCCCATGGATTTATTTTGTCGCGTTTCTTTACCACTTCCAGCATGATTTCCCTTCCGGGGTTTCCCCGCTTTGCGGAGACTTCAATATCATCCAGGTCCTTGATCTTTATGGGGAAGAGTTGAATCTCTTTTACCGCGCCTTTGTTAGAAATAACCACATACGTTTCGCGTTCCTGGTAACCGGTCGCATTGACAATAATGAAATATTCCCCGTCGAAAAGCTGGAGAGAGAATTTTCCGTTTTCATCCGTTTGAGTCCGCAGATCTGTATTGTTCTTGATGTATACATTGGCGAAGGGAATAGGAAGCTTTTTTTCATCCACGACAGTTCCGCTCAAATTCCATTGAGAAAAGGAAATTGCAGGAATGCAAATAAAAGAGAGTAGGTATAAAACCTTCAAAAGCTTCATTTTACCTGGAGTATTTGGTGAAACGAAAATAAGGAGATTTATATGCTAATTGATTGAAAATTAGTTAAAAGCCCAAACTTTGAGTGTGAACGGTTATTTCTGTTTTTGATTACTTAAAAAAGCCTGGTGTTTTTCCATGCGCTTTCTCATAAATCTTCTCAGGAAATACGTTCCCAATGCCATGAAAGCAAAAGCATAATAAACAGCCCAGCTGCTGAAACTTTCTTTCAGGCACATTACTGTAACCAGAATAATGATGATAATTCCCATTGCCAGCCAAAAAAGCTCCATAATGCGATTATATAATTTCATGTCTCCTTATTTTTTAATTGAAATACGACCTTGCGGTTCCAAAAACTCATAATAAGAAAAATCCTGCTTAGCGCGAATCCCTTTTCCATAAATGAGTTCAGTGGGGCTTTTGATCATGACCATTTTGTCTGTAAAGATAAGACTATCTTTTTGATCCCAGTAAAGTGCTTCCGTGTAGAGGGTTTGCTTCCGTGCCGGATTGTGCAGTTGAACCGAGTCTAAAACGCGCATCGTTCCTTTCGTTTCATTGATCTCGCCGTAAAGTCCTGTCAGAATCGATTCCGGTTTTCCTCCGTCGTCAAAAAATTCCACTTTGATTCCTTCTTTAAACTTGGTAACCTGTTCCGGTTTGGAATAAGCTTCCGCTAAAGGAGCATACAACTTGAATTGAGCGAAACCACCTTCTGTTTGCAAGACATACAATTCCTCCGTTTTTTGCTCAGGATCTGTTGACTTAAAAGTAATTTGTTTGATTTCATCAATGTCATTCACACAAGAACTAAACACCATTACGCATGCAAAGCAAATAGGAAATAATGTTTGTCCAACCTTCATTAATCCAGTTTGTATTTTTTGAACCACTTCTCGTAAGAAGAAGGAGCAATGATGATCCCGAAATTGATGGAATAGAATCGTTCTTTCAGATCAGCAGCATTTCCTGTTCCATTGGAACCATATTGGAAACTGATATTCAAAGATGAATTTGTTTTTTGAGCTAAGAAAGGAAAGCCTAACCCAATTGTTGCTGCTGCGGTTTTCAATTGTCTTCCGTTTATTGTGTTTGGCAATAAACCGTATTGACCTCCGATTCGGTATTTGATTCTAGAGAAATATTTAATTCCCTTTGATTTTTTGGTGATATCCACAGTTGGAATAAACTGTAAACCTACTTTGGAAACGAATGTATTGGAGAATAGAGCCGTAGAAGCGTGTGCATCAAAGTTTTCAGCGTAGGTTTTCCACTGGATCAGATCCACTTCAGCAAATACGCCCAATTGATACTTCATTTTATCTGAATTCCGCGTGTCTGGTGTAAAGGTATATCCTGCTCCAATAGTTTGTTTGCTTGGGAAAACAATTTTCCCTTTGCTGTTGTCAATGTAGCTAATCGTATCCGTGTATGAAAGTTGATTATTCACGTTAGTTGCGTAAAACAAAGAATAATCGCGGAACGAGTTAATGGAAATTTTTGGCGTGTAAACAGCAGACAGGAACAACTGTTTGCGTTTGTCTATATCCAGAAAGCGTTGATAGCTGGCTCCAAATGAAACATGCAGTGATTTCAATCGGTAGGTTGTTAAATCAACACCGCCTGCAGGGCTGTTTGCGTCAAACACACTGCTGCGTTCGTTCGTAACGGACCCAAATAAATATCCTAAGTTCAAACCGACACTCAGGTAGGATTTTTCATTTTTAATAATGGAATATGCCAAACCAACAAAAAGCAGGTTCGTTGATCCGTAACCTTTGTAATTGAAGGTTGTGGAATCGTCATATGAAAAAGAGCGCTGGCTCAAATCGTATCCTTTTCTTGTAAAAGGCTTTAGTCCCAAAGCAATCCCGAAGTATTTCCCGATTGGAATTGCCATCGTAATATTCGAAATCCCTGTTGTTTTCCCCTGAAAACTTCCTGAATTCCCGGTATAAGTGGAGAATTTAGAACTAACACCAACTGAAAACAAGGGTTGTCCAAAAGACAGTAGAGAATAACTGGAAGGATTATACGTATTGATCAATGTGGAATCAAAAGAAATACCAGAAATATTTCCCAATCCCCCGTATTGGGCTTCCGGAAGTCCTCCTTCTTCGCCAATACCAGTCGTACTATACGGTGATGATGAAGTGGTTTGTGCCCACATAGTGAAACACGAAATAGTACTAAAGACTAGAAGAAAGAGTTGTTTGGGCATGTAAGAGTGCTATTAATAATCCTTTTAAGGTTAAATTCTCGTCGGCAAATATGCCATATTTATTACCTAATTCAAAATATTGACTGTCGCCACCAGTGAGAAAAATTGTTAATTCGGGATAAAGCCGTCGATATTCTTCGATAAAACCGACCATTTCCAAATGCATTCCGTTCATCACACCGCTCCGCATAGCGTCCAATGTGTTTTTTCCAAGAAACGGACCCTGGATCCGATCTTCGATCAACGGCAATTTTCCCGTAAACTGATTCATAGCCCGGTACCGCAATTCAATTCCCGGTGAAATACTTCCGCCTTCATAAATTTGGGGGTAACGAACAAAATCATATTTAATACAGGTTCCAACGTCAATCACTAACGCATTTTTCTCCGAAATATTGGCTGCTGCAATGGCATTTGCTAAGCGGTCTATCCCAAGTGTATTTGGAGATTCGTAATTATTGGTAAGCGGAACAGGTAGTTTGTTACTGAATAGAATGGCGTTGGGAAGTAGTCCTTTGATCCATTTGGTGTTCTTATCGGAACGAACCGAGCTGATAATTCCCGGATTATTTTTGTGTTTCAGCAGATAGGACTTGAGTTTATCCAATTCATCATTTGAAAAAGCATGAACCTCTTGGATATTAGAATCTTGGAACAAACCAACCTTGATGCGGGTATTTCCTGCATCGACTATAATTGATTTATTTCCTTGCTCCATCTGGCACAAAGATAGGATTGATTTAGAAAAATTTTCACTTTTTTTTAGGAGGAATGAATTCTATTACTATCTTTGCCCCCACAATTAAGGATGGTGATGTAGCTCAGTCGGTAG
>DLHO01000018.1:238-215373 GCA_002483265.1 Flavobacteriales bacterium UBA7666 | reverse complement strand
AAGGACTGAAAATCCTTGTGTCGGGGGTTCGATTCCCTCCATCACCACGAAAGAAAACCCTTGGCAGTTAAACTGTTGAGGGTTTTTTCGTTTTCAATGGTTTTTGGCGGAGTGGACTATTTCGGAAAATGGAGTGGACTTTGGTGCACTGAGTGTTCAAAACTGAAGCTAAAAAACAAGCTTTATTCCATCTTTGATTGTCAATTGAAATTAGTATTATTGATAGACAAACTGGCTGTGTCAAATTGATAATGGTCAGTTGTGATTACATACCTAATTCCTAGTCTTGAATCAGGTATCACTTGTAAATTTGACGACAATGATAAACCAAAATACGGTTAACGAAATACTTTTGAAAATACAACAACTCGAAATAGAGTATCAAGGATGTCAAGGAATGATACTTACTGAGGACGATTTGAAATGCCATCTATTCTCTTTGATTAAAGACATCGTATCAATGAAAACTGATACCATAAATAATGGTGTTAGCGGTAGTGCATTGCATTCTGAAGTAAAGTTTTTTGACGAAGATAATAAGCTGACTCTTATTCCTGACTTATGTATAATTGACCCAAGTCACATGAGTGTATTTCATTCTGTAGAGTTTGAAGTAAAACGAAATACAGCCAAGTATAAGAACTATTCCAGCAAAAGTTTTGAGGTTGGAGGTAGTGCAATATTAATTGAATTAAAATTCTGCAGAAAACATAGAGGAATTGACGATGCGGACATCATAAAATATAAAAATGACTTAGACAAAATGATTCGGTTAAATACTATCGTCATTAACAGAAGTAATGGTAATGATAGGATTTACGGAATATTTGTAATTTTCAATAAGACATCAATTGGATATGAAAAATATCAACTTCTGAAGTCAGAATATGAGAGTGCCCAAAATATTTCTATGATTTATGGGACTGGTAATGTAAGTTTTGAAGGCATTAATACGAACCTTTATGGTTCTGGTTATTTAACTGAGGATACTCAGAAATGTTGATGCTTCAAATCAAGATTGACAAATAGTATCACATATCATTAGAACCAAACTGAAATTGATGAAAAAGGAACTAATCGGAAAGGGTGCAAATTGGGCAGTTTCGAGAATTACGCTAATCGAAAATGATATTTCAAAAACAATAGTTTTTAAAGAGCCTTTAAAAACTCAATCACCCGATAAAAACATTAGAAATTATAAACTAGTACTTTCTAGTGGATTGCCGACACTGTCAAAATTTTTAAAGAGAACAATAAATGAAATAGAAGGGATAGAAGCGGAAGATTTGAATCCAGAAAAATGTGATGGTTATTATGTTAGTCCAAATACAATAAGAAATTCTAAGAATTGTGCAAGTGTAATACTAGAATGTCTAAGTGATAGAGACAAATCTATACCTGACGAATGTAAAGGATTTAATATTGAGGAATACATTAATTATCCTGAAAAAATATCGGATGATATGGATGCATTAATTGAAAAAAGAATTTTAATAGGGGCTGAAAAGTATGTTTACGAAAATAAGATAAGAGTTATTTCAAATTTGAATGCTTTTCTCATTAACTCAAAAGCTGATATGAAAAAAGCATCCGATAATCGGATTGAGTTATTTAGTGATGCATTCTTTTTTAGAGTAACGGAAACAACAAAGGAAATAGATTATAAAATTGCTGATTTTGACTGTATCATTTCTCATAGGGATTTAGAAATAACACCTTCCCAATTATTTGAGGGAAATTTGTCATATTTTGAAACTGCACTTAACGAATTTTTTATATTCTTTATTGAAGAAAAATATAAGGAAATGTATTTAAACGAAATAAGAAGGATTTGGTAGTGTATCTCAACACCATTTTGGTCTTTTACCACAACCTAAACTCCACCACTTTTTCGAACAATTCTTTGTCATCATAGTAGTGCTTTTTATCAATTCGTGACTCCTTATGTCCTATGAAGAAATTGACATTGTCGCCAAATTCATTTCTCATTCTTGTAATGTACTTTTTTCGTAATCCTTTTAGCATTATTTCTCCTTCTAAACCAACTTTGCCTCGATAGAACCCGAATGAATTGGTCAGGTCGTTCGCCAGGGTAAATCTCAACTTGGTTTCATTCCCAGTAATGATTTGTCTGTCGGTATTCTTATACTTTTCGAACCCTTGCTTTAAGAGGAAGTCCCTCAACTCTGGAGATATGGGTGTTTTGGTGTATCGAGCTTTAAAACCAATTTTGTGTTTGTTCTTAGAACTTATGCTGGGTCAAAATACCTCGGAGGATATTCGGATCATTTACCCGTTTCGGTTAAAGTAGTGCTATAGCTATATTAAACAAGAATACAACTTGATCCTTATTTCCCACGGTGTTTTCTAGTCAATATTGAACCTTGATATGGGACAACTACCAACGGATATTTTTCAATTAATAGGTGGCTTTTGTCAAGTCCGAAATTGACTTCTTCTTTTACACTCAAACGCTTGAGGTTGTAATAACTTTTCATGACGAAGTTTTTCCAAAACGGCATTTTGTTGTCGAAAGACAAAAAACTATCGAGTACCACAAATTTAAAATCACCGATAAGTGATTGATTGTATTGGAATTCGCTGGTTTCAGTACTTGTTACCTCATTGTTTTGAATCAGTTCGGTAGCAACTTGTCTGAAATAATAATCGACTCTAGGTTCTTCACGAAACCCTAAGTTGAACTCGATGAAATAAACATCGTCTTTTACAAGAGTATCCACCTGATAATTCAAACCATAGGGTTCATTGAGGACATTTACATGAACGAACCAATAAACATCTGCGCGTTTAGGTGTTCCGGAATGGAGAATAGAATCGATAATATTTTGCTCCACTTTTCGCAAAGTTGGCGAGGAGGTAAGAAACACCAAATTATTCGCAAACTTCGGAATAGTTTCATCCGTACTCAAACGTTTTAGAATCGGAACATGCTTTTCAAGAGAAACCAAAGGAGTAATAGCAGCTTTCGTCTTTTTCCCTTTCCACCAAATAAACATTACCATAAATAATGCAAACCCAATAAGAAGGGTGATCCAACCACCATCTGCAATTTTTTGAATGTTGGCAATGAGAAAGCTGAACTCTATACAAAGAAAGAGACCGGTTATCAAAATCACCCAAATCATAGGAACACGTTTCGCCCGCAAATAAAAGTTGATGAGCAGGGTACTCATAATCATAGTCAAAGTTACGCTGAGACCAAAAGCGGCCTCCATTTTGGTGCTTTCCTTGAAATACAAGACCATACCGATACATCCAGCCAATAAAAACCAATTGATGAAGGGAATGTATAATTGTCCCCGAACATTGCTTGGAAATTGGACAATATGTCTTGGCCAGATGTCCAGTCGAATAGCTTCGTTGATAAGTGTAAAACAACCGCTAATTAGTGCCTGTGAAGCAATGATTGTCGCTGCTGTTGCTATAACGAGTGCAAGCCAGAAAATTTCAGGAGGAACAATGTGATAGAATGGGCTGACATTCCCAACGGTCTCTCCAGTGTGGTTTAACAACCACGCTGTTTGTCCGGCATAGCACAATACAAGTGAAATCTTAATAAAAATCCAGCTGATTCGAATATTATTTCTTCCACAATGTCCCATGTCGCTGTAGAGGGCTTCAGCACCGGTTGTACACAAGAAAATACTTCCGAGCAACCAGAACCCGCTCGAATCATTTATTAGCATTTTATATGCGTAGTAGGGATTTAGCGCTTTCAAAACGGAAGGATTTTCACTTAAAGCCATAACTCCTATGACAGCAATGAAACCAAACCAAATGACCATTGCTGGTCCGAAAATTTTCCCGATTTTGTCTGTCCCGAATTGCTGAAAAACAAATAATCCTATCAAAATTGCAATAATAACAGGCATCGTATTAAAGCCCGGAACTACATTTTGGACACCCTCAATTGCTGATGCTACTGAGATCGGTGGAGTAATAATTCCATCTGCAATGAGGAAAGCTCCACCTGCCATTGCTGGAAAAATTAGCCATTTACCCCAATATCTCTTGATTAGTGCAAACAGAGATAGAATTCCCCCTTCTCCGTTATTATCTGCCTGTAACGTAATAATTACATATTTAAGTGTTGTTTGAAAAAATAAGGTCCAAAAAATACAGCTCAGACTTCCCAAGGCGATATTCTCCGTAATTGTTCGGTCATGGAAAACGGCATTTAAGGTGTATAATGGAGATGTACCAATGTCTCCAAATACAATACCGATAGCAATTAACGAACCGGCAAGTGTGATTCGTTTGTGGAATGAGGAAGATGCTGATCCTTGCATATATGTTCGTTTTCAATCGAAAAATTCTCGACAACCCAAATGTATTAATCTTTTTCAGGAAGAAAATGAATTTAGTGAGTTTGAAAAAAAAATCACATACAAGTGAGTATAAATTATTAAGTAAATTCGTGTTGTTCAATAACTATCAAGTACTCATTATTTGAAGATAGTAAAAGAAATTTACAGATAATATTCCCCCTTTGGTGGAGCATATGACTGATCGATCCGAAAACCAACCGGGCTTTTTTGTGTTTCAGTTTTTTTTCGGTAGTATTGGGGCGTCATGATCCCGATCAGCATAGTAGAAATCAGGTAATACAAATATGAAAAGTCAAATTTATAGACAGTATGCGTAAAGTTTGGGTAAGAGTTATAGTAAGCTTATTTCTGGGAGGTGCGGTTTCTGAAGGAATCCATATCTCAACCGGTGATCCAAATCGTCCGCAAGAAAACAATTTCGCTATTTTATATGCTGTTATAGCCTATGTAATCTTGACAATTGTTGTGAATGGATTTAAAAAGAAAAATGGTGTTTAAATAAAATAATCATTTCTTTTGATGAGAAGCTTAATAAATGACAGAAGCAACTGTATCTCTTCACAGTACCGAAGTATTCCAACGAACTTTTATGATTGATCCTCTCTTTTTTGTGAGGATTGAGAGCGGAATCCCGGTTCGAAGTTTCAATTTTGTCTCTTCCCTCTAAGGGAGCATAAACCATAATCTCTGGGATTCCCCTTTATTTCACTACTTTTGAAGTATCAACACAACAACAATGAAACACTTAATCGCATTTTCAGTGATCCTGTTGACCCTGTCATTCGCAAGAGCTCAGGAATACAAACCCTTTAATTTGGATTCGGGTCTTTGGTGTTGCATGTATAACATGAAGGGCGGAATGTTTGGAGGAGGAACCCCGGGAAATATTTACGCAACCGACTCGGTTAAATTCTATTGCAGCGGCGATACCCTTATTAATTCAGTAGCATTTAAAAAATTAATGTATGTTGGGAACACCAGATCTATGGTAGTGCCGCCAACAGCCATTTCCGGATATTATGGCGCTGTAAGGAATGACATCCCGAATAAGAAGGTTTATTTCGTTTCTGTATCGGGCACGGGAGAATTATTGTATGACTTCGATATTGCAATCGGAGACAGTATTCCTAGAGGTTGGTTTTTTGGACAGAAAGAGCCTGTAGTGCAAATAGATTCGGTACAGTATTGCAATGAGTATCATAAAAAATACATTACCTCATCCGGTTATTCCATTATTGAAGGAATTGGCTCGCAAAATGGGTTGATACCACCAATCAGTTTTGGAATAAGTATTGGATGGACTTTCGGTTATGAGGAATATGGCAATTCATCCTGCACGGCGTGTGATTTCGTCGCATCAATAGATTCTTACTCTCTGAATGAGCTGAATATTTATCCAAATCCCACAAACGGGGAAGTAAAAATTGTGTCTGATTTGAATATCCGGTATATTGAATTGTATGATATTGCCGGAACTCTAATAGAATCGTTTAATTATGCCGGTGGATCAATAGAAATAAGGAACAAAGGATGTTATTTACTGAAAATACATACTGACTCTGAAATAATTATCCGAAAACTGATAAAGGAATAAAAACCCTTACCGATTCGGTGACGATGATTTTTTGTTTTCAGGCGTTCGAATCTCTTCCTCTTTGCAAATCTCCCTTAATTCGTAATTGTTTTGGAAGCATATCATTTAATAAACCATTCACTCCCGCTTAACCCCCTTCCAAAACGGATGATCTAGCTTTGCAGAAACAAACACACAAAGAAATCATGAAGGAATATAAACTCAAAGTAATGGCTTTTGTAGATCGTACTTTTTGGCTTTGGCTGGCAATTGGATCCGTCATCATCTTTTTAAGTTACCGTTAATCCGAAAAAATGGAAGTTCTGATGTCTTAATGTTCTGCGAACTTCTCAAAAGTGTAAACAACCCGGACCGCCTTTTCAAACAGTTTTCCCTTACTAAATAGATCAAGCGTAGATCAAGGGAGGATAGAGCGTAGATAAAGCATAGATAGAGTATGAAAAGGTTAAGGATTTAACACCCGGTTTTACTGCTTTTCATGCGTTTTTGAATTCTTTTCCAATAAAAACAAAGGTGGGTGAGTGGAGTCGAACCCCCGCACTGATGTCAAAAAACTTCTCACAAATGTAAAAACAAACCCTTCACTGAAAATGCATTTTGCATATTGTTTGATTATTCATAATATCGTAAGAAATTATTTGCTATTATGAAAATTTGGAGTGCATCGTTATTACTTGCAATTACCGCTTGCTCTTCCCCGGAACCAAAAACCGTTGAAACGGTCTCAATCGAAACCGTGGATGAGATCAAAAAGGAAGATTCCATCGAATCTTCGACATATGAGCAGAAAGCCAATTCCTATCTACTTGCTAATGAAGTAGTCGTGTTGAGTTTCAAAACCAAAAAGAACAAACAAGTCTTCATTTGCCGTGACCAGGAAAATAAATACCTCGTTTACCGATTCGGAAGTCCGGCAAAAGTGGAATTGCAATTTCCGGAAAAGTTAGACCAATCCAGTTTTAAGAAGTTTGATTACTCCTCCTATTTCCGTCCGGGTGGAGTAGCGAATTTGGGAATGAACCTGGACTATCTGTCCTTTACAAACGGCGGATACCGGTATGTGATCTATAAGACCTATGCATCCGAATCCGTAGGAAATGAAGATGAAATCGGAATCCGGATCATTCATCTGAAAACCAATAAACGAACTCAAATAGAAGGCAATTTCACCACTTTGGAAGGCGGCTTTCCGGAAGAAACAATGGAACTCGTGAATCAAACCGAAGCTCTCTACGATTGAGCCCTAAAATTCGTGATTATTTTACCCGCCCTTCAGGATTCTGCACGTTCATTTTTATACTCAACCTTAAATCTTCTGTGTTCCTCTGTGTCCTTCCGTGAGAAATATCTTATTCGCAACTCGCAATTATTTAAGCTTTCCAAGCGTCAGCTCAAACATCACCTTAAACGAATAAGCACTCGTCTTTGCCCCATGAGCCGGATCACCCGTCAAGCCATTGCGCGATTCATTTGGCGTCGTAAAATCAACGTTGTAATCCGTTGTTTTGGGAAGCGCACACCCAAATTCAAAAGCCAGGGCAACTCGTTTCCCACTTTTTAATGTGTAATTCCCGCCAATTGAACTCACCAGTCGGTCGTATTGAGAAGATTGAATGACCTGTTTGGCAAACTCATAAACAGAATACTTGTTGTAGTTGAAGTCCGTGTGAGAGCCTAGCTGCAAACTGAATTGCTCGCTTAATTGAAGATCCAGTCCCACTCCGATATTGGTGACTGGCTTGTATTCTTCACCATATGCCAGAAACTGCTGATTCCCAAAGATGGAAGTAATCAATGAATCATTCAGGAATTCAGGATAATGTTCCGTTTTTTTCGCGTTGTCGTGGATTAAGTAATATTTCTGAGCAAGAAAGGTTTCCGCGCTCACATGAAGCCAGCATTTCGTTCCCAATTGCGCGCTCACACCCAAAGCGATAGAAGTGGTACTTCGGTGTTTAACTTTATTCTTTCGCACCCTTGAGATCACAGCAATATCGAAGGGAAGAATGTCATCCATATTCAAGGTAGAAAATTCCCGGTAGAAGTTTCCCTTACCCAAAATGTTGATAGATTGAAGAGTGACTGCCAGACCTAAACGGAATTTAGGATAATGAAGCAGGACAGAAGGTTTGAAAATCGCTTTGATATCCCAAAAGTTGAAAGACATGGTAGAAGCAAAGCGGGTGATTTCAGAAGAAGACGTGTCAGGAGGAAGAACAGTTACCGAATAAGCGTTGTAGTACTTCGTGCTTTTGTAAACTCCCATATGCGACAACCCAAAAGCTAAATGCGGAGTTGCTTCATAAGATACAGCCAGTCCTGCCCAGTATTCTCCGTTGTGAATTTCATAGGCGTAGGATGAAACAAAGGTTTCCTCACCCGGTAGATCAATCGCGTCGTATTTTCCGGAATTATACAAATCCAATTTGTTATTGAACACATTCTTTGACAATACATTGTAGCCCAAACGCCATTTGGGATGCTTTTTTAGTGCCAAAACTCCCGCCATCATATTGGGAATGGTAGCATAATCCGTGCTTTCCAGATTTTGATCCGGACCCAATGCGTTTTTCTGATTGTATGTTCGGTATTGATAGGCATTCAGGGAAAAGGAAAGACTGGGATTTTTGATCAACGACATGGCTGCTGCGTTGTAGTAAACCATCGAATGGTCATCCTGACCAGCAATAACCGCCCCACCCAAAGCAGTTGCTTTGATTCCGAATTGATCTGTCCAATAGTGATTGTCTTGCCCGAATGAAATAGACCTTAACAAACTTACAATCAGAACCGTGACGAACCGAAAGTTAAATGTAGTTGAAATCTGTGTTTTCATCTTTCGAATATAAAAATTAAATTCAGAAAACCCCATCTCCAATAATTCGAAACTCGTATCCCGATAACTACACTTTCATTTTATACTCGTTCCTCCGTGTTCTTCCGCAGGAAATCTGTTAATTCGGCATTCGCAATTATTCCATCAGTTTCCCCAATGTCAATTCAATCATCAGTCGGTAAGAATACGCCCCTGTTTTTACTCCCGAACCAACATCACCGGTTAATCCGTTTCTTGCCACATTGGGGGTCGTGAAATCAACCGTGTAATCCGTGTTTTTTGGCAGAGCGAATCCAAATTCAAAGACCATAGAGGCCTTTTTGCCACCTTTTAGGTCCAGGTTTCCTCCTAAAGCAAACACCAGCCGGTTGTATTGGGACGATTGGATATTCTGTCGGGTGAATGTATAAACAGGATAACGGTTGTAATTAAAATCGGTATGTCCGCCAAATTGGAAACCGGCCTTTTTGGACAACTGAACCTCAATACCAATTCCAATGTTGGTCACAGGTCTCGAAGCCACACCGTAAGAAAGGAATTTTTGTCCGCCAAATAATCCAATAATTACCGAATCATTAATGAATGAGGGATAATGCTCGGATGTAGTTGGATCGTCATGAATCAGATAATAATCTTGTTTGAGAAAGCTTTCGGCACTGACATGTAACCAGATCTTCTCGCTCAATTGAGCGCTCACTCCCAAACTGAAGGAAGCAGGATTTTTATGTCTGACTTTATTCCTGGTCGATTTAGACGCTATTGAAATATCAAATGGAAGAAGGCCCTCACCATCCAGATTGAGCGTAGAAAATTCCCGGAGAAAAGTTCCCCTTCCAACAATGTTAAATGTGGGAAGAGTTGCCGCAAAACCTATTCGGAACTTCGGATAGTGAAGCAATACAGAAGGCTTGAACATCGCCTTTACATTCCAATAATTAAAGGTAATGTTGGATGAAAGTCGGGTGTCCTGAGAAGAAGAAGTGTCTTGTGGAAGTACCGTAATCGAGTAATCGTTGTAATACTTGACACTTTTAAAGATTCCCATGTGTGTCAATCCGAAGGATAGATGAGGTGTCACATTGTAAGAGATTCCAAACCCTACTGAATATTCGATGTTACGAATTTCCTGAGCATACCTGGAAACAAAATTTTCGTTTCCGGGAAGGTCTATCACATCGTATTGACCGGTATGTAACGAATTCAATTTGCTGTTATGTACATTTTTAGAGAGGAGCATATAACCAACGCGTACTTTCTTAAACCTTTTCAATGATGTGACCCCTGCAACCATATTAGGAACCACCGAAAACTCAGTGCTGTGAAGATCTTGAGCGGGGCCAAGTGAATTTTGCTGCTTGAATTTCCGAATCTGATACGCATTTACAGAAAAGGAAAGTGCTCTTTTTTCTACCAAAGTCATGGCCGCCGCATTGTAATAAACCATCGAATAATCATCCAGACCACCAACGGCCGCTCCGCCCAATGCTGTTGCCTTGATCCCGAATTGATCGTTCCAGTAGTGATTGTCTTGCCCAAGAGAAACAAAAGGCAATAAGCTCAAACAAATAAGTGGTAAGCTGTTTTTTATGTTCATCGTTCTAAGTTACTAATTAAGGAATTACGAATGCCGAATTCCTAATTACGAATTACGTCCCAATAGCTATCGGGATACGAATTACGAATGATTGAACTATTAAACCCTTTGAACTTTTTGAATCTTTTTAATTAGGAATTAGGCTAAATGCCATTCTGTCAGACTTTTGTTTTCGGTTTGCTTTTTGACGGGCGGCCGTCGTGAGAACACAAAATAAAATAAGAAGAAGCACTGCTTCTGATGGAAGCGCTGCTGAAGCGTTGATTTATCCGTTGCTTTTGTTGCTTCTTTGTTGGGCAATCTGGCTTCTGGAAACAACTCACGGTGGTGGTGATTTTATCCAATGGGGAATTCGTCCGCGGCAGTGGAGTAGTTGGAAAGGACTGTTTTTCATGCCATTATTGCATGATCCATCCAGCGTGAAGCATATTTTGAATAATTCACTTCCAACCTTCCTGCTTTTGGCTGCAGTGATTTATTATTATCGGGAGATTGCATTAAAAGTGTTTTTGATCTCCTGGTTTGGAACCGGTTTAATTGTTTGGTGGATTGCGCAGGATAACGGAGCTTATCATATTGGAATGAGCGGTGTTATTTATGCACTTTTCGGATTCCTGTTTATTTCCGGATTCTTTAGAAGGATAAGAGCATTGCAAGGTCTTTCACTAGCGGTCATTTTTGTATACGGAAGTATGATCTGGGGAATTTTCCCGATAGAACCTTCGATTTCATGGGAAGGTCATTTCGGTGGATTCATTGTTGGAGCAGGTCTGGCAGTTGCATTTAGAAAGCACGGACCGGTAAGACCTAAATACCAATACGAAGTTGAAAAGGAACTGGGAATTGAACCACCTGATCTGGAAGGAATGTGGAGAAGAAATCAGGAAGAAATTGCACACAGACAGTATTTGGAACAATTGTACCGTGAACAGGAAGCCTTACATGGACCTCATCCCCCGATACAAATCATCTATCACGTAAATCCAACTAGGAAACAATCGGATGAGGAAGAAAAACGGCAGGACGATACTGAAAAATAATTCCGGCAATTCCCTCACTTAAATAATCCCACGATTCGAAAGGAATGGCTAGTGAGATCATTTCAGAAGTGCGGAGATGAATGTTTTCTCCCGAAAGATAACTCGCCAAGTGAGAAATTCCTTCGTTATGCGCCACAATGCTAACAATAGGCTCTCCTTTTCCAAGTGTTTGAATCACATCTACTATTTCCGTATGAAAAGCTTCATACAGTTTTTTGGTCAATTCAAAGTTGCAGCGTTCTGTTACTGTCAGGTGCTGGCAAAGAATGGATCTCGTTTGCTGTGTTCTGGCAGCGCTCGAGCAAATAATCTTTCCGAGTGAGATATGATGTGCTTGTAAATAGTTGCCAAGTACGTTTGCTTGCGAGATCCCTTTATCTAGAAGT
Source organism: Flavobacteriales bacterium UBA7666 (assembly GCA_002483265.1). Classification (GTDB taxonomy): domain Bacteria; phylum Bacteroidota; class Bacteroidia; order Flavobacteriales_D; family Crocinitomicaceae; genus Fluviicola. The sequence continues at coordinate 203,574 of DLHO01000018.1, read as the reverse complement.
TCACGATCATAATCCTTCCCGGTTAGCGATATTTGCTGGGTTTTTGCGTGCCGAATAAGATTTAATGTCAACATTTTTACTTAATTTCCAACCAAATGTAAAGATAGGACGTTATGTGTAAAAAGCAAGATTCAACTTTCAACATTTTGACTTGTTAATGAACAATTTTGAACCCAAGTAAATGCAAGTAACCAAACAGATATTGTTGGGGTCCGCTGAGAACGATAGACGCTCGCAAAAAGTGCTCTATGAGTATTGCTATAGGCAGTTTATTCGCCTGTGCATGCGCTATTATTCAAATCATGAAGATGCAAGACATGCGTTGAATAATGGTTTTTTGAAGATTGTAAATGGCTTGCAGAATGTGGATTTAGATGAGTTGAACTTTGCAGCTTGGGCAAAACGAATTATTGTAAATACGCTGATTGATGAATATCGAAAAAATAAAAATCACAATCAGGTAATTGTAGCGAAAGAAACAGAAGCGGAATTAGCTAATGCTGCTGAGAAGGTTGAAAATTTAGGAGCTCTTGAATTGAATTATCAAGAAATTCTAGACCTGCTTAAAACAATTCCTCCTATTTCGGCACACGTTTTTACCTTGTATATAATTGACGGATATAATCACAAAGAAATTGGAGATTTACTCGAAATTTCGGAAGGAACCTCCAAATGGCATCTTTCTACGGCACGAAAACTGCTAAGAGAAAGATTGGAATTGATGGAGAATAGATTTGAAAAACGCTTTGTAATATGAGATATTCAGACCGACATATCAGCGACGAAGAGCTGGATCAGTTGTTCAGAGATACACATGCCTCTGAAGGACCGGAAGCGCTTTTTGTTCCCGAATTCTGGTCTGAAATGGAAGCAATGTTGCCTGCAGAGAAAACCAAGAAACGTGGATTCTATTGGATTCCTTTGGCTGCTACCGCTGTTTTATTTGGAGTAATATTGTTCTATCCACCAAATCCGGTGCAAATTGATCGCCTGGAGCAGAACTCTCATTTAATCCAAAACGATCAAAAATCCAATTTGAATCCTAATTCTGTTTCTCACTCTGATTCTGCTCCTGTAATCGCTGAAAATGCAACTGCATCTGAAACGCATATATCTGAAACAACACCGAATAAGCAACAAATCAAAACAACATTCAGAACACAGAAAAAACAAATACCTAACCAGAGATTGGACAACAAAAAAGATGCGCCTTTAGTTGAAGAAGCACCACAAAATCCAATGGATGGAAATAGAATCATAGATAATCCGGAAAACAGCACTGTAGCATTAGATCCTCCTTCTGTTTTTGCTCCTCCATCTGTTTCTCTTTCTGATCTTGACTCTCTCAACTTAGAAGCTCGATACGAAAGCGTTCCTCATGAGGATGTCGTTCCATTGCCAAAGAAACGATCCAATGAATCCAATGAGTGGTATTTGGAATTGGGACCTACAGTTGGTCAATCGCCGTATTTGTCACCAAACCAGAAACGAAACGCAGTTGGTGGAGCCGTACTAGGCGCAGGTTACACCAAACGAATTGATAATGCTTTTGTAAGTTTCGGTTTACAAGCACGAATGGAAGGTTTTGGCGGATTAGAGTACCGCGAAACAAACTTCTCTCCGAATATTGTCAGAACGGTTTCTGTTAAGCAACTTTATTCATTGGAAGTTCCCTTGAGATTCGGTTATACTTTCAGACGCTCAGAGATTTCTGTCGGTGTGGTTCCGGGTGTGCAATTGTTCATTCATGGAAAAGAACAAATCACAGAAAATCAAGTTATTCAACGTCAAGGTTCTTTTACCGGTAAAGTAGAGCATTCCAATTCACTTACTATGGAATTTGGCTTTCAATACTATTATAACTTCACTTCAAGATGGAGTGTCGGAGCGAAAGTGAATGCAGATATCTTGCGTCCATTCCATACAGATTACTACCTTGGTAAATCAACAGGACTTCCTGTAAATGGTCAAATTGTCTTAAGAACAAGATTGTCTAAATAAGTTCAATAAGTATTCATATATTTGTCGAAACTACTTTGAAAATGAAATGTTTACTACTTCCGTTGCTTGCATTAAGCACGATTTCTTTTGGTCAAATCACCTTAACAGATCAGCATTTTGCAGGTTCAAATCAATCGTATATTTTTAGTACGCTCACAGACCCAACAATTGATTATGCAACAACAGGAGCAAATCATACTTGGGATTTCTCAGCAATGATTCCTCAGGATCAACGAAGTTTGATTACGCGTCCAATGAGTCAGGCATCCGGAACTTCACCGATATTATTTGGAAGTTTTGCTCCGGTTCCATACAAAGCAACTTATTTTAATTCAACTACTGATTTGCCATTAGATCAGGCATCTTCTTTTTTGCCGATATCAATTGATGAGTTGAATGCATTTACGAAGAATACGAGTAATGCAATTACCTCTATTGGATATGAATTAGTTAGTAGCGGACAAGGTTTGGGTTTCCGTTCAGATACGATCGAAACACGCTATGCACTTCCAATGACTTATGGAAACAATTATGAATCCCGTGGATATACCAACCTGGATTTAAATCCGATTTATGATGCGAAATGGAGACAACACCGTCATCGTGTTACTAATGTTGATGGTTGGGGCACGGTAAAAACGCCTTATGGTCAGTTTGATGCATTGCGAATTCATCACATCATTGATGAATTTGATTCGATCTATATAACAGTTCAGGGCTTTAGTCTTTGGATCCCGATTCCAGTTCCCCTAACACATGAGTATGAGTGGAGATCTACTTCAGATAAAGAAGCAGTAATGAAAATTCGCACCAATGAAATAGGAGGAAATGAAACAGTAACTGCAATTGAGTATAGAGATAATTTTAATGGTTTGGGCTTAGTTGAAAGTGAACTGAAGGTTTCATTTTACCCGAATCCTGTTGTCAATGAATTGCATGTTTCAACACAGGAATTGGCTGAAAACTTCTTTATTGTAGATCAGTCAGGAAGAATTTGGAAGCAGGTTTCCGGGTCCTCAAAGGATCAGGCTATCGATGTTTCTGAGTTGGCTTCCGGCTCTTATTCATTAGTTGTTTTGTTTCCAAACGGCTATACATCTGTAAAATTCATTAAATAACCGTAATTTCGCGGTAAGCAAGCCGACTGTCGCGGTCCGTCAAGGCGGAACGAGGAAAGTCCGGGCAGCATAGAGTAACCGTGCTTCCTAACAGGAAGGGTTCATTCGGGAAACTGAATGGGTACAGAAAGTGCAGCAGAAAATAAACCGCCCTGATTTCGTAAGAACGTCAGTGGTAAGGGTGAAAAGGGGAGGTAAGAGCTCACCGTTCCGGTGGTGACATTCGGAAGCTAGGTAAACCTCACGGGCTGAAAGATCATGTAAACCAGGCGAGTAGAGCTGCTCGTTCTCTTTCCGTTTCGGCGGGATGCCTGGAGGGTAGATCGATAGACACTGACGGTGACGTTAGTGCTAGATAAATGACAGTCAGTCCCGATGATTATTCATCGGGATGTACAGAACCCGGCTTATGGCTTGCCTTTTTTGAAATTCTCTTTGTAAGCCCTTTTATGTGCTTTCAGAACTGTTTCAATGGTGCCTCCTTGCATGGGTTTTCCACATAAAATCGTGTGGTACTCAATCCCATCAAATTTAAATTTTAAGAAGGTGACGGATAGCCCCAAAAGGGAGATTGAACGCGCTTTTTTAATACAGATAAATTCCAGTACAAAAGAGCGTTCAGAAAGTAATTTAAGGATTACAACATCATTTTTAATGTATCCCGTTGCTAGACTGACCCGAATCATCTTCACCCAAATGGTAAAAATAATTGCTAAACCAACTGTAGTTGCTAAGGGAATTGAAAAATGATTGGTCATTTGGATCGAAAGCAGCACAAAAACAGAGCTCACTAATAGATAAGAGACGACAAGTAATCCGAAGGCTTGTTTGCGGTTATCTGGGTTTAGTAGTATTCGATCCGTATTAATTAGCACGGTAGAATTCATAATAGTAGCGATAAGTTTGACTAAATGTAAGGTAAATTTAAAATACTCTTTAAAATTTAACAAATTAATTTTAAGTCACTTAGCAAAAACTAATGAATCTCAAGGGTTCGAATCAAAAAATTAGGTTGAATTGTTTTGAAAGTTGAAAGCTGATTTCTGTTGGAAGCAATCTGATGCTGAAATCGGCAGTAAAACGCCACAAATTGTTGTGAAGCCACTTTATTTCTGCTGTATTTATAGAGACTCACACTGGTGAAATTTGTCATGAATCGCTGGTTTTCGACCAAATAATAAAGACATTTCGATTGTTCAAAATGAGCATCTCTTTTTGAAAGTTCAGCAATTTGACTTAAAGTAGAGATCTTGTACTTTGGATTAACCGGATTTTTACCGCTTGCAATGGTTGCGAACTTCTCTGTTTTCCCCATTTTCATTACGTATGAATTCAAGTTCGATTCGATGGTGATTTTAGGATGAATACTGTCTTTTTTGAATTTATCCCAATTCAGTGTCGCGCAATTCGAACTCGAATCTTTTTCGGTGATTAAAATAAGCGGATCATGGCAGACAGGAACCCAAAAACCGTGATTGTTATTGAATTGCCGATCCATATTTCTAAAAAAACTTCGATCTCTTAATTGACTGAATAGACTTTGATTGTACAAATTTTCTCTCAAGCTGTCAGAAGACAGTAAAAGAACATCAATTCCGGTATTGAATTTATTCTTTTGAATGGACTTTGCAATTTCGTCTTTGGTTTGATAAACGATCTGAACAGAAATCTTTTTGGATTGCTCAAATTCTTGAATAATCAAACTATCCGCCGGACAGTAGAAATCAGTGTATACAACCACTTTTTCATGTACACTGGGTTTGGCCTGGTCTAAAACACAGGAATTAAGGCCAATAAAGAGTCCTGAAAAAAGGACATAAATCTTCCAATTCATATGGATCAAAGATAGTGGTATTTCGTACTTTTGTAAAAAAAATAATCAGGTGTCGAAAAGCAATTTGAATAAACAGGATAAGTTAAAGATCAACGCACTATTGAGTGATTTGCAAAGCAAAGACGAGTTGAAGATAGCAAGTGCAATCAAAGCATTTGCAGTTCACGGTCATTCATCAGTGATTGAACCCATCATTGAAGTTTGGAGATCCGGTTTGTCGGCAGAAAATGAGGCGCTGGTTATGGACTTGTTTCAAAGTTTAAAAGATACTTCAGCGATTGAACCCTTAATGGGGGCGTTTAATAATTCGGAGAATGTTCATTTAAGAAGAAAATTGGTAACGACTTTCTGGAATTCCAAACTGGATTTCTCTGATTACCTGGCAGATTTCGTGTTGTTTGGAATTGAAGGTGACTTTTTGGACGCATTGGAGGCAATTACACTCATTGAGAATTTTGAAACCATTGCACCTGAATCAGCAATTTTAGAGGCACAGTTATTATTGACCGAATATTTTGGACAGATGGAACACAGAGATGACCAGAAGGACGCAATCTTAACCGATTTGGCTATGCTTTTGAAAGATTTCTCAGAACTAGACGGAACAGAGGATTTATTCTTAGAATAATCCGTTTATTTCAGCATCAATTGATTGAATGATCTTTCCTAAATCTTCCTGATTTTCCGGGAAACGATTGTTGTCAACATCAATAATCAATAATTTTCCGTTGTCATACGTAGAAATCCAAGCTTCATAACGCTCATTCAAGCGTTTTAAGTAATCCAAACGAATACTTTCTTCGTATTCTCTTCCACGTTGTTGAATCTGATTAACCAAAGTAGGAACCGAAGCTCTTAAGTAAATTAATAGATCCGGTGCGGAAACGAATGAATCCATCAGGTTGAATAATGAAAAGTAGTTTTCAAAATCACGTGTAGTCATCAAACCCATGGAATGAAGATTCGGTGCAAAAATGAATGCATCCTCATAAATTGTTCTGTCCTGAATAACATGAGTTGTACTATTCTGGATCTCCTGAATCTGTGTGAAACGAGAATTCAAATAGTAAATCTGTAGATTGAAAGACCAACGTTGCATATCTTCATAGAAATCATTTAGGTATGGGTTTAATTCAACATCCTCAAAATGAGTTTCCCAGTTGTAATGTTTTGCCAACATTTGTGTCAGGGTTGTCTTTCCAGAACCTATATTTCCAGCTACTGCAATATGCATAATTTATGAGTTTTTCGGGGTGACTAAATTACAAAATCTGCCTACATAAACCGCCCTTTGTTCAAAAAATAATTACTGCTGTGTATTTACCCGAATTGACATGGTGGATTGAAAAATTGAGAATGTAAAATGTAAAATTGAAAAGGAGAGAAAGCATTACTTTCGATAGAAGTGGGGTTCAGCGAAGCTCTTTTCAATTGTCAATTCTCAATTTTTAATTAATTCGTTGGCGGAAGAATCTTATAGCAATACAGCATTTTCTGCGTCTGAATATACAAACGGTCGCCTGAAACCTCCATCTTTAGAACTTTTGAATCAAGCAGAGCATCTCCTGCAAAGAAAAATGAAACGAATTCGGAATCGATATTAACAGTCTGAATGTTTTTGCCCTCAGCAATTAAAAAATAATCTTGTATCGGGTAAATGGGTTTGTGAGGAGTTAGCGTAGCCACATCAATAAAGTTTCCGAATTGATCGAACCAGGCAACCTGATTTTCTTCATCAAATAAATACAAGCGGTTATCAATTTCCTGGATATTGACGATGGACTTCATGTTTAGTAATCCTTTTACGTTTTGTATCAATTGCCCCTGATTGCTGCGGAGTGTAATCAGTTCTATTTGTGAATTCGGTTCGTCGTAGATCCAAATGCGATCCGTTTGAATGGATGCACTCATACTTGCAGCAAGACTGATGTTCAGATCACTTAAATAAATGCAGTCATTTTGTAAAGCCAGCGCATTGTCCAAAAAACAAATGCTTTGTTGATCTTCTGAAAACAGCGCGATTTTTAGTGGGTTTTGAGCATCGATCTTTTGGATGTTTCCGAGCGATTTAATGCTTTCCTGCAACATGATCTGACCTTTCGCATCGCGCTTCTGAATGTTTTGATTCTGATAAATAATGCTTTGATGCATGGGATCAATATCCCAGATTGCCGTAGAGTCCAAATCCAAACGCCAAAGTTCCTTCCATGTTTGCTGACTAAATCCCACATGTGGAAGGATCAGAATGATAAACAAAAAGAAAAAGTTATACATATTGAATGGTTTCGAACTCCGTTTCTTGCAAGATTTGTTCCACGATCTCGCGGGAGTTCATCAAACGAGGCACTTTGTGTTGTCCACCTAATTTACCCTTTTTTTGTAACCATTTGTCAAAACTCCCCGATTTTAAAATATGCAGCAATGGTTTGCCCAAAGCCATGTTTTTGGTTCGCTTGGCATCGTAATCTGAATTGATCGCGCGCAATGATTCATCCAAAAGGAACATAAAACGATTGGTATCGTCGGGCTCTCTAACGAATTCAATCAACCATTCGTGTTTTCCCTGTATTTTTCCATCCATATAGATGGGTGCCACCGTGTATTCGCGAATAATTGCATTCGTTCTCGAACAAGCTTCTGTGATCGCGTGATCGGTGTTGTTTACAATGACTTCTTCTCCAACGGCATTGATAAAATGCTTAGTCCTTCCGGAAAGTTTAAAGCGATAAGGAGTTTTGGACGTAAAACGGATCGTATCTCCGATAATGTATCTCCAAAGTCCTGCATTGGTAGAAATAACGAGTGCATATTCCTGATCGAGTTCAACCTCATCAAGTTTATAAATAACGGTAGAATCTGTATCCTTAAAAGCATGCATCGGAATGAATTCATAGAAGATTCCGTAATCAAGCATCAGCAGCAATTCATTCGACCCATCTACGTCCTGTATCCCAAAAAAACCTTCAGAAGCATTATAGGTTTCCACATAATGCATGTCATCAAAAGGAATGAGTTCTTTGAATGCTTCCCTGTAGGGTTCAAAACTCACACCTCCATGCATGAACAATTCCAAATTAGGCCACACTTCCCGCAGGTTCGATTTTCCGGTAATCTCCAGCACTTTGCGCACCAAGACCATTGTCCAGCTGGGAACACCAGCAATAATGTACACATCTTCCTCGATCGTACTTCTTGCCATTCGTTCAATTTTTTCCTCCCAGTCCGTCATCAACGCAATTTCTTTGGAAGGAGTTCTTCTGATCTCGGCCCACCAGGGTAAATTTTTCAAAATGATCGCTGAAAGATCTCCCTGATATGCATCATCAGCTACTGGAAGAACCTGAGCGCTTCCTCCAATAATCAAGTGTTTTCCTTTATAAAGCTTTCTGTTGGGGAAGTTTTCGTAATAAAGTGCAAGCAGGTCTTTTCCGCCTTTGTAATGGCAGTCTTCGAGTGATTCCCGGGTTACAGGAATAAATTTACTTCTCTCGGAGGTTGTGCCGGAACTTTTTGCAAACCATTTGGTGTCCTGCGACCAAAGTAAATGCTGTTCGCCTTCCATTAACCGATCAATCCACGGTTTCATGGATTCGTAATTGTTCAAGGGAACTAATTCCTTAAAATCGGAATAGGAATGAATTTGATGAAAATGAGTTTCTTTCCCGTAGGTGGTTTGGGTTCCTTGTTCAATCAATTTTTCGAACAACTCACGCTGAACATCTTCGGGGTATTTGCGGAAAAGCTCAATCTGATGCAAGCGTTTCTTGATTACCCATGCAAAAATTGAATTGAATGGCATAAGCTGAAATTCAGTGAAATAAAAAAGGAGGAATACTTCCTCCTTATACTATCCGAATGCGTAAATCGATCCTATGATTGCTAATAAGATGATGGTATACACAAACCCAATTCCTACTGTTGAACTTTCGAAGAAAGTGTCATTCTTCTCATGGTGATCTGAATGATGTTCTGATTGGTGTTCTGACATAACTTCAATTTTTTTTCAAATTTAAGATTTTGTTTGATAAAAGAAAACAAAATCATCATCGGTTTGTACCGATTAATCTCAAAATGTAATAAATCATTGTTACAACAGCTCCCAATGCTGCCACAACATAGGTTGATGCTGCCAAATTCAGCGCTTTTTTTGAACGTTCATATTCTACTTTAGTCGCCGTTCCTGAATGTTCGATCCAGTTGAGTGCTCTTCTGGAAGCATCAAATTCTACCGGAAGTGTTACTATGCTGAATAAGGCAATTACACCGTAGGCAATCACAATTGCCCATAGAACCCATGTGATAGGAAATGACTCAAACAACACCGCACCTCCAATAAAGGTCAGCATCATCAGAATGTTTAAAAATGTTCCGGATGCATGTTGTAAAGGAACTAATTTGGAACGCCACTGCAAGGGGGCGTAAGCCTTTGCGTGTTGAACCGCATGACCGCATTCATGTGCTGCAATTGCTGTAGAAGCCGCATTGGTTCCATGATAAACTTCTTCCGAAAGATTGACAGTTTTATCCGCAGGATTATAATGATCCGTTAATTGTCCCGGGATACAGGTTACTCTTACATCGTAAATGTGATAATCGTGGAGCATGCGTTCTGCAATTTCCCGACCACTTAAACGACTTTGAGAGGGAATTTTGCTAAATTCCTGAAATTTGCTTTTTAAACGCCAGCTCACAATTAGTCCAATTCCCATGAAGACTAAACCAATGAGCATGGCTGGCCCTAGAGGTATCATCGATTTGAATATTTATCTCAAAGATAAAGACAAACAACTGGGCTGTACTTGAATTTTAGCAGGTTTTAACTTAAAGAATGTTATGCTTGAATTAATCTCTGCTCCCAAATAAACGTAGCAATGAAAGAAATAAATTCACAAATAAAACATACAAGGTAAATCCTCCCAAAAGAGCCAGTTTGTTTTTATCATCGTCTGAAAGCTCCGAATCGTGAGCAAATTTCTTTAATTGTTGCATGTGATATGCAGTTAGACCTGTGAAAACAATTACTCCTAAAATGGAAATGAGGTATTGGAACCCTTGACTTTCTAAGAAAAAATTGATAAGAGATGCAATGAAAATTCCGATGAATGCCATGTATAAAATGGATCCGAGTTTCGTTAAGTCAACCTTAGTTACATAACCCATGATTGCCATAACTCCAAATGTTCCGGCAGTAATACCAAAGGTGCTTGCAATGGAACCTAAGGAATACCTTAAGAAGATTGTTGATAAAGCAAATCCAATTAGAATACTGTAAAGTGAAAACAATCCAAATAATAATGGGAATGAAAGACGGTTGATCATTGTTTGGAATAACAATGCAACTCCGATTGGTGAAAAAACTACGACATAAAAAAGAGCTGTAGGTTGATATCCTTTTGGTGTTAGATGAGCAAAGTAGCTGGTGTAAAATGCTTCTGTTCCATACTGATAAGCAATTGCTCCGGATACGATTAATGCGAAAAACATAAATCCGTAAACCTTTGCAAAGAATTGCCTTGCAGCGGCTTGCTTTGCAGCCGTGTCAAAGCTGTAATCGTCGATTATTTGATTATTCATAGTTAATGCAGTTTTGCCTGTACTAAATTAATAAACTCTTTTCTGGTAGAATCGTTATTCAAGAATAAGCCCGTAAATGCACTTGAAGTAGTAACGGAATTTTGTTTTTGAACTCCACGCATCTGCATACACATGTGTTGACATTCCAATACAACAGCAACCCCTTTTGGTTTCAATGTTTCCTGAATGCAATCGCGAATCTCAATCGTTAAACGCTCCTGAACTTGCAATCTGCGGCTGAAAGCATCCACTACACGAGGAATTTTGCTCAATCCGACAATTGTTCCGTTTGGAATATACGCAACATGCGCTTTTCCGAAAAATGGAAGCATGTGGTGTTCGCACATCGAATAGACTTCAATATCTTTCACGATCACCATTTCTGAATACGCTTCATTAAACAAGGCACTTTTTAGAATGTCTTCCGGCTTAATGTCGTATCCTTGAGTCAGAAATTGCAAGGCTTTTGCAACACGCTCAGGAGTTTTTAATAATCCTTCACGTTCCGGGTTTTCACCAATTTGAGAAAGAACGGATTTGTAAATGTTTGAAATGTTTTCTGTCGTATCGTCGTTGTAATGAAATTCGCTCATGATTTGAATTGAAATTGAAAAGAGACTTCGACTCCGCTCAGCCTCCTTTTCTGGTAAAAGTCATAAGGACACTGAGCGGAGTCGAAGTGTCCATATATTAAAAGGGTTCTTTCCCACCAAAGTATTCTACGTAATTGTTTTCAGTTTCTACCAGCTTAATTTTGCAAAGCTGGCCACCTGCTTGTTGAATCGGAGCATCAATAATTTTCCAGATTTCAATAGCCAGATTCTCTGTTGAAGCCAGCATTCCTTTTAAAAAAGGTACGTCCAGGTTCAAATTTTTATGATCTAATTCTTCGATCACTAACTCTTTTATGATCACACTCAAATCCTTCAGATTGATCACAAAACCTGTTTCCGGATTTGGTTCTCCTTTTACGGTTACGAATAGTTCGAAGTTGTGACCATGCCAGTTTTTGTTACTGCACTTACCGAATACTTCTTCATTTTTTTCATCAGACCATTCCTCACGCCATAGTTTGTGCGCTGCATTGAAATGTTCTCTTCGGGTAATGTATACTGTTTCCAAGCGTTGAAAATTGGCTGTAAAGTTACTAATTTTTGCCGATAAAGCGGTTGATAGGATTAATGAGCTTGTTAAAAAATGTGGACTCTTCGCGTATAAAGATTTCGTAAATTTGTCCTTAAATATTTCATACATGATTGTCATTACAGGAGCTGCTGGTTTTATAGGAAGTTGCATTGTTGGAACCCTGAATAGCAAAGGGATTAATAATTTGGTTTTGGTGGATGATTTTTCCCAAACCGACAAAGCATCCAATTTAGATGGAAAACTTTTTGTTGCCATGATTCAGCGAAATGATTTCGATCAATGGATGAAGGAATTTGGCGATGAGGTAACATGTGTTTTGCATATTGGGGCTCGAACAGATACAACAGAGTTTGATAAAGCGATCTTTGACGAATTGAATGTGGACTATTCCAAAATGGTTTGGAATCACTGTGTGAATTACCACATTCCGCTGGTTTATGCGAGTTCTGCGGCGACTTATGGCTTAGGTGAATTGGGTTACGATGACAATGAAGAAACCATGCCGAAGTTACAACCACTGAATCCATATGGCTGGTCGAAACAAGTTTTCGATATCTGGGCTTTGGAACAAACACAAACTCCGCCGCATTGGTACGGATTGAAGTTTTTCAATGTCTACGGACCAAATGAATATCACAAAGCAAGAATGGCATCGGTGATCTTCCATACCTTCAATCAGGTGAAAGAACATGGATCTATGAAATTGTTCCGCTCACACAATCCAAACTATACGGATGGCGGACAAATGCGTGATTTCGTTTATGTAAAAGATTTGGTTTCTGTAATTGAATTCTTAATGAAAGGAAGTGCAAAATCGGGAATCTATAACCTGGGTTCCGGAAAAGCACGCACCTTCCTGGATTTAGCTGAAAACACTTTCAAAGCATTAGGAAAAGAACCTCAGATCTCATTCATCGACACGCCGGCAGATATTAGGGATAAATACCAATATTTTACCGAAGCGAATATGCAGAAACTGATCGATCAGGGCTACGATATTCCGTTTCATTCACTGGAAGAAGGAATTGATGATTACGTGAAAAATTACCTGGTCGACGGAAAGTACATTTAGCAGCATGCTAAAATCCATCCACCATATTGCAATCATTTGTTCGGATTACGAAATCTCCAAACGATTCTATACGGAAGTTTTGGGGTTTGAAATTTTAGCAGAAAATTACCGCTCCGAACGCAATTCCTATAAATTAGACCTCATCCTGAATGGTGTTTACTGCATCGAATTGTTTTCCTTTCCCGATCCTCCAAAAAGAGTGTCAAAGCCAGAGGCCAACGGATTGAGACATTTGGCATTTACCGTTGAAAACATGGAAGATTTAATCAATGAATTAGCGTTGAAAAACGTTCGTTGCGAACCAATCCGAATCGATGAATTCACCGGAAAACGCTTTACATTCTTTGCAGATCCGGATGGATTACCGATTGAATTAGTGGAGAGATAATTATCCGTCGTCACGTATCGAATTGAAATATTTAATTTTGTAAAAAAATCAACCATGAAATACTTAATTGCCACCCTATTGATCTTTACGAAGGTCTTCTTGTTTGCACAAACTCATGCGGATACCATTTATTTGACAGAGAATTTATACGTTACAAAGTCAATCGATTCATCTGAGTATTATAAAGTCATCAAAAAGGAGAACGGTCTTTATTTTGTTTCCGAATACTTTACTCAATCTGATTCTATCAAAATGAGTGGATCGTTTAAAGATTATGAGCGAACCATTAGAGAAGGTGAGTTTGTCTTTTACGAGAAAGGAATGATATCTTCCAGAGCGAATTACAAAGGAGGGATATTAAATGGACTAAGCAGTAATTATTATGATTCCGGAGAACTATTTTACACAAGTAATTACATCAATGATATTTCACAGGATTTATTGGCTTATTATAAGGATGGGACTTTGAAAAGAAAGGAGATTCATAGTGAAGGAATAAAGGAATGCTACAAACCCAATGGGGAAAAAGCAGATTTTTATGAATTCATGGTACCGGCAACGTATCCGAATGGTGGTTCGACGGGAATGAAAAAATACATTGCTGAAAATTTACGTTATCCGGATGAGGCTGTGGAAAAGAATATTCAGGGAAAAGTTACCATTAATTTTTTAGTGTCAAAAACAGGAGAAATAACGACTGTGAAAGTGAAAAAGTCGGTACATCATCTTTTAGACAAAGAAGCAATTCGGGTAATTAAATCAATGCCAAAATGGAACCCGGGAATGCTTGATGGTGAAGCAGTGGATAGCTATTTTACGATACCACTCAATTTCAATTTTTGACAATTTTAAGAGTTGACTCTTTCTGAATCGCTTTCAATTAGTTTTTACAGTAAAGTGATTCGTAATTACTTCACCCGAAACAACAATTCAGCATAAATAATCTGTATACCAATGATTGTTTCTTCTACCTGATAGAACGCAATGCTCGTATTATCTGAAACCGGCTCATATTCTAATTCATCCAAAATGAAAGGTTCTTCTATGCGCTCAAGAGAGTTTACTTCCATGCCTCCTAAAAATTGATAGGTAATTACATACGATTGATTTCCTTTTTTGTCCGTAACGAGTTTCAGAAAGGTATCTTTCTTGTAATCGATTCCTAAGCTGCTCAACAGATCTTTGATCTCCGGAGTAAAAACCTCATCGTAATACTTAAAGAAGGAACGGAACTCCTGAACATGGAATTCCGAGTAACCACAAAGGGTGTTCGAGTATATTTTTCGGGTTAACTTACTGGGTACTTCGAACACCCAATGTTTAAACGCTATTGTTTCAGTAAACACCATATTAGATGACGGCTTTTGATTTGGTAATTAAATTTGTTTCATAAAATTTGTAGTACAAAGCAAACAATTGCAAATTGCCTTTGGAAATAAGGGGAATAGTCAACTGATTCTTCATAAACAGATTATGGGGCGAAAGTCGGGAATGGGCAGTGAGTACTCAAAAAAAAAGGGTGTTTGAGGGGGAATTCTGAGTAAATGGTGTTAAATTTGAGGTGAACATGACTCGGTTTCTCCTCCCCCTGATTTTTGCCTTTATGGCAAGTGGTATTTTTGCCCAAAAAGATGCTAAGGGAATTGATTCGCTTAATTTAAAGAGTGAGATTCTTTATACGACCAACGTGGAGAAATCCATCGAATTAAGCTCAGAAGCACTTCGTTTATCCAAATTAACTGACTATCAGGCGGGTGAGGCTTTTGCTTGTATGAATTTAGCAATCGCAAATGATATCAAAGGAAATGCGAAAGTAGCGATTACGTATTTTCAGCGGGCAATCCATTTGTTCAAACAAGAAAACGATTTGGAGAACCTGAGTTATTGTTATTCTCAATTGGGTATTTGTTATTTTTCTCAATATCAATATGAGAATGCGGATTATTATCATCAGAAAGCCATAGACCTTTGTAAGGAACTTCACCTGGAAGAGGATCTGGCAAATGCTTTGGTTAATCAAGGAATTACATTCTCTTATCAGAATAAAACCAAGGAGGCAAAAGCAAATTTTAAGCAAGCTATTGAGCTCTACAAAAAGAATGACCAGTTGGATGGACTTGGGGGAGCTTATAATTCACTGGGTAAAATTTATCATGATCAAAAGGATTATAAAAATGCAATTGCTTATTTTGAGCGTGCATCAGCCAATTTTAAGGAGTATGACAATGATTACAACCTGGAATCTGCTTACCTCGGACTTGCGAATTGTTATTTTGATTTGAAGCAATTTTCTCTTGCGAAGGAATATTCACTCAAAGCTTTGCAGTTATCGCAGGAAATCGGTGCGAAGGAACGGGAAGTTTTTGCACATGAGGTCTTGTCGCGGATTTATTTTGAAGAAGGTGATTACAAAAAAGCGTATCAAAGTTTGAATGAGTACACCATTCTGAGTGACACAATTTTTACACGAGATAAAAGTGATGCCTTAGCAGAAATGCAGGCACGATTTGAAGTAAAAGAGCTGAAGTTGAAACAGCAGTCAGAGAAAAAGAACTACGAGTGGCGGTTTATTATCCTGACAGTGATTATTTTCATTGTTTTGTTGGTCTCTGTTCTGTTATTCTTCTTGTTTCGGAATAAAAAACGCATCAATGTCTTGCTGGAACAGAAATACATCATGACGCAAGCCAATCTGGAACAAAAGGAATTCATGATGGGAGAAGTGCATCACCGGGTGAAAAATAACCTGCAAATCATTTCCGCTATTTTGGATTTACAATCGCGGGAATTGAAAGATCCCGAATCAATACAAATGATTGATGCGAGCTTGAACCGGATCAATGCAATTTCAATGATTCATCAAAAACTGTATCAATCTGAAAATATCCGGGCGGTGCAAATTGGTCCATACCTCGCTGAATTGGTCAATGATTTGATTACACATTTCAAAAAAGAGGGCAACAAAGAAATTTATTTGAACTCAGAAAGTGACAATCTGAATCTCGATATAGAGACCGCATTGCCCTTGGGGCTGATTGTATCTGAATTGGTGATGAACTCCTGTAAATATGCATTCGATAAACAAGAAAGTCCACAAATAAATATTTCGCTGAGAGAGCGGAATAAACAATTGATCCTGATTGTTTCGGATAATGGAAATGGAAAATCGACCATGCCCGAAGGAACCCATTTTGGTGCAAAATTGATCCGTTCCATGGCGCGTAAATTGAAGGCAGAATTCATTGAAACCAATAGCGAAAAGGGATTGAAAACAGAATTAGTGATCACAAAATACAATCTATTGTCATGACTAAACCGAAGATTTTTATTGTGGAGGATGAGCCGATCATTGCAGCTTTTTTAGAGCAGTGTTTGTTGGATGAGGGATTTGAATGTTTGGGAATGGCAGAAAGTTTTGAGGAGGCCAGACAGCAATTGATGCACAGCAAGCCCGATTTACTGTTGTTAGACATTAATTTGGGTTTTGGTCCGGATGGTGTTGATCTGGCACATTTCGTAAATCAGCAACTCAATAAACCATTCCTGTTTGTTACTTCCAATACCGATTCGCAAACTTTGGAGCGTGTGAAACTGACCAATCCAAGCGGCTTCGTTATGAAACCATTCAAGAAACTGGATCTGATCACACAAATTGAATTGGCATGGCATGCATTTCAAGTGAGAACTTCCAATACACAAGTAGATTTTACAAGTTCCGTTTTGGCAAATACTCACTTCTTTATCAAAGACAAACAGAAGCTGGTGAAATTGGCTTATTCGGATATTACTTATGCAGAGGCCTGCGATAACTATTCCATTCTTCATACCAAAGACTCCAAGTTTATTGTGAGTTATAGTTTGAAGCATGTAGAAGTTAAATTACCTGCTCAGGAGTTTTTAAGAGTACATCGTTCCTACATGGTGAACATCACTCAAATCTCACAAATCAACCCAAAGTCCTTAGTCCTCATGGATGGAAAAGAAATTCCGGTGAGTGAAGCACATCGTGCCGAATTGTTAAAGCGTGTGAATCTTTTTTAAAAACTGAATTGGTTTCCTTACATTTAGTTGAAGCACTAATTCAGCGGAATGTATCAACTCAAACGGACACAATTCATTCAGGCAGATCTCCAGACTTGTTGGAAGTATTTTTCTGCGCCAGCCAATTTGCATACAATCACGCCCAATTACATCGATTTCAGGGTGCATACTTCTGTCCCCGAAGAAATGTATGAAGGACTAATCATCCGCTATACCATCCGGCCTATTTTGAGAATTCCCCTGACCTGGATCAGTGAAATCAAAACCGTTAAAGGCGAAACCTACTTCATAGATGAACAGCGAAAAGGTCCTTACAAGATGTGGCACCACGAACATCACTTCAAAGAAGTAGAAGGAGGTGTTGAAATGACAGATATTATAAGCTATATCATGCCGCTTGGCTTCATCGGTAAATTGGTTCACTGGCTCTTCGTTCGAAAGCAGCTGGAAGGAATCTTTGATTACCGTATTAAGAAAGTAGATGAATTATTCAATGTAGCGCCACAGGTAGAATCTGCTTTGAATGAAGCTGCATTTTACAAAATTGCCAAATCGAGAAAAAATTAAATCTCTTTCTTCGAAACCGTTTTGTGAATCTCAGCTGACTTAATTAAAGCAGCAGAACCATACCAGGGATGCAATTCCATCACCAATCTTCCGGCTTTAATTGCCGGATCGCTTTTCGTTAATTCTTCCGCTTCTTCCACCGTTTTTACATCAAAAATGTAAATTCCACGCAATTCGGTGTCATCCATGAACGGACCGGCAACCACTAACTTGCGTTGTTCGGCTAATTTACCAATGTTGTCCATGTGTGCACGTTGTAAACGCTGAACTTCCTCTTCACTTTGATCCTGATTGGGGCCTCTTTTCAGAAAAGCAATCACATATTGTTTCATCCCGTAATCATCAGCGCCCAATTCCGTTGCCAGTTTCTGGTCAAATTCATTTCCCTTTTTGGGTGCTTCAACTTGAGGCTCCCCAGCGCAGGATTGCTCTTCCTCTCTGGAACACGAACAGATTAAAAAGCCTGCACTAAAAGCGGTTAGAATTAGAAAATTATGCTTCTTCATTGGTGATCAATTTTACAGCATTAATAGATTCTTCAATATGTCCGGCAGCATTTGTCAATGAATTATAAATGTGTCGAACGATTCCTTTTTTATCGATGATATACGTTACCCTTCCCGGGATTAAACCAAACAAATTCCCTGGAACTCCGAATAGCTTACGTACTGTTTTAGATGTATCCGCCAGTAATGTGAAAGTAAGGCGGTGTTTAGCGGCAAATTCTGCATGTTTTTTAGAAGAATCACTTGAAATCCCAATGACTTCGCAGCCCAGATCTTTAAAATCCTCATAACTATCACGAAAGGAACAAGCTTCGGCAGTGCAGCCAGGCGTATCGTCTTTGGGGTAAAAATAAACTACCAATACCTTTTCTCCCAATACACTTTTGATATCAAAGGTTGTGTCGTTTTGATTTTTTAATGTAAATGTGGGACATTTATCTCCTACTGCTATTGCCATGACGTTTGTTTGAGTTTGTAAAACAAAGATGCGAAAAGAATGGTTTGGTTGGTGAAGAATTCTTTAGCCCGCGAATTGCGCTGATCTCGCAGATTTTTTAAGCTCTTCTTTTTTGAATCACCTATTTTATGTTTCATTTCTGCGTCATCTGCGCTATCTGCGGGAGGATAAAACAAATGTTAATCTGTGGAAATAAAAAAAAAATGCGCATATTTGTGTATTTTGGAACGAATTTGTATACTTGTTCTTAATTATTCAAAGTGTTTGGTAGTATAATCTGGTTTAATACTGCAATTTGTTTTTTTAAAATTCATGTAACAAATTCTTTTTTTATTATTATTGAATTACTTATTCACTATAAAATGGCCATTATTCACGTCTAAGTCAGCGAAATCCCAGCTTATTTTAAATGGGAGATTCTAAATTAATCAAAATGAAAAAAATAGTTTTTGGATCATTTTTGATCCTATCTGTAAGTGCATTATTTATCTTTTCATGTCAAAAGGAAAATGTTAAAAATCTAAAGTCATCTACACCTGAAATTTTTCAGGAAAAGCAATCATTAAATTCTGTTGAGGTCGAATGTAATGGTAATTGTTCCGAATCTTCAAAGACATGTTCTATCATGGGCCAACTTGGCGGAGGAAGTGGTCATAATTACGTTACTTGTTCTTGTTCTGGATGCACCATGAAGGTTTCAACCACAAAAAATGGGATTGTAACTGTAACGAATTTAGTTGATGCGCAATTTGAAGTTTATTATTTGGATTTATTTCAAAAGTATATGACTGATAATTATTCTGGACAAACCTATACGATTTTGAAGTATAATTTCACAACTGATGCAGAAGAGTATGTAGAAACCTATTCTTTTGATTTAGGAAATGGACAAATTGAAACGGTAATTCTTGTAGGAGACGCAAATGGGCTGATTGATAAAGTGAAAGTTTACGACTGTACAGGATCATGTGGGTGTAAAGAAGTGTATGATTTGAATACAAATAAAGCATCATGTTCATGTAATGATTGTCAGATGAAAGTTACAACAGTTAAAAAATAGATTTTTAAAGCCCTCTTGTCTTTGGCAAAGAGGGTTTTTAAGTTACATTATTAAGGATGAAAATTTATTTGATTGTACTATTCATATTTATAGGTTGTTTTTTGTCTTACTCGCAGAATTCCAAATTCATATTATGGAATAATGCGTTGGTCAAATGCTCTGAAATTGAAAATGGGTCTTATAAAATGGATTACAAAAGCAAAGGTTTATTGAATTCGGATACGGTTTATAAGTGGTCAAGTTGTGTTTTTAAAAAGGATTCCTTCGACACGATCTTTGGTTTTCATTTTGATACAGAAAGAACAATAAATCAGATCACAGATATGTATTCTCACTTTGGAGATTACTTTATTTCAAGTATGAAAGGTGAAGCCAAGGTGTTCCAAAATAGAGAAGCCTTTAAAGAGCTCAATTCGATCAAACATAATTATGATTTTTATTATCCGATAACTGATTTTCAGAACTCTGAAATGTCAGAAATAGATACAACGCGATTGCAATTTATCGGTGTGGAAAAGGTTGATTCGTACAATACCTTCCATTATAAGTATATACCAATAAATGATAGTAGTGATGAGATTCAAATATTGAATTCTCAATTCGATTTTTGGATCAATAAAACGGATTGTATTCCCGTACGTTATTCAATTTATTATCAAATTGATTTGTCAGGAGATACTTTAGAACAATATGACGAATTCAATCTCAGGTCTTATTCTTTCAATAATCAATCGAATCATCAATTTAAAACTCCGGATTTCTTTGTGAAAAATGGCATTCACCTGAGTGAATATGTTGCTAACGGGAATGAATACCGTGAAAAATTAGTAGTTGGTTCAAAGGTTCCCGATTGGAAGATTGAAACCAGTAAAGCCCAAAAATTAACTTCTGATAATCAATCTTATTGTTTGGTCTTGTTTGACTTTTACTACCAGAGTTGTTATCCATGCTTAAAAGCAATTCCTTTTCTGAATAAGTTAAACAAAAAGTATAATTTGGATGGAAAAGGTCTTTTGGTAGTTGGAATCAATACTATTGATCCGGTTGACGAACGTTTCTATGAGTTTATTAGGAAAAAACAAATTGAATACCAGGTAGCCATCAGTAAGAATGACTTGAATAAGGAGTTCAAAGTTTTAGCTTATCCAACTCTCTTTTTGATGGACAATAAAGGAATCTTGATTTATTCGTCCGAAGGATATGGAGAACAGCTGGAAGTTGAATTGGAAAAGAGAATAGTGGAGTATTTGAAGAAAGATAAGCTACTCAAATAAGAATCCCGAAAAACGGTGTTTTTGTGTTGTATGAGTGTTCATTTCTGCGTCATCTGCGGGAGGATAAAACAAGTGTTTAATCTGTGAAAACAAAAAAATCCCGCTAATCAATGACTAACGGGATTTCAATATGGTTTCGGAAAATCTTATTCTCCTACAACTTCAAATTTGAATACTGGCTTAACACCTTTGTGTAAGTTCGCTTCTGCTTCAAACGTTCCAACTTCTTTGATTGGCTCGTCTTTAATTTTCAACGATTTACGATCGATGTCAAATCCTGCAGCTTTCAATGCTTCAGACAATTGAACAGTGTTCACTGAACCGAAGATTTTACCGTTCTCACCAACTTTCGTGCTGATTTTAACTGTAACATCTACCAATTTAGCTGCAATTGCTTCTGCCTCAGCAACGATTTTAGACTCTTTGTGAGAACGTTGCTTCATCATATCTTCGTGCGCTTTTTTCGCAGAAGGAGTAGCCAAAGAAGCGTAACCTTGAGGAATCAAGAAGTTACGTCCGTATCCTGGCTTAACAGTTACAACTTCGTCTTTGTAACCTAATTTATCGATATTTTTCTTAAGAATTACTTCCATGATTTCTTGTCTTTAAAATTAAAACGTGAAGACTATTTCAACATATCGCCAACGTAAGGCAAGATTGCCAGGTGACGAGCGCGTTTAATAGCTTTGTTAACTCTCTTCTGGTATTTCGCAGAAGTTCCGGTAATACGACGAGGTAAAATTTTACCTTGCTCATTTACCAAACGCAACAAGAAAGTAGCGTCTTTGAAATCGATGAATTTAATTCCGCTTTTTTTGAAACGGCAATATTTATCTTTTTTAATCTCGATGTTAATCGGAGTAAGATAGCGAATATCGTTTTGTGACATGTTCTTAAATTTTTATGGTAAATAATTAAGCTTCAACTGGAGCTCCGCTCATTTTTTTGCGACGTTTCTCAGCGTATGCAAAGTGATCCTTGTCCATTTTCACAGTCAAGAAACGCATAATGCGCTCGTCACGTTTCATAATCAATTCCAGGTCAGCGATAACGGAACCTTCGCCATCGAATTGGAATAAGAAATAGAAACCAGTTGATTTCTTTTGGATTGGGTAAGCCAATTTTTTTAGGCCCCAGCTCTCAGAATGCGTTAATTTACCACCCATGGCAGCCAATTCGCTTTCGTACTTTTGCACTGCTTCCTTTGCCTGGTCTTCAGACAAAACGGGAGTAAGAATGAAAACAGTTTCGTAAGAATTCATAATTAAACTAATTTGTTATTAATACTAAAATACCACTAAGACACACTTAGCGGGGGGCAAAGATAGGAATAAAATCGGTAGAAATGACTTTTCGAACTGTAAAAACTAAGAAATCAATCTTTAAAGGATCTTATTCGTCTGGAATAATTGGAAATAGAAGTAGGGTTGGTTTATAATGATACCTTCTTTCTTTGGTTGATACGATTGGACCGTGATAATTTAAATTTTCTTCAATAATGTAAATGTTATTTCCGATTATACTGTAATAAGGACTAGTCGTTGAGGTCGAAATTTCCTGGCTTTTTGTGTAGGGATTAAGAATGAATGTAAATGATCCGTTATTTAAATCAATATCCATGATTGCTATCGAAGATTCTTTTACCTCGTAATTGGTTTCTTTTCTTTTTTTGATAACTTCTCCCTTTTCATTGATGCGTGATTTGTCACAGTTGTAAAATAAGCGAATGTGGTTTTGATACCTTGCCAATACATAATTGTGATTGAACTGATTGTAATAATAAGAGGAGTTATTGAATACGCCATTGTGGGTCATAACATTCCAGTTTACAACTGTTTTTTCTTCATTATCCACGTTAACAGAACTGATCAGAATGTTGCTGATAGGCTGATCTACCCCAAAAGTTCTAACAGAAAAGATCAGTTGGTTATTGATGAAATGAACTTCATCAAGGTTGAACTGTCTCATCCCAACGGTAAGCAGAGCCTTGCGTTTCCATTGTTTGTAGCTCTTTTTGGACCATAGGGAAGGATCGTCTAATTTCTCATTAATAACCTTGTTTAGTTTAATTCCGGAGGTATTTAGATCGTTGATTTTTGTAATGGTAAATCCAATCTGATTCACTCTTTCATAAAGTAAGGAGACCAGGTAATTTTCATCATTGGCTTGGATGAATTTAAAACTGGTTGCCTTTCCGGGACCGTTTTGCAGATAGTCATTTAATGCGAAATAATTAACTTTGCTATCTACAAAAGTAAAGTACTTTGGGTGGGTACCAAAGGAGACTCCCGGAGACTCATAAACCACGTGTGCATTCGTTCCGTCGAAAAATAATGCGTCAATAGGTTCAATATTGATTTCCCCGGCAATATTGAGATTATATTCCTGGGATTTCATCAAATCAAAGTCAATAACTGCAGCCCGAGCTTGTCGGTGTACTACATTGATTAGTGCTTTTCCGGGATGAGTAATAATTCGTACTCGGTGATTGGTAACAGAAAGAGTAGGGTTATTCTTTAACTCTAATTGGTCACCATAACTCATGATCTTAATTCGTTCGATTTCCTGATAGTTGGAGCCAAGCTTGAGGAAATAATAATTGGTTTCATTTAAATCGCTCGTGAGCGCATAAATTTGGTTTTTAAAAAGAAAAATTTGCTCTAAACGATCATCCGGAAGGTTTATTTCACCTGCGTTACTAAGGACTTCATTGTTAATGGAGTAAAGAGTTATATGGTTGGTTCGGACGTGAGAAAGTCCAGTGTAGTAAATGGGTTCTCCATTCAGTTCTCCTAAATAGTTTTTTGGAGCAATGGTTTCTTCATCTGCTTGAGAAAAAGAGGTGGTGATAGAAATTACTGCAAGAGTAAATGCTAATATGATTTTCATTAGATCGAATTTCTGCAAAATTAGTAATTCTATGAGATTTTTTTTGAAGGCTTTCTATCAATTGACTCGGGTTATAATTTAGAACCAATCTGAATAATCTTAACCTATTAATTTCTTAGCATCTTTTGTGTTTCCAATTCCATTGCTTTTAGCTAAATTCGCGCGTCGAATAATTTGTTAAAACACGTTGGATTATATCCTTAAATACTGAAAAGTAAGACTTCCTTTTATGAATACCTATCAAGAATACCTCAAAGAAATTGAAGAACGCAAAGCTCAGGGCCTTCACCCGAAACCGATCGATGGTGCGGAATTACTAAGCGAGATCATTGCGCAGATCAAAGATGAAAACAACGCATACCGTGAAGATTCACTGAAGTTTTTCATTTACAATACCATTCCGGGAACAACCAGTGCTGCGATAGTAAAAGCAAAATTCCTAAAGCAGATCATTCTGGGAGAATCAATTGTGGATGAAATTTCTCCGGCTTTTGCTTTTGAATTGTTGTCACATATGAAAGGCGGACCTTCCATTGAAGTGTTGCTTGATTTGGTACTAGGACATAATCAGGATATTGCTGAACAAGCTGCCGCTGTTTTGAAAACACAGGTTTACCTGTATGATGCGGACACGGATCGTTTGAAAGAAGCATTCAAAAATGATAACCCAATCGTTAAGGACATCCTGGAAAGTTATGCGAAAGCTGAATTTTTCACGAAACTTCCTGAAGTACCTGAAGAAATCAAAGTAGTTACGTTCATTGCAGGTGAAGGAGATATTTCAACGGATTTACTTTCCCCGGGTAATCAGGCTCACTCGCGCTCAGACCGTGAATTACACGGTAAATGTATGATTACTCCTCAGGCTCAGGACGAAATCAAAGCATTGCAGGCGCAGCATCCGGATAAAAGCGTGATGTTGATCGCTGAAAAAGGTACGATGGGTGTTGGTTCATCCAGAATGTCGGGTGTGAATAACGTGGCACTTTGGACAGGTAAACAAGCCAGTCCGTATGTTCCATTCGTAAACTTCGCTCCGATTGTTGGAGGTACAAATGGTATTTCTCCAATTTTCCTTACAACGGTTGATGTGACCGGTGGAATTGGTTTGGATTTGAAGAACTGGGTGAAAAAGTTGGATGGAAATGGTGAACCGATCCGCAATGAAAGCGGTGATCCGATTCTGGAAGAAGCATATTCAGTTGCTACAGGAACCGTATTGACAATTAATACAAAGAAGAAAAAGTTATATAAAGGTGACCTGGAAGTAATGGATATTTCCAAAGCATTCACACCTCAGAAAATGGAATTCATCAAAGCTGGTGGTTCATACGCTATCGTATTCGGTAAAAAGCTTCAGACTTGGGCTGCGAAAATGCTGGAGATTGATACTCCACTCGTATTTGCTCCGTCAAAAGAAATTTCTGTTGAAGGACAAGGTTTAACAGCGGTAGAGAAAATCTTCAATAGAAATGCTGTTGGAATAACTCCGGGGAAAGTATTGCACGCTGGTTCAGATGTTCGTGTAGAGGTAAACATCGTAGGTTCGCAGGATACAACCGGTTTGATGACTGCACAGGAATTGGAATCGATGGCTGCAACAGTCATTTCACCAATCGTCGACGGTGCTTACCAATCAGGTTGTCATACTGCTTCGGTTTGGGATAAAAAAGCGCAGGCAAATATTCCGAAACTAATGAAGTTCATGAACGAATTTGGTTTGATTACTGCCCGCGACCCGAAAGGCGTTTATTTATCCATGACGGATGTGATTCACAAAGTGTTGAATGATATTACAATTGACGAGTGGGCAATCATTATTGGTGGCGACTCACACACCCGAATGTCGAAAGGAGTTGCTTTTGGTGCCGATTCAGGCACAGTTGCGCTTGCTCTTGCAACGGGAGAGGCTTCCATGCCGATTCCGGAATCAGTGAAGGTGACATTCAAAGGAACCATGGAAGAATACATGGATTTCCGTGATGTGGTTCACGCTACACAAGCTCAGATGCTGCACAAATTTGGTGGTGAAAACGTATTCCAGGGACGAATCATTGAGGTTCATTTGGGAACGCTTACGGCTGACCAAGCATTTACATTTACCGACTGGACTGCGGAAATGAAAGCGAAAGCTTCCATCTGTATTTCTGAGGACGATACCCTGATCGAATCACTGGAAATTGCGAAGAGCAGAATTCAGATCATGATCGATAAAGGCATGGACAATGAGAAACAAGTGCTTCAGGGATTGATTAATAAAGCAGATAAGCGCATCGCTGAGATTAAATCGGCTGAGAAACCGGCTTTGACTCCGGATGCAAATGCGAAGTATTACGCGGAAGTAGTTGTTGATTTGGATTTGATCTCAGAACCAATGATTGCCGATCCGGATGTAAATAATAAAGACGTTTCCAAACGATACACACACGATACCATCAGACCGTTATCTTTCTACGGAGGAGATAAAAAAGTAGATCTTGGATTTATTGGTTCATGCATGGTTCACAAGGGTGATATGAAAATCCTTGCTCAAATGTTGAAGAACGTGGAAGCACAAAACGGGAAAGTGGAATTCAAAGCTCCGTTAGTAGTTGCTCCTCCGACATACAACATCGTAGATGAGTTGAAAGCTGAAGGTGACTGGGAAGTTTTACGTAAATACTCCGGTTTCGAATTTGACGACAATGCGCCAAAAGGTGCGGCACGTACTGAATACGAAAACATGTTGTACTTGGAGCGCCCGGGATGTAACCTGTGTATGGGTAATCAGGAAAAAGCAGCAAAAGGAGATACCGTTATGGCAACTTCTACGCGTTTGTTCCAGGGAAGAGTGGTAGAAGATTCCGAAGGTAAAAAAGGAGAGTCTTTACTTTCGTCTACGCCGGTTGTGGTTCTTTCAACAATCCTGGGTAGAACTCCTACAATGGATGAATATAAAGCTGCAGTAGAAGGTATCAACCTGACGAAGTTTGCTCCTTCACATAAGCTGTTGGTGAATTAATCAGTTTATTAATTAAATATTGAAACCCCCGGTCACTGAGCGAAGTCGAAGTGCGGGGGTTTTTAGTTTAAATTATCCTTGCACATAAATCGATCGATCATAAGGGGGACGTTCTGAAGTCCAATTGAATTTCTGCAATGCTTCACGAGCAAGTATTCTTAGCTCTTTCCAAAATGGATACGTTCTTAATTCATCTGCAATTGACACGTTCAAATCTTCTAGGGGTAATTCCTCTATAAACGAATCTATTTCTTTCAATATTCTAAGTTGCTCGTCAGAAAAAAAGTCGAGGTAGTTTCCAATTGCTGTCCTGTACCAGTTATCATATTCCAATAATAGCTCATCTGATACTACCACGAAATCCGGAAACGAAGCAAGTTGATCATCCGCATCTAAAGAGAGCGTTTGAATAGACCATTTTAGTTGATTAATTACCGATTCTCTGTTCATTTGTTGAATGGTGCTGTTATTTTGACTTTGAGTAGATATTCGTCAAGTGCTTCTTTTTCATTGTCGGTTTTCGCGTAGTTGTATTTTTTCTACTTCTCGCTTTTAACATATTCTATAAATCCGCTGTAATAATCGTCTACTGTTTTCTTTTTTATTTCGGCCCATGTATCTTTCGGTTGGCTTAGCTCTTTCTTTTTAGATTTGTTGTCGGCTAAAACGGCATCCATACCATGGAGATTGATCCACCTGTGGTCGTAATTCTCTTCATTTGTTCTAACGAAGTCAACCACTTTTGCAACCGTTTTTTCAAGTTTGTCAATGTCTTGAAAAGCATATCGATTAATGTCTGGTCCATACTCCCCGGTTAAAGCAGATACCGCTTGTTTTGCTGAATTGTCCATACACAAATTAGCATCATATCTTGCTCTTAGTTGTGCGATATAGAACCAATAAATTGCATCGTCCTTTTTGTCTTGGCTGAAAAGTTCACGGGACAGAGCATAAATAACTGGTGGATTGTAAAAGTTTGGGTTTTTCAGAATACTGTCAACGATCTGCTGTTTAAGTATGTTGTCTTCACCGTTCAATATTTCAATTGCTTCATTGTGTCGGGCAACGTCAATTTCTTTAAAAACACCTTTAGGTTTAATTTCTTTTGTCTGTGAGTTACTTAGGAGTGAAAGTCCGAAAGTTATTGTCAATAAGAGAATGATTTTTTTCATGGTTTGTCAATTGTTCTTAATTGTATAGCATATTACTCGCCAAGCATTCCCGATTTGAGAAGATAGACTTGGTAGGGCTTCATTTAACCAATGTAAACATATTCTAGAAAATAGATGAGAATACAGCCATAGAAAAAATCAATGCATTTATAGATTTGTTGTGATACCCGTTATTTTTTTAATGCTTAAATTTAGAGGTATTCAAAATGTACTAGAAATGGCTGTTTTCGATTTAGATATGATCAAAAAAGTCTACGCTTCTTACCCTGAACGCGTAGATGCTGCAAGAAAAGTTGTTGGTCGACCGCTTACGTTAACCGAAAAGATTCTATATGCTCACCTTTGGGATGGAGCTGCAACAATTGTCCATGAACGTGGAAAATCCTATGTGGATTTTGCTCCGGATCGGGTAACCATGCAGGACGCAACGGCTCAAATGGCTTTGTTACAATTCATGCAGGCGGGAAAACCCAAGGTTGCTGTTCCTTCAACGGTGCATTGCGACCACTTGATTCAGGCAAAAGTTGGTGCTGATGCCGATTTACAGCGCTCATTGAATGAAAGCAGCGAAGTGTTCAACTTCTTGTCGTCGATCTCTAATAAATACGGGATCGGTTTCTGGAAACCGGGAGCAGGAATTATTCACCAGGTCATGCTGGAGAATTATGCTTTCCCCGGGGGGATGATGATTGGTACGGATTCGCACACCGTAAATGGTGGCGGACTGGGAATGATCGCTATCGGTGTTGGTGGTGCCGATGCGGTGGATGTCATGGCAGGAATGCCCTGGGAGTTGAAATTTCCGAAATTGATCGGCGTTAAATTAACCGGACGTTTGAACGGATGGACTTCTGCAAAAGACGTGATCCTGAAAGTTGCTCAAATACTCACGGTGAAAGGTGGAACAGGAGCCGTTGTGGAATATTTCGGCGACGGAGCAATCTCGCTTTCTGCTACTGGAAAAGGTACCATCTGTAATATGGGTGCTGAAATCGGTGCTACGACTTCTACATTTGGTTATGATGATTCCATGCGTCGTTATTTGACGGCTACAGGCCGCGCAGAAGTAGTTGCAGAAGCAGATAAAATTGCAGCTCACTTAACTGGTGATCCCGAAGTGTATACAGATCCAACCAAATACTTTGATGAATTGATAGAGATCGATTTGGACACATTGGAACCACATATCAACGGACCATTTACTCCTGATCGCGGAACACCAGTTTCAAAAATGAGAGCAGAAGCCGAAGCAAACGGTTGGCCAATGAAAATAGAGTGGGGTCTGATCGGATCTTGTACAAACTCTTCTTACGAGGATATGTCGCGCGCAGCTTCCATCGTGGAGCAGGCAGTGAAGCATGGAATTACTCCAAAAGCAGAATTTGGAATCAATCCGGGATCTGAGCAGGTTCGCTATACCATCGAACGTGACGGAATCATTGCTACATTCGAGAAAATGGGCACGAAAGTGTTCACCAATGCTTGCGGGCCTTGTATCGGTCAGTGGGATCGTGAAGGAGCTGATAAGCAGGAGAAAAACACCATCGTTCACTCATTCAACCGGAACTTCTCGAAAAGAGCAGACGGTAACCCGAATACACATGCATTCGTAACCTCGCCTGAAATGGTTGCTGCTTTGGCAATCTCCGGTGATTTAGGTTTCAATCCCTTGACAGATACCCTGACAAATGACAAAGGAGAACAAGTGAAATTGTTGCCTCCTCATGGTGATGAACTTCCAACAAAGGGATTTGATGTAGAAGATCCGGGATATCAGGCTCCGGCTGAAGACGGTTCGGGTGTTCAGGTAATCGTAAGCCCGGATTCAACACGTTTGCAGTTATTGGAATCCTTCCCTATCTGGGATGGACAAAACATCCATGGTGCGAAATTATTGATCAAAGCAAAAGGAAAATGTACGACCGATCACATTTCAATGGCTGGCCCATGGCTGCGTTACCGCGGTCACTTAGACAATATTTCGAATAACATGCTGATTGGTGCTGAAAATGCATACAACGGAAAAGCGAATGAAGTGGTGAATCAATTGACTGGTTCCCTGGGTGAAGTTCCTGCTGTTGCACGTGCGTATAAAGCGGCTGGAATTCCATCCATCGTGGTGGGAGATCACAATTACGGTGAAGGTTCTTCCCGTGAGCATGCTGCAATGGAGCCTCGTCATTTGGGAGTTCGCGCAGTAATCGTGAAATCATTTGCGCGTATCCACGAAACCAACCTGAAAAAACAAGGAATGTTGGGATTGACTTTCGCCAATGAAGCAGACTACGATAAAATCAGAGAAGACGATTCATTCAACTTCACAGATCTGATTGAGTTCGCTCCCGGGAAACAATTGACCTTAGAACTCGTTCACGCGGATGGTTCCAAAGAAAACATCAAATTGAATCACACCTATAACGCTCAACAAATTGATTGGTTTAAAGCAGGATCTGCATTGAACTTGATCAAATTGGAAAGTTTGAAAAATCAGTAAGAGATTCTCTTAATATTAATAATCCCGCTTGTCATCTGATAGGCGGGATTTTTTATTGAATATAAAGACAACCTATTTAAGGATGCAAATAGTTGTTACAATAGTAGGGTTCTGTCCTTGTGTTTCATAGTATCCGGGTTCGTAACTGGTATTAGTGCCGCTTTCGCAAGATGCTTTTGCGTCTTCTTTTTTCTTCTCTTTTATTGTTCGCGTATTCGTTGTTGGAGGATAATAGAAATCGTAAATAACGCCTTCTTGAAATGAGCCGTCGTACTGTTTGGTGGTTGTGCATTCACAGGTGTACTTTTTTTGGCAGGAAGCAAATACGGATAAGCCTAACAAAGTGATAACTAAGGCTTTCATGATTGGAAGATTTAAATGGTTTATTCAGACTGCTAAAGTATGAAAATTTCACTCGAAATATGCAAGCATGGGGAATATAGTCAGGCACTCATTGAAACTAGTAGTTTACGAATTGGGCTTCTCACCAATGAAGCATAGGTAAACTAAAATTTTAATTTCGTCATTGCTAAAACGAAACGTATAAATTGACCTTCTCTTGAAAAAGAGAGGGTTTTATTTTATACAGAAAATAAAAACCAAAAACGCTATAACTTATGAAGAGAATTGCTACTCTTATGGGGAGTATTATGTCCCTTATGCTGGTATTCAATGCAGCCGGACAGGCCAATACCAAATTTAATATGGTGAATGATCCGTATTATGGATTCCCAAATTACACCAGTTTATTTCCTGGTTTAAAAAGTTCAATCCTGGGAGCTGTCAAAGACGACGACAACATTTCCAATATTGATAGTCGGGGATCGGGTCCAACCGGTTTGCGAACGGAGTTCTTCCTGAATAACTGGTTTGGGATCGGTGTAGATGCTATTTACAGTGGAAGCAGCGTAAGTTATGATCGTTTAGATTCGGTTGTTGACGGAATTTCCTATACGAATTCATACGAACGTAAAATGAGCAGGGTGAGAATCCAGGCGCGTTTTAATTTCCATTTTCCGGTAAAAAATAAACGATTAGATATGTATGGCGGAATTGGGATTGGAAGCAATGCGAAATACAGAAGCACCTTCGTGAATGGAGTTAAAACAGAAGATAAAAGTGGTTTTTGGAATGGATTCCCAACGATTCCAATTTCCATGAGAACCTGTTGGGGATTCCGTTACTATTTCTCTAAGTTCGTAGGAATGAATTTCGAAATAGGTATTGGCGGACCACTCATTTCTACAGGTGTTTCTTCCCGTTTTGGATTTAAACTGCCTAAAATTCCGGGAATGGATGAATTGAATCCGGAAGGAGGAGACAACCTGAGAAAGAAAGCCGAAGAAGCGAAACGAAAACAAGAAGAGTTAGAGAAAAAATCCGGTAAATCTCTCCCGCAGGAAGATCCTGAAAGACAAAAGCTGGAAGAAGAAAAACTGAAACTCGAGAAGGAAAAGCTCAAACTGGAACAAGAGAAATTGGAGCTTGAAAAACAAAAGCTTGAAGAGGAAAAAAAGAAACTCGAGGAAGAAAAGAAGAAAGAACCGGAAGAGGAAAAACCATAATTAAAAGAAAAAGGTCGTGATAAATTCGCGACCTTTTTTAATATAAGTAATTCGTAATTACACTGCTACATTATGTTCTCTCAAGGCATCATTCAAACTCGTTTTCAAATCCGTAGATGCTTTGCGTTTTCCAATAATTAAAGCACATGGAACCTGGAAATCGCCTGCCGGAAATGATTTCGTATAAGATCCCGGAATGACAACCGATCGCTCCGGAACGTATCCTTTTATTTCAATAGGTTCTGGTCCTGTAACATCAATTATTTTTGTCGACATCGTCAGACAAACATTTGCTCCCAGTACGGCTTCTTTACCTACACGAACTCCTTCTACCACAATACAACGTGATCCGATAAAAGCATTGTCTTCGATAATTACAGGTGCTGCCTGAAGTGGCTCCAATACGCCGCCAATTCCAACACCACCGCTCAAATGCACATTTTTTCCGATTTGTGCACAAGAACCAACAGTTGCCCAAGTGTCAACCATGGTTCCGGAATCCACATATGCTCCAATATTGATGTAAGAAGGCATCATAATAACTCCCGGTGCTACAAATGCTCCGTATCGTGCAATTGCATGAGGAACCACCCGAACTCCTAATTCAGCGTAATTCGTCTTCAAAGCCATTTTGTCGTGGAATTCGAAAGGACCAACCTCAATGGTTTCCATTTTGCGAATAGGGAAATACATCACAACTGCTTTCTTTACCCATTCGTTCACCTGCCAGGATCCGTCATCTTTTGGCTCTGCAACGCGCAGTATCCCTTTGTCAAGATCTTCAATCACATGTTCAATTGCCTGACGAGTTTCTGCCTGATCTAATAATGCTCGGTTTTCCCAAGCAGCTTCAATAATGGAACGCATACTTTTTTGATTTTCCACAAAAGTAAAAATTAAATGGGAAGGTGATTTTTTACTACTTATCAAAACGTAATTGAAAAAATGAAGGTTTACTTTTTACTAAAAGGATTTCGTGGTGAACATAAGTCCCAATTACACGACGGAGAAATTTCAACTTCGAAGAAAAAATTGTCAGCTGCTCTTCCAATTGTCATATAGAAGTAAAAGCCTTCCGTTTCTGTTACCGATCTTGGAAAGTGTTTTCCATTTGGGGTCCTGACCCCTTCTTTCCTTAGATCGGTCAGGAACGGATGGTTGCTTGAATGCCGTAATTGGGACAAAGGCATTTTTGCTTACTTTTTTTGCCTTGGAAAAAAGTAAGAATGGAAAGTCGGCACTAATAAACGTATTTTTACATTCTAAATTTTAATACAAGACTCTTGTCAAAAATCCTCGCAATCGACTTTGGTTTAAAAAGAACCGGCCTGGCACTCTCCGATGAGCTTCAAATGTTCGCATTTGGGTTAAAAACCGTGGAGAGTAAAACCTTGATGGATGAGTTGAAAATACTTGTGGTGAAAGAGAAGATCGTTGAGATTGTGATCGGTGAACCGAAAAGATTAGATACTTCCGACTCACACATTACCCAAAACGTACGTTTATTGAAGGAAGCGGTTCAGAAGAATTTTCCTGAGTTACTGGTTAATTTATTGGACGAACGATTTACTTCAAAAATGGCCTCGGCAGTGATTGCTCAAAGCGGATTGAAGAAGAAAGACCGGGAGCAAAAAGGACTAATTGATACGGTAAGTGCAGCAATTATCCTTCAGGATTACCTTCAAACCCGCTTAAAATAAGGAAAAGTATTTCGAAAGACTCTATTTCCTAACTTTGTAAAAAAAATCAAAATGATATTGCCAATTGTAGCTTACGGCGACCCGGTTCTAAAAAAAGAAGCAGTTGAGATTGATCAGGATTATCCTGAATTGAATAAACTGATTGAAGATATGTTTGAAACGATGTATGAAGCATCCGGAGTTGGTTTGGCTGCACCTCAGATTAATCGTTCTATTCGCTTATTTGTTGTTGACGGAAGTCCGTTTGCCGAAACAGATGAAGACGAGGAAGAAGATCCGAAAGCAGTAGGAATGGAAGGATTCAAACGCGTTTTTATTAACCCCATCATTGAAGAAGAAGCCGGAGAAAGTTGGGGCTTTCACGAAGGATGTTTAAGTATTCCGAAAATTCGGGAAGAAGTTTTTCGAAAAGAAAAGATCCGCATGACTTATTACGATGAGAATTGGCAATTCCACGACGAATGGTTTGATGGATATAAAGCGCGTATTATTCAGCATGAATACGATCACATCGAAGGAGTTTTGTTTACAGATCACCTTTCCGTCTTGAAAAGAAGATTGCTTACAAAAAGACTTCAAAATATTTCGCAAGGGTTGATCTCGGTAGCATATAAAATGAAGTTCCCCTCATTCAAAAAAGGAAAATAATGAAGTTTTTTAGTGTAATTGTGATCGGACTTTCTCTTGCTGCTTGCTCTTCCAATCCGGAAGCTGGCGAAAAAGAAAGTGAATCAAATGCGAGTGGTTTACCGGCAGCTATTCAGGAAGTGAAATCATTTGAAGACTCCCTGAAAAAAACTTCCGTTTCCGGGACGCTTGAATACAGTCAAGAAACGGCTGTCGTCTATGCAGAAAAATGTTTGTCTGTTACGCATCGCTTTCCTAAATCCAAAGAAGCTCCTAAATTCATGGACAAAGCACATATTATTTTTGCTTCGGCCAATTTACATCAGCGTTCAGTCATCATAGCAGATTCATTGATATTGATGTATCCGATGTATAAAAACAGGGCAATGGTATTGGAAAGTTTAGCGGGTGCATATGATGTGTTTGTGATTCCAAGACAGAAGGATAAGGTGAAGAAATACTATGAATTGTTGCTGAAAGAAAATCCAAAGATGAACGCCGAGCAACGAAAACAGATCGAAGATCGTTTAAAGTATGTGGATTTGACTTTTGATGAATATGTTTCAAAATCAAATTAGTATTTTGAAATGATTTTCGTTAACTATGTGTTAAAGAAAAGAAGGGATAAAACTTTATAACCTATATTTACAACAACTAAAAGAAACAAAAATGAAAAAAGTATTATTTACAATGATGTTGGCTTTTGTAGCTGTGATCGGTGCAAACACTGCGGTAGCTCAAGAAGTTCAAAACGGAGCTAAGATCGAATTCGCGAAAGAAACGCATGATTACGGAAATATCAAATACGGTGCTAACGGAGCTTGTACATTTTCTTTTACAAATACAGGTAATGCCCCTTTGATTATTTCAAATGCAAAAGGATCTTGTGGTTGTACGGTTCCTGAGTGGCCGAAAGAACCAATTGCTCCGGGAGCAAAAGGAGTAATTACAGTGAAGTACGATACAAAACGTTCTGGTGCAATTAACAAGAATGTGACAATCACTTCAAATGCTGTAAATGAGCCAACAAAGGTAATCCGTATCAAAGGAAATGTTGCTCCTCAACCAGAAGGAACAAGCCCTGTAAATGACGGTGGTGCTCCATCTGCTCACTAAAAAATAAAATCAAATGCGTTGTTTAGCTATCGCATTTCTCATATTGAATTCCGCTTTTTGCATCAGTCAGAAAGCGGAATTTTCTGTTGATAAAGCCGTGTTTACTTTCCCTAAAACAAAAGAGGGTCCGGTTATTTCACATGATTACCTCATCACCAATACAGGCGATGCTCCGTTGATTATTTCGGATTACAAAGTTTCGTGTCCTTGTACAAAAGTTACGCTTCCTGAACCCATTCCTCCCGGAAAATCTGCAGTCATGCAAGTTACTTTTGAAACCAAGGGAAAATACTACGAACAAGATCGTTCCATCATCCTCTCAACCAACACCAAAAAAAGAACTGAAAAAGTTCGCTTCAAAGTCTTCATCATTCCCGAAGACGAGTAATATCTATTTCTCGTTTTTAATTTTCGGCAATAAGAGATCAGATGGTGTGATCCGTTACTGAAACATTGATTCAACGAAGATAATTCCCCAATTACACGTCAGGGCAATTCAAGTCTTGAAACAAAATCGCAACCCATGAATTGTTCTCTCTTTTCAATTCTCAATTATCCATTTTCAATTGGGGGAAAGGTTGCCTCTGAAATCCATATTTAACAGCTATTTAAGACTTGAGTTAAGTCCTTGTTAAATGCTGCTTTCACATGGTTTCTATTGCGTAGATTGCTTCAATATTTAAATTCTACGTTATGAAATCAAATACAATCCTATTAATCTTAAGTTTTGTTTTCACATTGGGTGTGAAACAAGCGTTTGCTCAGCCTGAAGTGTTGAATGGCCCTCAAATTCAATTCGAGAAAGAATCTCACGATTACGGGACTATTGAAAACGGAGCCAACGGAGACTGCGTTTTTACATTTAAGAATACAGGAAATGCTCCTTTAATTCTGGAAAATGTGAAAGGTTCTTGTTCGTGTACTGTCCCAAACTGGACAACCGAACCTATTTTGCCCGGGAAGACAGGTCAAATCACCGTGCATTATGCGACTACTAATACCGGGTCGATTAACAAGTCCGTTACCATTACATCAAATGCGGTGAATGAATCGGTGAAAGTGGTTCGAATCAAAGGAAATGTACTTCCCGCAAAGGAAACGGCTGTGGAATCAACTCCAGTCGTAACAAATTAGAGCCGGGCTTGCACACATTCGTGATATAACGATATGGTTAAAACATGATATCATGTTTTCATGAGATCACAAAAAAAGACCCGATCGGTAACAAATGCAAAACTTTCAAAGAATAGGGATGAGTTATTAACAAGCAGCTAACTTGTTTTTGATTCATCCCTTTCTTTTGTCTATCTTTATTGTCCCCAAAAAAGACTCACAATGTTTTTGATTTTCGATACCGAAACAACAGGTTTGCCCCGTGATTGGAATGCTCCTTTGACCGATTTGGATAATTGGCCGAGAGCAATTCAGATTGCTTGGCAATTGCATGATGAGGTGGGGAATTTGGTAGAAGCAAAAGATTTCTTAATTCGCCCGGATGGTTTCGATATTCCCTACGATGCAGAGCGAATTCACGGAATTTCTACTGAATTAGCGATGGAGCAAGGTGAAGCATTGGAAGATGTTATCGCAGAATTCAATGAAGCTTTACGAAAAGCAAACTTCGTAGTCGGACAAAATATCAAATTCGACCTCAATATCATGGGAGCGGAATTCTTGCGGACGCAGGTAGAAACCAATATGCATGACCTTCCGGTTTTAGATACTTGTACCGAAGTAACTGCTGAATTGTGTAAAATTCCCGGAGGTCGTGGAGGAAAATTCAAGCTGCCCACACTAACTGAATTACACAATTATTTATTCAGCGTTCCTTTTGGTGAGGCTCACAATGCAACTGCCGATGTGGAAGCAACCACGCGTTGTTTCTTCGAGTTGGTTCGTAGAGAAGTTTTTACAAAAGAAGAATTAAAGGTTGAGTTAGAATTTTTCGATCGATTCAAAATTGCGAATCCCGATTTCATTCAACCCATTGGACTTACTCACCTGAACTTAAAGGAGGAAAGTGCCAAACTCAAAAAACAAACAAGTGACGATTCCGTTTCGATTGATGTTTCGGAAGCAAGAGAACGATTAAAAAATATTCCGTTCGCTCATTTACATAATCATACCCAATTCACGATTCTTCAGTCCACCATGGATGTGAAGGGATTGGTGAAACAAGCCATCAAACACAATATGCCGGCCGTTGCACTAACGGATATCGGAAATATGATGGCAGCCTTTCATTTTGAGAAAGCAATTGCCGGGATCAATAAAGAAATTGAGGCCGAAAGACAAGAAGCCGAAGAAAACGGACAAACCTATACCAGAGAACCTTTGCTTCCAATTATTGGCTGCGAAATGTACGTTTGCCGCGATCGCCTGGATAAAACTGTGAAAGACAACGGTTCATTGGTTGTTTTCATTGCGAAAAACAAGAACGGTTACCACAACCTCATCAAGTTGGCTTCCATGGCTCACACAGAGGGAATGTATTATGTTCCGCGTATTGATAAAAAAGTGGTGGAGCAATACCATGAAGACCTCATCGTGCTTACTGGTGGATTAAACGGAGAAATTCCAAGTTTACTATTAAACGTAGGTGAAAAGCAGGCCGAAGAAGCATTGATTTGGTGGAAAGGCATCTTTAAAGATGATTTGTATGTGGAAATCATGCGCCACGGACAAGAAGATGAAAATCGTGTAAATGCTTCGTTGATCAAGTTGGCTCAAAAGCATGAAGTAAAACTGGTTGCAACGAACAATACGTTTTACGGATCCAAAGAAGACGCAAATACGCACGATATCTTATTGTGCGTAAGAGATGGTGAACAAGTTACGACTCCAAAAGGAAAAGGACGAAATTTCCGCTTTGGATTAGAAAATGAAGAATACTACTTCAAATCAGCTGATGAAATGAAGGAATTATTCCTCGATCTTCCTGAAGCAATTGAAAGTGTAGCAGAGGTGTTAGGAAAAATTGAACCCTATGCTTTGGCGCGTGAAGTACTCCTTCCGGCTTTCGAAATCCCGGTAGAATTCGAGCATGCAGAAGATGCGGTAGACGGTGGGAAACGAGGAGAAAATGCATACTTACGTCATTTAACATACGAAGGCGCGGCCAAACGCTATCCTGAAATTACAGATGAAATTCGCGACCGTCTAGACTTTGAATTAGCAACCGTTGAGAAAACCGGATATCCCGGGTATTTCTTGATTGTACAGGATTTTTGTCAGGCAGCCCGTGATATGGGAGTTTCCGTTGGTCCGGGTCGTGGTTCTGCAGCCGGTTCAGCAGTTGCTTATTGTACCGGAATTACCAATGTCGATCCGATTGCTTACGATTTGCTATTTGAGCGTTTCCTAAACCCGGATCGTGTTTCCATGCCCGATATCGATATCGATTTCGACGATGAAGGTCGTGGACGTGTCATAGATTGGGTAATTGAAAAATACGGTTCCAATCAGGTGGCTCAGATCATTACCTACGGAACGATGGCGGCGAAGTCTTCCATTCGTGATGCTGGTCGTGTATTGGATTTGCCTCTGATCGAAACAAACGGTTTAGCAAAACTCATTCCCGATAACTTCTCATTGGATGCTATTTTCAATTGGGAAGAACCCAAACTAGCTGAGAAATTATCGAATAGCCCGCAGGATTTGGCAAATGTGCAGGAATTGCGTTTGCTTGCAAAAGGAACCGACATGCGTGCACAGGTTTTGAGACAAGCTCAGCGTATTGAAGGTTCTGTTAGAAATACCGGAATTCACGCCTGTGGTGTCATCATCACTCCAGACGATATTACCAACTTCGTTCCCGTTGCGCTTGCAAAAGATACCGGAATGTGGTGTACACAATTCGATAACTCCGTTGCCGAAGAAGCCGGATTGTTGAAAATGGACTTCTTGGGTCTGAAAACTTTGACCTTGATCAAGCATGCAGTCAAAAACGTCAAGAAACGCCACGATATTGATCTGGATCCAGATACTTTTCCGATAGATGATCTAAAAACTTACGAGTTATTCCAGCGCGGTGAAACGGTTGGTATCTTCCAATATGAGAGTCCTGGAATGCAGAAATACATGCGTGAATTACGTCCGTCGGTATTTGCCGATTTGATTGCCATGAATGCCTTGTATCGTCCGGGTCCACTAGAGTACATTCCCGATTTCATTAAAAGAAAGAACGGAGAACAAGAGATTAAATACGATTTAGATGCTTGTGAAGAGTTTCTAAAGGAAACATACGGAATTACAGTTTATCAAGAGCAGGTAATGCTTTTGTCCCAGAAATTGGCGGGCTTCTCTAAAGGTGATGCCGATGTCTTGCGTAAAGCAATGGGTAAAAAGCAGCGCTACATTCTGGATAAAATGAAACCTCAGTTCGTAGAGCAAGGTGGTCAGCGTGGACATGATCCGGTGGTTTTGGAGAAGATTTGGAAAGACTGGGAAGCATTTGCATCCTATGCCTTCAATAAATCGCATTCCACTTGTTATGCTTGGATTGCCTACCAAACAGCTTATCTGAAAGCAAATTACCCGGCTGAATTTATGGCTGCAGTACTCTCGAATAACCTGAACGACATTGCACAGGTGAGTTTCTTCATGGAAGAATGCCGCCGCATGGGGCTTGAAGTACTTGGACCGGATGTGAATGAATCTGTGTATGAATTTACAGTGAATCAGGCAGGAGCAATTCGTTTTGGTTTGGGTGGAATCAAAGGATTGGGAAGCGGGCCGGTTGAAAACATCATCGAAAACCGGCAGGAAGAAGGAACATTCCAATCAATTTTTGAAATGACGAAGCGCTTGAATTTGCGTTTGGTAAATAAGAAAGCATTAGAAAGTATGGCTTATGCCGGCTGTTTCGATTCATTTAGAGGGGCTCACAGAGCACAGTATTTTGCGTTGGATCCGGGAGGAAAAACCTTCATTGAAAACGCGTTGAAGTATGGTAATAGTTTGCAGGACAATGAAAATTCTGCTCAAGTTTCCATGTTCGGTGAAGCTGCAGATGTGAAAATGCCTGAACCAACTATTCCCCAATCGGAAGAATGGAGTTTGTTGTATAAATTGAATCGTGAGCGGGAAGTAGTAGGGATCTTTATTTCCGGTCACCCGCTGGATGATTTTAGAGTGGAAATCGAAGCATTCTGTAACGGAAATGTAGAATTGCTCTCCAATGTAAAAAACCATTTGGGACGCGACTTTACTATTCCTGCCATCATCACAGATGCACAGCATTTGACAACCAAAACAGGA
Source organism: Flavobacteriales bacterium UBA7666 (assembly GCA_002483265.1). Taxonomy (GTDB): domain Bacteria; phylum Bacteroidota; class Bacteroidia; order Flavobacteriales_D; family Crocinitomicaceae; genus Fluviicola. Next base: position 162,713 of record DLHO01000018.1, on the reverse strand, counting down.
AAGCCATTTGGTTTGATCTTGATCGAAGATTACTCCAATTCGCATAAACAATACATTTTCGGAGATACTTACTTAAAGTTCAAACACCTCTTGACAAAAGATTTATTCGTTGCGATCAAAGGAAGAGTGCAGGAAGGGCCATATCCGGATAAGATCACGAAAATGAAACCGATCGAATTCAGCATTAACTCCATTGAGCAGTTGCAGGATATGATGGGAACGAAGACGGCAACAATCAACATCACCGTTCCAATCAAATTATTAGATCAAATGATGCTCAATAAGCTCGAAACGATGTTTAAGGAAAGCGAAGAAGGAAACTGCTCCGTAAAATTCACCGTGATTGATCATTTAGACAATCTAACAGTGAGTATGCCTTCAAAACGACTACGAATCAATCCGTCTGCTAGAATGCTCTTAGAAATGAAAGAAATGCAGTTGGAAGTAGGGTTTGATACGAATTAATTGAATCCCGATAAGCTATCGGGAGAGAATGCATAATTGAAAAGTGATTTTCCGTTTCAATCATCCATCTCATCCCTGCCTTTCGATTCAGGATATTCAAACGTCGGCTTATAGCCGTGTTTTTTGATGTCCTCCACATTGTCATGATTGGTCATTTTAACTTCCCAGGTCATAATATAATCCGGATCTTTAATGGTTTCACCGGTCAGTTTTTCACGGTATTCTCCTTCTTTTGCTGCTCGTATGTTTTCTCTGACATAAGGTATTTGAAAGATGCTGTTGTCTTCTCTTACTATTTTGAAGAATCCATCAACAGTCAATCTTCGAACTGTGCCATGAGTTTGGTACCGTTCGATTATTTCTCCTTCCTTGTCAATAAATGTCAAGCCGATAAGAAATACTTTTCCTTTCAGGTGATTTCGTAATTGCCTCCAAGTCATGATTTCTCGTATTGATGAATCTCAATATACCTATAATTCTAGTTTTCAACGACAGACTAAAAGCCATTAACTGTTAAGATTTTGGATTCTTTGGGAAATGAATTAATTGAAAATGGATAGGAGTCGAAGTGTGCTTGACTAATTACTTTTCTGGAATGTAAGGTCCGCCCGTTTCGCCCCAGCCCCATTTTGGCATGGGTTCATTCGATTCCATCGGGTTTTCGGTCAATTGGGAATTAATCACCGCAAGCCGGGTGCCCCATTCAATATAGCCAACGAAAGCTGAACGAAATTCCGGATCGCTTTTAAGCCCGATCTCATCTGCAGTTTGCAATAAAAGATGCACCCAACGTTGCCGTTTTTCCTCCGTTAGCATTTTCCCAATATGCTGACCTATCATTTTCGAATGACTGCCGTCGTTCTCCAGAGTATAGAATTGACCTCCTCCAAAAACTTCAGCTACGAAATTCGCCACATGTTTGACATGTTCGGGTGACATATCTTTAAAAACTTCACCCAATAGATCATCTTTTAAGACCTTGTTATAGAATTGGGAGAATAAATTTTCAAAGGTTTTTAGTTCTCCTGCCCATTCATATAAAGTTGGTATGTTTTTCATATTGTTTAGCGTTTTCTTGTGAAAGTTTAAATCACTTCAACTTCATCAATAAATAGAAACTTAAATCTGCTATTTTACCAACACATCAACCAACGGCTTATCCATTTCATGATGTGCAAAACAGAAATATATTGGAATAAATGCAAAAAAGAATATAATTACCCAGTGAAGAAGTATGTAAATGTTATGTCGATTAAATGGGTGTGATTTTTTGAAGATTTTAATCTGAGGATTAGGTTTAAATACTGATTCATTAATTTCACAGAAACGTTCATCATACTCCTGCCTTATTTTCCTTGCTCGTTGTTGATGCATTTTGATAAATGGCATGGTACTTTTTATAAATAAAATTCCGATAATATTTATACAGAGGCCAAAAGCAAAAGTCACGAATGAGACGGTTAAGTTTATCTTTTCAAGATTCGAGGCTCCTAAAACGAAAATAGCTGAACTAATTGTTAAAACATAGTTGCTAAAGTTTTCCCGTTTAGTTTCGAGTTTGTCAATTCTATCATACTGTAACTGGTGGTACTGATTTTCGTCCATTTTGTCAGTTTCTATATTAATTAATCTCCCAAACACGTTTGATTTCAATCACTTCAACTTCATCAATAAATAGGAAAACATCATGGCATTGGCTCTTGCACTTTGCTCATTGGTAGATGACCCTGCGTGACCACCTTCCGTATTTTCATAATAATACGTTTTGTATCCCAGCTCATTCATTTTGGCAACCATTTTTCGTGCATGTCCCGGATGAACACGGTCGTCGCGGGTAGAAGTGCTAAAGAATACTTCCGGATAATTCATTCCCGGTTTTAAGTTTTGGTAAGGAGAATATTTTTGAATGTATGCCCATTCTTCCGGAATATCCGGATTTCCGTATTCGCCCATCCAGCTTGCGCCAGCTAAGAGTTTATTATAGCGCTGCATATCCAAAAGTGGAACCTGGCAAACAACCGCGTTGAAAAGATCCGGACGTTGCGTAAAGGCAACTCCTACTAATAAACCACCATTACTTCCTCCCATAACTCCTAAGTGCCTGGATGAGGTTACTTTCTTAGCGATCAAATCTTCTGAAACAGCAAACAAATCATCAAATACATTTTGTCGTTTTTCTTTTAATCCACCTTGGTGCCATTTCGGACCAAATTCACCACCACCGCGAATATTAGCAATGACGAATACTCCGCCTTTGTCAAGCCAAGCATTCCCATATTTGGATGCGTAAAATGGCTGATAGGAGATTTCGAATCCGCCATAAGCCACAATTAAGGTTGGATTCGTTCCATCCAGCTTCATGTTTTTTGCGGAAACCATGAAATAGGGAATTAATGTCCCGTCTTTCGATTTTGCTTTGAACTGGGTTACTTCGTATTTGCTTGCATCGAAATAGGAGGGAAGTGATTTGCTGGCTTTGAAGGTATTATTGCTTGCATCTGCAGTATAAATAGTAGTTGGTGTGATGAAGTTTTCATACTGGAAAAAGTATTGGTCAGAGAACTCATCGGTAGCGATTAAGGAAATGGTGCCATAATCAGGTGCTTTTACTTTTTGATTGCTCCACTTTCCATTAGCGAATGAATAAATATACAATTGGCTTGTCACGTTGGTCAGCATGTTTACCAATAACTGATTTTTTGTTGTGGAAATTTCAGAAATGCTCGAAAATTCGTCCGGTTCAAGAATGGTTTGAATTTCTTTCTTCCCTTTTAAAAATTGCGTAAAATCCAAACTTAAAAGTGCTCCGTTTTTATAAGTTGTGCCGTTTACTGTCCAATCAGATTTCAGTTGAATTACTAATTGATCTTTCAGAACTCCATTGATATTACAATCGTCTGGAATGTCCAGAGTGACAATTTTATTATCGATCCACATCAGTTTTTGAGCAGTAAAGCTGCTAAGTGCACGGGAAAGAAAAACATAGCTCTTCGTATCGGCTCTTAAAATTCCGCCCCAGGTACCAACGTCTGAAGTTTGTCCTGTATAGATTAATTGAGCATCTTTCAGCAAAGTACCGCGTTTCCAGATTTTCACCTGATTCGGATAACCGGAAGTAGTCATGGTTCCTTCACCAAAATCGGTAGAAACGATCAACGTATTTTCGTCAATATAAGCAGCGCCACCTTTTGCTTCGTCAATCTGAAATCCGTTTTCTACGAATTGCTTTTTGTCGGCATCAAATTCTTTAATGAATACGGCATCTCCACCGCCATTGGAAAGTTCAACCAGGAATCGGTTATAGGAAGGATACAAACCGCTGGCTCCTTTATAAACCCATTTGATGTTATCCTTTTTGGATAAAGCATCAATATCCAGAAGTGTTTCCCAATTCATTTTTCCATTGGTATAATCTGCCAAAAGACATCTTCTCCAAATACCTCGTTCGTGGTCTTTATCTTTCCAGAAATTATAAACGTATTTTCCCTGAATGCTTGGATAGGCGATCTTATCAGAAGAATTGGAAATCTCCAGACTTTTGTCGTAGATGAATTGGTACTCTTTTTCTTTACTTAATTTGTCAAGAGTAGCCTTATTTTGGGCAGCCACAAATTCCAAAGCTTTTTCTCCGTCAACATCCTCCAACCAAATATATTTATCTTCTTGTGCTTGAATGGATTGAGTAATTCCGAGAATTGTCATGAGTAAGAAAGGATATTTTGCCATGGGCTTATGTATTTATCAAAAGATGAATGAATTGTGGGATTAACTCGCGCGGTCGCAAGCGGATGCAATATACGAATTATAGGAAATACTCAGACCCTTTGCTGAAAATGAATTGCCGGAAACTGTTAGTTTGAATTCTTTAAGAAGTCGTCAAACTGGTTTTTGGTTTTATATAGCTCAATAAAATGTCCCAATAATCCTTTCAACCGGGAAATATCGCCCAAAGAAAAAGGGATAATGTCTCCTGAATGTAAAATGACAAGCAGATACTTTTTGTAGTAACCACCACCTCTTTCCATCCAACCATTGGAAATGTATTCTGACATGATGCCGGAAGCACAAACGTCTTTCCAATCCAAAAATTCTTCGCGATTATAAAGAATACCGTGTTTATCAATTTCAACTTCGAAGAGATTCAGTTTTTCCGGTAACGGGAGATTTGCTGATTTTTCATACGGTTCCAGGATCCGCGTAAGTGAGAGTTTGATATCACTTTTGAAAAAAATGAACCAACCACTTCTTCGGATCTTCTCTTCAACGAAATGAACTAAGCGATTTTGACCTTCTTCCAGTGTCATTTTCAATCTGCAAATGCCTGTCCGTAGAAAATGATGAATGAGTTGTTCACCGGATCGTATCTCAAAGCCTCCCAATTGTTGTAAACGCAGCTGGTGGCAATGCAAAGTGAGTTTGCGGTTTCTTTTTTGTCTGTTGCGGCAAATTTTTTGGCGAAACAACCATCCTTTAGGAAGAAATTTTCATTTTTAGAGATGTCCGTGATTTGGATGGGGGAAGATTCCAGGTAGTTTTCCGGGTTTTTGATCAGCGATTCTTCCTGGTAAATGATTTCTCCGGCTAATTGATAATCAATCGTTCCGAAAGAACTGTAATTGCAATTAGCTGTTTCCAATCCGTTTTCTACTTTCAACTCACGGAATAATTCAGCATAGCCAGCTGCACTTTCTCTGTAAACCAAAATGGAAACCCGTTGATTCTTCTTGTCGTAAACGATGAAACCGGAATCATTTTTCTTTTCAAGAAACAAATCTCCTTTTGCTGCAGCAAGCAATTCGTAATCCGGTTTTGATTTAAAGTAAGCGCGGTGTTTTTGATCCAGCTTTTGAATCAACTTAGCGTGAATAGCTGAAAATACCTTCTTATCGGAAAGTGCTTTTAAAGATTCCCGATGTTCGGCAACCTCATCTGCAAATTCCGGATCATCGTAGGTGGAAGTTTGAAAATCAATTTTCCCTATTTGACCTTCGCTTTTAACTTCATCATTTTTGGAATCAGCCTTTTCAGAAACAAGTTGTTCCTGCTTTGTTTCCCGTTTTAAAGAAGTTGTTTTGTCAGTTTGTGGCTCAGAAGAACACCCAACAATGAATACCAAAATAAAAAGGGAAGCGAGTAGTTTCATAGAATAGCAGGTTTTTGCCTTTTCAATTATTCATTTTCAATTCTCAATTAGTCCAAAAGACCGCGCAGTTCAATCAACTCATTTACTTTCTCCAAATTCCCCACTTGTTGGAAAGAAGAAACCAGATTAGTCAGCATTCGGCGAATGATATCTGAATTGGAACAGGGTTCAAAATGACTTGCCAGCGGGGCAACTTGAATACTCGACAAAAACTGCACGATATCATCTTTTTGAAGCATACTTCCTTTTGAAAATGCATTGATGTAAAACAAAACACCGTATTCGTTTCCATTCGAGATAAACTGATTCACACCATTGCTGTCCATATAGGCCAGGATGAAATGATTCGGAAGGTTTACTCCGTAAATCGGCAGTTTTAATTCCTGAGCTATTACGCTGTAAAGAATACTCAAACTCAAAGGATTTCCCTTTTTTGATTCAATAACCGTATTGAGAAAGGAATTCAGCGGGGAATTGTAGTTCTTTGAATTCCCAGAAAATCCGTATTGTCCGAAAAGGACTTTATTGATGATGCGAATCGATTCATAAGCAGTCATGTTTGGATTTAACTCCAGCCAGCAATCCCTGCGAACGCGTTCAATAAATTCGTAAATGTGTTTTTCGTCTAAACCCGGATATTGGTATTTCGCAACAATGATTGCGCCCTTCAACAAGTCTTTGGTAGAACTGTTATACCAGGAAACTAATTGGCGTTTGCATTCTTCGAATTGAATTTCGTGGATCAGGGTTTCGATCCGGGATTGGAAAAGCAATCCGTAGTCTTTTTCTTCCCAGGAAGATTCCAATAATTGAACAGCATCCGGCCCGATCTCCAATAAGCGATCTCTTACATGCGCATAAACTTGCTCATCCGGATCATCCATGAGTGCAATTAGGGCTTGTAAAGATTTGAGATCTTTCATGAAACAAAGATAGGTGGAAGCTGAACTCAGATTTGAATTCCTTCGCCGAAACTATTAATACTGAAATGTGAACAACGAATTAAATTGGTTTAAACAGGGTGGTTTTGCGCCATAAATTTTAACAAATCGTGTAACTTTTCGCCAAATAATCGGTTAAAAGTGATATTTACTCATTTATAGAAAAAACGTTTGGTATGTTATTTGTTATCAACGATATTCGCATCACTAAAACTACGACAACATGAAACGATTATTAATTTTTAGCCTTTCTTTAGCAGCTCTTGCGCAAGTTATATCTTGTAAGAAATGGAAGTACGACGAAAGTAATGCCCCGACAACCAACGCAATTGTAGAGAATGCTTTTGCTGAAATGGCGAACATGTCTGATCAGGCATACAAAGGAGGTGTTTTTGTTTACGGAATCGGAAAACCGATTTATCGCTACCAGGACAGCCATGAAGTTACTGAAGTTGAAAAAGCAGACTGTAATGTAATTATCACGATTGATACGGTTGGTTCTCAGGATACAATTACGGTTGATTGGGGAACAAACAATTGTACATGTCTGGACCAAAAACAACGCCGTGGTAAGTTGATTATTTCTTACAACGGACCCTATTACCAGCAGGGAACAATTATCCGCTACACTCCTGTAAATTACTACGTGAACAATCACAAAGTAGAAGGGTTGATGACTGTTGAGAATATGGGATTAAACGGATTACAGCAACCTTATTACAATGTGAATGTGGATGGAGTAGTAACACTGTCTACCGGTGAAATTGCAACCTATGTGTCTTCTCAGGTTCGAACATTTACAACAGGATACAATACGGTTTTGAATATTTATGACGATGAGTGGGATGTAACAGGAACTGCAACAGCACAGGTTGTAAATGGAGACGGTTACGTAGCAAACGTTACAAGTCCATTGCATGTGAAAGTAGGTTGTCCATACATTACGAAAGGAACATTGGAAATTACTCCAACCGGAAAATCAACTCGTACGATTGATTATGGAACTGGTTCATGTGACGGAACGTTCACCATTGAAATCAACGGACATACGTATACGATTAACATGTAGAAAATAATAACAGCATGAAACAAATAGGGCTGCGATTAATCGCAGCCCTATTTGTTTTTATATCATTCGATGAATTACTTCATCAATTCTGTAATGATTCGATCATTGGAATAACCTTCCGCTTCTGCACGGTAATTTCTTACGATACGGTGTCTTAAGATCGGTAAAGCTACCGCTTTCACATCGTCAATGTCAGGTGAAAAACGACCATGCAATGCTGCATGACATTTCGCTCCGACAATTAAGTATTGAGATGCTCTTGGTCCAGCTCCCCACGAAATAAAGTCTTTCGTTAATTGCGGAGCCATTGGATTATCCTTACGCGTTTTTGCAACTAGTTTTACTGCATATTCCAATACATTGTCTGCAACCGGAATACGACGGATCAATTCTTGGTATTCTGCAATCTTTTCTCCGGAAACGATTCTGTTCAATTGAATCTTTGTATCCGATGTGGTGCTTTTTACAATTGCCAATTCCTCTACAAATGTGGGGTAATCTACCCAGATGTTAAACATGAAACGGTCTAACTGTGCTTCTGGCAAAGGATAAGTTCCTTCTTGCTCAATTGGATTTTGAGTTGCCAAAACGAAGAATGGGTGAGGAAGTGAATAAGTTGTTCCCGCAGCGGTTACTCTTCTTTCCTGCATTGCTTCCAAGAGGGCAGATTGTGTTTTTGGAGGCGTACGGTTGATCTCATCCGCCAAAATGATATTGTTGAATAAGGGGCCTTTTATGAATTTAAACTGACGACTTTCATCCAGAATTTCAGAACCAACAATATCCGAAGGCATTAGATCGGGAGTAAACTGAACACGGTTGAAAGATAAACCCAGTGTATCGGCAATTGTATTTACCAAAAGGGTTTTTGCCAATCCCGGAACTCCAACAAGCAAACAATGCCCGCGTGAGAAAATGGAAATCAATACTTGATCAACAACTTCTTCCTGACCAACAATTACCTGATGAATTTCGTTTTTGAGAGCTTTATAGTCTTTTACTAGTTGTTCAATAGCAGCTACGTCTGACATAGTTTTATAGTTTTTCTTTAAGGTGCTTTAGGAATCCACTGGTTTTCAAACTGACAATCTTTGAAAGAATCATCAATACGAATGTATGCGGTTGAAATTTTGGATTTTGTCCAGTTTGCAATTGCTTTTTGTCTTTTTTGTTCCAATGCCATCATTCGGAACAGGTTGTAGTCATCTGTCAAATTCCCAACGTGAGGTTTTGTTCTTTCCGCTATACGAACGATACGAATAGCTTCCTTACGCTCATTGAAATCATAATAGAGAAGAGGGGCTGTGATTTGATTTAATTCTAATCCGTCTGTTAATTGGAACATCATAGGATCAACCTGATTGACCTGTTCAACACTCCATTTGATTTCTCCCGTTATTGGATTGGTGATGTATCCTTTGTTTTCTTTTGTATTTACATCGTTAGAATAATTTTTGACAGCATCTTCCCAAATAATTTTGTTCTGCTTCAATTCTTCATAACAACGTTCCATTCGTTTGCTGGAAGCATCTAGGCTGTCTAAACTGAACTTTGGTGCAATCAGGATATGATTCACGATATAATCGTCTCCTTTTCGTTCGATCAGCTGCATGAAGTGGTATCCGAATTCCGTTTCAAATACGTCACTGATCTCTCCAATTTTCAAACTATAAGCTGTTGCTTCGAAAGGACGAGCCATTTGTCCGCGTGTTCCTTCTATCCGTCCGCATATTTTTGCACTTCCCGGATCTTCTGAATAAAAAGCCGCCGCAGAACAAAAAGTAGTTCTACCAGCAACAATTTGTTTTCTCAAATCTGAAATTTGTTTGAATGCAAGCTCTTTGTCAGCCTTGGTGATCTTAGGGAAAATTGCAATTTGCTGAAAAGCAAGCTGTGAGTTGATATAGGGTAAACTGTCTTTTGGGATCGTATTAAAAAAATTCTCTACATCTAGAGGTGAAACGTCAATAGCTGAAGTAATTCCGCGTTCAACTTCCTGACCCTGCATTCGTTTTTTGATCGTAGTTCTGAATTCTTCCTTGATCTGCAATTTTGTTTTGCCATAGAATGATTCGATTGTGATCGCATTTCCCTTTTCGTCTTTCACATTCTTCATCTGGCTCTCAATCATGCGGAGCTTGTTTTCCATTTCAGCATCTACTTGCTCATCACTGATTTGAATAGAATCCAATTCAGCCTGATTAACCAATAAGAAGTTATAAAGCATTTGCTCCAAAATAGCACATTGATCAATGTCTGCATCTGGCATACCATTTTGTTTCATGGATTGTTTTTGCCCCTCAATTTCAGAATAAAGCACAATGTTATCACCCACTTGAGCAATTACTTTATCAATTGGTTTGGGTTGGGCAAAAGACTTGGTGAATACCAAGATGAAGAATAAACTAAGGAATATGCTGTATTTCATGTTCTTTTTATCAAGCAAATGAGGTGCTAATTTCGTGTTCTTTTTTGAGATTCAATCAATAACGTATAGCAAATTACATTATTTTAAGAATTAACTATTTTTTCTAAAAAGAAAAACCGGTTGAGACCGGCTTTTCTTTTGTTATTTTCCTAAACTATAAAGGACTTGCTCATGAATTACAATCGGATGCTTTTTACCAATTTCGGTTAACCATTCTTTTTCCAGGTAATTCTGGTAATCAGAAGTCGCGGCTCCTTTTGCTTCAGTGATTGTTTTCTTCGTTGGTTCCAAAATTTCATCAACTTTGACAATGTAATATTTGCCATCCACTACATAAGCAGGATTCACTCCTTTTTTCAAGTCATGTCCTTTCAGGTACGGAGTAGATTCAATTTCAAACTTACCCGTTCTTACACGCAGATTTAATTCAGAATCTTTGTTGATTGTATTGATAACAGTGCGTGAAGAGATCGTATCACTTTTTAGCATGCTGGCAACCTTTTTAGAAATATCTTCATTCAAGCATTCGTAGATATAAGCATTGTAGCGTTTCCCCCAAGAATAATTACTGTTATGACCTTCAAAGAATGTTTTCAAGCCCGAAGTGTCTTTGATTGCTTTGTTCCAAACTTTGTCAGACATGATTTCATATAATAAAATCCCGTCATGATACTCTTGCATTAACGCTTTGAAATCAGGGTATTTGCTATCCAATTTACCTTCTTCATATGCCAGAATTTCGCTATTTTGCCATGCAGCATATTGTTTTTGAACCAATAACTTCGCATCCATGCTTTTGTAGGTTCTATAATTTTTCTGAAGGTAAGTTGCGAAATCTTTTTGTGTGAATGCTTTTTTGTCCAAAGTAAACATGGAAGTATTTGATTTCAATGCATCAGCTGTCCATGTTCCTTTGAAATAGTTGGTATCGATGCTCTGAACAAACCATTTGCTTGTTTTGCTGTAATTATCCTTGAAAGCGTAAGATTTTTTCAACTTTTCAATAAATGATTGCTGCGTAACAATTGAGCGCTCATCTTTATTTACTTTTCCTTGAATTTCTTTTTTCAATTCATCAAAAGAGCGCAATGGAGTTAGCTCCAAACGTTTGATTATGTGATATCCGAAAGCAGTTTGAATTGGTTGAGAAACATCACCATTTGCTTTTAATAAAAATGCAGCCTCTTCAAATTCAGGAACCATTCGTGTAGTTGTCCCTGTTCCGAATAATGGTAATTCACCTCCTTTTTCTGCAGTTTGTGCATCGTCAGAGAATTCACTTGCCAATTTTTCGAAAGATTCACCACCCTGCAATTTACTGTAGATTTCATCTACTTTTTTGTGAGCCGTTTCAATTTCCTCAGCGCTCGCATCTCTTCCGGTTGCAACCATGATGTGTGCAGCTTTCATTGTACCTCTAGCCGGGCGCATATCGATCACTTTAAGGATGTGGTAACCAAACTTTGTCCGTACTGGATTCGAGATTTTTCCTATCGGAGTATTGAACGCTGCTTCTTCAAACTGATAAACCATTTGGAAAGCCGTAAAATAACCAAGATCACCGCCATTGCGAACAGCAGAAGGATCGTCAGAACCATTTTTGCCTTTAGCAACAGTAGCAAAATCTTCACCACCTTCAATACGTTTCTTGATCGCCATGATTCTGGTATAAGCTGCCAATGTGTCTTCCGGGGAAGCATTTTCAACAACTTTTACAAGAATGTGTGCAGCATGAACTTCATTTTTCATGCGTTCGTATGCTTGCTTTACCAAATCACTGTTCTTTGTAGAATCAATCAAATAAGGTTGTGACAATTGTTTTCTGTAACCCGCCAATTCCTTTTTCAATTTTGGAATGGTATCGTATCCAAGAGCCTCAGCTTCTGCAACCTTCAACTTGAATTTTTTGAACAATTCCATATACTCATCCAACGATTCTTTATCGTATTTCGGATTGGTGTTATTCTTCAAATAAATCTGTAAAAATTCGGATTTGGTCACCTTTTTTCCATCAATTTCCATTACAACGTTATCCGTTTGTGCCATGGTGTTTAGGGAAAAGAGAATTCCTAAGGCTAATATTAGTCGTTTTTTCATGTATTATAATACTTTATTCAAACCAAGAACCCCAAAAATAACACATTGTTTTGGGTTTGAAAGTAAAATCGGATGATTTAAGAAAAAATTAAGATTCTTGCAATTCAAGACAGATCTTTTTGAGATCAAAAAATAGTGTTCGAATCAGGTCAAATTTTGTTAGATTTGAAAACTAAAAATCAACTAATGCGTCAAATCTGCCTTTTATTCCTTATCATTCTGCCTGTTGTATTCTCTTGTAAAAAGGAGACTGCAGAAACGGATTCTCATTATTCCATCCAAATTTCGAAAATGAGAAATGGTTATCTTGCTGCTCGGGCAGAGCTGTTTAATTTGAATAAGAGCAATATGCTTTCTTATTTTTCAAAAACAAATACTTTTTACAATGTAAACCATCAGGCGAATTTCAATGCTTTGCGTGCGAGTTTTTTACCCGCAAGAAGTTCGTTCATGCTTTGTGGGCCGTATCTGTATGGCAGCACCGGTGTAAATCTACCTCATGGTGAAATTTATGGGAGATTAGATTCCTATCCGATCAATATGGAGTACATTGATTATTCGAATACGAATGCAAACGCGGGAATTATTAATGATGCAGCAAATTACCCGACTATCAATGAGTACAATATTAGATCATGGGATAAAATTGGAGGGGCGAGCAATAGTTCCTGTGGAATGCATGCCATTGAGTTCTTACTTTGGGGACAGGATTTAACTACCGGTTCTCCGGGAAACAGATCTGTGAGTGATTTCACCAATTTAAGAAGACGACAATACTTACTTTATGCTTCTTCTTTGCTTAAGAATGATATGGTTTTACTAACTGATCAAGCAACGTTTAAGAATGATTTGTTAGCTGTTGATCCAGCGGTGGCTTTTGAATTTATGATGACTGGTTTTTTGAAGTTCATTAAGGATGATTTTGCTGTGAACGGGATCAAAAAAGCATTGGACTCACAATCAGATGCAGATGAGATCAGTCGGTTTTCGGATCAGACGAACGAGGATTTGAAAAACAAAGTGAAAGCAATACGCCTGTTTTATGATCCAAGAGAGTTGTTTGTCACAAATAGTGAGTATTTCCTAGTGGATTTCGTAAAGGAAGTTGATCCTGATCTGAATTCGGAAATAATTCAGAAACTGGATGAGATGGATGTGATTCTGGCGGGAATTACCGTAGATTTTGATCAGGCAATTGTAAGTGCTCAGCACAGACAAAGTTTAATGACAGTATACGGCCATTTGATTGAAATTCACGATAAGTTAGCCGCGTTTTCTCAAAAGATCAGCGATTAAAAATTAGAAATGATAGCTGATCCCGGCATTCAGGTTCAAGGAAAAAATATTTTCTCTTCGGAGTTTGTAATATAAATCATCCATCAGATAGGGGGAATTGGTCATGGATGCTAACTTTTCTTTATTCATGGGAAGTGTGATATTGAATAATGATTTTAAACCGAAGTTGACTGAAAATTGTCTGCTGATTGGATAACGTATCTGAATCCCGTATTGAAGGGCGACCGATTTGATTGACGGAGTTCCTTTCATCAGGAAAAATTTATCCGGCTTCGACCATCGTTGATCTCCTTCAGCATTCCCGAATTCATTTAAACTGTAATCATATCCCTTTTGAACACTTTTCGAAAGAGCCATTCCAATTCCCAGGGTATGCACAAGTCCAATAGGACCATTTCCCAGTTTATTATAAAATTCAAACCGCATCATACCTGAATAAACATTCACACTAAATGGGTTTGCTTTAAGCCAAACGGTATCAATTGATTCAAGTTGATCAGATATATTGGACAGAATAATATAGCCTGGTCCGTCAATAGAAACATTTTTTACGTTTAGTTCGAGTCCAAGGCCTAATTTATTTTTAATCTGCCGGATATAATACAATCCATAGCCATAGTTAAGAAGTTCTTTACGTTCTGCCATTTTTCCGTTTTTCAGGACATAATGTGGGTTCTTACTATTCAGGATCAGAGGTGAATTTGCAAAAAACTCAGCAGTAAGAACATTGCGTTTAGATAAATATCCCTCCTGTGAAAATCCAAAACCGGAATAGCATAAAAGAAAAAGAAATACAATGAAAGTTCTCATATGGATTAGGAATTAGAAGTTATTAAAGGATGATTGTATTTTGTTTTGGATGAATGGTTTCGTCAAAGGATCTCGGTATTTCGAGTTTTCGAAATGGATTAATTTTCCCGTTTTGGAATCAATTATAAAGGAAATGTATTGACAGTGATTTCCACCAAGAAAAAGGTCGGCTAGCATAAAAGGAAGCGGAGCCACTAATAATCCTGTGAAATGATAGCCTTTCGGATTGATGTTGTATTGATTTTCAAAATGGAATACCCCAATAAGGTCTGATTGTTGGTGAGAGCTTAGTTCATTAATCCGGTGAAAATTCACAGGAAAAACAGAAGTCTTGAATTGCGTTTGGTTATACAATTGCAGATTCAGTGCGTTGTAACTTGATCTGAGATTGTACAGATCAATCCATTTCGACATGGAGCTTGTATCAGCGTTCAAAAAATGGATTTGCAAATTCTCGTTGTTTCCTGTTTGTTCAATGCTTTTTTTAAGCGTTCCTGTTTTTATCGAGGTCTTATCATCTTTGAAATGCGTTTTATGGAACGAATAAGCAACAGGATTCACCGCCAGTAATGAATGATAAGTTATCTTTTGCTGAACTGGTGACGGGCTATTCGTAATCTGTTGAATGAATTCGGGATCTTTCATTAAATCACTTAGACCATAGAGATAGAAGGAAACCGTTGCTTCTGATTTGTTTTGAGCTGCTTCTTCAAAAGTGGAAGTTTTGAAAGAAGTGACAGGTAAAGATCCGTTTTCGCGAATAAAATCGATCAAGTAGTTTCGAAGCATCACAAGTTCTTTATCGTTACTTTCTTTGGTCAGGTCTGTAGCAATTCGCAATGCTAAGGCTTCCGTTGCGTGTATGTTTAACCTTCTGAGTGCAATGTAAAAATTTCCGCTCTGAGCATTTTGAATAATGCGCTTTTGAGTGGTTTTTCCTAAAATTGGGTAAAGTGATTTTTGAATGAAAGCCACCCATGCGTTTACTTTCATCCGCTTCAAATAATCCATGGAAGGTAATTTACTTTCCATCAACATGATATGATAGAGTGCTTTTTCAGGATCATTTTCTATGATTAGATCTTCAATGTATTGTAAGACACAGATCTGTTGAAAGAAGGTGAAGTTGTTTTTAAGGTCGGTCGATAAATCGAAGGAGCTTTGCATCAATTCATTTTTCTGGAGCATTTTTTTTCGTTCCCGAATGGCAATTTGGTCACTTGCAGGAATGATTTTTTCAAAACGGTATGCTGAATTGTCAAAGAAAGCCTGGGGGAAGTGAAACAATTGGGAACTGAAATAATTTTCGGGAACGGGAAGTTCTTCAATGACTGTATCTCCGGCTGCTAAAATATCCAACCCT
Source organism: Flavobacteriales bacterium UBA7666 (assembly GCA_002483265.1). Lineage (GTDB taxonomy): Bacteria > Bacteroidota > Bacteroidia > Flavobacteriales_D > Crocinitomicaceae > Fluviicola. The sequence continues at coordinate 147,101 of DLHO01000018.1, read as the reverse complement.
TCTATTGCGAATTGGGTGTTCATTTGCAGTTTGGTGATACTCCTCAACGCATAGAGATCTGCCTTGGTTTGAAGGTCTGCAGCGTAAGTCCCCAGAATTTTCAAACGATCGGTATAATCAGATGTCCGATTCAATTTCATGAATTCCGGTTGCGATTTGTTCTTTATGTGAAATAATTGAGTCGCAATCAGGAAATGAAGCTGCTCTGATTTGGTTGTGTGTGCAATTAATGCTGTAGAAACGTAAATCGTGGATTTTCCATCATTTAAAATACAGGGTGTGCTGCTTTTGAATGCATAGATTTCTAAGGGCTGAGTGATTTCCTGATCAGCCTTAACTAAGCGGTCTAGAATTTCTTTGCAAGATGTGTGGGTAATATCACCAAAAAGTAATTTCCCTGTACTCGCTAAGTTTTTGTAGACTGATTGAATTTCGGAGTCTGTGGTTTTTCCGATAGATAAATAGGGAGTCTGTGTATTGTCAAACAGCATGAACTTACAGCTTTCCCGCAGTGAGGAAGGGATTTCTCCCGAGGATTTAAGCGGTACGTGAGCTTCATAATCAACTTGGGAATAATAGGAGCTATGAAGCGAAAAAGCAATTGTAAGAAGAATAATACGTAGTAACATTCAGGTAAAGGTTGATTTTGGTGTCAAAAATAAGCGGATTAATTAATAATTAACCCGCTTCTGAAATTATTTTAAGCTATAATTTGGAGCTTCTCTCGTAATCGTTACATCGTGAGGGTGCGACTCGCGCATTCCTGCAGAAGTAATACGTACGAATTCTGCACCTTTCAATTTATCAATAGAACCTGCTCCACAATAACCCATTCCGGCTCTCAAACCACCAACGATCTGATAAACCACTTCGAACAAGTTTCCTTTGTATGGGACACGACCAGAAATTCCTTCCGGAACCAATTTTTTGATATCGTCTTCTGCATCCTGGAAGTAACGATCTTTTGAACCTTTTTGCATGGCTTCCAAAGATCCCATTCCACGGTAAGATTTGAATTTTCTTCCTTCATAAATGATGGTTTCACCCGGAGATTCTTCAACTCCCGCAAACATGGAACCGATCATTACGACATCTGCTCCGGCAGCAATTGCTTTTACAATATCTCCTGTATAGCGAATTCCTCCGTCAGCAATAACGGGAACTCCGGTTCCTTCTAGTGCTAAAGCAACGTCATTGACTGCTGTCAACTGAGGAACTCCAACTCCTGCAATGATGCGAGTGGTACAAATTGATCCGGGACCAATTCCAACTTTTACTGCATCAGCACCAGCTTCTACCAGATATTTCGCAGCAGCAGCAGTGGCAATATTTCCTACAATTACATCCAGTTTCGGGAATTGTGCTTTTACTTCTTTTAGTTTGACAACAACGCCTTCTGTATGTCCGTGAGCTGTATCAATAACGATTGCATCAACTCCGGCTTCAACCAAAGCTTGTACACGTTCGATTGTGTCGTGAGTAACTCCAACGGCTGCCGCAACACGTAATCTTCCATATTGGTCTTTACATGAATTCGGGTGCGTTTTTACTTTAATGATGTCTCTGTAGGTGATCAATCCGATTAGGGTATTGCTTGCATCAACAACAGGTAATTTTTCAATTTTCTTTTCTTGTAATATTTCTTCGGCTTCGGAAAGACTTGTTCCATCTTTTGTGGTGATCAAGTTTTCCACAGTCATAATTTCGCGAACTGGTCTTGCGTGGTTCTTTTCAAAACGCAAATCACGATTGGTAATAATTCCTTTTAATTTTCTGTTTTCATCAATAACCGGAATACCTCCAATTTTGAATTCTGCCATTAAATTTAGAGCGTCACTTACCACTGCGTGCTCGGAAAGAGTAACCGGATCCAGAATCATTCCACTTTCAGAACGTTTTACTTTTCTTACTTGTAATGCCTGATCGGCAATGGTCATGTTTTTGTGAATTACTCCAATTCCTCCATGCTGTGCAAGAGCAATTGCTAAACTTGCCTCGGTTACCGTATCCATTGCAGCGGAAACGATCGGAGTGTTGACCTCAATGTTACGTGTAATTTTACTTTTTAATTGAACGTCGCGAGGTAGAACTTGGGAAAATGCTGGGACTAAGAGTACATCGTCGTATGTGAGACCTTCTCTAACTGAATTAAGATTGGACAGTGCCATGTGTGAACCTATTTTTGAAATAAATTCTCGCAAAAGTAATTATTTTCATCCACAAACAAATCGGTTTAGTTAAAGTTTCTATTAAGTTTTTGACTTTTTCCTGATAATTAATGTTAAACGAGTAGAAAGCTTTTTTGAATTATCGAAAATTCCGTACTCTTGTAGTATGAATAATTGGTTGAAATACGGACTTATAGGAATAGTGCTAGCTGTTTCTTTGAATGTAAATTCTCAGAATACTGGGAAATTGGTTCAATTGTCGGGTGTGGTCGTTTCTTCGGATAGTTTGCAAGAGATGCCATATGCCGCTGTTTATAACAAAACGGTTCGAAGAGGAACCATAGCCGATATCTACGGTTTCTTTTCGATGGTTGTTCAACCGGGAGACACGATTATGTTCCGATATTACGGACATAAACCCTCTTCTTACATTGTTCCGGATACCTTAAGTGAGAACCGTTATTCGATTATTCATATGATGACCGTTGATACGATTCAATTAAGTGAGGTTGTCATTTATCCCTGGCCTTCAAAAGAAGCATTTGCTCAGGCATTTGTAGAAATGAATCCATACGAAGACGCCATGTTAAGAGCGCAAAAACAATTGTCAGGTCAATCTTTGGCGAATATTGCTTCCTTGGTTCCGAGTGATGCATCCCTGTCATTTGGGAATGTGGTGAACCAAAATAACACGCGTTTATATACGATGGGCCAATCTCCTGTAAATAACTTACTGAATCCATTTGCCTGGGCAACCTTCCTGCAAAAATGGAGATCAGGTGAGCTGAGAAGGGAGTAGTTATTTCGAATTCAAAGCTGTTTTATAGCGTTCCAATACCCGTTCGCGTGCCCATTTGTGGTCTACGATAGGTTTGGGATAATCAGCTGTTCCAAATTCAGGAACCCATTTTTTGATGTATTCAAATTTTGAATCGAATTTTTCCTGCTGACTGGTTGGATTAAAAATTCGGAAGTAAGGAGCAGCATCAACGCCGGAACCTGAAGCCCATTGCCAGCCACCAACATTACTAGCCAATTCAAAATCCATTAGTTTCTCCGCAAAATACCGCTCGCCCAAACGCCAATCGTGTAACAAATGTTTGCATAAAAAACTCGCTACAACCATGCGGATTCGATTGTGCATGTGTCCGGTTTTATTCAGTTCACGCATTCCGGCATCAACCAATGGATAGCCTGTTTTGCCCTCGCACCAAGCTTGAAATTGGGTTTCATCAAATTCCCATTCAATCCGATCGTATTCTGATCTGAAAGCATGATCGATGCTCTTAGGGTACCAATACAAGATCATTTGATAGAAATCTCTCCAGATTAATTCATTGAAATACTTCTCATTGGTTTCACTGGCTTGTTTGGCTAATTCACGAATAGATAAAGTTCCAAAACGTAAATGGAGGCTTAAGCGGGAAGTGCCTTCAATGGATGGAATATCTCTTGTGTTGTGGTAGTTTTGAATGACTTTTGTGGGAATGATTATAGAAGGAAAATCCTGTGTTTGGATATCGCTGAAACCTAATTCTGCAAGAGTTGGAAACGGAAGTTCGCTTCCGGGATTCAGATTGGAAACATATTTTTCGACCGGATAGGCTTTTAAATGAAAATCAGTTAAATTTTCTTTCCAGCGTCTCATGTAGGGTGTGAAAACGTGATAGGGGTTTCCATCCGGTTTTACCACCTCATCTTTTTCAAAAATGACCTGATCTTTCGAACCTGAAAAACTGCAATTCAGCTTTTGAAGCTCTTCGTGAATGAATTTGTCACGTTTAATGGCGTCCGGCTCATAATCTCTGTTGCAAAAGACTTTTTGAACGGAATGTTGTTGGACTAATTCAGGAATAAGCTGAGTAGGATTTCCATGGAATACCCATAAATTAGATCCAAGCTTTTTGTAAGCAGCGCTTAGTTCCCGGATCGTTTGATAAATGAATAAAACGCGTTGATCGTTCTCAGGAAGCTGAGTCAGGATTTGAGTATCAAATATAAAAATGGGCTGAACCTTTTTACCCTGCTTTAAAGCTTTGAAAAGTCCTGCATTATCTGAAATCCGTAAATCTCTTCTGTGCCAGAAAAAAGTTAGATTTTCCATAATTTGTTCAAGTGCGTAGGGGCGAAAAATTTTTCGCCCCTACGCACTAATTATATTTAATACCAAGAATGAATGATTCCCATTACGGCAACAAAAACGCCTACAATCGTTCCGATTAAGGTCATTCGCGTGCGTTTTTTGAGGTAAACGATGGAGCAAAACAGAACAGAGAAAACACCAACAATGATGCTTAGCATACTCAAGAAAAATAATTGATTCTCGTAATTGAATCTCAATGCCTGCGTAAATTCATTGTCTTTGATGTCTGCATTGCTGTTCAAATCTGTCAAAAACGGAATGATCGCAAATTGGTTGTAGCAAACCAAAAGCAAGCCTATGATACTGATTACAAAACCTATTGCTGAAAGAGCTCTCATGATTAATTTTGTGTCTGGCAAAAATAGAAAAGATTCAAGAACCTACTCCTATGATTTAAACTTTTAGTTTCCATCGTATTCAACACCGTTTTTGGGAGTTTCCCACAAACGAACTTTTAATTTTAATTCGGCAGGAAGTTTATCCCGGAGAATATTCCAGCAAACCAATGCAATATTTTCTGCAGAAGGGATTAAATCGGTGAATTCCGGACAGTCTAAATTCAAATTCCGGTGATCAAAACGCTCCAGAATTTCCAGTTTCATAATGTCTGAGAGTTTTTTCATATCCATAACATAACCGGTTTCGGGATTGATCGGACCATCTAGTTCAACTTCCAGTTTGTAATTATGTCCATGAAAATTGGGATTGTTGCATTTCCCGAAAATACGGTTGTTCGTTTCATCGTCCCATTTGGGGTTAAACAAACGATGCGCTGCGTTGAACTGTTCGACACGAAAGATCTTCATGAGAAAATTATTTCTTCTATGTTTTGTTTATAATCAGTAACTAGAATTTGAAGCCAGGCAGTATAACGTGAAGGATTGAGTGTAATATCTTCCACGAATTCGTTCCAATCCATCCACTTGTAATCCATTACTTCATTCGGATTTGGGTGAATTTCACCTTCATAGGTACCAAACAAAACATAATCCAGTTCATTTTCAATCAAACCGCCGTCAAGTTTTGCGGTGTAAATAAAATGAAAATAGGGTTTTACCGGACAGTCAATTCCCATTTCTTCTTTCAATCTGCGACTACCTGCGTTTGCGAGCGATTCATCTAATCTAGGGTGAGAACAACAGGTATTGGTCCATAATCCGCTGGAATGATACTTGTTTAAACTTCTTTGCTGAAGTAAAATCTTTCCGTTTTGATGAATGAGAACAGAGAACGCACGATGTAATATGCCTTTTTGATGAGCCTCCATTTTTTCCATGGAACCAATTACTTCATCCTGTTCATTAACCAATATAACTGTTTCCAATGATTACAATAAATTCAAGTTATGGCGAAGATAAGAAGTAAAAAGCAAACGGTACTTTTTATTGTCCGGAATCCGGATACGCTGGTCTAAAATAATTTGAGCATCCGTTTTTTGAATCTTGTGAAACAATTTGATGTAATAACGATAAGCCATGTAAACGCCAAATCTTGCATCTTTTGGGAGTAATTTGATTCCTTCGTATCCGGCTTTAAAATCGAGTTCAATCTCATGCTCAATTTTTGTTTTCATTGCCTGATCAAAGAAGTCAAAATTCATTTCGGGAAAATAGGTACGTCCCAATTGATAATAGTCCGCATTCAGATCCCGTAAAAAATTAATCTTTTGAAAAGCGGATCCCAGTTTCATGGCAGAATCTTTCAAATTTAGATAAGCTTCTTGGTTTCCTCTTACGAAGACCTTCAGGCACATTAATCCAACGACTTCTGCAGAACCTAGTATGTATTGTTCATAGACTTTTTGCTCGTATTGTGTTGTTTTCAGATCCATTTCCATCGACATAAGGAAGATTTCAATGAGTTCCGGATCAATTTTGTAGGTGTTTACAGCCCACTGAAAACTATTCAAGATCGGATTCAGAGAAATTCCGCGTTCAATGGCTTTATAGGTTTCAGCTTTAAATTCGTCCAGTAATTCCTTCTTTTCATAATTGTGAAACGTATCGACGATTTCGTCTGCAAAACGCACGAAACCATAAATTGCATAAATGGGAGCTTGCAAATCCTTACTTAGAAAATGAATGCCAATCGAAAAAGAAGTGCTGTACCTTTTGGTGGTCAAAGCACTCATTTCAAGAGAAAGTGTGTCGAATAGTTGTTTCATAGCGGGGCTCTTAGTTCAGTTTTTCAATTCGTTTGATCACATGTTTTGCAACCACTTCTCCCGAAATAATTGATGGCGGAACTCCGGGACCCGGAACCGTCAACTGTCCTGTGTAAAACAGGTTCGATAAATGTTTGTTCTTAATACGGGGTTTAAGCAAAGCAGTTTGTTTTAGTGTATTTGCCAATCCATAGGCATTTCCTTTAAAGGCATTGTAATCAGTTACAAAGTCCGAGATGCAGTAACTACGCTTGTAAACAATATGTGGATTGATATCAAAACCAATTTTTTCAATCAGACGATTCTTCAGGATTTCAAAATATTCTTCTCGTTTTTCTTCTGTGTCTTTTAAGTTTGGCGCAATTGGAATCAATAAGAATAGATTTTCACCGTTTTCCGGAGCAACAGAAGGATCTGTTTTTGAAGGACAACTCACATAGAAAAGCGGTTTATTTGGCCATTTGGGATTTTTATAAATTTCGGATGCGTGTGCATCAAAATCTTCATCAAAAAACAAATTATGGTGTTCCAGATTGGGGATTTTGCAATCCAGTCCAATATAAAACAACAAGCAGGAGGGAGCCATGGTTCTTTTCTCCCAGTAAGAAGAAGTGTAATTGGCTTTATTTTTCAGTAATTGTTCGGTATGTTGATAATCTGCTCCGGAAATCACATAATCGCAGGAAATTTCTCCTTTGGATGTGGTGACGGAATTGATTTTTCCATTAGAGGTGTTGAAGTCTAAAACACGCGTGTTTAGTGAAAAGGTAACACCTTGCTCCAATGCAATTTTTTCAAAAGCCTTTACGAATTCAAACATTCCACCCATTGGATACCAGGTTCCTAATTGAATATCTGCGTAATTCATCAAAGAATAAAGTGCCGGAGTATCCTTAGGAGTTGCTCCTAAAAATAGAATAGGGAATTCCAGCAGGGAAATAATCTTTGGGTTTTTAAAATATGTTCGAATAAAAGAAGCAAACGAAGTAAATAAATGCATTTGGAATAAACCTTTCAAAATGCGTGTATCAGCAAATTCCGTCAATCTCAAACTTGGTTTGTAAACCAAATCCTTCATTCCGATTTGATACTTTTTCTCTGCATCTTTTAAAAATTGCCTCAATTTAACGCTACTTCCGATTTCCAATTTCTCAAAATATTCCTCCAGTTCTTGAAGCGAAGCGGGAATAGGATCGATGTCATTCTTGTTCCAAATAACCTGATAGGATGGGTCTAAGCGAACCAATTCGTAAAAGTCGGAAGTAGAATAACCAAATTGTTGATAGAAGTTTTCAAAGATATCCGGCATCCAATACCAGCTTGGCCCCATGTCGAAGGTAAATCCATTGTCCGTTTTGAATTGACGCGCCCTTCCACCGATGCTGTCATTTTGTTCCAGAATAACAACTTCGTGTCCTTCTTTTGCCAAGAATGACGCACAGGATAGACTGGAAATCCCCGAACCAATAATTGCTATTTTTTTTCCTGACATCGAGCAGTTTAAGTTGGATTTTATCCAAATAGTGAACTAAGTTTTACTAGCGATGAATTTACACTTTTAATCGAAGCAAGTAATAAATCTATTTTTGTTTAACAAATATACAAAAAGATTAAACAAAACTAGTAGGGTTCAATTTGTTAAATAAGATTTTCCAGATCGGAAAGAGTGTGAATTCGTTTAATTTTTTTTGGAAGAAGCGATTCCAGTTGATCAATTTGATAACCTCCTGCAACGATTTTCACCGAGTCTAGTTCTTCTTCAATTTGACTGAAATGGTCCAAAATTTGCTGCGGTTCTATTGCTGTCAACCAGCTGGAAACCAGTAATTTTGCTTTTAAAAATTGAACTGTTTTGATCAGTGCGCCGTAGGGCAGAGCTTGGCCTAAATAAATGCTGTTAAATCCTTTTGATCTGAGATGGTAATGATATACGAGCAAGCTTATTTCGTGCCATTCATGTTCCGGAAGATAAAGAATTATTTTAGCTTGGTTTGGATCAGGAACGGGCAAAGAATCAATTGCTGCAATGATTTTTTGGCGGATGAGGTTGGATATGAAATGTTCTTGTGCCGGATTAATTGTTCCAACCAGCCACATAATCCCAATTCGATTAAGGAACGGAATAATGTGATCTGAAAAAATGCCCGATAGATTTGTTTTTAGTGCCAGTTCTTGAAATGTCTTGTGAAATAATTGTTCATCGAGTTGCAATACAGAAACAATGAATTGTTCTATAGCCGTGTCCGTATCTACGGAATCTTGCAATCCTCTCGAAGTTTCAAAAATTTGCTCGGAAGTCATGCCTGCGATTCGGGAGATTTTAATTCCTTTTTTGTTTAGCAGGGAGACATTTAAAAGAAGTAATAATTCGTTATCGGAGTAAGTTCTTATTTGTGTATTTGTTCTTTGAGGCGTGAGCAGGCCATACCTTTTTTCCCACATGCGTATCGTATGTGCTTTAATTCCAGTCAGAATTTCCAAATCCCGGATTTTATATCCTGCCATATATTTTACTTAATAAGCGATAAACGAATGCATTTAATCGCAACAAACGATTCTGTCGTAATTAATTGAAACAGTCATTTTGGGTCAAAATTGATAAAAAAACTATATTTGTCCTAATTACTTCTCCGTTTGGAGTATAACCAGATGGAAAATAAATAATAGGTATGAAAAAATTTTCAATCTTTTTGTTGCTTTTGACAGTTTCCCTGGTTGCGGTTCGCTGCGGTGATTCAGAGGAAGGTAAAGAATTGACTGATGAGGAATTGTATGAATTCCAGGGTTTTTCTATGAAGCCGTATGATATTCCGATCATGATCATGTTGCCGGATGAAACTGCAAATATCGGTGCCTCTACACAGCCAGAGATTATTCATGTGGAAGATGATTTCAAGTGGGAATTAATGGTTGGACCAAATTTTCATATGATTATTGATGATTGGGGTTCTGATCGTGAAATGGTTTCTTCAGAGAAAAAGCGTTTAGCAGGATTGAACTTCTATAAAATTAAATACCTGGTAGACGAACCTGATTTCGTTTTATACGAACGCGAATTGAAAGTAGATGGAAAAAAAGGTGCTTCCAAATCTGTAGGAGTAGAGCATACAACTTATCACGTTTACGGACAAAAAGTAATCGACGGAATTACATACGTTTTCAGAAGTCGTGATGATGGATTTGAAAAGATAATTATTGATTTAATGGCCAAATCGATCAAATCGGTGAAACCATTAAAAGGAAATTCATAAAAACATTTCAATAAGGGGCGCGATTAATCGCGCCCCTTATTATTTCTTATAAAACGTAGCTTCTACTCTTCTGTTGGCTTGTCTATGTTCTTCGGAATCTTCTACAAACAAAGGTTTCTTGTTACCGAATCCGATTGCAGTGATTCTACTCCCGGAAATATTCCCTTCCATCACAAGAATTTGTTTAATCCGCTCAGCGCGCATTCCGGATAGGTTTTTACTGTCCGTCCCACAACAAACATGTCCGCCAAGTGTCACAAAAAGCGTTTTATCTGCCTGTAGTGTTTCCATGAGGAATTGAATATCTTCATACGAACTTCTTAGCACCTCATCTCGTCCGTAGACGAATTGGATTTCTAACTGAATCGGAACGTTCAATTCAAATTTGCGTTTCTTCTTAGTTACGAGATCTGCTGAATTGTTTTTGGGGGCATGAGAGACTAAAATATCTACACGCCGTTTATCTGCATCTGATTTTTGGGAAAGATCTTCTCCGATAGCAACTTCTGTTCGAATGGAAAATTGATCGGGAAATGATTTGTTCAGGAACTTTTTGGTGGCTTCCAAACGTGCTTCGGCCAATTTGATATTGTACTCTTTGGAACCCAATGAATCGGTATATGCCCGAAGGATCAGTGATTGGTCTTTGAGTTTTGAAAGTTTCGTTTTTGTTTCTGAATTGTGTTTGTTTTGAAAATAGATTTCATGGCTGTTGAACTCAAAATAGAAAGACATCGAATCAACAGAACCTTTCACTTGAGCGAATGACAAAATAGGTGCGAGGATGAAAAGTAAATGGATGAGTACTTTCATAAGTTTCAAAGTTGATAATGCAATCCGTTCCGATTGGTTACAAAAAAATCCCTTCTGTTCGGAAGGGATTATGAATTTACATATTTTTCATGACCATGCGAATCGTTTGTCGCGTTCGCTGCTCCAGGAGAATGTTTTTGTCAACTGTTACCCGATCAATTGTTGCCTGATCGTAATGTCTGATGGTGACTAATTCCAGCCTTTCATTGTAGCGCACGGAATACTGATCTTTGAATTTTTCAACCAGCTTCATTGGCTCTGTTTTGGAACGGTCAAACAAAATAGAAAAACTCAATGCGGAATTCTGCATCAGGTTAATTTTTACTCCGTAAAATGCCAGTTGCTGGAAAATATCTCCCAGATTTTCTTCTACAATGAAGGAGAAATCTTTCGGAGTAAAGGACATCAGTACCTGATCCATTTTAAAAATGAAAGAAGGCACCAAATGATCAAAATCAGTGGATTCCTGGATCGTCGTTCCTTCAGCATTCGGGTGAATAAACGATTTTACGTATAATGGAATTCCTTTATTTTGAAGTGGCTTAATTGTTTTCGGGTGAATGACGCTCGCTCCATAATAAGAAAGTTCAATCGCTTCCTTGAAGGAGATCTTCTCAAGTTTGATTGTATCGTCAAACCATTTCGGATCGGCATTCAACATTCCAGGAACGTCTTTCCAGATTGTTACCCCTGATGCATTGGTGCAATAAGCTAAAATTCCGGCTGTGAAGTCAGAACCTTCTCTTCCCAAAGTGGTGGTGAATCCTTCAGAAGTGTGACCGATGAACCCCTGGGTAATCGCAATGCGTTTTTCTTTGAATAAAGGCATCAAGCGCTCGTTTACCAAAGCTTCTGTTTTTGCCCAGTCAACTTCACCTTCCCGGTATTCGTGATTGGTGCGAATGATCTTTCTGCAATCAACCCAAACTGTTGCATGACCTTCTTCTTTCATGAAGGCTTCCACGATCATTGTCGACAAAACTTCTCCCAGTGAAACGATCTGATCGTACTCAAAGTTGTAGTTATCTGAGATCGGGAGGTGGTAACGGTTTTTCAGGGTTTCAAACAACTCTTCCATCTGTTGATGAATGAAGTAATGCTTTTCCGGAAATAATTCTGCTACAATCAATTGATGGAATTGATACCGATCTTCAATTAATTCCATGTAGCGCTTCTCATTCTTGTTCCAAAGCGAATCAACAATCTCTTCCATTGCATTGGTAGTCTTTCCCATTGCGGATACTACAACAATCAATTGGTCTTTAGGAAAAAGGGAAAGAATGTGTGATACATTCCTTACTGCATTGGCGTCTTTCACAGAAGCTCCACCAAATTTGAAAACGTTCATCTGAGAATTAATTTTTGGCAAAAATACTCCAAAAACGAATCCGATGAATCGACAAGAATAAATTATCACACTTTTTTAAATAAAAAACGAGATGTGATAAAATGAATGGTTTTGGTTTGGTGGTTGTGAAAAATAGGTATTGGCATTTCTAGGTATTCTATGTGAACTATGTGGTCAATTATTTACACCACATAGACACACAGACACATAGACTTATAAAAGAAGTGCTTATTTTTTCGCGTCTTCTGCTTTCAATACTAAATTCAATTCAAAATCAACTCCCGGTTTGATGTATTGATTTTCTTTCCCTTTTTCTGTTCCCGGTTGGAAACCTTCTGCATCCATTGCTGAAAAATCGATCGTGAATTTTCCTTTTGCAGTCAGTTTGTTCTCAGTTTTCTTAATTTTCACAGGCATTTTAGCCGGTACTTCTTTTCCTGCAACTTTCAAAGTAGCATCGATTTCCTTGTCAGAAATACTGTTTATGATTACTTCTACATTCGGGAATTGAGCTGCGTTGAATAAACCTTCACCCATGATTGATTCATTCAAATCTTCAGCACCCATTTCGGGAGTTAGTTCACTCTCAATTGTTTTCATATCCACTGTAAACTTACCGGATTCGAATACATCACCTTTGTAAGTGATTGATCCGTCTGATACTTTTACCGTTCCATTATGCGTGTGTCCGTCACCGGCATATGTGCCTTTCCACTTTAAGTTAGTTGCAGTTGCGTCTAATTGGTAAGTTACTGCGGTTTCTTCTCCGGTCGCTTCTTCTGTTGAAGCTCCACAAGCTGTCATTCCGAAAGCGATGAATGCTAGTGATGCTGCGTAAAATAGTGTTTTCTTCATAAGATTTTGAATTTAAAGTTGTGATAAATATACCTATTTATTTACCGCGGTAGTAAATTAATGAACTGCTAAAATTTGTTCATTTCTTCGTTAATAGCTTCTCAAATTAATAAAAAAGCATGTAACTAAAAAGTGTAATTTCGTGATGATGAGTAAAGGAATCGAAAAGACAGGAAAGAAGGGGCTACGAACTAGTTACATTTCAACCGTAATTGGAATTTCGTTGGTTTTGTTTATGATAGGTTTGGTATTGGCCGGAGTAATTGGTTTGGATTCGATGCAAAAACAAGCCAGAGAAAATTTGCATGGAGATTTATTCTTCAAATCGGAATACAATACTGAAGACATCAAGCAAGTCGCGCAGGAATTGAAATCATGGGACTGTTTCAAAGAAGTGGTTTTTGTTTCGCCTGAGCGTGCGATCGATGAATTTAAAGGTGCAGATCAGAATTCAGACGAGATTCTTGCCATTTTTGAAGGTGAAAATCCGCTTCCTCCAACCATTAATTTCAGACCACTTAGTACGTTTGTTACTAAAAAGGGAATGAAAGAGATCGAAACACGATTGAACAACAAGTATGGAGATATGCTGGCTGAAGTCAATTACGACAAAGCGGCTTTGGAAGAAGTGAATTTAGGCTTTAAGCAATTTGCCTTCCTGATTCTGATTGTTGCCTCTTTATTGATTGTGATCGCAGTTGCAATGATCAACAACACGATACGTTTATCTCTTTATTCTAAACGATTCACAATTAAGACCATGCAATTGGTTGGTGCTACCAGTGGGTTTATCAGAAGACCTTTCCTGAAACAAGCTATTTATCAGGGACTCGTTTCGGGGATTATCGGAATGGCATTTTTGATGACGGTCTTTTTTGCTTTGAACAATATTTTGGATGTAATTGAAATTGATATGAAGTTGATCGATATCCTGCTTCTTTTTACTTCATTACTAATTATTGGGTGTCTCTTAACAATTGTTTCAACCTGGTTTGCGCTAAACAAATATTTACGTGCGAAATTGGATGATTTATATTAATTTAGCCCCACATTCATTTATATCATGAACAATAAATTCGACTTTCCAATTAAAAAAGAGAACCTACGAATCATTTTCATTGGTTTAGCAATCAATATTATTGGCTATATCTTAATGATTGGCGGTGGTGCAGATAATCCATCAGAGTTTCATGAAAAAGAGTTGTTCTCTACCGTTCGAATTACGGTTGCTCCGATTTTAATTGTTGCAGGTTTCGTCGTAATGATCTACGGCATCATGAAGAAAGCAAAAGATTCTAATTCCCAAGAATAATAATCCATGAATTGGTTTGAAGCAATTATATTGGCTCTCATTGAGGGCCTAACTGAGTTTTTGCCTGTTTCATCAACGGGACATATGATCTTAGGATCGGCAGCTATGGGAGTCGATAATGACGATTTCACGAAATTATTCATGATCGTTATTCAATTAGGAGCCATTCTTGCAGTTTTCGCCTTGTATTTCAAACGATTTTTCCAAAGTGTGCAGTTTTACCTCAAATTGATAGTAGCATTTATTCCTGCAGCCGTTTTAGGAGTTTTACTTTCAGATTACATTGATCAATTATTGGAAAGCCCAATGGCTGTTGCCATTTCTTTATTGGTTGGAGGAATCATTTTATTATTTGTGGATAACTGGTTCAATAAACCACGCATTCATAAAATGGAAGAGATGACTTATTGGGATGCTCTGAAAGTCGGAATGTTTCAATGTATTGCTATGATTCCGGGTGTTTCCCGTTCAGGAGCTTCCATAGTTGGGGGAATGAGCCAAAAGATGAGTCGTAAACTGGCAGCAGAATTTTCGTTCTTTCTGGCCTTGCCAACAATGCTTGGAGCAACAGCTAAAAAGACACTGGATTACTTTGAGAAACACGATTCACTTTCCGGAGATCAGATCAATTTACTGATCGTTGGAAATGTCGTTGCCTTTATAGTTGCAATCCTTGCTATCAAAGGATTTATCGGTTTTTTGAATAAACATGGATTCAAACTTTTCGGCTGGTATCGCATCATTGTTGGTGGGATTATTTTGATCCTGTTGCTTGCCGGTTACGAATTAACTATCCTTTAATGATTACAGAATTTGCGCAGGGAAGCACTATCCTGGTAGACAAACCTTTGAAATGGACTTCTTTTGATGCGGTAAATAAATTGCGCTGGCATTTGCGTCAAAAACTCGGTGTCAAAAAATTGAAAGTGGGTCATGCAGGAACCTTAGATCCTTTAGCTACGGGATTATTGGTTATTTGTATCGGAAAACATACCAAACTGATCGAAGGACTTACCTCGGATTCAAAAACATATACCGGAACATTCTTGTTAGGAAAGACAACTCCTTCTTACGATCTGGAGACAGCATACAATTCGGATAAAGAAACAACTGGAATTACTCCGGAACAACTGGAAGAAGTGCGCTTAAGTTTCTTAGGAGTTCAACAACAGGTTCCGCCTTTATTTTCTGCAAAGCAAATTGATGGTAAGCGTGCTTACGATTATGCCAGAGCAGGAATTGAAAAGGAATTAAAAGCCAATACGATTGAGATCATGAATTTCACCATTGATACAGCCCGTTTTCCGGAAATCGATTTTGAAATTTCTTGCTCAAAAGGAACATATATTCGATCCATTGCACATGATTTCGGACAAAAACTGGATTGTGGTGCCACATTAATTGCACTCCGAAGAACCAAATCAGGAATTTATGATATTAATGATTCCAAGAGTGTAGAGCAATGGATCACATTCATTGAAGAACAACCTTTGTAAATCCCCTGATTTTTTGTAATTTTGCCCTCTTTTGATTTAAAGCAGATAAAAATACAGCTTGTATGAATAAAATGAAGCTTTCTGAATTCAGTTTTGACCTTCCGGACGAACTGATTGCTGAATACCCAAGTGAAAACCGTGATGAAGCACGTTTGATGGTAATCCACCGTGAGACTGGAAAAATTGAACACCGCTTGTTTAAAGATATTATCAATTACTTTGGAGAAGGTGATGTGATGATCATGAACAATACACGTGTTTTTCCTGCTCGTATGTACGGGAATAAAGAAAAAACGGGTGCTAAGATCGAAGTATTCTTGTTAAGAGAATTGAACCGTGAGAGCCTTTTGTGGGACGTGTTGGTTGATCCGGCTCGTAAAATCAGAATTGGAAATAAATTGTATTTCGGTGACGATGATTCATTGGTAGCTGAGGTAATTGACAATACAACTTCACGTGGAAGAACGTTGCGTTTCTTGTTTGACGGACCTTATGAAGAGTTCAAAGCAAAGATTACGGAACTTGGAGAAACTCCGCTTCCTAAATACATTAAGCGTGAAGTAGAAGAAACTGACGAGGAAAGATATCAGACAATCTATGCGAAAGAAGAAGGAGCTGTTGCAGCACCAACTGCAGGATTGCATTTCTCTCGAGAGTTATTGAAACGTTTGGAATTGAAAGGTGTAAACTTTGCTGAAGTAACTTTGCATGTTGGATTAGGTACTTTCCGTTCGGTGGAAGTAGAAGATTTGACGAAACACAAAATGGACTCTGAGCAAGTGATTATCACTGAAAAAGCAGCGAATATTGTAAACGAAGCGAAGAAAAACAAAAAACGTGTTTGTGCAATCGGAACAACTTCCATGCGTGCAGTTGAAACATCTGTTTCTACGGATAACATGTTGAAAGCATTTGATGGCTGGACAAATAAATTTATTTTTCCTCCATACGATTTCAGTATTGCAGATAGTTTGGTTACAAACTTCCACACACCGCTTTCTACTTTATTAATGATGATCTCTGCATTCTGTGGTCATGATTTGATGATGGAAGCATATAATGAGGCAATCAAAGAAAAATACAAATTCTACTCGTACGGAGATGCGATGTTGATCTTGTAAGAAAAGATAATTATAAAAAAACCGGAGTGAAAGCTCCGGTTTTTTTGTTTCAATACGTTCCAATAGACAGCATTACCAGCGTACATCCAATTTCAGGATGAATTTTTACTGCTCTTAATTTCTCAATAAATTCCGGATTTTCTGTTCCGGGATTGAAAATCACCCGATTGGGTTTCAAAGCCAGAATCTTGTCAATATATCCATCTTGATTTTGTGGACCTAAGTACAGAGTAACTGTCTCAATATCCCAATTTGGATTCCATTCTGTTTCAATTTCTACATCTTCTACCGTTCCGGCTTTCTGCCCGAAAGCAACAACCGGATAGTTATGACTTCTTAATGCCTTAATAGCTCTGTTTGCGTAGCGATCTTCTTTCGTTGTTGCTCCTACGACCAATGTTTGTTCCATGTGAGTGACCTTTCTTTTGTATGTTTAAGTTACGAATTATTCCACAAAAAAAGACACCCAAAAGAGTGCCTTTCTTGGATGTCCATCTCCGGTATTATTTTCCGTCTAAAATCTGATACAATTCGTTTAAGTTGGGTGAAATGATCACTTCAATGCGTCTGTTCTTTGCTTTGTCCTTTACATCTACAGGGTGGTGTTCACCTCTTCCGGCTGCCATGAGCTGCATAGGGTTCATTTTGCTGTTCCCGATCATGATCTCTACAACTGCAGTTGAACGAAGCACGCTCAACTCCCAGTTGTTTTTCGGATGTGCTGCCGCTGCCAATTTATCTGTGTCGGTATGACCTTCAACAATGATCTCTAAATCTTTTTCGCTTTCCAATACTTTTGCAAGATCAACTAATGCTTTTTTTCCTTCGGGTTCAACCGTCGTACTTCCGGATGCGAAAAGTAATTTTGCTTCCAGTGAAACATAGATTTTTCCGTTCTTCTCTACAACAGTTAATCCTTTGTTTTCAAATCCTTTTAATGCGCTGGAAACACGTGTTTTCAACTGTTTCATTGCATCATCCTTTCGTTTGATCATTTCTTCCAGTTCCGTCACACGTTCTTCACGCTCGATAAGTAATTTTTCTTTAGCAATTAACTCACTTTCCAATGTTTTAAGTGCATCTTCCTTGCGCTGAAGTTCTTGGTTTTTTGAATCTATATCTGACTGGTAATTTGCAGATTCTTTTTGTCCTTTCATGCGCATTTGATCCAGTTTCTGCTCATATGCTTCATTTTGAGAGACCATCAAATCATATTGTGCCTGCAAAAAACGCAAATTGGATCCTAACTCAAGGGTGTCTTTCTTCAAGGAAATGATGTCCTTGCGAAACTGATCTGCCATGACCTGTAAATCCTTTGCTTTTCCTTCGTTTTCGATACTTGAAGCCTTGTATTTATTCAGTTCTTCGCTGCAAACTTTTTCTCTTTCGAGAAGTTCATTGTATTTTTTTGCCGGTACACATGCTGTCAATACGCCAATAAGTACAATTATAGAAAGTTGTTTTTTCATTCAAAAATGCTTTATCCTCAAATTTCGAAAGAAATCAGCCGGGAAAGAGAAGCAATGAGAGATACTTATAAACAGTGAAATCTGAATAGCAGAGTTGTTTAATCGAAATCGGCACAGCCGGAAGTGTTTTCTACACGTTGTTTACATGGAGAAAAGGAAAGTGTGATTTCATGTGAATGGAAGGTATTCGGCCTCAATTTAGAAAGAACGAAATCATATGAATAACCAAGTTTCCACTTTTCCCTGAATCGAAATCCGACCATTGCAATCAATGCATCTGTGTTTCTCAAACCCAATCCAATATTGAATTTTCGTTGAAACTCTACCAATGCATGGATCTGTAATTCAATAGGAGTATTCTTTGTGTAAGCAACGTACATTCCGGGAAATACATCCACTTTCGGATTGATATTGAATTTATATCCGCCCGTTACCATTGCGTGCATTTGTGATCCTGCATTCATTCCGATCACATTCCATTTTTGAGGAATTAATTCATACAAGGTAAATCCGGCAAAGTAGTTTTTTCCGTTCCACCAGGCGCCAAAAGTAGCTGTTGGGAGAATCTGAGATGCGCTGCCATTAATTGCCGGATCGGGAGTCAGGGGCTTTGCCTCATTTAAATCGAAAGAAAGTTGTCTCGCTCCGACAGCTAAACCCAGTGATAAGCGATTGGTTAATGAAAAGTTGAAATGTCCGGCATAAGATAACTGCACACGGATATCTTGAAATGGCCCGATGTTGTCCAAATAAACCATTCCACCTAAACCATGTCTTCCGCTCAGGAATTTCCTTCTCTTTGCTTGTAAAGGAGCATGAACACTTACCCAACCGGTATAAGGTGCTCCATCTACTTTGATCCATTGACCTCTGAAAGTGGATTGCGCTTCCAAACAAGTTTTAATTCCGGTATAGGCCGGATTGATCGCATATTGGTGATGAATCCATTGTGACATGTGACTCACTTGCTGTCCGTAAGAACAAACACTCATCAAAAGAAGGATACAGAGCAGTGTCTTTTTCATCAGCGGATTACAGTAATACTTCCTTTAAGTGGTTTGGTGTCATTATTTTGGCGAAGATCCAATGAGTAAAAATAAACACCATCTGAAACAGGTTTCCCTTTATTGGTTCCGTCCCAAGCTTTGGTCAAGCTGTAACCTGCAATTTCAGCAATTTTTTGTCCCCAGCGGTCATAAATAACCACTTGGGCATCCGGATAGAACCCAATTCCATCAATGACCCATTTATCATTGGTTCCATCACCGTTTGGAGAAAAACTCCCGGGAATATCTAAGTTATTTGAAACAAAAACAGTCATTTCATCCGAAAGCGAGCAGTTTGCATTCAATGCTGTTAATGTGTAAACGGTTGTTTCTTCTGGTGTTGCATAGCTGGTAATGGAATATGGAGTGTTTAGGGTTTGGGTTGGACTCCACATAAAATCAGTTCCGTTTGAGGAACCGGTAATTTGTACACTACTTCCAGCCTGAATAGTGAAATCGGGTCCTGCATCAACTGTTAAGGGATCAACGGTTACAGCAGGATACGAATAATTTAAAGTATCCGGACAAATATTAAAACAACTGCATTCAACAGAAACGATGTCTCCATTTTGCAAATTACTGGTAATCCACAAAGAAGTTTGCGTTACTGCTGCCAAAACTCCGTTTATAGACCAGTAGAAATCACTGGTATCCGTGCAATTGGTTAAATAGGTTGTAAAAGATGTAGGTGTTTCCGGACAAACGGTAATTAGTGGTCCGCCGATGGAGATTGTTGGAAGTGGTCTGTCAAAACCAGTTCCTGATCCGATTAAGTCAAATGTTGCTTCTGCGGGCAATATTGCGCCACCGTTTTGGGCTCCGTTAATGACCAAATAATAAGTCGTATTTGCGGGAAGTCCTAATGCTGTCAGCGTAAAACCACCGGCAGATCCAGCTTCACAATTACTTACCATTGTATAGGTTGCTGCATCACAAGGAACAAGTGCCTGAACAATTGCAGCTTGTAATTCTGTTCCGCGTGTAGCCTGAATATTGAAAAGCAAATTGCTGAAGTTAAAAGCAACGTCGCCACCGGTTACATTGGTGTTAAATTGATACCAAACACTGTTCGTTCCTGAAAAGCAGAAGGTAAAATCATCTTCGCAATCAGGACAAACTGTAGCCGTTGCTCCGATATTGGAACCTGAAAAAGATACGTTCGGACATAAAGGAGTAGCAGATGCACATCCATCATTTGTCAACTGGGAGAACCCGGAAGTCACGCTTAAAAATGAGATTAACAATACTTTAACAGCCCTTAGATTCATGTGCAAAATCTGCGTATATGTTTGTAAAACTAATACATTCAAGGATATTTTAATCGTTTTTTCGTAGTTTCGCCCCGTCAATTTTGTTAAATGAAAGTCTTTTTGTGCTTTTTTGGCACAGGAATGGTTAGCTACAAAATAGATTAAACTTTAGACTATGAAAAATTTTTACACGCTAATTGTAAGTCTACTATTAACCACCACCTTATTTTCTCAGAATGAAAAAGTGAATTACGACAACGACAGTCGTTGGTTCTGGGGTTTAAACATTGGTGCAACGTGGACAAAAACTGATATCCCGCACAAATTGGATTTGGGATACGGTTTGATGTTAGGACATCAATTCAATTACAACTACGGAAAACCAATCAGTTTTGATTTGCGTTTACGTTATTTAACCGGGCTTTGGAAAGGATACAATAGAGGTTCCGATTCGACGGGCATTTCTTCCAATCCAATTTACAACGATTACAACGCTGCCGGACAGCCCGTAGTTTTGAATTTTGGTACCAGACTGCACGAACTGAGTTTGGAATTGGCAATCCACTTCAATAAACTGAGAGAACGCACAGGATGGGATCCTTACATCTTCGGAGGTATTGGTTACACATGGTACCGCACAAAAGGTGATTTATACGGATCTGACGGATTCACTTACCTGTACGATTCTACCAAATTAGCTTCAGGTTCTTATACTCAAAGTGAAATTCATTCCATGACGGATAAGAAGTTCGAAACAGATTTGAATTCACCTGCAAGTATGGGGAAATTTATGCCAAGTGTTGGTATAGGTATTGGATATCAGGTTGCAAAAGGTGTTTCTTTAGGAATCGAACACAAAACGACGTTTACAATGGCCGACAATTTTGATGGTCATATTCAGGCAAGCGGAAAATATAAGAATGATTGGTATCACTATACCAGTTTCTACCTGAAATTCCATATCAGAAGTCATTATGATCATACAACTTACCAGGATACCACTCGTACACCGGTTGTTACAAATCCAACCTGGACACAGCCGGTAAGAACACCTCCTGTAGTAGATTTCACGAACCCAAGTGTTAGTGGAACAACAGTCAATTCAGGCAACTATGTGATCAAAGGACGAATTCAGAACGTCAATTCAAGTTCGAATGTGGTTTTCAGACAAAACGGAAATTACATCACCAACTTTACCTTCAATCCGTCTACTCAGGAATTTCAGAGTATCGTAACACTGGTTGCGGGACAGAATACCTTTGAATTAACCGGAACAAATGACTTTGGTTCAGATATGGATCAGACAGTAATCAACTACATAAGAGAAACACCAACTCCTCCTGTAGTTACTTATTCCAACCCAAGTTCAAATCCTACAACAGTTCAGAATCCTGTTTTCAACTTGACAGGAACGGTATTGAATGTTACTGGCAAGGATAAAATCACGATGACTTTGAACGGAAATCCGGTTGCATTTACATACAATACCTCTACCAGGGGAATTGCTGCAACTTTGAATTTGATTACAGGTTCAAATGTTGTTAGTACGACAGGAACAAATCAATACGGATCTGATACGGAAACGGCAACAATCATTTATCAGCCGCAACAAACGATTCAGCCGCCGGTTGTTTACTTTGTAAATCCGAATATCAATCCGTATACAGTAAATCAAAACACCTTTGCTTTGACTGCGGATGTATTGAATGTGGCAGATGCACAACATGTAAGCTTCAAGCAAAACGGAACAATCAATAACAACTTCGCTTACAATGCTCAAACGGATAAATTCACTAGTAATGTGATTTTGAATGCGGGGCAGAATGTATTTGAAGTTATCGGAACAAATGCGGCAGGTTCTGCTTCGGCAACTACGATCATCATTTACAACCGTATTGCTCCGAAACCTCCGATCGTTACGATCACCAATCCTGGAACAAACCCTTATGAGACTTCAAGCGCTGTCTTCAACTTGAATGCAACAGTATTGAATGTGACTCAGAAAAGTCAGGTTAAAGTAACCTTGAATGGTGTAAACTTACCGAACTTCATTTACAATGCTGCTTCAAACGGAGTTACTGAACCATTGACTTTGGTTGCCGGAGCGAATGTGGTTACGGTTACAGGAACTAATGCAGACGGAACAGATTCCAAACAAACTACGATCATTTACAGACGAGTAGAAACAGTTCAACCGCCGGTTGTTCAGTTCACGAATCCGAATATCGACCCTTATACAACTTCTACAGGAACGCATAATGTGGTAGCATCCGTACTTCACGTTAGTAACCAAAGCGGGGTAAACGTAAATGTTAACGGAACGAATGTGACCAGCTTCACCTACGTGAACAACGCAGCATCTTTCCCGGTAACATTGATTGAAGGTGCGAATATCATTACAGTAACAGGAACAAATACAGCTGGAACAGCAAGTGAAACACAAACGATCATTTACAGAAAACCGGTTTCAGTTCAACCTCCGATCGTTTCATATATCGATCCAAGTTTGAATCCTGCGGTTTCATTGAATGCATCTTACCTTGTTAAAGCACGTGTTCGCTTTGTAACTGCAGCAAACCAGATCGCATTGAAGATCAATGGTCAAGCTACAACAAACTTCACCTATATGGCATCCAGTGAATTAATGGAATTCACTACAGGTTTGGTGAACGGAGCAAATGTAATCGAGATTACAGCAACAAATGCCGCAGGTTCAGATGTGGAAACTACGGTGATCAATTACAGAGCACCTAATCCTACATTGCCTCCGGTTGTAACAATTACATATCCGGCTGCTAATCCTCAAACAGTAAATGTAGCGAACAGCAATGTTGCAGCAACCGTTTTGAATGTGGATAATCAACAGCAAATTCAAGTGTCGGTTAATGGTGCACCTTATTCAGCATTCACGTATTCAACAGCAACAAAAGTGCTGACGATGAATACGACCTTGAATTTAGGCGCAAATAATGTGATCATTACTGCAACAAATAGTGCGGGAACTGCTTCTGATGCAACTCAAATTATCTTTAAGCGTGATGAGGTGATCAATCCACCGTTCGTAAGCTTTATTAATCCTGCAATTCCTAGTCAAACTGTTTCTTCAGCAGCTTATGTTGTGAGAGGGCATGTAACGAATGTGACAACTGCATCTCAAATTGTAGTGAAAGCAGATGGTGCGATGGTGAGCCCTATCTTCTGGACATTTAATCCGGCAACGTTGGAGGTAACGTTGAATCATACACTCAATGACGGGAATAACATTTTTGAAATTACAGGAACCAATGCAGGAGGAAGCCACAGTGCATCTACTTCAATTATTTACAAGAAAATTGAAGTTCCTTGTAATAAGCCTGTGATTACATTTAGCAATCCTGCGACACAGAATACCAGTGTAGAGAACGCTCAGTTTGTACTAAAGGCAACTGTAACAAATATCACTTCTGTCAATCAGATTGAGGTTTACTTGAATGGAAGTCTACAGCCTATCGGAACACTGAATACAGGCACTTTATTATTTGAGAAAACACTCACATTAATTGAAGGAGCGAATTCAATTGAAATAAAATCAAGTAATGCGTGTGGTGCAACAACAAGTACAACGGTAGTTGTTATGAAACCAAAAACGATTCCTTGTACTGCTCCTGAGATTCTTCGAGTGAAGCCAACCGTGGAAGAAATGATCACTGAAAGTGAATCTATTTCGGTAACTGCGACTGCAAATAATATTACTCAAGCCTCTCAGATCAAAGTGATGATTGATGGAGTTGATGTTCCATTCAATTACGATGCAGGTTCGCATACAGTGGTTGCAACGATTGCATTAACAGCAGGAGAACATACCATTGCAATCTTTGCGAGAAATGAATGTGGATCCAAACAATTGACATGGAAAATAACCCGTATTGTTTGTAAACCTCCGGTTGTTTTAATTACAGGAAGCTCCACACCGAATGGTTCAGTAGTTACTTCTGATGGATTTAACTTATCTGCAACTGTCTCAAACGTGGAAAACCAATCAGAGATTACCGTTACACAAAACGGACAAGTGATCGGATTTGTTTACAATCAGCAGACAGGAGTACTTAGTTTGGACAGGAATTTAGTACTTGGTGCCAATGCTTTTGTAATTCTTGCTAAGAACAAATGTGGTGAGAACAGCAAAACGATCAATGTATTGAGAAATGAGGTGGTGACAGTTCCGGCTCCAACGATTCAGATTACGAGTCCGTTCATGTCTCCGTTGGAAACAGATCAATCTGCTCAAACCGTTCAAATAACGACGACTGGTGTTACTTCTGCATCTCAGGTTTCAGTGACATTGAATGGAGTTGCAACAAACTTTGACTACAAATCTTCCGGTGGAATTCGATTCAACGCTTCGTATGTGATTGGACAAAATGTGATTGTGGCTACTGCAGTTACACCTGGAGGAACAGCAACAGATTCAAAAATCGTGATTTACAATGCACCGGAAGTAATTCCTGCGCCGGTTATCAATTTAAAGAACCCGAGTCGTTGCCCTGCAACATTCCAAGTTGGAACTGTAACAATGACAGGAATGGTTCAGAACGTTTCCAGTGCAAGTCAGGTGAGTATTTTGTATAACGGAGAGAATGTGGCCTTTACTTCCAGTATTGCAAGCAATGTGTTGACTTTCTCTTTCGAAGTCAATGTAACTTTATCAACCGTTTCGATTCCATTAGTAGTAACAGCTACTAATGCTTCAGGTTCAGATACGAAGTCATGTTTAATCAATGCTGCCCAACCTACCGGAACCATTGGTACCGGGAATGGGAATAATGGACATGGAAACAATACGGATGGTACGGATGAATCAAATCCCGGAAACGGTTCAGGAGGTCCAACTGGTGAACAAGGTGGGTCAACAGATGACGAAAATGGAAAGACTGTTCCAAAACCAACAACCAGACCTGGGACAGGCACAACGCCAACAACCAGACCAACTACCCCAACAACAACTCCTACGAGACCTGTGGGAAGACCATAAGGTTCGAAATAGATAATAGAAATCCTTCCGCCACGGCGGAGGGATTTTTTGTTTGATTCAATAATTGTTAATCACAATTAGAACGCTGTGTACATTTCTCCCGCACAAGAAACAAAAGACCAAAATTGTTTCTGTGTTTGCCAGAGGCAAATCCGTGACCTTCTGCGGGAAATAAAACTTGCATTTTAAGAGAAGTTCCGCAAATGAATAGCTACTTTTGCAGAGTAAATAAATTACCATGACCAAGGAAGCAGTTTTGGAAGTATTGGGAACCATTTTGGAGCCCGATCTAAAGAAAGATATTGTTACACTCAATTTTGTAGAAGAGTTACAAATTGAGGATTCGAAAATTACATTAACGATCTATGCTTCTAATCCGGCATTGCACGCAAGAAAGCGCATGCAGGAAGCGGTGGAGTTCAATCTGAAACGCGTTTTCGGAGAGCATATTGAGATCACTTGCATGGTAAAAGGTTTGCCTTCCGAGGCTCGTGAAACACACCGCAAGATTCTTCCTGAAGTTAAAAATATCATTGCGGTTGCTTCCGGAAAAGGAGGTGTTGGTAAATCTACTGTAACAGCGAATTTAGCCGGAGGACTTGCAAAAGCAGGTTTCCGTGTAGGGATTGTAGATGCAGATATTTACGGACCAAGTATTCCAACCATGTTTGATGTAGTAGGAGAGAGACCTACAATGATCGATGTAGAAGGAAAGCCGATGATCAACCCGGTAATGAGTTACGGGATCAAGATTCTTTCCATGGGATTCTTTTCTCAAAATGACGAGGCAATTGTTTGGAGAGGACCGATGGCTGCAAAAGCTATGACGCAATTGTTTACAGATGCTTATTGGGGTGAATTGGATTATTTATTGATCGATCTTCCTCCTGGAACCGGCGATATTCACCTTTCATTGGTACAGACTGTTCCTTTGGATGGCGTTGTAATCGTTAGTACACCGCAGGAAGTAGCATTGGCAGATGCGCGTAAAGGAGTTAACATGTTCAAACTGGACACGATCAATGTTCCGATTGTTGGGTTAGTAGAAAACATGTCCTGGTTTACGCCAGCTGAATTGCCGGATAACAGATATTACATTTTCGGTCGTGACGGAGTGAAGAATCTGGCTGCAGGAATGAATGAAACTTTTTTGGGACATATTCCTTTGGTTCAAGGCGTGCGTGAATCCGGAGATGTGGGTAGACCGGCTGTGTTTCAGGAAAATACGCCAACTGCACTAGCATTTGAAGAATTAGTACGTATCTTTGTCGAAGAGGTGAACGTGCTAAAAGCACGCAAAGCATTAAAAACACAAAAAGATGGTGTTAAATAAATCCGAATTAGCTGACAAAATAAATATTTCACTAAGTGAATTGAGACCTCACTTAATTGCCGATGGCGGAGATATGGAGTTGGTTGATATTACAGATGAAGGTATTGTGCAAGTAAGATTACTTGGTGCTTGCAGTGATTGCTCTATGAGCGTGATGACCATTAAAGCAGGATTGGAAGAAGCGGTAAAGAAAGTAGCTCCGGAAATCATAGGCGTTATTGCGGTTAACTAACAATTTTTCAATTTATTAGCTTGCTCTAAGCAACTTTAATTTCAAGTGCAGCGTCTAGGTTATATCGAAAGAAAATAACCCTCGCTATGAAACAATTGAAAACAATTTTTGCTATTACTCTCCTTCTAACTTATTCCAATTATTCCAATTCCCAATTAGTCTATTCCGGAGTTTCGGATTTGGAAGTCTTAATCACAAACATCTTTGGTGTTCAATGCCAGGGAATTTCCAATGTAGGAATTCAGGGAACTCAGGCACAAATTGCCCGTTTTGAAAATGGTGCTG
Organism: Flavobacteriales bacterium UBA7666; assembly: GCA_002483265.1. Lineage (GTDB taxonomy): Bacteria > Bacteroidota > Bacteroidia > Flavobacteriales_D > Crocinitomicaceae > Fluviicola. Next base: position 119,804 of record DLHO01000018.1, on the reverse strand, counting down.
CTTTGGGTGTGAACAGTGGTTTGGTCCTTTCAACAGGATTCCCGAACATGTCAAGTGCACCCTCGTCTCAGTTTTCAAGTTACAATCTGAATATGGCCGGTGATTACGATATTATTCAATACGGTAATCTAAGCGGACAAGGTGCATCAAGTCATGATGCAATTTCAGTTCATTTTGATTTTACTCCAATTATTACGGATACCATTCGATTCAATTATATTTTTGCTTCGGAAGAATATCCGGAGTACTCTAACACCACTTACAATGACCGCTTTTTATTCTTGGTTTCTGAAAATGGAACAGGGCCTGTGAATATTGCGAATGTTCCCGGAACAGGAATTCCCGTAGAGATCAATTCGATCAATCAGTATGTGAATTCACAATATTACATTGATAATATGACTGGTCCAAACTCTGCAAACTTCGTATTTGATGCCTATACGGTTCCTCTACAGGCAAAATTCTTTGCACAAGTAGGAAGTACGTATCATATCAAATTAGTGATCTCTGATGTTTCCGACGGAATTTTTGATTCTGCAATCTTCTTAGATGAGCAGGAAGCAAATAACGATATTTCAGGAAGCTTAACAGTAAATGGTCAGCCGGCTGAAGGAGTCTTGGAAGTGTTCAACTTCGTTCAGGATACCCTGGTTGCAATTCCGGTAGAAACGGTGAATGTGACCAATGGAACATATGTAGCTGACAGCTTGCCAACAGGATTGTATCATGTACGTTTTACACCTGATCCGGTTTTATTCCCCGGAGCAATTCCGCTTTATTTTGCAACTAGTTCTACCTGGACAAGTGCTGATGCAATCGGATTACCTTGTTTCCTGAATAATGCAAACATCAATGCAGATACTTTGGATGTGTTGAGTGCAGGAGGAAGTGTTTCCGGAACAATTGTAGTAGATACTTCGTATTTGAAATCATTGAATGTACCGTTTGAAGGAGCTTTGATGTTGTTGAAGAATTCACTGACACATGAAACAAGAGGTTTTGCTTATACTGCTTCTGACGGAACTTATACAATCAATCACGTAGCAGCAGGATCTTATTATTTGTTGGTAGATGTTCCATACATTCCTCACACAGATACTTTGTTCTTTGATGTGCCTGTTGACGGTGTCGTGTTGGATGCAGATTACGCCATTCTTCCAAGCGGAATTGAAATAAACGGAACTCCTTACTTAGGATTAGACGAATACAAAGAAATTCAGTGGAGCATTGCTCCGAACCCTGCTGATAAAATGATCGAAATCACTTCAGACCAAGCGGTAAAAGTAATTCAGATTGTTACCATTGATGGGGCAGTTGTAACAGAAATTTATCCAAATGGTTTAAAAACAAGTTTCGATATCAGCAATTTGAAACAAGGGGTTTACCTGATTCGCATGGATCAGTCGGCTCCAAAAAGATTGGTTGTTACGAAGCAATAGTTCATTTATTTACGTTCAAAAAAAGCCCCGACATTTATCCTCGGGGCTTTTTATTTTTCCGGGTAGCGGGGATTCTGTTATTTTCTCCCACGGACGGGCACGGAAGAACATAAAATACTAATATTCATCTGTGCTCCCCGTGTTCCTGCGCCAACGCTAAAGCTACGGCGTAAGCGTTCTGTGGGAAACAAAAAGCCCCGATCCGTTTAGAATCAGGGCTTTTAATTATTTATGACTGCGCTAACGCTTGTCTTTTATCGAAAGCAGTGCTTTCTCTTATTTCTTCGCTGCTGCGTATTTCTTTGCAACTGCATCCCAGTTTACTACATTAAAGAATGCATTGATGTAATCCGGACGACGGTTTTGGTAATGCAGGTAGTAAGCGTGTTCCCAAACATCCATCGCTAAGATCGGTGTTCCTTTACAACCTTCACCCATGATCGGATTGTCTTGGTTTGCTGTTGAACAAACTACCAATTTTCCTCCTTCAACACACAACCAAGCCCAACCTGAACCAAAGCGTGTTGTTCCAGCTTTTGAAAACTCTTCTTTGAAATGCTCAAATGTTCCGAATGCATCGTTGATTGCCTGAGCCAATTCACCTGTTGGAGTTCCTCCGGCATTTGGTGCCATGATTTCCCAAAACAAGTTGTGATTCCAGAAACCACCACCGTTGTTGCGAACAGCTGGTTTGTCTTTGCAGTTTTGTAGAATATACTCAATAGATTTTCCTTCTAAATCAGTTCCCGCAATTGCGTTATTTAAGTTCGTTGCGTATGCCTGGTGATGTTTTGTATAGTGGATCTCCATTGTGCGAGCATCAATATGTGGCTCTAGTGCATCGTATGCGTATGCTAATTTTGGTAATTCAAATGCCATGATATTTCTATTTTATGTTGTCTAACAAAAATAGGAAACAAAATTGAGAATGTCCATTCAATCTAAAAGAAGCTTTTGTTAGGAAAGGTTAAAAGGAATTCAAAATGCAAAAGTTAAAATTCAAAAAGAGGAGACTTATTTTAAATGAAAATATTTTTGAATTTTGCATTCATCATTTTGAATTTACTTCCCTATCAACAGGATACATAAAGCGTATATCCTTCGGGGCCCAAGCATGCATTAAGTATAGATACCCCACCGTGACCCGCAGTGATTGAGGATCGAAAATCTACCGCTGGGTCTTTTTCAATCCGTAGTGACTGAGCTACGAAGTCACCAGTCATCTAATAGAAATCATTCGTAATTCGTAATTATTTTTCGTAACTTACTTACATCACAGATTATTTTGATTTAAACCATGGCAAAGCAAATTGAATGCAGGATTACTGGCAGAATGGAAGAATACTCTTTCTACCACGACCGCCTGCATGGATATTTGGTACGTCACACTGGTGGTGTTACGGCAAAGCAATACCACACTGATCCGCGTTATGCAGATGCTCGCGATGCCAGTTCCGAATTTGCAATTGTCTCAAGTACTGGTAAGTTAATCCGTGACGCTTTGAGTCCTCTAATTAAACAGGTGAAGGATGGTACGATGGTGAACCGGATGAACAAAGAGCTAGTGGCTCTGAAACAACAAGATGATATCCATCCGCGCGGTAAGCGCAGACCTGAAGTGGCAATGACAAATCCGGATGTAAATCAATGGTTCCGGATTTTTCAATTTAACGAAAACGTGAAAACGTATGAATTGCTAGAGAATTCCCCCGTAATCGGTACTGGAATTAGGGTTGATGCTCTGAAACTGCGATCTTCTGCATTTCCGGAGAATGCCACGCATGCCGGGTTAACACTGGTAAGGACCGGGATTGATTTTGAGAAGCGGGAATTTAATACTTCTTGTTCACTGATGATGATTACTTCAAGAGAAAATCAGGAAGAAATATCTTTGATCATTGAAGATCTTACTGCCATGAATGGTATTGAGATTATCTGTCTGCGGGTGGTTTTCTTTTGTGAAGGAAATGGGAGACTTATCCCCTTAAAAGGGAAAGTCCATTCGATGGGGATTATCGGAGTGAATGAGTGCAAAGTAGCAACTAAGTTTAAAAACGTGAAGCGTTCGGGGTTTTGTAAGAGCATACTGCTGCGACCAGATATTCGATATGTATCCCAAAACAAGTTTAATAAGCAGAAGGTTCTGAAAAATCATCCGACATGATACGTTCATTTATTTGATTCATTAAACCGATACCTAGCCGGAGAGAATCAGAAATAGTCAGCAGCTGACAAGAATTTAATCCTCATTCTCCGCTCTCATTCTAGCTCTTACTTTCTAGTTGAGTTGGATTCAAGATCCTTTTTCAACTTATAATTACCATTGTACTTATAATTATTCCATTCATCAACGATTGTATCCTGATCTATATAGTGTGGTACAATTAATCGGATGTTAATAGAATCCTCCTTAAAACGGATAAAGCCTCTTAATTTTGATTGACAATGCGGGTAATTCGTCTTATTTCTTTCATGCGTTAAAACAAGATCCTTGTAACTAACTTTTCCCATGTTTTTATTCAGGTACAACCAGTCAGAATCTTCAAAACTATATTTAGACGCATCCAGTTGGTGTATATTTCCTCTCCCTTCATGATGCACCGGCAATTCGATTTCATGTTTATAAGCGGTTGATTTCCTAATTATCAATTCAGAAGAAACTACTTCTTCATTATAACATGCAGTTAGCAAAAACAAGAAAAAAAAGCTGGTAATTACTTTCATTTGTTTAATCCATTAAACTGTTGGTAATCGGGAGATAATCAGAAACAGAAGGAAGAATTTAATCCTTTCCACCCGACGGACTCAATATGGGAAATATGTGGGGACGCGATGCTTCGCGTCCCTGACTATTTTCCATATTTATTTTTATACTTCTTGTACAATTCCGTTTGAAAATTCGTTGTCGGGACAAAGTTTCCGTTGATTAACAGCAGCGAAGCCTGGTTGCCTTTCATTTCCAAAGCAGAACCTGCCGAACCATAAAGCGTAGCTTTCTTACCGATCTCAATACTACCGTAGTTTTTAGCAATTCCCATGATCTCGCAAGCACTCAGGGTAATCGAACGGATGGCTTCTTCCTCCGTTAAACCATAAGACATCGCTGTTCCAGCAAGGAACGGCAGGTTGCGCGCATTCATTGCTTCCATATCGCCCTCATTCTGTAAACAGAAGGGAACTCCAGCCTGCTGTAATAAGAAAGGTAATTTATAGGGTAGATCAAATGGGTCGTCCTCGTGTTGCGGCAAGGAATGAAGGCGGCCGATCATGACCGGTACTTTTTTAATTTTCAAGCGGTCAGCTACCAAATAGCTTTCGTATCCCCCAACGATTACCGGGAATTTGATCTCCAGTTCCGTAATCAGATCCAGGATATCATTGATTTGCTGCACCTCATTGGCATGAAAGTAAAAACGTTTTTCACCTGTAAAACAATCGCTTAAAGCACTGTATTGAATTGGAGTGCTTTTGTCTTTGTTGTTGGCACTTGTTTTTGCCGCATTCAAATAAGCAATGAGTTCACGCTTTTGATCTTCGTAGGTTTCATTTGGTCTGGTGATTGGATCGCCCCACGAACGATTATACGCATTCGGCCACTCAATGTGAATTCCATCATCGGCTTTTACCGTTCCGTCTTCCCAGTTCCAGCAAGAACTCGTCATCAAACTGGATTGACCGGAAATTCTTCCGCCACGCGGAGTAGTTTGAATGATCAATACTCCATTAGTACGAACCGTTTCAATCACCGCCGATTCACAATTGTATGCAATTTGCGCACGCACATGTGGATTGTAAGTTCCCATTTCATGGTAATCACGGGAAGCTCTTACAGCATCAATCTCGGTTAAACCCAAGGTAGAGTTTGGTGCAACGAAACCAGGATAAAGATGATGTCCGCTTAAGTTGATCACCGTGTCCCAATCCGATTTGTTGTAAGTATAAGCCAGAGTGTTTTTCACTAAAGTAATGATCCCGTTCTCAATTCCGACAGAGCCGGTGCTGATCACATTTCCGTTACCGATATGAAGTGTTGCGCTTTCGATCAGGATTTTGTTGTATTTCTTTTGGCCGAAACTGTTTACACTCGCCAACAGAACCAAGAAAGTAAAGATGATTGTTTTCATGTTATCTATTTTTGAATGCTTAATGTTCGTTTGCTTCGAATGATTCCTCTTCGCCCAGTGTATTGCAATGGAAATGACCTCTGCGTTTGCGTGTAAACGGTTTGGTTGGTTCACCTTTCTTGCTTTCTTCGGACATCTTCGCAATGATGCGTGCGCGTTCTGCTGCAATTTCCTGCTGAATTAAGAAGTCTTTTTGCGCATCGAAGAGGATTTCTCCGTCCACTACCGTATAAATTGGTTTAGCAGTTACACTCAATGGATTGTTTGTCCATAAGACCAAATCTGCATCCTTTCCAACTTGCACGGTTCCCATGCGGTCGTCTAGGTGCAACAATTTCGCTGGATTCAAAGTCACCATTTTCCAGGCCTGATCTTCGGTTGCTCCACCGTATTTGATGGTTTTTGCAGCCTCCTGGTTCAAACGTCGTCCCATTTCTGCATCATCCGAATTGATTGCAACAACCAATCCCATGTTCGTCATCAAGGAAGCGTTTTGCGGAATTGCATCCATTACCTCAAATTTATATGCCCACCAGTCAGAGAATGTAGAAGCTCCAACACCGTGTTCTTTCATCTTATCAGCCAATTTGTATCCTTCCAAAATGTGGGTAAATGTATTGACCTTGAATCCAAATGAATCGGCCACATGCATCAACATATTGATCTCTGATTGCACATAACTATGACACGTAATCCGGCGTTCTCCGGAAACAATTTCGTACAAGGCTTCCAATTCCAGATCAACTGCCGGTGGAACCGCGTTTTTATCCTTGTGTTTTCCGCTTGCCGAAGTTTTAGATTGATGATAAGCTAATGCTCGGGAAAATGCATCGATGTAAACTTGCTCCACACCCATGCGTGTTTGTGGGAAACGGTTGCTTACACCCCAATTGGATTGTTTTACATTTTCACCCAAAGCAAACTTCACAAACTTCGGTGCGTTTTTAATGACGTATTCGTGCGGATAATGTCCCCATTTTAGTTTCACCAAAGCAGATTGCCCTCCAATCGGATTGGCAGATCCGTGAAGCAATTGAGCAGCAGTTATACCACCAGCCAATTGACGGTAAACATCAATGTCTTCTGCATTGATAGCATCTTCCATGCGGACTTCACAAGCTACCGCCTGTCCGCCTTCGTTTACACCGCGTGTTAAAGCAATGTGTGAATGCTCATCAATAATCCCCGTTGTAAGGATCTTTCCACGTGCATTAATCACAACAGCATCATTCGGTCGCACATACGTTCCGGAACCTTTGTGAATTGCTTTGATCTTTCCGTTCTCTACTACAACCGTTCCTTCCTGAATAATTCCTTCGTCCGTATTCGTCCAGATGGTTGCCTGTTCGAAAATAATCACTGATTGTTTGGGTGGGGTAGAGAAACCAAAAGCACTGTTTGGAAAACGCGCTCCCGGAATAGTCAAAGTATCCGCTGTCCAAGCTTGTTTGTTTTCGTCTTTTGCTTCGTATTTCTTATTGCGCAATGCACTCCATTTAATCCATTTTCCTTTGTTATTCGTTCCTTCTCCTTCGAAAATGAATACACGAGGATTAACATCCCCTTTTAAACTGAAAATTTGCTTTTCACCGTCAACTAACTGAACAAAATGGATTGCAATATCGTTGTTTACCAACGAAAGCTTCGCATTGGTTGTCAGCGTATCGGATTTATTGGCAAGTGTCACAGAATCCTGAATCGTTCGCACCAATTTTACTTTTCCTTCCGGTTGATTTGGCGTTCCGGCGATCTCTAACCAATACTTAGCACCGTCAATATTCAAACTATACGTTCCGCGAATATCCGAGATTGGAGTGTTTTGGAGAACCTTGCGTTCTCCTTTTGAAAATACTTCCAGTACTTTAGCCTGAAATAGGAATGGGTTTTGGTCGTATACTGTAAAGTTTGCCCATTTGTCAGTTTCAATTGTTCCCAATTCTTTCTGAACACCCAATAAATTTGCCGGAGCTACTGTAAGTGAACGAAGTACATCATTTACTGACCAACCGGTTGCCAAAGCCTGATGAACGTGTTTCCAAAAATCAGCTGCTGTGGTGTGTCCTGCTGCAGAAGTAATGAATGGAACTTTGTGTTTGAATAAGAAGCCCGGGTTTCGGGAAGCCATTTCCCAGATTTTCAATTCGCTGTAGGGAATTTCATGAGCCAAATATGGATCTTTCAAATCAAAGGCTTCCGGGAAATTGATTGGAATGACTAGCTGAACTTTCAATGTATCCCAGGCATTGCCCAGAAATTGTTCCTGTCCTGTTCCAATAACTGTAAAATCCCGTTTGAATTCGCGCATGAATGATTTGACGCGAAATACATCTGCTTTATCCTCTAAAACAAAGAATGCCGGCTTTTTCAATTGAAGCGTTAAGGCATCCAGACTGTAGTTTGCATCCTTGCCATATTCAGAATGCCATTGTGCATCATAAAAAGATTGTCTTAATAATGCGATCGAACCAACCAACGAACTTGGGTATTCCTGTGGCGAAGTTCCTTTTTTAAATGAATAGAAAGAAGCAGCTTTACTTAAATAGGGTACGTTATCACTAGTTGTTGTTCCCAATTGCATCAGTGAACCATAACCTTGAGCCAAGCCATCGTTTCGGTGAATTAATACAGACCCGAATCCCATTTTCTGGTATTCTGCAGTCATTTTTTCATCCGTTTTGTACCAGTCAATTGCATCAAATTCCGAACGGATTGCATGATTCCAGTAATAAGGACCTGTTTTATTTTCAGCTCGTTGATCCGCAGGAATTCCCATCGTAGAGTTTACTTCGATAAAGGAAGGAATCACCACAGCACCATGTCCGTCAATGACTACCAAATCTTTTGGAGTCGTCATCAAGATCTTGTCAACAGCTGTAATTTTTCCATCTCTTACCGTAATGGCACCGTTTTCAATGGTCTTTTCAGGCGAGATGATAATCGTCACATTTGTAAGAACAAATGAATTTTGATTGGGGGCTTTAACTCCATTCTGAGGCTTTTCAGCTTGTGAAAAAACACTCAGCGGAAATAAGAGAGCAACAATATAACGAATCATTTTTGGGAACATCTGGTTTTAAGGGCTGAAAAATAGTGATTCTATGTGGAAATAAGTGATTCACTTAGACCAATGAGGTCTTTTTTTCGGTAATTTTGCTAAAAATTGACTTATTATGGGCGCATTGATACATGCACATTCGGGATTACGTTGGTTAGCTTTGGCATTATTGCTTTTTGCAATTGTAAACGCGATCTTAAAATTGAAGAGTGGAAAATACGAGAAGGGTGACAAGATGTTGAACTTGTTTGCAATGGTGATGTTGCATATTCAGATCACATTGGGAACCATTGTTTCTTTTGTTACTGGAAAAATCTCTTACGCAGAAGGTTGGATGAAAAATCCGCAATACCGTTTCTTTGGCTTGGAACATATCTTGTTAATGGTCATCGCTGTAGTTTTGGTAACTATCGGAAGAAAGAAAGCGGAAAAAGCATTGGATCCAGCTAAAAAGCATAAGACGATATTGATTTGGTACACGATCGTATTGATTATCATTTTCGCTGCAATTCCTTGGCCGTTCAGAACAGTATTGGGAGGATCATGGTTTTAAAGAACAGCATACTTGTTCTTTCCTCCATTTGTTTATTAAGCACCGGCTGCGGTGAAACTGAAAAACCGGAAGAAAGCACTAAACCTGTTTCAAACGAACCCATCTCTTTGGAAGATGCAAGAGCGGTTTATACCTTGAATTGTGCTTCGTGCCATGGACCGGACGGAACATTGAAAGCTTCCAATGCAAAGGATTTATCGATCAGTTCGTTGGATGAAAAAGCAGTTGAGCAGATGATCCGCAAAGGAAACGATAAGGGAATGATGCCTTACGAAGACATGTTAAGCACACCAGAAATTAAAGGACTTGTAAAGTTCGTTCAAAATTTACGAAAATAATCTATGGATGAAGGTCACGTTTTAGTCGATGCAGTTGAAGAAACCTGTGTTCTTGTTGGAATCATTACATCTACTGTGACGGACGAACAAGCTCACGAGTACTTAGATGAATTGGAGTTCCTTGCAGAAACTGCAGGTGCTACATCTGTTAAACGATTTACGCAGAAACTTCCGATGGCAAACCCGAGAACTTTTGTTGGAACGGGTAAACTGGAGGAAATTAAAGAATACGTAAAGGAACACGGAATTGAGTTGGTCATTTTTGATGATGAACTTTCTCCGTCCCAATTGCGCAATATTGAACGGGAATTGGAGTGTAAGATCCTCGATCGAAACATCCTGATCCTTGATATTTTTGCTTCCAGAGCAAGAACTTCCCATGCGAAAACGCAAGTGGAATTGGCTCAGATGCAATACATGCTTCCGCGTTTGAAACGATTGTGGACTCACTTGGAACGCCAAAAAGGAGGGATTGGTTTACGTGGTCCGGGGGAATCCCAGATTGAAACGGATAGACGGATCATTCAGACCCGGATAGCCCTTCTGAAAGAGAAACTCAAAGAAATCGATAAGCAGATGTCCGTTCAACGAGGTAACCGCGGTCAATTGGTACGTGTTGCTTTGGTTGGATATACCAATGTTGGAAAGAGTACATTGATGAATCTGTTGAGTAAATCTGAAGTGTTTGCAGAAAATAAATTGTTTGCGACTTTAGATACAACCGTTCGAAAAGTAGTGATTGAGAATTTGCCATTCTTGCTTACGGATACGGTTGGATTCATTCGAAAACTACCTCATCAATTGGTGGAATCGTTTAAATCGACTTTAGATGAGGTGCGCGAAGCCGATTTATTGATCCATGTGGTAGATATCTCTCATCCTACGTTTGAAGATCAGCTTCACATTGTGAATGAAACTTTGGCCGAATTGGATAACAAAGACAAGCCCATGATTTTGGTATTCAATAAGATTGATGCATATCAGCACAATCCGGAGAACGAAGAGGGCGCAAACATGACCTTGGAGGAATTGAAAAAGACCTGGATGAATCGTTTGCCAGCTACGAAATGTATATTCATCTCTGCAACAGACAAAGAAAATGTGGAAGAGCTCAAAGAAACCATGTATTCCGAGATCAAACGCATTTTTGCAATTCGATATCCTTTCAATAATTTCTTGTACTAAGTAAAGGTTGACTTCGATTCTCTGCTAGAGAGTGGGTGGCTGAATGCTTACGCTGAAGCTATAGCATAGGCGCAGCGGAGTAGAAGCCCTGATTTATATTAGCCTTTCGGTTGATACTCTGAGACATTCTTTTACATTTTGAATTTTGCATTTTGAATTTTCAGTATCTTCGATCATGCGAAGTTGGATTTTAGGGATAGCGCTATTTACTTGTTCTTTGTCTTTCTGTCAAACGGAATACCTGGACAGCTTAAAAAACACGCTCCAAAAACCTGTTTCTTCGGATACTATGCGCGTCTTTCAATACAACGAAATTGCATGGACTTATCTGGATTATTCTCTGGATTCAACCTATCTCTATCTTCAGAAAGCAATTACACTGGCGCAAAAGAAAAACTATCCGAACGGAGTTATGGATGCCAAGAATACTTTGGGAATCTACTATCGTTTGAATTCCAGGTATCCGGAAGCGATCAAGATCTACGAAGAGTTAATCCAATTACGTAAGAAGCACCATCAAGAGGACAAGCTAATTGGTGTATACTCTAATTTGGGATCAGTTTATTATGAGAGACGGAACTTTGCTTTGGCGTTGAAGAATTACCAAAAAGCAATAGATGAAGCACGGAAATTAAAGGATGATGAGCGTATTTTGGTTCTTTATACCAATTTAGGAGTTACGTATAAAGCAGTTGGATTATACGATCAGGCCATTGTTGCATTTGAAGATGCTCTAAAATTAAATAAGAAAATAAAAGGTGATCAAGGTTCTATTTATCTCAATCTGGGTACTGTTTATCATGATCGTCAAATGTATCATCAATCTCTCAAATACTTTCTTATTGCGAAGACAGAGGTTGAAAAATCCGGGAACTACCGCTTGTTGGAAACCATTCTGTATAATCTCAGTTTGGATTACCGACATACCAAGCAGTTTGCTCTTGCAAAAAAGATGTTGGGAGAACTAAGAAAGGTGGCTCAGCGGTTGAATGAAGAAGCTGTCTGGTTTACTTATTATCATGGAGAAGCAAATTATTTAGAAGATATAAAAAAGTATCCCGAAGCACTTAAATCTGCAGAAATGGCTGAACAGATGTCGGACAAAGAAGCAGATTTGATGAGTTATGCGGAAGTTCAGTTGACGAAAGCATCAATCTATCAGGAAATGGGGCAATCGAAATTAGCGATACAACACGCTGAGAGAGCTTTGGAAGCATTTAATGATAGTGAAGACGTGAATGCACAGATAAGAACTTACAATACGCTGTCAGAGATTCTGAAAGAAGCAGGAGACCATAAGAGAGCTTTGGAATATTTCGAAAAAGCCAATTCATTGAAGGAAAAAATGGATTTGGAAGCCGTTACCAATCAAATTGCGACTTTAAACTCCCTGAATGAACTGGAACGCAAGGAACAGGATTTAGCGCTTTCAAAACAAACAAATCAATTAATCACCGCTGAAAATGACCGGAAGAGTAACCTCATTCTGGGTTTATTTCTCATTGGGGGATTGATCGTCATTTCTCTTGGGATTAGTTTTAAATCCAATCAACAAAAGAAGAAGGCGAATGCCTTACTGAATAAACAAAACGAAGAAATTGAAGATCAAAAATCGTTGATCGAAGAAAAACAGATCGAAATTCTGGATTCCATTCATTATGCCAAACGCATTCAGGAATCCTTGTTGGTTCAACATAAATTACTGCAGGAAGCACTACCGAATTCGTTTATTTTCTTCCAGCCGAAAGACATTGTTTCTGGTGATTTTTATTGGGCAACGAAACGCAATGGAAAGTTTTATTTGGCCATTTGTGATAGCACGGGGCATGGAGTTCCCGGAGCATTTATGAGTGCTTTGAACATTACCTTTTTGAGTGAAGCGATTAATCAATTGGGAATTGCTGAACCGGGAAAGATCTTTGACCATGTTAGAAGCCGTTTGGTAGAATCGATCTCGCATGACGGTGCAAGAGATGGAATGGATGGCGTTTTATTCTGTTTTGATGAAACAAGCCGTAAGTTAGCTTATGCAGCGGCTTACAATAATCCGGTGGTTGTTCGTGATGGAGAACTCATCAAGTTTCCCGCAGATAAAATGCCGGTTGGAAAAAGCGATTTAATGACCAGTTTTCAAACCTATACCATCGATATTGAACCCGGAGATGAATTATTTGCCTATACGGATGGATATGCTGATCAATTTGGAGGAGAAAAAGGAAAAAAATTAAAACTGGCAAATCTACATGCGTATTTGCTGAGTATTTCAACTGAAAAAATAAACGAACAACACGAGTTGCTAAAAGATCATTTTCACTCATGGAAAGGGAATCTGAGTCAGGTAGATGACGTGTGTTTGTTTGGAGTTAAATTGATCTAGCCGATGAGCCCTGTTAAAAAGCAAAACTTACTCTTAGTAATCCTGATTATTTTTTATACCGTAGGATTAATTGGTTTACAGACAAGTTACCGACTTTATTTTTTGGGATTGACTCCGTTTAATCTCTTGCTTTCATTTGGCTGTCTTTATTTGTCGTTCAAAGATTATTCGCTGAAGAAGCACATCGATATTATTCTCATTGGAGCCGCAGGTTATGCAATCGAATGGATTGGGGTTCATACTTCCGTGCTTTTTGGACATTACGAATATGGTACTGTTTTAGGTTATAAAGCAGATGGAATCCCGTTAACTATTGCTTTGAATTGGGTGTTATTGACCTTTACTTCCACAGCTATTGTCCATAAATGGAAGATTCCGCTGGTTTTAAAAGCTGTGATTGCTGGTGCGTTGATGACCATTCTGGATTGGATCATTGAACCGGTTGCTATTCGTTCCGGGTTTTGGTTCTGGCAAAATAATACTATCCCGCTTTATAACTATATCTGCTGGATGATCTTCGCTTCCGTGTTCTCTTATTGGGTTTTGAGCAGAAAAACGGTTGAGACAAATAAAGTTACCGTTGGATTATTTGTGATCCTAGTGATATTTTTTGCAATTTTGAATCGATGATTCCAACTTGGGCAGGCATATTGATTTTAATAGGAACTTTCTTCCTCACTGAGTTTGCTGCGTGGTCTGCACATAAATTCGCGATGCATGGTTTTATGTGGTATTTTCATCGGGACCATCATAATCAGGGAGAACAAGGTTTTTTTGAACGGAATGACGTCTTTTTCCTGATTTTTGCTGTTCCTAGTTGGTTGGGGATTATGTTGGGATTGATGTATAAACAATACGGCTTTGTCTGGATGGGCTTCGGAATCATGGCCTATGGATTTACGTATTTTTTAATTCACGATGTGTTTATTCACCGCCGTTTTAAATGGATTCGTGAGATCAATACACCTTATTTTTTAGCGATCAGACGGGCACATAAAATGCATCACAAACATCTGAATAAGGAAGACGGAGAGTGTTTTGGTCTCTTGATTGTTCCGTTTAAGTATTACAACGAGGCGAGAAAAACCTACAAACAAAATCAAGCGGGTAAATGAGTTTATACTTTTGGATCATCCTTGGAACTATCGTTTTTCCGTTTTTATTAAGCTTCGATAAGAAAATTCATTTTTTTACCCATTGGAAGACTGTTTTCCCAGCCATATTATTGGTGGGTCTGTTCTTCTTGCTGTGGGATAATTATTTTACTGAGCATCAGGTTTGGGGTTTCAATTCGAAATATATTCAGGGAATCTATCTATTTCGGTTGCCGTTGGAAGAAGTTCTGTTCTTTCTTGTTGTCCCTTATGCTTGTTTATTCGTTTACGAAGTAATCAGAGGGTATTTTCCAAATTTGAAGCTCGATTTGTTAGGTCGTGCGTTTGCATTCGCGCTGGTACTTTCCGGTTTGTTACTGACGATCTTTTACCTTCGAAATTGGTACACCTTGACTGCTTGTTCACTTTCCAGTTTATTGATCATCGGAATTCATTTCCGGGCCAAGGCAGTTTGGTTCAATTATTTTGCACTTGCTTTTTTGGTTTGTTTGATCCCGTTTCTGATTGTGAATGGAGCTTTAACAGGTTTTTTTACGGATGAGCCTATTGTTTGGTATTCTGAGAATCACATCATGGGGATCCGAATCGGAACCATTCCAGTGGAAGACATTTATTACAACTTAAGCATGCTGCTTCCAATTGTATTTATTCATGAAGTACTGAAACAGTATAACAAGAAAAAAGCGACCAAATGATCGCTTTCAAATTGATTTTTATTATTAGTCCGGTTCGTATTTAAACACGTCACCATTACTGTTTTTCAACCACATTTCCTTTGCTTTCAACCTTCGGATCTCAAAATCGATGTTTCCGACTCCCGGATAACTGATGCGAAGATCTTTTTTGTCATTTATTAAGTCCCAGGTTCCACTCAAGGTAAATGTACCATTTGAATAAAAGACGTCGCCATCACTAGTAAATTCGGTTGTATAACCAGGATCAGGATTTTGTTCTACAGTCCCACTTGCGTAAACTGTTTCTGTTTGAGCCCAAACATTTTCAATGCGTGTTTTGCGCGATAGGATGGAGAAATTGGGGCCATCCGGGTATTTCCCACAGGAATGAAACAAAGGAAGTGTAAGTCCTAAGATAATTGCAAACAGGGCTATTTTAAGTGTTTTCATAATGATTCGTTTTTTCGAATATAGAAAATTCTTAACAAATAGTGTAAAAATCGAAGGATTTTAAACGAAAATAGTTGTAGTTACAGTTCTCTGGTAATGAGGAATTTCGCTAATTCACGAAGTGTTTCTGTTTTCAGTCCCTTTTGTTCAAGCTGCTCCAAATTTCCCATTGCATGATCGTAGTATCCATTCATTGCCTGAAGACTTGCTTCTTTAGCACCAATCTCTTCAAAGAGGGTTTTTGCATGCTCTACCTTGTGAGAATTGGCAGTCATTTGTGTTAATTGCCGGAAACGGTCATCGTTGTTTTTTTGAGCATTTTCTTTTGCTTTCAAAAAGAGCAAGGTCTTTTTATTTGAAAGGACATCCCCTCCAACCTGTTTTCCGAATAATTCGGGATCACCGTAAAGATCCAGAATGTCATCCTGGATTTGAAAAGCGATTCCTAGTGAAACTCCAAATTCGTAGAGATTTCTTCTGATTTTTTCATCCTGATTTCCAAGAATTGCTCCAAATTCCAAAGCACAACCCAGAAGAACGGAAGTCTTTAAGCGGATCATTTCGATGTATTCCGACTCTGAAACTGTTTCCATACTTTCAAAGTCCATATCAAATTGTTGTCCCTGACACACTTCAATCGCTGTTTCGTTAAAACGTTTCAATAAAAGCGGCAGTCTGTGATCGGTATAGTTTACCAATTGTTGATAAGCCTCAATGTACAAAAGATCTCCGGAAAGAAGGGCAATATTTGAATTCCATTTTGTATGGACCGTTGGTTTTCCCCTGCGAACAGGGGCTTCATCCATGATGTCATCATGAATCAACGAAAAGTTATGAAACAGCTCTATACTTAATGCTGCGTGAATACTCTCTTCTTTTGCGATGCTGAAAATTTCGCCACTAATCAATGTTAAGATCGGACGCATACGTTTTCCACCTAAAGAAAGGAAATATTTTAATGTATCAAATAAATTGCGGGGTTCATCATCTAATTTTAGTCCCGAGATTTGATTTTCGAGATAAGTAGCGTATTGAGTAAGACCGTTCATTATTTCTTCAATAATTGCAACAAGTAGGTACCATAACCGCTTTTCACAAGTGGCTGCGCAATTTCCTTTAGCTGACTTGCAGAAATAAATCCATTTCGGTAAGCGATTTCTTCAATACAACCTACTTTTAAACCCTGGCGTTCCTCAATAACCTGAACAAATTGTCCGGCCTGCATCAAGGAAGGGAAAGTACCTGTATCCAACCAGGCTGTTCCTCTGCTCAAAATGGCAACTTTCAATTTTCCTCGTTTCAGGTATTCTGCGTTTACATCCGTAATCTCATATTCTCCACGTGCAGAAGGTTTCAGGTTCTTAGCAATCTCAATCACCTCGTTGTCGTAGAAATACAAACCGGGAACCGCATAATTTGATTTCGGTTTTGCCGGTTTTTCTTCGATAGAAAGCACATTCATTACCTCATCGAATTCAACCACTCCATAACGTTCAGGATCGCTTACGTGATAGGCATATACTACACCACCGCTCGGATTCGCATTTTCTTTCAGCAATTCATCCATTCCAACACCGTAGAAGATATTATCTCCTAAAATAAGTGCAACAGAATCGTTTCCTATAAAGGATTCACCAATGACAAAAGCTTGCGCAAGTCCATTTGGTTCGGCTTGTTCCGCATAAGTAAAAGTACAACCCAATTGACTGCCGTCACCCAGTAATTTTTTGAACTGAGGAAGATCGTGAGGTGTTGAAATAATGAGAATTTCACGAATTCCAGCCGTCATCAAAATAGACAAAGGATAGTAAATCATGGGTTTATCATAGATCGGCATTAATTGCTTGCTGATCGCTAATGTCAAAGGATGGAGGCGTGTTCCGGAACCTCCGGCAAGAATGATTCCTTTCATTACCTAGTCTTCTTTTGTTTCGTTTGATTTGTCTTTTTCATCAGAAGCCGGGTTTTCCGGGTTTGATTCTTCCAATTTTTCAACTTCCAATAAATCCCAGTTGATATCTGAATCTTCGTCGTAAATCTCAAATAACGGTTCTTCAAATGACTTGGTTGTCAATCTGCGCTCGTAACTTAAAAGCAAACAAGGCAACAAGATCAGATTCGTGAAAAGAGCCACAAAATACGTGATTGCAGATAAATAACCCAAGGCCTGAGTTCCTCCGAAATCAGAAAAGACGAATACGATAAATCCGAAGAACAAGATCACGGAAGTATAAATGATACTTAAACCGGTTTCACGAATGGAAATTGCAATAGATTCTTTCAGATCCCATTTTTTTGTTTTCAACTCATGCCGGTAATGGGCCAGGAAGTGGATCGTATTATCGACCGTAATACCCAATGCGATTGAGAAGATCAATAGGGTAGAAGGTTTCAACGGAATTCCGAAGATTCCCATAATTCCTGCAGTAATTGCCATCGGGATTAAGTTCGGGATCATGGAAACAACTACCATTCTAAAAGAGTAGAATAAGAGAGACATCAATGCTGCAATCGAGATAGTTGCGAAAACAATACTGGAAGTCAAGTTGCTTACCAGGTATTTCGTTCCTTCAGATGCTACAACAGATGTTCCGGTAAGTGTAACGTCATAATACTCATTGTCGATTGCTTCACGCAGTTTTTTCTTGAATGTAGGCTTTCCGAAGTAGTTTCTTACTAATTCCGGATCGGAATCGAAAGCATACTGTTTTTTGTCATCGCCATTTGAGATCAAGGCAGTGAGGTTGTTGTAAACACCGCTTGATAATTCAAAAATAGAATCGATGTAAGTCTTTTTGCCTTTTTCAAATTTGGAGTAGTAGTTCTCCAATAAAGGCTTGTCCGGATTCATAATACTATCTATGCGGTGCTCGATCAAATGAACCTGATCTTCTACTTCGTAAGATCCCAAATCCTTCATGGAAGTTCTGATCCGGAGAATATGATTCGTTGTATCCACCAATTCTTTGATTGATAAGGTCGAATTATTCGTAGTCGTAGATAAATTCTTTAAGTAGGCATTTAGACGCAGTTTGTCTTTGGTTGCAAAGATCTTGTATTGATCCGGATTGTTGTTGTAGTAAGCCATGTTGACTACTTTTACAAAATCTACAATGGAAAGACTTTTAGCAAACAAGGTGTCTTTTGAAAGCATCTCCTGAACTTGCTCCACACTTTGCATGGTATTCTTACCGAATAAACGTCCTTTTTCCTTGTAATCGATCAATACTTCAAATGGAACTGCTCCGCCAAAATTGGCTTCCATGAATTGAATATCTTTCAGAATAGGATCTTTTGCCGGTAAATCTCCGGTAATATTTCCGGTTACTTTGATGAAGAAAATTCCAACTCCTGTTCCAATGGTTAAAAGAATGGTAATTACATAAACTGCTTTACGGTTGTTAGCAGTGATTTTTACCAATTTTTCCAAAAATTTCACAGCAGCTTTGCGATCAAGATGTTTTAAGTGACGTGTTTTTGGCTGTTTTGAGAACGATGCAAAGATGGGAATCAAACACAGGGAAACCACATAGCATAACATGATGTTTACGGATGAAATAACCCCGAATTCAAAGAATTTGGAGGAATTCGTAAAGAGGAAAGTCATGAAACCGATAGCCGTTGTTACGTTGGTCAGCCACATAGCTGTTCCCGTTTTACGGATTACCTGGGTCAGTGCTTTGATTTTATTTCCGTGCTGTTTGAACTCGTAGTGGTATTTGTTAAAGAGGTAAATACAGTTTGGAATCCCAATAACGATCATCAGCGGAGGAATGAGCGCCATCATGATGGAAATGTTGTAGTTGAACAGCCCGATCGTTCCCATAGCCCAGATTACGGTAATAGCAACCACCAGAAGACTAATGAGTGTTACACGAACTGAGCGGAAGAAGAAATACATGATCCCGAAGGAAATAAGCATGGAAAGCACTACGAAAATGTACATTTCACTCATTACGCGTTTTCCAATCAAAACACGCATGTGAGGTAGTCCCGCAAAGTGAATATGGTTGAAATGTTTCTCGTAAGATTTTGCCAGTTTTTCAATCTCAATGACTACTTTTTGTTTCTCTTTGTCGACCAGAAAATTTTCATCCAGAGTTACCATCATCAGACTTACGTTGGCTGAATCATTATACATGACTCCGCTGTAAATAGGGTTTCTCCTAATTTCGCTTTTGATCTGTTCAATGGATTTCTCTTTGAAAGAGATATCGGAGAAGATTGGTTTTATGGTGAATTGACTGTTGGCCGTATCGTTAATCAGATTAAAAAGTTTTGCTTCAGAGATCACGGAAATTACCCCGTCGATTTGAAGAATCGAATCTCCCAGGTTTTTCCAAAGCAGGAATTTTTCTTTGGTATACAGATCTTTATCCTGAATTGCAATGATCAACGCTGAACCATCCTCACCAAACATTTTCTTGAACTTCAAGTAGGTAATCTGGGTTGGACTATCCTTGGGAAGCATGTTTCCATACTTATTGTCGATCTTTAAACCTGTAATCGCATAGTAACCGAATAAAACGGTTAATAAGGCCATGATGGCAAGGATAATAAAACGATTTCTTAGAATGATATTGGCTATTCTATTCCACATATCTCTTTGTTTTTTTATTTTTAATTGGATCGGTTTAAGGAGTCCATTTTTGTTTTCACTTTCGCTTTCTCATGACTGTGCCAATCCGCCATGACGGATTCTTACTTTAAATAAGTATTTAACCAGTCAAAAAACTCTCTGTTCCACAACATGCTGTTTTGTGGTTTGGTAACCCAATGCCCTTCATCCGGAAAATACAGGAATTTACTAGGGATTCCTTTCAATTGAAGTACTTGAAATGCTTGCATTCCTTCAGATTCAGGAACGCGGAAATCTTTTCCTCCATGAATTACCAGCATCGGTGTGTTCCACTTGTCCACTAATTTGTGAGGACTGTTCTTTGCGTATAAGTCTTTATTCTCGGGTAACCAATAAGGTCCGCCGATATCCCAATTCGCGAAGAATAATTCTTCTGTTGTGCCATACCAGCTCTCCAGATTGAATAATCCACAATGGGAAATAAATGCTTTGAAGCGGTTTTCATGAATTCCGGCTAAATAATAAACGGAATATCCACCGTAACTTGCTCCAACTGCTCCCAGTTTGTCTTTGTTTATTGCAGGAATTTGCGCCACACAACTGTCCGTTGCAGTCAAATAATCGCGCATGGCTTGTCCGCCCCAATCTTTTGAAATCGCATCATTCCATTCCTGACC
This sequence comes from Flavobacteriales bacterium UBA7666, assembly GCA_002483265.1. GTDB lineage: Bacteria > Bacteroidota > Bacteroidia > Flavobacteriales_D > Crocinitomicaceae > Fluviicola. The sequence goes on along the minus strand of DLHO01000018.1, from coordinate 99,238 downwards.
AAATCCGGGTAAACCTCTTCTGTTTGGAGCAATGATGATGTAGCCCTGAGAAGCCATCAAACGGAAATTCCATCGGTAGGAAAAGAACTGGGAAACGGGACTTTGTGGTCCTCCCTGACAATAAAGTAAAGCAGGATATTTTTTTGCAGGATCGTAATTCGGAGGGTAGATTACCCACGTAAGCATTTTCTTTCCGTCAGTAGTTGTGATCCACTTTTCCTGAACAGTTGGTTCTGCAATGCCTTTTAATTCTTCTTTATTGGCATGAGTCAACTGCTCTATTAAATTCGTTTTCGGTGTGAAGATCCAGATGTCTGTTGGATGAATCATATCTTGTTTTTCAAGTAGGATCCGATCTTTCATAATGCTGAAATTCACATAGTCGCAGCGGTCAAAAGTCAATTGTTGAATTTTCCCTGTTTTTACATCAATGGAATACAATTGCTTAGTAGCTTTTGTAGTTGCTGTAAAGTAAATAATCTCTTTTGAAGGATGCCACGCAAATTCGTTTACGCTGATATCCATACTTGCAGTCAGATCTTTCTCCTGTCTGCTTTCCAGATCCATGATTCGGATTCTGTTTTTATCTGCTTCAAAACCGTCTTTTTCCATACTTAACCAAGCAAGGGTTTTTCCGGTGAAATTGACTGAGGGATTGGTATCGTATCCTTTGTGTGCTGAAGATAGAATCGTTGTGATCTTATCTGAAGTTCGGTATGCGTAGATTTCTGAGTTGGTAGATTGTGCGAATGCTTTTCCAGCCATTTTCTTCGTAGAGTAAAAAATGGTTTGTCCGTCTTTACTGAAACAAACAGATTCTATTCCTCCAAAAGGTCCAGTAACTGACGGGAAATTTTCATGATCCATTACATCTGCTTTTTTGGTGAATTTCCCTTCAGCAGATGATTCATACCAATACAAATGAAGTGCTTCCGGTGAAGACCATTGATTCCAGTGACGGTACATCAAGTCTGTTTCAACTCTTCCGGATGTTAGCGGTAAATCGGGATATTTGTCTTTAACGGTTTCTTTCAGTTTCAAAGGTTCCAGTGTCGCAAATCTTTTTCCGTCCGGGCTTAAAGCAATTCCTTCTACCGAAGTTGCTCCGAAATTGTGAAGTACTTTGATTGCTTTATTGGAAGGATTTAAGCTTTTTAATTCGATTTCAGATCCTGAAGCTTGAAGGAATAGCAATTGATTTTCTGCGTTCCAGATAAAATTCCATGCTCCGTCAAGGTCTAGAGTACTTGATTTTCCGGCTTTTAATTCGACCAAAAAAGTACTGGTTTTTCCTTTGTTTACCGTATAATCGGTTTTGGTACTCTGATAAATCATCCACTCCTCATTAGAGGAACCCAAAGTTCCTGAAATTCGATTGAGAGACCACATTTTTTCAGGAGTAAATTCTTGCGCTTTTGCCTGAAATTGTACAAGAGCGCCCGCAATCAGCGCAAGGAAAATTGATACTTTACCCATTAGCTTTTTTTCAAGTTGTTCAAAAATACCTAAAAAAGTCAATTTGGGGACTTAAAAAAGCAGGAAATACGGGATTGTTTAGGATTTAAGCTTTGCTTTCTTTCTGCGTGAACTGTTTTGTATGTATACATAGGTAAATACAAAGGCTGTTACAATTCCGGTAAAGATAAATGTATTGGAAAGAATGTCGAGCAGTGAATAAGAACGCGAACTGGAATAGAATAGCGAATTAATGGCTGCTAACAAAATAATTAGTGTTCTCTGAAATCGTTTTATTCGAATCATTAACCAACTTGTTTTGAACTAATTTAATGAAAAAACAAATTGATTTTCAAGGAAGTTAATAAATAAACAAAATAGATCTGAACTTTTGGAGTTATTTACTGTACGGTCAAAAAAACAACTTATGAAAGCAAAAACGATTCAATATACCATTCAAAATCCGTGTGATAAGAGTTGGAACGAGATGACACCCGAATCAAGTGGTCGATTTTGTGGATCTTGCGAGAAATCGGTAGTTGATTTTACGCGGATGTCAGATTTCTCGATTGTGAATTACCTGGAGAATCATAAAAACGAAAAGGTATGCGGAAGGTTTACCAAACCGCAATTGGATCGGGTTTATAGTCTGAATCAACCGGTTTTTGCTCCAGCTTTTGATTTGCGTGCAGTGGTTCTAGGCTTGGCTTTGACTACTTTTTCTGCGGTTCACAGTTTTGCACAGACTGAACCAAATGAACCTGTGAGAATCGATACCACGATTGTAGTTCCGCCAATTGTAGTAGGAACAGTTGCTCATGTACAGTTTGATCATGAGAAGGAATCAAAAGTAAGCGGCACTGTCAAAGCTTCAAAAAAAGACTTTGATCAGATTATTGTTGAATTGAAAAATGCTGGAGGAAGAACTTTGAAGACTGTTCACCCGGATTCCAAGGGGAAATTTTCCATCGACCTGAATTGGACACTGGAACCTTATTACATTGAGATTTCCGGCACTGGATATGAAACTCAGGATCTTTATTTTGCGAGTGTTCGCTCTTTATCGAATCTACAGATTGAACTTTTGGAGCATATGGAAATGATCCGTGGAGAAGTGATTCAGGGAGATGTGAAGTCTACAGAAGATCAGATTCTACAAAAGATCGAGATTGGAAATGTCACTATTAAAAAAGAAGAAAAATAAAGATTCCGTTGAACCATTTTTCAGAGTGACTGTATTCAAACTAAAAGCGCCATGAAACCGAAGAAAATAAACTATAAAATTGAGGATCCTTGTCATGCAGACTGGGATCAGATGAAACCGGAAACACAAGGTCGTTTCTGTTCTTCATGCAGTAAAACGGTAGTGGATTTCAGTACGATGTCTGATTTTTCCATTGTGAATTACCTGGAAAACAATAAGCATCAATCGGTTTGTGGTCGTTTTGCCGAAGATCAATTAGATAAAACATATTTATTTACAAAACCTCATCATGCGGCATTTGGTTTCGATTTAAAAGCGGTTGCACTTGGTTTGGCTTTGAGTACTTTTTCTGCTTTGCCATCTCAGGCACAGAATTCAGCACTAATTGAGCAACATGATTCAATCAATGAACCAAAAGTGATGATTCAGGGTGAGGTTGCAATGACCTATGACCACAGCAATGAATCATTTGTCGGTGGGAAAATTAAGTTGGAAGGAAAGGATGTGAGTTTGGTGAAAGTCTCTTTGATGGATGCTGCTTCTGTTGAATTGACATCTATCAAACCGGAAAAGAATGGAACGTTCAAAATTCCATTGGATTGGGCAAAGAATCCGGCTTCTATTCGGGTAAGTGCGCCTGGATACGGTTCTCAAACGATTTATTTTAGTAATCATAAATCTTTGGGTAATTTGACAGTTACGTTGTATGAGCAAAGAATGAAAATGGGTAAAGTTGCTCCTAGCAGATAAATTTAACTTGACGATCATGAAAGCGAAAACAATCAAATATAGCATAGAGGAACCATGTCACGAAGATTGGAACCAAATGAAGCCGGAAGCAAAAGGCCGGTTTTGCGAATCTTGCAGTAAGACTGTTGTAGATTTCAGTTCGATGTCGGATTTTTCGATCGTGAGTTATCTGGAAGGAAAGAAAAAAGAGTCCGTTTGTGGAAGATTTAGACCGGATCAAATGGATAGGGGGTATGTTTTAACAAGACCTCATCATTCGTTTTCTTTTGATTTGAAAGCGGTTGCTTTAGGTCTTGCGTTAACGACTTTCTCTGCGATTCATGTGAATGCACAAGTTACACCAATAGATACCACACAAGTAATTATTTATCAGGAGCCACTAGATGGTTTAGTAAGCGCCATTGAATATTACGATCACTCAGATGAGAAGTTTACCAGCGGAACTATTCTGGTAGATGGGAAAGGTTATGGAGCTGTAACTATCCAATTGCTGGATGCTGAAGGAAATGAGCTATTGAAGATGATTTCTGAAAAGGATGGGAAATTTAAAATTCCATTGGATTGGAGTAAAAGTAAAGATCCTTTTTCTTTGATGATCAGTGCTCCGGGTTTGATTTCCTCCACACTTTTTTTGAGTGAGAAAGAATCTATTAACGATTTGAAGATTACACTTTATCGTGAGGGAATAATGACAAAAGGTTATATTATTAGAGACAATGATTAATTAGTTCTACCAAACCCGAAATATGAAAAAGAAGAAGGGCTGTAAAATTAATTTTACAGCCCTTCTTTATATGACAAAATGTTTAACAGCCTAGACAAATAAAATTAGCCAGCTTTGTAGACAGTTAGAGTAGAACCAGCACCATTGCCATTTGTGTTATCTATGCCATTACCATATCCGATAGAATTGTAATCTGTATAAAAACTAGGCATTTCAGGGCTTACATAATTAAGTCTTGGACGATAATAGACTGTTACTCCATTTAAAACAAAGCTTGAATAAATATTCCCAAAAACAGGTGTATAAGTAAATGTTCTAACTTCCAAATTATCATTATAGGATAACAATTTTTGATAAAAGAGGCTATTGGCATTATTTGAGAGACTCCATAAACTATTATGACTGGTATATGTATCATAAATATTTACTGCTGCAAATCCGTTTCCAGAAGTAAATCCAGAGCAATTGCTAAATGAATTGTAATAAACTAACGCTTTACTGTCATTTTTTGAAGTCAGAAATACCCCGTAGATTTTCCCTTTTTCAAGATTGAAATGATAATTACTCCATTCAAAAGACAAATAAACACTGGATTCCGATTTTTCCTCCAGGATTGGATTTAATTTGCCTTCATTCGAAGGATCAGATTCTTTGAATGAAATAGCTGCTTGCTTTAATTTTGCCACGTATTGCTCCAAATATATTTCATCATCGGAAGATACTGATAAGGTCAGAAACCCATCTTCAGTATTCTCACCATAAATTTTCACCACAGAAGAAAATTTATAGCTTGGTAGATTCACCTCATGGTTTTCAGATTGTAAAATTGATTTTTTTGATGTGATTTCCTCTTTTTTACAAGATGTGAAAATCATCGATATTGCGATTAGAGCAATACTCCCTTTTAAGATGGTTAAATTTTTCATTAAATAGTATTAAAATTAGTTATCAAATAGATTAAACAAGATTAGTTATTCTTGTTTAATCTTTATATGTTATAATTCAATTACTCTACCGTAACCGATTTTGCCAAATTTCGTGGTTGATCTACATTACAATCTCTCATTACCGCAATGTGGTAACTCAATAATTGGAATGGAATCGTTGCCAAAATTGGAACCAGGTGCTCGTCCGTATCAGGAATCTCAATCACGTGATCGGCCATTGCTTTTACGTCTACATCACCTTCCGTTACAATCGCAATGATCTTTCCTTTGCGTGCTTTAACTTCCTGAATATTACTTACTACTTTTTCGTAAGATGTTCCTTTGGTTGCGATTACAAAAACCGGCATTTCTTCATCGATCAATGCGATCGGGCCGTGTTTCATTTCTGCAGCAGGATATCCTTCCGCGTGGATGTATGAAATTTCTTTTAGTTTTAATGCGCCTTCCAATGCAACCGGGAAAGAACTTCCTCTTCCAAGATAAAGTGCATTGTTTGCATCTTTATAGATCTTTGCAATCTCTTCGATTTCGGCATTGCGCTCCAATACACGTTTTACTTTTTCAGGAATGATTTCCAATTCCGAAAGCATGGTTCTGAATTTCGACTCGCTTAAAGTGCCTTTTTTATGAGCTAAAGAAAGTGCCATTAATGTCAAAACAGTTACTTGTGCGGTAAACGCTTTGGTAGATGCAACTCCGATTTCAGGTCCTGCGTGCGTATATGAACCTGCGTCTGTAATGCGTGAGATAGAAGAACCAACCACGTTACAAATCCCGAGGATTGTTGCTCCTTTTGATTTTGCAAGTTCCAATGCTGCCAAAGTATCCGCAGTTTCACCGGATTGAGATACAGCGATCACAATATCATTTTCGTTGATGATTGGATTTCGGTATCTGAATTCGGATGCGTATTCTACTTCTACATTGATTCGTGCTAAATCTTCGAATAAATATTCTCCGACCAAACAAGCATGCCAGGAAGTTCCGCAAGCAACCATCACAATGCGTTGTGCATTGATCATTTTTTGCTCATAGTCTTTCACACCACCCAAAGAAACCCATCCTTCAGATGCATTTAAGCGTCCGCGGAAACAGTCTTTGATTGAACGTGGTTGTTCGTGGATCTCTTTCAACATGAAATGCTCGTACCCACCTTTTTCAAGTGTTTCCAATTGCATTTCCAATTCCTGAACATAAGGCGTTTTTGGCTGGTTGCGAAGATTTGTAATGTTTAAACCTGTTACCAGATCCACTACTGCAATTTCTTCGTCCTCCAGGTAAACAACCTGATTGGTGTATTCGATAATCGGTGTCGCGTCAGAAGCAAGGTAGAAATCATTTTCTTTGCCAATTCCAACAACTAATGGAGAACTCTTACGAGCCGCAATTAGTTGATTTGGATTATCGGAAGAAATAACGACGATAGCGTAAGCACCAATCACATTTTGCAATGCCATGCGAACAGCTTCTGCTAAATCTACATTCTCTTTCTTTTGAATATCATCGATCAAATGAACCAAAACTTCCGTATCGGTTTGACTTTTGAAATGATAACCGCGAACGATCAATTCTTCTTTTAAACTATTGTAATTTTCAATGATTCCGTTATGGATCAATGCGATTTTTTCGTTGTTTGAAAAATGTGGATGTGCATTGATGTCGTTCGGTGCTCCGTGAGTAGCCCAGCGAGTATGACCAATTCCAGCATGTCCCGCTAGATTTTTTCCGGCTACAAACTCTTCCAGGTTGGATACTTTTCCCTGACGTTTGTACAAATTCACTTTTCCTGAATCTAATAATGCAATTCCTGCACTATCATACCCACGATATTCTAAGCGCTTTAGTCCTTTAATTAAAATTGGATAAGCTTCTTTCTTCCCGATATATGCTACAATTCCACACATGTCTATTTGAATTCAGTATATTTAATAACTAATTTAGGTCTTGTTTTGTAAGGTGATAAAGGACCATTGAAAATCACACGGTCAACGGTACAGCGGTAATAGTTTTGCGAAGGAATCAGGTAGATTCCGTTGTTTTGCTTCTTACCCGAGATTAATTCCTGGATGTAATGTCTCATGTCAACTACAAATGCTTTCTGATTGTTGTCATAACTTGCAGTTTCGAAGATGGTGAAGGTTCCGTCTTCATTCTTATAAGCTAAGTTAAAGGTTTGGGTCGGATAGTAAAAATCCCCGGTTTGATATGCTACAGGCAAATAAAGCAAAGCGTTATTAACGAGTGATTTGCTTGGAATGTTAGTTATCGTGGGAAGTTCAATTTTAGGAATAGCGTTGAATGACTGGCTGTAAAACTGGCTTTGTCCGTTTATAGGATTTGAGAGAACGTCTGCAATGTGATAACCTGTATGATCAATGTCTACATGATTGAAATCAGCACAAGAAGCATTAACCACCAAAGCAATATTGCGTGGGGTAGAAGGTTCCGCTGCAAGTTTGTAATAGATGGTCATTTTAGTTTGTGCATTTCCTAAGTTGAAATACATAATGGATCCTGTTCCGCTTGAAGGTGTTGCATTGGCAACATTTATTTTCAATCCTTTGAAATAGCCTGAGCTAAGGAAAGCGTCACTGCTTACGAAAGCTCCATTTCCTGCAGCCATGTCATCAAGAAATTGTTGACCTAAAGCATTGTCAAGTTTCAGTCGAAGCTGCGGCTTTAATGTGTCGTTAGCACCGTTCCCATCACTATCTGCAATGACCACTTGATTTTTCATGTTTGGTCTTTGGGTTGCGGATCCCGGATCTACCAAATTGGAACCGGTAGTTGCTTTTACCGTATTTCTTTTATAATCAGCATCTTTATCCAATTCATCCGCAAGTTGGTAAACTTCAAATGTTTGTTGATCTAGATAACCTGTTTGAGATTCCTGTTTACCATAAAATCCGCCAAAGTTCAAGCTTAGAACAACTGAATCAACGATAGGATCTTCTCCCATTGATACCGCTCCACTAATTGATAGCTGAGTATAAATTGAGGCATTCACAGTTCCAAACTTAGGATCATGATAAGCTCCCAAAGTTCCGAAAATCTGATTATCAGTGGGGAGCGTGTCAAAAAGAATGGATGACGTGTTTAACTGAAAAGTATCCTTACCGCCAGCAGCTAATAAGTCCTCAATACTTAACGCTTCTGATCCGAATTGGGAAGATGTTTTCTTACAGCTCGGTAAAACGGAAACGGTAAATACAAAACAAGCGGAAAGTAAAATACCTTTCCGCCAGTTATTATTTAGTTTTTTTAATTTCATCATTGTATCAAAATGCCTTCTTCTATTACTTTATCAAAGAATTCTGTTAATCCTTTGGTTAAGTGTTCTTCCGGTAAATAATTTAGTTTTAAACACGTCGCATCATCGTAGACTTTTTGCAATTCCGGTTGAATTACTTCACTACCTTGAATGACTCCGTCAGAGAACGCTACAGCTGCTTTAGTTATTGCATCCAAAGTAGGTGTTTTAACTAAATTTGTGACTTCTTCATCAAATCCATCAAATTTCAGCTTTTCGTGAAAGCGTTCATCCCAAGCAGATTCGAATCCTTCTTTGTCGTCGTAAATACTGTAGACTACTTTCGTATCTGCAAAATGCGGATCTTTATTGTAGATCTTCTTGATGTATAAAGACATTAATGAAGTCATCCATCCGTGACAATGAATCACATCCGGTTTCCAGCCTAATTTTTTAACTGTTTCCAAAACACCACGACAGAAGAACATACTTCTTTCGTCATTGTCAGCGAAATCAGCTCCTTTATCATCCGCTACATTTGTTTTACGTTTGAAGAACTCATCGTTATCGATGAAATAAACCTGCAAACGAGCAGCGGGAATTGACGCGACCTTAATAATCAACGGGTGATCATTATCGTCAATGATGATATTCATTCCCGAAAGACGGATTACTTCATGAAGTTGATGTCTTCTTTCATTAATACTGCCAAAGCGAGGTGTGAAAACACGGATTTCTTTACCGTTCTCCTGAGTTCCTTGCGGAAGTTTGCGAGCGTTGTGAGAAATTTCTGTTTTAGCAAGAAATGGATATATTTCTTGAGAAACAAAGAGAATTCTTTTCTTTTCCATAGAATTCGATAGGGGAATTTTTGAATATTATACGTGCAAAATTACGAAAAAAAGACGGAATCTTCAAGATATTAATATAGTTTTGCCTGCTTGTTTTGAACGAAAGGGTAGAAATGTGGAAATAATCAACACGGTTGAAGGGCTAAAGCAAGCTCTAAATTCAGCCCAAAAAGAAGGTAAAAGCATTGGTTTTGTGCCTACAATGGGTGCCTTGCATCAAGGGCATATGGACTTGGTAAGTCGCGCCAGTGCTGAATGTGACGTAGTTGTCGCAAGTGTTTTTGTGAACCCAACCCAGTTCAATAATCTATCAGATCTTGAAAAGTATCCGCGGACTCCTGAGGCCGATTCTGAATTGTTGAAAAAATTCGGTTGTGATGTTGCTTTTTTTCCCTCAGAAACAGAAATTTATCCTGAAAAACTGGTATCTCCCCGGGTAGATTTAGAGGGCTTGGACCAAGTAATGGAAGGAAAGTTCCGTCCGGGACATTTTAAAGGAGTTGTTCAGGTTGTTTATCGTTTGTTTGAATTGGTTGAACCTCAGAAAGCATACTTTGGATTGAAAGATTTTCAGCAAGTGGCCGTTATTAAAAAGATGGTAGATCAACTGAATCTTCCGATCCAGATTGTTCCCTGTGAGACTTCAAGAACTGAAAAAGGTTTGGCTATGAGCAGTCGCAACAAGCGCTTGTCCGAATCACAGAAAGAAGAAGCGTTGATCATTTACCAGACTTTGTCTCGGGCAAAAATCGATTCGAGCCAATTTTCACCTGAGGAAACACTTACCAGAGCGATTGCTTTTTTTGAAACCGGTACCCTTCAGCTGGAATATTTAAATATTGTAGATCCGGTTACCTTGCAAGATTTGAAAGATGAGTGGGTTCCGGGAGCAACGATGTGCATTGCCTGCTTCTGCGGAGAGGTCAGATTGATTGACAATTTGACACTGGTGTAATTACGAATTCCCAATCTGCGCTTTCGCCCAAACTTCATCATTGGATAAATAATGTTAAGAATTAATACATTCATTGGGATATCCATGGGACATTCATGGGATATTCATGCTTTATTCATAGGTGAACACTATCTGATCATTGGTTCAATGTCGCCCGGAATTCATTATTTCCATTAACTAACTAACGAATTTCAAGAATACTGACTTTCCAAATTCGTAAATAGGGATTCGTAATTCGTAATTATTCCAAATCACTTTCGCATTAACATTTGTCGTGATTTAGTCTTCAAAAGCTTTAGCTTTTTCTTATCTTTGCACTTCGATTTTTACAAACATGTTGATACAAGTAGTCAAATCAAAAATTCACCGCGTACGCGTCACTCAGGCAGAATTAAATTACGTAGGAAGTATTACCATTGATGAAGCATTGATGGATGCCTCTAATTTGGTTGAGGGAGAGCGTGTTCAGGTTGTCAATATAAATAATGGCGAACGTTTGGAAACTTACGTTATAAAAGGTGACAGAGGAAGCGGAACAATTTGTTTGAATGGTCCGGCTGCCAGAAAAGTTGCTGTTGGTGATATGATCATCGTTATTGGTTATGGATATATGACTCCTGAGGAAGCACGATCATTTAAACCGTCTTTGGTTTTTCCAAATGAATTGACTAATTTGATAGTCTAATGAAAAAAGCAGCAGGTATTCTTCTAAAAACAGTTCTTCCACTGGCCTTAGGCGTTTATCTGATCTGGTTCTTTTTTCACTCCATGGAACCGGCAGTGAAAGATGCTTTTTACAAAGCACTTCGCGAAGCCAATTATTTCTGGGTTTTCTTATCCTTATTATTGAGTTTTTTCGCTTTGCTTTCAAGAGCTTATCGCTGGAAATATTTATTGGAACCAATCGGATATAAAACTTCTTTTTGGAATCGGTACCATGCAATCATGATCGGGTATATTGTGAATTTAACCATTCCCAGAGCAGGTGAAGCTTCAAGAGCAGCTATGCTGTATCGATCAGATGGAATTCCTTTTTCCAAATCTTTCGGAACTATTTTGGCAGAACGCGTCTTTGACCTTATCATGCTACTTTCTGTCGCGTTGATAGCTTCCATTGTAGGAGCTGGAGATTTTTGGAAAATCAAGGAGTTAATCGAAGCTACTTTTTCCTCCAATCCTGAATCGGCTTCCAGATTTCAACTAATCAAATGGATTATTATCGGAGTGTTTCTTGCCGCCTTTGGGATCGTGTTTTTGATAAAAACCATTCGCTTAAAAGTTATCGGGTTTATAAAAGGGTTGGTTTCCGGTGCTTTATCGGTTTTTAAAACAAAGAATCCACTTGGATTTATCGGACATACGTTATTCATTTGGGTCTTGTACGTGGTTTATTTTGCCATCTGCTTTTTTGCACTTGACGAAACAACACATGTTCCACCAACCGGAATGTTACTCGCTTTTTTGGCGGGTTCACTAGGAATTACATTGACCAATGGCGGAATAGGCATTTTCCCCTTGGTAGTCGGTCTTGTTATTGAATATTATTTAAAAGGCGAATATGGAGATCAGGCTTGGGGAATCGGTTGTGCTTTAGGTGCAATCATCTGGTCTTCCCAAACGTTATTGATCATTATCCTTGGGGCATTGTCCTTTTTTCTCTTACCAAAAAACTATTCAAAAGATGGGGAAATTCGAGCAGATCAAGCATAAAGTGACTTCGTTGGAAGAAATGGAGCAGCGCATTCGGGATTGGAAGCAAGCCGGCGAAAAAGTGGTTTTCACTAATGGTTGTTTTGATATTCTGCACGAAGGACATGTTACTTACCTGGCAAAAGCGGCTGATTTCGGTTCTAAATTGATCATTGCCATCAATACTGATGATTCCGTGAAACGACAAGGAAAAGGACCTGAGAGACCAATTAATCCGGAATCCTCGAGAGCGTTAATCTTAGCTTCCCTTGAATTTGTTGATGGTGTGGTATTCTTTGATGAAGATACTCCCGTTTCGGTAATCGAATTATTGAAACCAAGCGTGCTTGTGAAAGGTGCGGATTACGATGCAAATGAGCCGGATCCTTCCAGCAAGAAATACATTGTAGGCAGAGAAGCGATTCTTGCAAATGGAGGAGAAGTGAAAACGGTTGCTTTGGTTGAAGGATTTAGCACGACGAATATTGTGAAGAAGCTGAAGGCTTAATCCTCATCCATTTTCTGACTTTTGATGTAAAATCTGATCCAAAAGATTAAGGACAATAATCCAACGATCATGGAAGGATAATAACTCCAGAATCGAAAACCGGCATAAAAATCCAACTCAACCCTGGATATATCGATCAATCTTCGAAGGTGTTTGATTTCATAATCCTTTTGGGTAAGCAACTTGTATTTCAGATCAAATGATTCCAGTTTTTTTCTGAAATCCGCATTGATTGAGGAGCTTATTCCAGTTAAGGTATTCCTTATTTTTTTCAAAATCTTCACCTCATTGTAAAGTGTTTTAGACTCGTCATTTATCAGATCCAATTTGTAATTCAGTTCACTTTGACGGATTCCAATCTCACGGATCTTATCCGTAGGATAAACAATGTTAAAGAGGATTGTTCCGATACACATGGTCAATAGGAATTTGAACACATTGTCTCCGGAAGCTAAAAAACTACTTGCTGTTTCCATAATCATTATTTGTTAGGTGCTCAAAAATGGAGTCGTTTTCCACTTCCAGGTTTTTCCGGATGTTTTGAATGGAATCCATATACGGAATATACTCTATTGGAATATTTTCCCGGTTTATTTTCATGCTGATCTCGTCATTGGTGCAGCCATTCAGGAACATCGATAAGATCAGACTTGTTACGATCAGTGATTTTCCAACCGGTAATTTGATGTTGATGAATCCGGGAGAGTTTAAACTTAGTTTAACCGTTGTGGTATCGATTTTTTCTCCAAAATTGAAGTCTGAATTTACTTTAGAAATGAGTTCCAGGTAATTATCAAACAAATCTTTCAAGTCCTTCAAGCTGATTTCAGATTCCTTGTTGATGCGCAAAGATAAAAAGCAATCTCCGTCTTTGATATACAATTCTTCTGTTAGCGAATCAATGAAATCCGCATGTTTTTTAATGGAAACAATGGTGTGTGAATGTTTCAGTAAATAGAACAGGGCATTGTAATAATGATGTTTAATTGACGTTTTCAGCCAGTTTACTTTTCTTCGTTTGATATATCTGCCTGTCGACAATTCGTGTTCAGAAGCCGAATAGATTTCATCGTCTGCAATTTCACCGATGCTGAAATGGTCGGCATCTTCTGATGGAATGAGAATCACATCGCCTTTTTTCAGGTTCTTGAAAGTGAATAATTTGTTGATGGTTTTGGTAACAGAGGATTTTTCTCCGGATCCTAACCAATCGTAGGGAACATTCCGGTATTTGTAACTGTTGATGATTACTGATTTTCTGAGGTACTCCAGATTTTCTTCCCGGATATCCGGAGCGGCAATAAAATTCCAATCAATTCCGATATATCCGTTCTGAATAAAATCCGTGTAATAATCTCCTCCATCGGTTCGGAAGTACCAATATTCTTTTTGACTGTTTATTTCCGCAACATGGTCGAAAATGGTGTGGGTGTTTTTAACGTGAAGCATGTGAATGTGAGGTTGATTTGGTGTAATGAGTCAATAATCAAAGTCCGGAATGCAGAAAATTTCCTGCATTCCAAACCTGTTGATTTCTGTCCCTCGGGATCAGATAGTAACGGTAACTACCAGAAGAGCACTTGTTGTGTCAACAAAGGTTCCGGCTGCAGGTGTTTGGCCTGTAATCGGTTCCCCTACTACGTCATGTTCTTCCATTAAAGTTCCATCCGGAGTTCTTATTTCATAGCTGATTTGAAGATTTTCAATCAGATCTCTTACTGTAGTGCCCCAGTTTGTGTCACTTAGATCAGGGATTACACGAATTTCATAGAAATTAAGTACCAGCACATCATTAGAAATGTTAGCAATAGTTCCGGCGTCAAGTGATTGTCTGTAGACGAACAAACCTTCTATCAACTCTTCGTCTGTAATCAAATCACCTTCCGGGGTTCTTAGTTCATAAGTAAATCCAAGATTCTGAATCAATGCTTTTGTATCTTCATCCCAAACGCTGTCGCTAAAGTCCGGAACGATTCGAAGATCGGCTGTACCTTGACTTGGCGGAACAGGAACAATTTTGAATTTTAGCTTAGCCATAGCATTTGCCTGCAATCCAAAACGATTCACGTTTCCTGCATTCATAGGAGTTGCGTTGACTTTATATTTGGAGATCGGGACACTTCCTATGGCGCTGACAGGTTGCGGATTCAAATTCATTGAAAGCGAAATCTGTGCTTCAACTTCTGTTTCGGGAATGGCATAAAAAGTGGGTTGGTATCCCATTGCTCGAATTAAATTCACCAATTGAAGTTCTTCTGAACTTCTTTCCTCATCTTTACTCAGGTCATAGATATCCAGGGTTTGCTGAAGAGCTCCCTGATCCAAAGCTGCCTGTGCTTCGCCAACTCCATGACCAACTGAACTGATCAGATCTCCTAACGAACCGCCAAGCAGTTCGCTGAATAATTGTACGGGGTTATTTGTATCACTCATTTTTATTAAACATTACGGTTATTAATTGATTTGGCTTGACAGTTACTCCACTTGTCGGAGATTGTTTGAACGAATCACCATTCACTGTTCCGGTACGTTTCTGATAAATTGAATTTAATCGTAAGCCATTTGCTTTTACAATTTTTCGCACGGCTGATTCTGTTAATCCGATCAGATTCGGAACAGGGATTTCAGAAGTTTCTCTCATCTGAACAGGAGTGATGTCAAAATTCAACTCGCTGATGGCATCTCCGCATACGCTTTCACAATTTTCAAGATCCAATAAGGAAGCATTGATTGTTTCTCCATCCCGGTGAATGACTGCTTTCAGTTTCACAGAGATATTAGACAATTTGAATGCAGAATCTGCGGATGCATCATTTGCTGCTTCAATTTCAGAAACCAGATTGGTATACAAATCCTGGATTGGAATCGGAGTGTTATCCGTTGGAGCCAGGGTTGGATAAAAACCGGCAACAGGCAGAATATCTTCGAATGTACTGCTTGTATCCACGATCAATTCATCCGGAATCATATACAAAATACCGAAATCGATTTCGAAGTGATTCACACCATCAATCATTTTCAAGGTGAAAACGAATGAGCTTCCGATAACAGCTTGTTTTACCAAACCTGCAACGGGCGGATCTCTTGGGATAACGCGTATCTGTGGAATTACTCCGTGTTCAATCATGTCGTAAAAGAGTGCTTCTACCGTACTTCCGGCTCGGACTTCTTTATGGATGTAGAGAATTCCCTCTTCCACACTGTCCTCGAAAACGGTTATCCAATCTGAATCAGTGGTATTGTAATATTGGACTATGACCGGCAAAGAGGTAGCTAATACATCTTCCCGGCTGTAAAGCTTTAGCTTTAAGGTTAAAAAATCGAATACTATCATGTCTTACTTATTGAGGTTGATATAACTTGTGTTCCACTATTGATTTTAAAAACAAAGATTCTTCCCAGATTGAATTCCGAGGTTTTAATTCTCACTTTTGAATAAAAGACACCTTCAGGTGCACTGATATAGCCTTCTTTCGTATCTAAAAACACAGGTGGCATAACCGCTATTTTTGCGTTTAATTCATAGGACGTTTCGGCATCAAAGTTGATTTCTATTGGCTGTCCAATAGCTGGCTCACTGTTAGCCTGAAGTGCTTGTATTGTAAAAGTGTATGTCGAATATTCACCACTTACTTCCGGATTTTTGTGGCTTGCTTTCAGAAAGACCTGTGGAGATCCTTCGTTTGGCATGACGGCAACAAATCGTCCGGAAATATTACTGGTGATGATACCCTGATTTTTGGTTGTTGTTTCCGTGCTTCGAAAGGGAGCGAAACGGATTCCGTTTCCGCTTGTACTTCCGCCTGTTTGGGGAGTTTCAAATTGTGAAATAACTTCCAGGTTAAAATCCAGATAGGGAACCTGATAAAGGGTGTTTGGTCGTCCGTATTCATCATACGGATTCTTATTGCGCAGGGCTTCCTGTGCGTCATTCAAACTGCCTGCGATACTGAGAATGATATCCTGCAGAGCCAGTGAATTGTTTGTGGTTGTTGTTGATGAACTCATTTTTTTAAGTGTATTTTTCGTTTTTGCGTTCTTTCTTTCTACTCGACCGTTCTTCTTCTTTTCGCTCGGTCTTTTTGATGGATAGTAAACGTTCTTTCAATTTTTCCTTGCGTGAGTTTTCTTTCTCTTCGGCTAGTTTTTGCTCCGCTTTTTTGGCTGCAGCATTTTCGGAAAGGTTCATTTGACGTTCATCCAGTGACAATTCTTTTTCCATATTCGCTCTTAATTCTCTCATTTCCGGAACTTTTGATTCAAGGGAATCCAGAGAGTTTTTGATTTCTGATTTTACGGAATTGCCAAAGCGTTTTACTTCTTCCAATTTTTCTTCCAGCTTTTTGAGACCGATTTTTTCCCGCAGTTTTTCTTTCGTGTTTTCACGTTTTTCATCCCAATCATCTTTTATCCTGCGAATTCTGGTTGGAATCTCTACAGTTTTTTTTTCCTGATCCAGCTTCTTTTGAAACCTTGCAAGATCCTTCAGTCCGAATGAATCGAGTGTAGTTTTGAGTTCCCTGATTTTTTCAGGGATCTTTTTTGCTTTCTCAATTTGTTCGGTAAGCACTTTTTTCTTTCTTTCTATTTCATCTTTCTTTTTCCGGATGGTATTGACATCAAGCCAAGGTTTATCGGAACTTTTTTTTGTTGATTTAGGTGCTTTTTGGCTGGTTGAAGGATCTTGTCGGGTTTCTTTTTTGAGCAAAGATTTCTTTTGGAGAGTGAGTTTCTTTTTCAGACGTTTCTGATTTTGTTCCCATTGCTCCAATTCTTTGCTCTTTTTTAAGAGCCGCTCTTCGAGTTTTTTCTTCAGAGCGGCTCTCTGTTTTTCTCTCTCTCGTTTACGTTTAAACGATTCGACAGTACCGGTGAATCGAGGATTTTCTTCTTCAGGATTATTCGATTGAAGCAAATTTCCCATCTCATTTTCCAGGGATTGTCGTTCCTTCAACAAATTGTCCAATTCCTTATTTTGCGCTGCAATTTCATTCAGCGTTAATTGGATATCACTAAAAGAGTTTTCGCTTCCGTTGTTTGAATCGAAATCACTGGTTTTGACGAGTTTTTTCCAACTTTTTGTCATAATCTTGTTTTAGAATGTGTTAATTTTTACTCCTCTTCTTCCGGAGGAACCGGCGGCATATCTGTTTGAATTTCTCCGATTTGTGATTCGTTCATTAATTCTTTCAAACGACTCTCAAACATGGCCGGAGCAGGAACTGTAACGAGTTTGGTTCGCATTTCGGAACTTCCGCTTGCTTCGTATTGGTATTTCTGAGAATAACTGGCATTAACAGAGGCTGCAATGACACCAAAAGGTGACCATGCAACGCCTCCAACAGAAGTTTCTGCTTTTGTTTCCTGTTCGCTTTTCATCGAAATAGCCAATTTGAGTTCAATGTATGTTTCTACGAACTGATAGAAGGTTGGCGTGAAGCCAAGAGCTAATAAGCTCACTCCGGGATCATTCTCTCTGAGTTTGATCAGTGAAGTTTCATCACGTTCCAATTCTCCATCATCATTCAGTACGAATCCCGCCATTAATTGCGCGATTTTGATAGAAACACGATCGAGTGCATATTGAGCCTCGGCAATCCCCACACCAAGCGTTCGAACCAATTGAGGAAACGGAGTATTCAATAACTCTCTTCCAACTTGTATCATATGCTTATTGATTAAGGGTTAATAGAGCAGCTGCCACTCTGACAGCTGCTCTGGGTTCATTATGCAGGCGTTTGTACTGGTGGAGTGTTGTTAAACTCTTCCTCCATTAATCGCTGGATGCGTTGTTCCAAAACAGCAGGTGCTGGAACCGGAACCAACTTGGTGCGAAGCAAACTGGATCCTTCTGCAGAGTAACTGTACTTTTGAGCATAACTCGCGTTCACTTGCGTGGTCTGAACAGATCTTCCTACTTTGATTCTTCCGAATCCTAAACCAATGCGTGCTGCACTTGATCTTAGGTTGTTATTTACTGAACTGTTAGTAGAACCTTCCTGTGTATAACGGATAGAGATCTTTACCTCAATAATCGTATCAACGAATTGATAGAACGTTGGCGTGAAACCGCATTCCAACATGGAAATTCTTCGTGGAAGGTTAACTTCAGTTGCTGGATCACTTGCACTAGCAATAGCAATGTCCAGATCTCCATAGGCTACTTGAACGGAAGCTCCAGCTCCGGTGCTTACATGGTAAAAACCTTGATAATCGATGTAGGTATCTGCTGTAAGTGGTGTTCCAGGAGTAAAACCAGGTGGGACAGTAGCGGTTAACGTTGGTTTGTAACTGCCTGTCAATGCTGCACGAATCTCCGCTTTTTGCTGGATGTTTGTCGTAGAGTTATGACGAGCAATAGCTTCACCTTTTGTTATTTTTTCCGTTCCGAAATACACGCGGCTGTCTTGGAAAGTAACATTTCCCTGTTCATCCGTAACGGTTGTTAAACCGCCCATCATTTCGGCTACATCAATTGAGTTCTGATCCAGAACGATTTGTGCTTCTGCGATTGCAAAAGCCATTTGGCGAATCATGTCGCCCATAGGCACGTCAAGAAGTTCTTGACCGATGCGTGGTTTGTTGTTTCCAAACATACTTTGTTGTTTTTGTTGATTATTAATTGATTACTAGGTTGTTGTATTTCCTTCTGTACTTAAGTTCTTTAGAAGGATTAACAGGTTTTCGGGTGGAGGCAGTGAAACCATGCGGGCTGCAATACTTGAAGAAGCTGAAGCAGCTTGATCAAATTTTCGTGCGAAGCCCACACTTACAGTAGCCGCAACTACCTTTGTTTCAACCGAAACCACAGCATCTGCGTTAAAGGCAGTTGATTCTGACAAGGAGAAGTCCATTTTTGCATCGAAACTTGCTTCTGTAAAAGCGTAGAAACTTGGAACAAAGCCTAGATTTAACAGACTGATTTGATTCCCTCCGATATCTACGGTACTGGAAGCGAGGCTTTGAAGCATTTCGATGGAGTTTCCGTCTAACGCTGCCTGCGCATGTGCTATTGAAATCCCCATGTTTTCAACCAAAGTTGAAAGTGGGGAATTCGTGAGCGTGTTGGTGATTGTTTCAATTGCTGCTGCCATAATACTGGAGTTTTAATAGGTGAATACTATTATCCGGCATTGTAGACTCCATCAATGAAATCAGTGAAACCTGCCGGAGCCGGAACTGCTACCATTCGGGCTGACATGGATGAATTTCCTTCCATGGACATTTCGAACTGGCGGGACATTCTGAAATCAACACTTGCACTTAAAGCAAACGAATTGTTCTGAGCTTTACTTCCAATAGCTTCATTCAACAGGGATTTTTGGTTTTTGGTTTTTCCCGCAAAGAAAGAAGTGCTGTTTTCAGTTCCTGAAGATCCGCTTTCGCCTACATATTCAATCTGAATTTCTTCGGATTGATTGGTAAGTAATTGGAACTTCACAACTGCTTCGTCTGAAAGGAAATAGTGAAGTTCTTCACTTGTCTTTTCATAAGAATGCTCAGTAATCGCTAAGGCAGATATCAGTGTTTCGATATTCGAATTGGACTGATTGTATGTCACTCCTCCGTAAGAGAACGTTGCAGTATAAAAATCAGCGGAACCTCCAACACCAACATGATCCGCATAAACAAATCTGTTCGGACTTGAAGCATCTTTCTCAGGTGCAGCATCTGCTGTAACGTTACCATCAATAAACAGGATATAATCTGCATCCAATTTGATGGAAGCGTGGCGTTTCAACAAGTCGCTATTTCCGGCAGTATTTGTTACTGCACCGATTTGGACATTCACAGGTGCATCTGACCCAAAGATGTGATCTCTCAATTGTTCTGCACGTCTTTTCGCCAAACTCTGATTTTTAGGATTATCACCGCCTTTCGGATCTGTCATACCGGTAATGGTAATGGACGCATCTGCATCGTGACTTTGGATCAAACGAAGTGCTTGGTGAATCAACAGGTGTTTGTCGTGATTTTTGTTGTTAAACGTACTGCTGATAGGGGCAATATGCTCTAAATTAGCTACATCCGAGGGTGCTTTCAGGTTGTCTGAATAGTTGATAGCATCACTGTTAAACGCAAAGTAAAACTTGCTTGAAACCGGAACCCAGTTAGGTGACGCGAAAATGTATAGATCTCCATTTTTGCTCAAACCATAAACGCTTCCTGAGCCATTAGCAGTAGCAGCTCCTGATAAGGAAGCCTCTAGATCAGCACCTAGAATAAAATCACCAGGTGTAGTTCCTCCGTTTACATCGATGTCATCATGATCATCATCAGAGTAATCTCCGATTTTTAAGACGCCAACACCTGTTTTGTTAAAGTGCAGACCTTTTTCGACACGAAGAAAACCTCCGTCCATCCAAACATCAACGCCAACACTTTGGTTATTGGTGACTTTTTTGGACTGGATTTCATCGTAAACCTGGTCTACGCCTGCTTCACTTTTGATGTCTGATTTGAATTTTTCCAGACGACTTTTTGAAGCAAGCTCTTCTTTTTGCTTAACAAGCTTGTTGTTAATCTTTACAGCTTTTTTCTCTTTGGCAAAGAAGCTCAATTGGCGAGTTGCCTTGTATTCTTCTGTTGTTTCAGAGTAGCTGTTTTCACTCAAGAAGGTGTGTGTATCTTCTGTATAGCCTTTGTCTTTGGCAATTTGCAAATCCAATCCGAATCCGAATTCCAATGATTCTTTCTGTGCCATTTTCAAATAGATACTGGCGCTGATGTCTGCATAATGGAATGCGTAGAAAGTAGGAACAAATCCCAATGAAAGTAAGGAAGAACCACCAATTTGAGTTTCTGCCAATTTAACAGCCTGTGCTATTGAATTGTCATCTAGTTTTTGTTGGGCTTCTGCAATTCCGAGAGCAAGGTTTTTAAAGATGTCGCTGACATCAACTTGCTGTAGAATGGAAGCTCCTTCACTAAAATTGCTTAAATCACTCATAAATTAATTGTTTTTAATGTTTTTACGAAATGCAGGTGGATCGCTCTTGCCTGCCAAATTTTTTGGCGTAACAATCCTGGCCCGGTTCTTTTCAGGGATGAGGAGACAGGTGGATGTTTTTAGTTTCGCGCGTAACTAAAGCCGCCTGCTATTTCGTGTAAAACTTTGGTTTAGAACGGATTGATCATTTCCGGCAGTTGAACTGCTATTTTTTCGTTGACATTTTCTTTACGAACAGTAAAGTAGTGATGTCTGTTTTGTAAATCACGCACTTGTTTGTGACTAATTGCATACCCTCTTCGAAGCCAATTCAGCAGTTCTTTACTTAGAGGCAGTTGAAAACCGGTTGCCTCTTTGATAGCTGAATCGAACGCTTCTATCGCCTCTGTTTTTTCATCCAGGTAGATGCACTGGATTCCTTTCCGTTCCCAGAGTGATGCGAGATTTTTCCTGAACCAATCATCGTTTCGATCGGCCTTTTTTGGTGTCAGGAAATCAATGCTTTTATCGCAAAAAGTGATGATTTCTTGGTGTGCCTCCATCAATTCCAGTGATTCCATTGCACACAAACTGTAATGCTGCAGGAAAACTTCTGAATTATCGGCCGTTTGACACATGCGCATAGCCTCTTTATAATGGCGTAATGCTTCTTTGTGGTCTCCTCTTAAAGCGAGTACTTTTCCGTTTTCAGCGATTTGGAGATGGAGGTTAGGTTTGTTTTCGTTCATAGTGGTTAGTATTCGTATTCGATTTCACATCCGATATATTCCAGTTGTTTTTCAAGCAGTCGGCTCAAAGTACCTCCGAGGGGCATAGGGGCTTTCCAGACATCTGTGATTTTGTCGAAATTGACATCTTTGTAAAATTTGCTCAGGATTTCCCTTGCTTTTCCTGAGTCGGAAATATTACTTACTGAGATGACATACTTTCCGAATGGAATTTGTTCTTCGGAGCAGGTTAAACCGGCTTGTTTGTACCAAGCTAATTTTTCCTGAAGCGTTCCAAAGTTGACAGATTCATCCAGTAAAACCGGAAGGTTGGCGTGAATTTCTGCGAGTACTTCTGTCGGCATGCCGATTTCATTCACCAAAAAATTGGTTTGTGAAGTATTCGTCAGATCAAAGTTATCCAGAAGAATACGAAATCTGGAATAACTTTGGTTATAGATCTTAACCTCGTGTTGGGATCGATAGCGGATAAGAAACTGGTTCATTTGTTCGTAGGTTAGGTTACGAACCCATTTTGTTTCTCCATCAGGAATAGCGATTTCCTTGTTTTTGATGAGGTTAATCAACTTCAATCGGTCATTTTCTGATTCTGCAGTGAATTCAATGGTGTATAAATCCATTTTTGGGTTACTTGCAATGACTTCAGCATCTATTCGTTTTTGCAAGCTCTCTGCGGTGGCCATAGAAACTCCACCCAAAATCACGCTAGGTTCGTTGAGTAAAAGTTGCAGAGATTCGTTTTCAGTGCAGCCCAGAAATTCGGACAGTTGTTTGTTGACGGTGGTTAATTTCACCGGATTGTTGATATGGACGGCTATATCAATGGATTCTGTTGACAGTGGTGGTTTTTCATCCGTGTTTTGTATCAGAACTTCCAGCCCGAGTTCTGTTAAAATAGTGAATGCTTTTTCTGCCAGCGCTTCATCTGCATGGTCCAAAAAGACAGCAGGCGCATTGTAAAGAATTTTGAATAATAACTCCTGATTGATTTCAAAAGCTTCAGAAAGTGCTTTGATGATTTTAGGAGTCGCCGTACCAACGGAAAGGATGATAATTCGTTTCACGATTCGATTTATAATGGTTAATAATAAGGTTGTTTTTTGCAGCATTTCCTTTTACCGATTTGCTACCTTACAAAGATAAGAAATCATATTTGATTTACCAAACTTTTTTGCAATTATTTTGATTAAAAAATAATCTTTTTTATTATTTTATCAGTAAATAAAAGGATTTTGATTAATTGCTTTATTTAATATTTTGATTAGAAATTAATCAAAATGAATTTTAAATTGTTTTTTGAAGAGCTTTTAAAAACAAAAAAGCCGGGATGAAAAAATGATCATCCCGGCTTTCAAATGAATTAATATATTACTTCATCAGATGAACAAATTTTTGTCCTTCCAGATATTCTCCAAGCATTCCGGTTACCTTATATTGGTAGAAATAAACTCCCTCAGAAGCGGGGTCTCCATTCGGCATGTTACCGTCCCATTTAAAGTGAACATCGGTGGATTTGAACATGAAGTTCCCCCAACGATTTGTAACAATCACTTCTAATGAAGCTACATTGGAACTTGCAAATTCGAAGAAATCATTGTTGTGATCGCCATTTGGAGTGAAAATATTCGGGAAGTCAATAATCATGGGTTGTGTTGGTTCAACAACTACGATCGTTACATATGCTGTATCCGAACAGCCATTTTGAGAACTTGCAACTAGCATCACTGTATATTGACCGATACTGCCGTAAGTTTGATTGTGACTATTGGTGTTTCCGGTATTTAGATCAGTACCATTTCCGAAATCCCAATAATAGCTACTTGCATTTTGACTTCCGTTAGTTAAGTTAACAACCAAAGGTGCTGTTCCGGTTGAAGGTGTTGCACCTACAATTGCAATCGGTGGAGCTGTCAAACTTACAGGAGCACTTGTTCCTGAACAACCATTCGCATCTGTTACGGTAACAGTAATTGCTGCAGAACTGGTTGTTTGGATTGTTTGCAGATTACCACCAATACTCCAGGAATAACTTGAGTATGGACCTCCCGCATCCAATGTGGCCTGATTTCCTTCACAATACCAAAGATTTCCTGTAATTACCGGATTCGGACTCGGGTTAACAACCAATGTTACGTTGGAAATACTATCGCAACCTCCAGAAGATTGGAAGGTTTGACTATAAACTCCTGCCGTTGAATGTTGAACACCATGAATGGTTGCACTTTGTCCCTGACAAATGGCAAGATTCGAATTTGTTACAATTTGAGCAACTGAAGTGACATTCACCGAAGGGCTTGTTCCCTGACAACCGTTGTTATCAATAACCGTCACACTGATTCCGTTTTGAGCAGTTGTGTTTATTGACTGAGTTGTTGGCCCTGTACTCCAAGAGTAAGAAGCATATGGCCCACCAGCATTCAAGGTAGTTTGTCCACCGGCACAATAGGTTAGGCTACCTGAAATTACAGGAGTTGGTAAATCGTTTACAGTTACTGTATGCGTTTGAGAACTGGAGCAAGCTCCCGGAGTGGTATATTGAACAGTATAAGTTGTTCCTCCAACTCCGTTTGTAATTGCACCAGTTGTTGCATTGATTGTTGCTCCATCCGTTGGAACCGGACTGAATGCAAATGAACCGCCTGCAGTTACAATTCCGGTAGCACTATTTGCAGAACCTTCACAATAATTACTTAGTGCAAACGAAGGGTCGCCACCGCCGCCAGGAGCAGTTAGTGTTGCAAAATCAATTGCCGGACAACCTGCCGCACTTGTTGTGATAATTTCCAAATTATTGATTGCAACTGAAGGATCCGTTCCAGCCCCGTCATCGTTGTTTTGCCAACGAATTGCAACACGCAGATTAGCGATATTCTCGCAAGCTGCAGGAAGCGGATTTGAATAGGCTGTCCACACTCCTTGAGGAGAACATGCTCCGGTTCCGGAGAATAAGGCAGCTCCTAATTGTACCCATCCAGCACCGGCATTGTACCAAACAGTTGCCTGATCATTTGGGATATCTCCCTGAGCAATGTAATCGAATTTCAATGTTAGATTTGATTGTCCAACCGTATTAATTGAAGGACTTTCTGCCTGTCTGTTTGTTTCCGGACAGAATAAAATACCGCATAATCCACCCGCATCGTAAGCAGCACCTCCACCCGGGAAGAAAACACTTGTAATATGAAGCGTTGCATCCCCGTTTCCGGCAACGCCGCAACCTCCTGGAGCAACACCACCTTCGCCATCGCTTACGTTAAAGAAGTTTGGATCTGATCCTTCCGTACCCATTGGAACATTTAATGTCCAGGTAGCAGCTCCGCTTTCAAAATCCTCGAAGAATAATTGACTGCTTGAACCATTTGCATCTGTAACCTGAAGGGAATAAGTACCACCACAAAGATTGGAAATCACTGCAGAGTTTGTTCCGATCGGATTATTAGAGGCATCAAACCATTGATACGTATATGGAGTGTTTCCACCGGAAACGGTTGCTGTAATTGAACCATTGCATCCACCACCACAAGTAGGATCAACAACTTGTAAGTTATCAATTGACGGTCCGCCAATACTTCCTACATTTTCAGTTCCCGTTGCCTGACAGCCAGTATTGTCTGTGATGAGAACGGTGTAAGAACCAGCACTTAATCCGGTAAATGATCCGGAACCTTGAGTGGGTCCACTGTTTAAACTGTAAGTATAGCCAGGACTTCCACCGTTTGGAGTAATGCTGATTGTTCCATCAGAGTTTCCGCAATTTTCGTCCGTTACAACTGCTGTATAAGTAAAACTAGTTGCTGTTACTGTATGCGTGGTCGAAGCCGGACATGCTCCACCTGTTGCATATTGAACCGTGTAAGTTGTTCCGGCAGTTGCATTTGAAATGGAGCCGGTTGAAGCATTAATAGTTGCTCCGTCAGCTGGTGCTGGATTGAAACTGAATGTTCCACCCGGAGTAGCGATTCCGGTTGCTTGATTTGTTCCGCCCGGACAGAAATTAGTTACTGTAAATGCCGGATTTGCAGCAGGGGTAATCGTTACCACAATTTGAGCTGTTCCGAAACACGTCGGATCCAATGGATCTTCGTAGCGAACCCAATAGGTTCCGCTTGTTCCAACGGTAGTAGAAATTGGACTTACATCGTTTTGAGCATCCGTTAGAGTTGCATGGTAAGTCAACGTTGCAGGAGCAGAGCCAGCCGCAATTGCGGAACTTAAATTCACTGTTCCGGGAGCACATGTACTTAAAGAATTCACGTTTACGACCGGAGGTATGCATCCATTGCAAGGATCCACAATGATGTTTACGTTTTCATTATGCGTTGCACATCCTGGTGTTCCGTTACTTACTGTCAATACATAGTTTGTAGTGGAAGTAGGACAGGCTTGTGTGTTGATGCTTGTTGGATTTGAAAGTCCGGTAGTTGGCGACCAGGAATAATTTACCGGTGCGTAGATCGGAGGGTCGTTAAATGTAATTGACCAACCTTGTAAAGTTCCGAAACCAAGACCTAAACCTGGAGCATTGAAAGTAAGCGTCCACACTCCGTTCGGATCACAACCGTTTAATCCCGAGAATGGTTCGTTTGGATTCCATGGTCCTCCTGAAGCGGGGAAAGTTCCGCCTAGCGCACTTCCTCCAACTGGCACGAATACCGTATTGTTGTAATTTCCGGAAGCGGCACCTGCAGGAGCAAGAATGATGTCACAACCACCCGGAGAAGTCAATGTAACCGTAAATCCGCTTGCAGTTAAGTTACAAGTTGCTCCAAAACCAATAGTGCTACCGTTGCAATTGCATCCACCAAAAGTTGTACAGAAGAAAGATCCGGAAAAACTAAATCCATTGATGGTTACGTTTTGAATTAATCCGTTGATAATATTTGTGGTATTAATTCCTTGTACATTGATATTAACAGAGGCACTTCCGGATGCTACCACATTGAATTCATTATTTTCATACGTTTCGATTCCTCCCGGATCGATTACAATTTGCCCGGTACCGCTTATCGTAGAGCAATCTCCGGAACAAATGGTTGTAGGATTTGCTGAAACGTTTATATCGTAAACAGGATCCAGAACTGTAACCGTAACCGTTGTAGTACAAACTTGTCCTGTTCCGGTTGTAATCTGAGCTGTATAAGTTGTTGTAGTAGTAGGGGTAACAGCATTTGGATTCACTCCGCCCGGATTTCCTACTCCATAAGAGTAACCATCGTGAAGCCATTCCACTTCTGCGTTGATATCATTTTGAAAGATTTGAACATTGTCAATTCCCCAGTGGTCATAATCTGCTCCTGAATCTGCGGTTTGATGCCAGCGAATCAATGTATTTGCAGTAATGGCTCCCGGAGGAAGTGCAAAACACCAGTTATTCCAGTTTGTAAGTTGCGGATCATTTCCACCATTCGGATCGAAGTAATGAATATCAATCCAGGTAGCACCACCGTCAATTGAATATTGCAAGAATACGCCTTCATCCGGTTCATCCGGTCCTTCGCAAGGAGCAGCATCACCTTGAGAAGCAAAAAGCAGGTCGAAACAAATCGATACTCCTGCGGTTGCTGCTAATAGATTGTATGGAGATGATGTCAATGTACGCGGAACACTGGTTGAACTTCCCATCCAGGCATGCGGAGTTCCATCGACACCTGCCGGAGAACACGGGTTATTAAAATTAGTAGATCCGGGAGTTGCTCCCCAACCCGGACCAAATCCACCAGTATTAAATGTTTCATTCAATACCATTTGTCCGGTGGAAGAACCAAAAGCGGATAAGTTAACGCTTTGACCACAAGTAATGGTTGTTGCACTTGCACTTGCATTAATATCACATTGGGCTATTGAACTCCCTTCTGCAATGAAAATTGCAGTAATTAGTAGTAGTAAGTATTTCATGGCCTAGTTTATTGTAACGTCCTTGATATCAAAGTTTATCAAAGAGCGTTTGATTGTATTCTTTTTGTCTTGAGCAAACAGATAAAATGTTTTATCATTTGCATTTGCCTGATTGTATTCGATAGTTGAATTTGCAGGAATGGAAACGCTGAATCCTTTTTCCTGAGGTTTTGCCATTTCACTATCAGAATAAGTGATCAACCGGTTAAAATTCAACTGAACTTCGTTATTGGTTTTATTCTCATAACGGAAAACAATTCGTGCATGATGAATTCCTAGTTGGGGATCATTAATTTCAGCAGGTTTATACTGAATTGTAACTCCCTGATCTTCATAGTAAGTTTGCCATTCCTGCGCCTTTGAGCTGGAAGCAAATAGGAGTGTAAAGAATAAAAATGTAATTGTTTTCATTTTGTTGTTGTGTTTAGTTTATACTTTATCCGCTGATGCGGTGTTTGGTCTCTCATTATCCGCTAGGGCGGACTCTTATTTTAATAGATTCACATGTCCAACGATCTCGTATCGCTTGTCCAGGTTTCTTTCTTTTAGCGTTATTTTATACGTGTAGATTCCTTCTTTGGAAATCAGATTGTTATAGGTTCCATCCCATCCGATATTCATGTCTTTTGATTCGAAGATGATTTCACCCCAGCGGTCAAAAATGAGGAAGGAATAATCCTTGACATCAAATCCCGGACTGAATATGGGTTTGAAATAATTATTGACTTCATCTCCGTCAGGAGTAAATGAATTGGGTACAAACCAGTATAACTCATCTACCACAGAGATAATGATTCTTGCAGAATCGATACATCCGAACGAATTGCTGGCAGTTAGTAATACGGTGTATACACCAGCAACATCGTCGTAAACATGAACTGCATCGGTTAAATTTGAGTTTGTTCCATCATCGAAATCCCAAATGTAATTGCTTGCACCTGTAGAAGTATTCGTGAATTGGAATAGTGGATCCAAAACCGTTTGCTGTATGTGATCAACAGTGAATGAGGCATCTACTTCCGGATGAATTGTAATCATATCCGTATTTGTTACGGAATTACTGCATCCGTTTGCATCCGTAATAGTTAAAGTTACATCATAGATTCCGTCTTGATTAAACGTTTGAGTAACAGAACCACACCCGTTTTGGGTTCCAAGTCCTTCAAATGTCCAGGTACAATTAGTAGAAACAGAACCGGTATTTGTAAATACAATGCTTTGTGGTCCACAGCCTTCAGTCAGATTACTTGTAAAAGAAACCAATGGCGCATCAAATACTGTGAATGTCAAAGTACTGCTGCACCCGCCGCTGTTCAAGTAAGTGATCGTTGTAGTACCGGGGCTCACACTTGTTACATTTCCTGCATTGTCGATAGTTGCAACGGCAGTATTTGAAGATGTCCATGGTGTGGCCGCATCCGGAATTCCTGCACCTGTTAATGTAGTATTGGTGCCGTTACATACGCTAACGGTTCCATTAATTGCGGCTCCCGGGCTTACAGTTATCTGAACCGTATTGTCGCAAGAACCTGAATTGGTGTATGTAATTGTAGCAACTCCGTTTGAAATCCCGGTAACTAATCCCGTATTTGAAACAGTTGCTACTGCGGTGTTGGAACTTACCCATGGATTACTTGAATTTGGTGTTCCCGAACCAGTAAGTTGGGTTGTATTTCCGGAACAAATTGACAGATTTCCATTAATAGTAGGTGAATCCACTGAATTTAATGAGTAAGTTGAAGAACATCCATTGGAATTTGTAAAAGTAATTGTTACCGTTCCAACAGTTGAGCCAGTTACCAATCCTGTGTTGTCAATAGAAGCAATGCTTGGATCAGACGAAACCCATGGATTGGTTGCATTGGGTGTTCCGGTTGCAGTTAATAGAACTGTAGATCCGACACATACTTCACTTCCTGCTATTGTTGGAATGGAGTAGACAGTTACCGGGTGCGTTTGTGTTCCCGGGCAAGCCCCGCTAGTAGTGTATTGAACAGTATAAGTTGTTCCGCCGATTCCGTTTGTAATTGCACCGGTTGCTGCATTGATTGTTGCTCCATCCGTTGGAACCGGATTGAATGCAAATGTACCGCCTGTAGTTACAATTCCGGTTGCACTATTTGTTGCTCCTTCGCAATAGTCGGTTACGGTAAATGATGGGTCATCTCCACCTGCCGGAGCAGTTAGGGTCGCAAAATCGATACTTGGACAACTTGTTGCACTAGCAGTAATTATTTCAATATTGTTGATTGCAACTGAAGGATCCGTTCCAGCCCCGTCATCGTTGTTTTGCCAACGGATGGCAATGCGAAGGTTGGGGATGTTTTCACAGGCAGCAGGCAATGCACTTGTATAAGCCGTCCAAACTCCCTGAGGAGAGCATGCTCCGGTTCCTGAGAATAAAGCAGCCCCTAGTTGTATCCATCCAGCACCGGCATTGTACCAAACAGTTGCTTGGTCATTTGGGATATCTCCTTGAGCAATGTAATCGAATTTCAACGTGAGGTTTGATTGTCCAACAGTATTTATTGTTGGAGTTTCTGCTTGTCTGTTTGTTTCCGGACAGAATAAAATACCACATAATCCTCCTGCATCGTAAGCTGCACCTCCTCCCGGGAAGAAAACACTTGTAATGTGGAGTGTTGCATTTCCATTTCCTGCTATTCCACAACCGCCAGCAGCAACACCACCCTCATTGTCATCTACTTCAAAGTAATTCGGATCAGTTCCTTCTGGCCCTTGCGGAATGTTTAAGTTCCAACCAGCAGCTCCGCTTTCAAAATCATCGTAGAATAATTGAGTACTTGCTCCATTTGCATCCGAAACATGAAGAGAATAAGTTCCTCCACAAAGATTTGAGATCGTAGCAGCGTTTGTTCCAATTGGATTATTGGCAGCATCAAACCATTCATAAGTGTAAGGAGTTGTTCCACCTGAAACGGTTGCTGTTATTGAACCATTGCAACCGGCTCCACAAGTTGGGTCTACCACTTGTAGATTATCGATAGTTGGTCCGCCAACACTGCCTACATTTTCGGTTCCTGTAGCTTGGCATCCGGTATTATCGGTAATCAAAATAGAATAAACGCCCAGACTTAATCCGGTGAAAGATGAGGTGCTTTGCGTTGCACCACCATTTACGCTATAGGTATACGGAGCGGTACCGCCATTTGGAGTAATATTGATTTCGCCGTTTGTATTTCCACAAGTTTCATCTGTTATTGCGGCAGTATATGTGAAACCAGATGCTGTTACCGTATGATTCACCGATGCGGGACAAGCTCCGTTCGTGGTATATTGAATGGTGTAAGTTGTTCCAGTAATTGCATTTGAAATAGAGCCGGTCGAAGCATTAATAGTTTCTCCACCAGAAGGTATTGGATTAAAGCTGAATGTTCCGCCCGGAGTTGCGATTCCTGTTGCCTGATTTGCACTTCCTGCACAAAAGTTTGTTAGCGTGAATGCTGGGTTGTCAGCCGGATTTATTGTCACTACAATTTGAGCTGTTCCAAAACAAGCAGGATCAGTAGGATCTTCATAGCGAACCCAATAGTTTCCGCTTGTTCCAACGGTAGTAGAAATTGGATTTACATCGTTTTGTGCATCTGTTTGAGTTGTATGGTAAGTCAACGTTGCCGGAGCAGAGCCAGCCGCAATTGCGGAACTAAGATTGACTGTTCCCGGTGCGCAAGTGTTTAAAGGATTTACATTTACAACCGGAGGAATACACCCGCCGCAAGGATTCACAGTGATATTTACATTCTCCGTATGTGTTGGACAACCCGGAGTTCCATTGCTTACAGTTAATACATAGTTTGTACTTGAAGTCGGGCAAGCCTGAGTATTGATACTTGTTGGATTTGAAAGTCCGGTAGTTGGCGACCAGGAATAATTTACCGGTGCATAGATCGGAGGATCATTAAATGTAATAGACCAACCTTGTAAAGTTCCGAAACCAAGACCTAAACCGGGAGCATTAAAAGTAAGCGTCCACACTCCGTTCGGGTCACAACCGTTTAATCCGGAAAATGGCTGGTTTGGATTCCATGGGCCTCCTGAAGCCGGGAAAGTTCCGCCTAGTGCACTTCCTCCAACTGGTACGAATACGGTATTGTTGTAATTTCCGGAAGCGGCACCTGCGGGAGCAAGAATGATGTCACAGCCACCCGGAGAAGTCAACGTTACGGTAAATCCGCTTGCAGTTAAGTTGCAGGTTGATCCAAAAGCAATAGTGCTGCCGTTGCAATTGCATCCACCAAAAGTTGTACAGAAGAAAGATCCGGAGAAGTTAAATCCATTAATGGTTACATTCTGGATTAGTCCATTGGTAATGTTGGTCGTGTTGATTCCTTGTACATTGATATTAACAGAAGCACTTCCGGATGCAACGACGTTGAATTCATTGTTTTCATACGTTTCGATTCCTCCGGGATCCAGAATAACTTGCCCGGTTCCCGTAATTGTTGAGCAATCACCAACACAAATAGTCGTTGGGTTTGCAGACACATTTACATCATAAACAGGGGCAACCACGTTTACGGTAACAGTAGTTGTACAAACCTGACCGGTTCCTGTTGTAATTTGAGCTGTATAAGTAGTTGTGGTAGTAGGAGTAACTGCATTTGGATTTACTCCACCCGGATTTCCTACTCCATAAGAGTAACCATCATGAAGCCATTCCACTTCTGCGTTGATATCATTTTGAAAGATTTGAACATTGTCAATTCCCCAGTGGTCATAATCTGCCCCTGAATCCGCAATTTGATGCCAGCGAATCAATGTGTTTGAAGTAATTGCAGCAGCAGGTAATGCAAAACACCAGTTATTCCAGTTTGTAAGTTGCGGATCATTTCCACCATTCGGATCGAAGTAGTGAATATCAATCCAGGTAGCACCGCCATCAATGGAATATTGTAAGAATACGCCTTCGTCCGGTTCATCCGGTCCTTCACAAGGAGAATTATCACCCTGTTCAGCAAAAAGCAGGTCGAAACAAATCGATACTCCTGCGGTTGCCGCTGTCAAATTGTATGGAGATGAGGTTAATGTTCGTGGGACACTCGTGTTAGCGCCCATCCATGCATGTGGTGTTCCATCAACTCCAGCCGGAGAACATGGATTATTAAAGTTAGCAGCTCCTGGAGTTGAACCCCATCCCGAACCAAATGTACCAGTATTGAAAGTTTCATTCAATACCATTTGTCCGGTGGAAGAACCAAATGCAGATAAACTAACACTCTGACCGCAAGTAATGGTTGTTGTACTTGCAGAAGCATTGATATCGCATTGAGCAGCTATTTCAGAATAGAGCAATAGCGCTAAGGAACTTAGCAGTAATTTTTTCATGGATGATTTTTTTGGAAATAATTGGAGCAAAATCCGGTAAGATGGACTTACAGGATAAACTTAGTCCGGAACGCCAAAAAATAAAGGTCATGGAAAATCTGTTCTCAAAATCACTTGGGAGAGAGTTGTGATCCGAAAACACAGTTACAAAATAACTTTGTAATTGTTTAAATACTGAAGTAGAGCCTATTGCATTTGCAATAAGCTTTTTAGTAGTAGACTCCATTAATTAGCGTCGTAGATGTAAGTACATCAAATTAACGAAGACTTTATATAAAAGGATGCTTCTTGTTATTTATTTAACATAAAACAATAAAAAAACGACAATATTAACCTATTATAAACCTAGTCGGGATTTTAGGTCGCTGTATGAAGAACGCGAGATTGGAATGCTTGTTCCACTCTTTAAAATGGCCACGTAACTATTTTTCTCGTAAGACTCAATTTTGGTTAATTGATTGACGTTTAAGATGTAAGACCGGTGGATTCGAATAA
Source organism: Flavobacteriales bacterium UBA7666 (assembly GCA_002483265.1). Lineage (GTDB taxonomy): Bacteria > Bacteroidota > Bacteroidia > Flavobacteriales_D > Crocinitomicaceae > Fluviicola. Next base: position 65,491 of record DLHO01000018.1, on the reverse strand, counting down.
ATTGGTCTTTGGGTAAAACTTGTTCGAAATGATTCATCGTCTGTTTTTTCAGAATGTATTTTTTCCCCTGATAGATCTTTACATAATCGTCATATGCTTCGATATAGTCGACTTCATTGATTGGAATGATTTTGATCTCCGTTCCGTCTTTTACCACAATTCGATTTTGTTCATGGATGATCTGAAGAGGAATATCCTTTTTTAAATCACCGGTCAATTCAGCATTCCTTTTTTTATTGATTGCAGTATCAAAGCGTTCTTCTGAGAATGGTTTCAATAGGTAATCCAGTGCATTGACTTCGAATGCTTTTAAAGCAAACTCATCGAATGCAGTGGTGAAGATTACGGATGGATTTTCTGATAGTAATTCCAATAATTCAAAACCATTGATTTTTGGCATTTGAATATCCAAAAACAACAAATCAGGTTTCACTTCAGGGATTAACTTCAAGGCTTCAAAGCCATCGCTTGCTTCTCCCACCAGAACAATATCTGTATGCTTTTGTAAGTGCTTTTTAACGACCTCTCTTGCCAAGGGTTCGTCGTCTACTATGAATGCCTTAATCATTTTGGAATCAAAATTTTAGTAATGAATAGTTTATCTTGTTTCTCGGTGGTGAGTAGATCATACTGATTAAAAAGTAACATCAATCTGCGTTTGATACTTGTGAGACCAAAGCCTTTTCCGGTTTTGTATTGTGTGAAATCTGAATCGAATGGATTTCTTACTTCTATCATTAAACCATTTTCCAGATGTTTTACACCAACATAAATAGTGACTTCGTCAGTGGAGCCATACAATCCGAATTTGATTGCGTTTTCAATTACAGGCTGTAATAAAAGGGGTGGAACCAAAGTTTCCAAACAACCTTCATCAATGTCGAATTCCGTTTTCAATCGGTGTCCAAAACGGATCTTTTCAATTTCCAGGTAACGTTTAATTTGCTCGATTTCTTCTGAGACAGGTATCAGAGTTTGGATGTCCTTACGCAATGTTCCGCGGAGGAAATCGCTCAACAATAGAATCATTCGATTTGCTTCTTTCGGATTGATTTCCGTAAGTGCTCCAATTGAATTCAGACTGTTGAATAAAAAATGTGGTTGCAATTGCTGATGAATATTGTCTAGTTCAGCTTTCGTCAATGCGCGTTCCTGTTCAATTAATTGCTGATGTACTTGCGATTGAATCTGCTGATTTTTGTTTATCCACCAATACAAACTTACCGAAATGAGTATGAAGAAAACGATAAAAGCCCGGGATCCTTCAAAAGGACGTATATATTGGGTCCAGCGTTCATCACCCAAGACCAGTTTGAATGCGCTATTTATTAAAAGTTGGTAGATTGCTGTTAATACCAATATCAACCCGAAATTGGAAAAATTAACAGGTCTTTTTGCATGTGAATAAGTTTGGATGAAATAGAGAATCTGTGAAATGACTGAAATAATCAGTCCTGAAAAAAGGGCGTCTTTCCATGCGATATCGAATGGGAAATGGTTCCCCAATAACGCAAAGAAAAGTACAAAACTTGCAATCACCGTCCAAACGATGAAGAGTAACTGCACTTTTGTACTGGTTCTTAAAAACATTTCTTTTTATTTACTGAAACTATTTACTTCAATTCCTCCAAACATGCAAGTTCCTCTTAATACGAGTACTTTTCTTTCTTCACCTGCATCTCGCTGATGTTGCGGACGCTTATCTTCAAATGACCCGAAGATGCTTGCAACTTCCGAAATGACTTCCCAATTGTTTGGAATTGTTAAGGTCGTTCCACCAAACACATTGGTCACATCAACTACAATGCGATCCTGAAAATCTGCCTGCGAAAGGTTCACATCGGTTCCCCCGAAAAAGGAAACAATATCTGCGCCTTTAAAGTTTTTGCTAACAACCGTTTTTGTGATTCCCCCGAAAAAGCTGACACTATCAATAAAGTCATCCTCATTATAATTGTAAGCTGCGTAACCTCTTTTATGAGCTTCTTGGATATGTTTCCAGTTCTCCTTTGAAAAGCGTTGTCTTCTTTTATTTCCCCCGCATCTTTTGTTTTTTGAGAAAACAACGCAGAGACCAATCAAGATTAATGCAATAGGGAAGATGATCTTGCCGTTAATTAAATCCGGATACCATTCAGCCAGAAGAAATAGTTTACCTATAATGATGAGAAGATATCCGTGAAATTTTCTGAATTTGTGCTTAACCAGTACAATGATCCCAATTACAATGAGGATCATTTGCCAGCTGAGTAAATAAGAAGGAATGTGGTAACCTAATTGTTCCAATAAGTAAATTACTCCAAAGAAAACAATGGCTAATCCACCTGCTATTTTTCCGCGACGATGACTTTTTTGTGCTTTTAAAATTTCGTGTTCGATTTCCGTGCGAATGTTATCTGTTTCCATAATCTGAAAGATTTATGAAGCAAAGTTAAAAGACTTATCAGGAGTTGAATAGTCAAAATCGGTCAACGGTGGGCGAAAATCGGTTAACGCATGTATTTCCAGTCTTTTGACTTTCCTTCCAGCAGATTTTCAATCGTTTGCCGGATTCTGCGTTGTTTGGTTTCTTCTCGCTTTGCCTCCGTGATCCAATTAATGTATTCTCTCTGGTGCGATGGGGGAAAGGACTCAAATACGGTTTTGGCTTTGGGATCCGATTCCAGTGCTGCAATTAATTCTGAAGGGATTTCCGCAAGGGGTTTTTTAAACTTCGGATTTAGTTCCCGGGGAATAGTTCCTTGTTCTATCAAACTCATTGCTTCCAAGATATAAGCTCCCAGTTTGTCAACTTTCGGTAAATCATCCATGGACGATATTTTACCCAAACTTCCCATTCCACCTTCTGCTGAGCGTTTAAAGATTCCATGTAGATCACTCATTTCAGAATGTAGCCAGAATCCAAAAGAACAATGATTCTTAAATGAGGCCATATTGCATAGGATTTTTCCCCTGTACATGAAAAACGGCATGCTCCATTTCATTCCTTCTTCCACCTCCGGACAAAAATCGTGAACCAGTTCTCTTAACTGATTTAAAATAGGCTGAGCGAAATCAGCTGATTTTGAAATGTAGTTTGTAATTCGTTCATCATATCCCTTCATGAGTTTTCTTTTTGCGAATTAAGAAATAAGCAATGTATCCAACCGGAATAAAAATCAAGAAACTAGCGATCAGCATCCATTTTGGATACGGAACTAATAGTGTTTGTATCAGAGTGAGGAAATTTAAGACACCCACTGCGGCAAGCATAGGAATTGCAGAATCTCTCCCTGAAATAAACGTACTGGCCATAGCAGCTACAAAAGCAGAGATGATCCAATTCAATACAATTACGAATTTGGCTCCAAAAGAAACATCATTTTCATAGAAGTCAGCAATTAAAGCGTGATCTGTAGGAATCGGGTGCTCTAGGGGGAAAATATACGTTGACAAACTTTCTCCGATAGCAATGAATAATCCTCCGATTATAATTCCTACTACAATTGCAAGTGTTCTTCTTTTCATGATGTGATTCTTTCTAGTAAATATAAGAAGAAAAAGCGCAGCTTTTGAAGACCAAATTATGACAAGCGTCAGTGCGAAAATAATTTGGGAGCGCAGCTTTTGAAGACCAAATTATGACAAGCGTCAGTGCGAAAATAAATTGGGAGCGCAGCTTTTGAAGACCAAATCACGATCAGCCGTCGCTGATTAGTGCGAAAATAATTTATGAAAAAGCGATATTCATAATTATGAATCTGCATTTTAAATGAAATAATAATTCGTCACTCGTAATTAGTAGCTATTTTGTACCCAAATTAATTTTTTAGCGTTAGAACAAAAAAACTGAAATGACCAAGTTATACTATTTGATTGCCTTTATCCTAATTGTTTGCGCATGTACAAACAATCAAGTGCAAATACCTGGTTTTACCAATGAGGATGCTCAAGAAGTGATTGTAGAGTCGGATTATGATTCTACCCGTTTTTTGAAAGTTTTGCCACAGCAAATTGAATCTGTTAAAACATATGTCAAAAACAAAGGCGGGATTTATTCGAACCAAAAAGCAATTTTGATCGATATGAAAATTCAATCTAAGTACTTTCGCTTGTTTGTGGTGGATCTCAAAACGAATAAACTGATTTCGAAGGGATTGTGTGCGCATGGCTCTGGATCCGAGATTGAAGGAACTGATTCACTTCAGTTTAGTAACACTCCGAATTCGTACATGACTTCTTTAGGTTTGTACAAGATCGGTGGTTCTTATCAAGGGAGTTTCGGTAAATCTTATAAGTTGGCAGGTTTGGAAAAATCCAATGATAAAGCCGCTGCAAGAGCAATTGTACTTCATCGATATGGCTGTGTTCCGGATGAAGAACAGGCTTATCCTATTTGCAATAGTTTGGGTTGCGCCATGTTATCGGAGAATTATTTTGAAGAATTGATCCCAATCATTGACAAAGAACCGAAGCCGATGATTTTGAAGATCTACTATTAAAAATTATCAATGATTTTAATTGTCAATTATTAAGAATGATTCCTATTTGATAATTCAAACATTATATAATTGATAATTAGCTATTGCTTCTTCAAGGTCTCTTTAATTTCCTTCATAAAGTCCGAAGCGAAGACAAAATCATTGATTTCCGGATTATCCGTTGTAATGATTGATTTGCGATCTCCCCCCCACCAATTCTGTCCTTTATTGATGAAAATAACACTTTCCCCGATCTCGATTACTGAGTTCATATCGTGCGTTATGACAATAGTGGTGATCTCATATTCATGAGTAATCTCCCGGATGAGGTTATCAATCAGGATGGATGTCTGTGGATCCAGCCCGGAATTCGGTTCATCGCAAAAAAGGTATTTTGGGTTCATGGAAATGGCGCGTGCAATGGCAATCCGTTTCTGCATACCCCCTGAACATTCAGCCGGATAAAGTCCGTTCTTCCCTGAAAGATTTACTCTTTCCAAACAAAAATCAACCCGTTCCTGCATTTCCTTTCTGCTCATTTTGGTGAACATGGTCAAAGGGAACATAATGTTTTGCTCAACGGTCATGGAATCAAAAAGAGCAGATCCCTGGAACAACATCCCGATTTCCTGTCTGATTTCCTTGCGTTGCAAACGATTCATTTTCGTAAAATCTCTTCCGTCATACAAAACCTGACCTGAATCTACTTCATGCAGGCCAACAATGCATTTTGCAAGTACTGATTTTCCGGAGCCCGATTGGCCGATTATCAGGTTTACTTTTCCTTTTTCGAATGTTGCACTGACATCTTTCAGGATCTGAGTATCACCAAAAGTTTTATTGATTTTGACAACTTCAATCATTACAATAAGAACATTTGAGTTAGGAAGAAATTCGCGATCAAAATAGCAACACTGGAACTAACTACTGCTTCCGTGGAAGATTTACCCACATCCAATGATCCGCCTTTTGTATAGTAACCTTTGAAAGATGCGATCGAAGTAATCAGGAATGCAAAGACCACCGTTTTGCTCAGGGCATAAACAATATCACTATCTCTGTAAAAGAACCGGATACCGTAAATGTATGTCTCTGTAGATGAAAGTCCGGAAAGCTTTAAAGATAACCAACCACCGATCAAACTTAGTCCGATAGAGAAAATAATCAATACCGGAAAGAAGATCATTGCGGAAGTTACTTTTGGAAGTACCAGGTAACTTAAGGAGTTTACCCCCATAATTTCCAAGGCATCAATTTGCTCGGTAACACGCATGGTTCCAACTTCGGATGCGATGTTTGAACCTACTTTTCCTGCCAGAATTAAAGAGATAATGGTTGGTGAGAATTCCAAAATAGTAGACGAACGCGTAATGTAACCAACAGTATAAGCCGGAAGAAGCGGATTGTCCATGTTCGAAGCGGTCTGTAATGCAATTACAGCTCCCATAAAGGCAGACATCAATGCAACGATCGGAATAGATTTAATTCCTATCAATTCCATTTCTTCAAAAAAGCGTCTGCGGAATATTCTCCATTTTTCTGGCTTTGAAAACACGATCCACATCATCATGAAATACTTGCCGATATTTTGTATTATCCCCATTTCGGATATAAAGTTAAAAGAAATCTGCTATCTACGGAATTGAAAATTGAAAATGTAAAATTCAAAAGGGTTAATTATACTTTGGTTGCCTTCGACTCCGCTTAGTCACCAAGGTGTAAATCAGGTGGAATGGACATTGAGTCAGCCATGACTGATCGAAGTGAGGCTTATTCACCGTTGTTGATTCATAACTTGTTAACTTCCTGAAATGCTGAAATGGAAAATCAACTTAACTTTGCACCTGTGGAAGCAAAACCGACAAAAAAAGAAAAGTATATTCAGCAGTTGAAACCTTATTTACCAATTGGTTTCGAGGAAATGGTGTCTGATTTACTACTCAGTCATCCGGTGCGTTTTGCAATAACGAATCCCAGGACTACAAAGCTGGGAGATTATCGTGCTCCGCAACAAGGAGAAACATTTCATCGGATTTCGGTCAATGGAAATATGAATCCTTACAATTTTCTGATCACAACCCTTCATGAGTTTGCTCATTTACGTGTTTACCTGAATTTCGGTTTCAGGATCAAACCGCACGGTGAAGAATGGAAAGCGGAATTTCGGAAGTTATTGTGGCCGGCCATTCAAACCGGTCTGCTGCCAAAAGACATTGAGATTGCTTTAATGACCAGCTTAACGAATATGAAAGCTTCTTCTTGCACAGATACACAATTATCACGCGTCCTGAGACAATACGATAAGCGAGATGGCGGGCAGATTATTCTTGAAGAAATTCCAAAAAATGCTACTTTTGTTTTGCAAGGAAAAACCTTTGTGAAAGGGGAGTTGAGGCGTACACGCTTTTTATGTACAGAAGTACCTTCGAAGCGTCAATTTTTAATTCATTCTCTTGCTACTGTTCAACTTTTAGAAAACACAAATGAAAGATAATTACTGCGTTATCATGGCTGGTGGAATCGGAAGCCGATTTTGGCCAATGTCGACTGTTCAGCATCCGAAGCAATTTTTAGATGTTCTGGGAATTGGAAAATCTTTGCTGCGAATGACTTTTGAGCGATTATTGCATATTGCCCCGGCTGAGAATATTTATATCGTAACCAATGCAAATTATTTTTCTTTGGTAAAAGAACAACTTCCAGAGTTGAGCGATGGTCAGATTTTGACGGAACCGGAAAGAAAGAATACAGCGCCCTGTATCACGTACGCTGCAGCTAAAATTCATGCAATCAATCCGAATGCGACTTTGGTGGTAGCTCCCTCAGATCATTTGATCCTGAAAGAAGATAAATTCACTGAGATCGTCAATACGGCAATTTCAACAGCGAATAAAGAAGATCGTTTGGTAACTTTAGGAATTAAACCAACACGACCTGATACCGGTTATGGATACATTGAATTTGTTGAAGACGGAGATATTCTTCCGGGACAAGTGAAAGATGTGAAACATTTTACGGAGAAACCCAATCGTGAATTGGCTGAAATTTTCCTGAGAAGTGGAAATTATTACTGGAATTCCGGAATTTTTATCTGGCGAGCAAAAACCATTTTGAGTGCCTTGGAGAAATTCAAACCTGAATTATTCCATTTGTTCACAGACGAATCTCAGAAATACAATACTTCTGAAGAACAAGCCTATGTAAATGCTTCTTTTGCGGCTTGCGAAGATATTTCGATCGATTTTGCAGTAATGGAAAACGCAAAAAATGTGGATGTGGTATTGTCAAATTTCGATTGGTCCGATTTAGGAACATGGGGAAGTTTGTATTCACACCTTGAAAAGGATTACAATGGGAATGCGGTAATTGGTGATAATGTGCACATGATCAACTCTGAGAATTGTATCGTAAACTTACCCAATAACAAATTGGCTTTGATTCAGGGATTAGAGAATTACATTATTGTAGAAGCAGATAATATGCTAATGATCCTGAACCAACACGACGAACAAAACCTGAAAAAATACATGACTCCGATGCAGGAAACGAGTCCGCATTTTTTTCCAAAATAGTAGAGACGCGATTGTTCCAATTATCTTTGGTTTCTTTGAACCACATAGGGACATAGGACAAATAGCCAGATTGTTTTTAAACTGTTTATAGGTTAAGCATGTTATGGACATTACTTGTGTATTGACTATCTGATCTATGTGTTCTACTGTGGTAAAAATAAAAAGGGATTGCCAGTAGACAACCCCTTCTTGTAAAGGATGGTTTTTATGGTCTGTTATTGTATTCTCTCAATAGATCGAAGTAACTTAAAGTCTCCATTACGACAACGCCACCTGTTGTATCTCCGTATTTTGCCGGGATTGCTCCGGAATAAACCATCACATATCCTAAAGCTGCACTTGGCACGTTTTGAACATCCGTCATTTTTACCCCGTCAATGTAGTTGATCACGTCTCCTTTTCGTGCTCCGCGGAAGATCAGTTGTCCGTCATCCGTCAATTTAACTTCAGATGTCATGGATGCTACCAACTGTTTCGCATTGAATTTTGCAGGCATGTGCACAATGTCTTTTTTGGTCAGTTTGATTTCAGGAGCAACACCTTTGGTCAATCTATAAATGGGTTCTGAAATTACTATTTCCGGAATTTCTGTGGATTTTGCCTGAGCAACTAATCCATTATCTCCAAATCCATCCGGTGCAACTTCCACCAGTTGTTTTGAATAAGTTGTATCGCCTTCAAAGATGAAATAAACCCGGTAGCTTCCTGCAGGAATTGCTGAGATACGAAATCTTCCGTCTTCATCTGTAACAGCTTTAAAAACCTGTTCTCCGCGGGTTGTTACGGCATAAGCACCGAAGATTCCTTCTTTTTTATCCGGAGAAGTGAATGTCCCGATGATATCCCCGAATGTGTTTTGTGCGAAAGTTACTCCTGTCAGAAATAAAGCTGCGATAAATGTGATTGTTTTCATGATCTGATTTTTTAATTGATTTCTATAGAGATGTCAGTCAAATAGAAATTCCATAAATGAACATGAAAGTTTTTTAAAAATAAGAAGGGATGCGATTAATCGCATCCCTACCAGTTTTGTTTTATAAAGGAATAATTAATTACAACGATTCAGCAACCACCTCTTTTACATCCGGTAAATGCTGTTTCAATAAGTTTTCAATTCCGCCTTTCAATGTTGCTGTACTGGAAGGACAACCGGAACAAGCACCACGCAAGGCAACTGTTACTGTTCCTTCTTCAAATCCTACAAAATCAATAGCGCCACCATCACCTTCCACTGCCGGACGAACGTATTCATCCAATAAAGAACGAATTGCATCATCGTATTCGGATGGAGCATATTCTTTTACCGGTTTTGCATTTGCATCATCCGAAACTTTTGGTTTCGCTACGGGCATTTGGATTAAAATATCTTTTCCTTCAGCAATCCAATTCTTAACGAATTCACGTAACTCCATCGTTACGAAATCCCATGAAATGGAATCGTTTTTGGCGATCGTAATAAAGTTTGCGGTCATGAAAACCGTTTTCACAAAAGGAAAATGAAATAATTCTTCTGCCAATGGAGAATAACCTTTGGCATCTGCGCCAGAGTGAAATTCAACCGATTCCCCGTTAATAAGCAAATACTTGTTTGCAACGAATTTCATCGTGTTTGGATTGGGAGTCATTTCGACGTATACTGTAACTGGAACTGATGTCATGATGTTTGTCTATTTTGTACAAAGATACTTCAATCAAATTGAAAATTGAGAATGGAGAATTGAAAAGGATTGAAAATATGTTTAAAAGGTTACTGAGTCTGCCGTGAGGGAAAGTGTGCTCTCACTTTTCAATTATGCATTTTGCATTTTGAATTATTCTGATGGTTCTACATGCACCAAAATGTCTTCGATCTCAGGAATTTCATCCATTAAATGCTTTTTCAGATTGTGAGCAATCGTATGTCCTTCGTGTACGCTTAGATTTCCGTTTACATGAATATGCAAATCTACCCAGTAGCGCATACCTGATTTTCGTACCAAACACTTTTCCGTATCGTGAATTCCTGCTACTGCTTTTGATTTTTCGCGAATGACAAGGATGAAATCGTCATAGAGATGTTCGTCCATGATCTCTCCAAGAGCCGGACGGAATATTTTATAAGCGTTAAACAGAATGATAAAAGAAGCGATCAATGCTGCCCAATCATCAGCTTGAGCCCAGGAATCTCCCATGTAAACTGCAATCGCAATTCCAACAAAAGCACACGCTGAAGTAATTGCATCACTGCGATGATGCCAGGCATCTGCTTTTAAAGAAGTACTTCCAACTTCTTCACTTGATTTGGATACAAAGCGATAAAACAACTCTTTCACAATAATGATTGCGCCAATAAACCAAAGGGTATAAGACGCCGGAGCTTTATGTGGTGTTTGAATATTATGGATGCTTTCAATAATAATTAAGGTTGCTGAAGCCACTAGAAATCCGACTACCACGAAAGTGATCAGCGGTTCTACTTTTCCATGTCCGTAAGGATGATTTTCATCCGGTGGGCGTTTGGCGTAGCGAAAACCAACAATAACCAGAGCAGAAGCAAAAACATCACCAGTTGATTCAATTGCGTCGGCAATTAATGCATAGGAATTTCCGAAATATCCAACCACTGCTTTCACTATGGCCATAATGAAATTGCCGATTAAACTGAACCAGGCAGTTTTCTCTGCTTTTTCATGATTGACACTCATTTTTTAGAATCTTGACAGTTCTTGCAAATTCCGGAGATCGTAAAAAAGGTCTCTTCGGCCTGAAATCCTTCAGGAAGTGCAAAGGATGGAATCACCTGATCCAAACACGTTAATTCGCTGCAAACTCTGCAACTAAAATGGATGTGTTCGTGATCATGCACATGATTGTGATTACAGGAAGAACATGCAGCGTAATTTACAACGCCATTTACATTGACAATTTTGTGGATCAAACCATCATCCAATAGGCGTTCTAATACGCGATAAATCGTCACGCGATCACACAAACCGTTCAATTTATGTTGAATAGCAGGTTGAGACAACGCCACATTTGAGTCGTTAATGAGTTCCAGAATCGCACTTCTGGCTGCTGTGTTTCTTGTCGTCTTCATCTTGATAATCAGGATAGCAAAAGTACGAAGTTTAATTCGTTGGCATTTCAAGTTAATTGTTTTTTATGAATTTATTCGAACTTCTTTATTTTGTACTTTTGGTTTCGATGAAACGAATACTTCAAATAGGAATGATTGTGGTAGTGCTGATGGGAACCATCGGGATTCCATTCTATCAACATACCTGTTTGCATGAAAACAGAGTGCTGAAATCTGTCTTTGTTCCATCGGGTGAATGTTCGGAAGAGCACCATCAGGAAATGAAAAAGCCGGATTGTTGTGCTGCTAAACAGGTTTCGTTAGTTGCGTCTAATCAGGAAACGATTTCAGATAATTGTTGTCTGGATGAGGTTTCCAACTGGCAATTCTCTTTTTTCTTCTTTCAAAATGTCCATCCGATCTTTGCAGAAGAACTGGAAGAAATTTCCATCCTTTCTTTCTTCACTAATTTTGAAGTGCTATGGGTAAATGAAGACAACCAATTGTTTTCGGGCTCAGATCCACCCACCTTAACCGCTCTTGAACGATTAACTCATTTGTGTATTTGGCGTCTGTGATTCCTTCCTTTTTGTAATAAAAAAGTGAAGTTGAATTAAACGTTAAAAACAATGAAAGTTATTATACTCGGCTTTTTTCTGTTTTTTCTTTCATACAGCCAAGCCCAGCTTCAAGGGATTGTCTTTGGAATAAAGAATGGTGGAAAAACCCCGCTTAAACAAGCAAAAGTCATTTTAAGAAAAGCTCAAACACAAGTCTATACTGAAGAGAACGGTCGATTTGAGTTAATACTGCCTAAAGATCTGCCTGATGTACTGGTGATTTCAGCTCCGGGTTATGAAAGTGATTCCGTCACGGTTACAAAGGACGATCGATTTTCCGGATTGGAAATCATTCTTTTTGAAGTAGACGAGCTGGATGAGGTCATCGTCGAATACAAACAGGATTCCAAAACATTTTCCCGCCTAAAACCACTTCAGGTTGAAAATCTGGGGGAAGGAGAGTTGAAAAAAGCAGCCTGTTGTAATTTATCAGAATCCTTTGAAACAAATGCTACCGTAGATGTGAATTTCACGGATGCTGTTTCGGGAGCGAAGAAAATCCAGTTATTGGGATTGGATGGTGTTTACACGCAATTGCAAATGGAGAACATTCCCTTTCTGACAGGTTTGGAAAGCAGCTTTGGGTTGAATTCCGTTCCGGGAACCTGGGTTGAGTCCATTCAGATTACCAAAGGAACAGGTTCGGTTGTAAATGGATATGAATCCATGGCAGGACTAATTAATGTCGAGTTCCGCAAGCCGGAAACGATGCAGCGCATTTTTGTAAATGGTTATGGTTCCAGTTTGGGAAGAGCTGAACTCAATGTTCATGGCGGACAAATCATCAATGATAAGTGGAGTACCGGAACCTTTGCACATGTTTCCACTTTGCAAAGTGAGTGGGATATGAATAAAGATGGTTTCCGTGATGCGCCTTTGAGCAAATCGGGTGCATTTATGAACCGCTGGGATTACGTTGGAAAAAAGTTTGAAACCAAATTTGGGGTAAACGCTTATTACGACCAGCGATTTGGAGGGCAACTCTATGGAGTGGCAAACAGATACAAAGCAGAAACGACGAATCAACATGCCGAATTCTTTGCGAAAACAGGGTTCCTGTTCCCAAATAAACGGTACCAAAGTTTTGGTGTTGTCTACCAATTCAAATACCACCAGTCGGACGGATTGTATGGTTTGAGAGACTTTGGTGGAAGAGAATTGCGTGGATACATCAATGCCATTTATGATGGAATCCTTGGAACAACTATTCATAAATACAAAGTAGGAATTTCGGTTGTTGGACAAGATTTGCAGCAGCATATTGATTCGATGAATTTCAATCGAAATGTAATCACTCCGGGAGCTTTTCTGGAATATACTTACACCGGAACGCGTTTGGTTTTGGTAGCAGGAATGCGTGCTGATTATCAAACAGCTTTCAGTGATCAGAAAGAAAAATTCCAGTTTTCACCTCGCGTTCATGCGAAATACACATTGGATGAATTTACAGATATTCGTCTTACAACCGGGAAATCGTGGAGGTTGCCAACGATTGTGATGGATAACTCATCATTAATGGCGACTTCAAAAGCCTGGATCGTAAACAGTAGCAATGAGCAGGAAGAAGTTTGGAACTCCGGAATTTCGGTTATTCGAACGATGAGATGGTGGAATCGCGCGGCAAGTATTTCTGCTGATTTCTATCATGCCCGATTTACAAAGCAATTGATTATCGACCGGGAGCAATCAATGGATTCCATTTTCTTTGGTTTCCAACGAAATGTTTCCAGAAGTAGCACTTTTCAAACTGAATTGAGTTTCATGCCATGGAAAACAATTACGTTCCGTTTGGCTTATAAGTTCTTGGAAGTGAAAGCAGATTACGCAGGGAGTTTGAGACAACAAGTCATGATTCCGCAGCACAGAGGGTTATTTAACGTGGCTTTTGCGAGCAGAAACAAGAAATGGGAAGTAGATGGTACGATTTCTGTATACAGCCCTATGCGTTTACCAGATGTTACTTTACCGGACGGGTCGCGTTTAACGAATGAGAAGAGTAAAGCGGTACCTGTTGGATTGGCACAAATCACACGTCATTTCAAGCGTTGGGATGTATATATTGGAGGAGAAAACTTGTTTAACTTCAAGCAAAAGAATCCAATCATCAGTGCGAATAATCCGTACGATCCAACGTTCGACGCAACGCGTGTTTGGGCGCCGGTTATGGGAACAGTAGTTTATGCCGGATTTAGATATGAAATAAAAAGAAAAGTAGAAAAAAAGTAACCACGAAGTAGATTCGCAGTGGCGGAACACTTCAGGATTTATAGAAATTAAATAGAGTCAGATGAAAAATAGTATGTTATTATTAGCCCTTTTGTTTGTAAGCAGTTTTGGATTCAGTCAGAAATCAGCTGCTAAAATAGAAACCGTTGTAATCATGACCAGTGCTGAATGTGGCGAATGTAAAGAACGCATTGAAGGTGCTCTGAATTATACCAAAGGAGTGAAATTCGCAGAATTGGATGTACCCTCGCGGAAATTAACGGTGAAATTCAAAAATGATGTGATTTCATTGGAAGAGATCAAGAAGCAGCTTTCCTTGTTGGGATACAACGCAGATGAGGTAAAGGCTGATCCTGTAGCATATGAAAAATTACCTGCGTGCTGTAAAGCTGGTGGTATGGAGCATGGCGGTCATTGATTGACTGATTAATGGTGAATATGATCCTGATTCCTTCGTTGGAGTCAGGATTTTTTTATCCTCCAATTTTGAATGAAGCATTGCTGATCAAAAGTACAATTGCCAGCGGGACAATCAGAAGTGCGCTTGTTTGCGCCAGATCAATTAAAAGCAATCGGATTTGATCTCTTTTAGCATATTTCACAATTAAGACAATGGTTGTCCAGAGCCAGAATATCAGGATGGAAACTCCACTTATGATCATATGAAGCAATCCGTCGAGGTAATCGTGTTGTAGGACAAATGAGAGTATGAAGCTGAAGATTACTCCCGCCAAATAGACCAAAATAACGGGAAGAATTAATTTGTGACCCGGTTTTTGAATCAAGCGGTGAAACCAAATAATGCAGCCAATAAAAGCGATGAAATTCAGAATAATAGCCATGGTTATTTTAAAGTTTTAGAACAATTAAAATTCTTCCTTATGAACTGGAAACGATATATTAGCAGTTAAGTTGCTAAAACATGACCAATTTTTCTACGCTTCATAAGTATGTGCTATCTCTTCCGGAAGTGACTGAAGAGCCACATTTCGAAAAAAAATCTTATCGGGTTAAAAAGAAAATTGTTGCCACAGTAAGCGTGGACGAAGGCTTCTTTGTGGTGAAATTAACGGCAATTCAGCAAACACTTTTCTGTAAATGGGATGAGAGTGCCTGTCATCCGGTTCCAAACAAATGGGGCTTACAGGGCTGGACACGGGTTTATTTTGAAAAAGTAGATGAAGATTTTCTGAAAGACATTGTGAAGGCTTCGTATGTGAATGTGGCGCCTAGAAAGTTGGTGGAGTTGATTGGAGATTAATCTTAATTTTGTTGGAATTAACTTAAAAAATGAATGTACTAGCCGCTTTGGCCGTAATAATACCCTTGGTTCTATTCACTACACCATTGTCATATATCTTGAGATCCGAGATCGTTTATTGGTCGATGTTACTAGCGTCTTTGCTGTTTCCCTGGATTGCTTACGAAATTGTCCAAAACGATTTGGGGAAATATGATGTGTTTTGGTTTGTGGCTGCAGTCAATTCAACAATAGTGTTAGGGTTGTATAAATTATTTGACAGGTTCATGCTAAAAATAAAAGGACGACACCTTTTCATAAGCTGGCGTGGTCATTATTTACATACAGACGACAGCTGGTTGGATGTGATCTTTCAGATTGTTTTAATGGTGGTACCGGCGCTTTGGTTCTGGGTCGGTCAGGCTTTATTCAAATAACCATCTTTCAATTGCTAACTTAATAGGGATAATGGGATCTTAGTTCGTATTCAAATTGTGAATAATGAATATTGCCCTCAAAAGGTTTGGAATAATTCTTACCATATTTCAGTCTGAGTCTTGTTTTGTAATCTCCTTTGAAAATAGGAGCTAACGTAATCGCAATGTGATTGGGTGGAAGAAAAATATATCCAACTCCTGTTCTGCATCCATTTCCATAGTATTGCTGAATCGGTTTCCACTTCCCTTGTTTATCTCTTGCTTCCATGATCATTGGTATAGAATTTTCGGATCCTATGAAACAAGTGTCAGAATCTATATTGGTGAGCATAATTGGGTAATAACCAGCTATTTTTTTGCCAGTATTTATTCGTATTTCAATAGCTGATTCAGCAGTCGTTTTATAGTTTCGTTTTTCCCCATATTCCAAATAATATTTTTTTGTTGGTATCATGAGTGGATTGAGACTTTCTCCTGAAGAGCTATTGAAAGAGATATAAGGAAGAATAAAAATACTGTCTTTTTTGTGTCCGATATAATTGAATGTGTAATCTGCAGTTGATAGCCATTGCGGATTTTGTTCTTTAAAATGATTCATAAATGACTGAATGTTAAAGGTGTCCAGTACTGTTGGAAAAGGAAGGGGGTCTTCTACTTTAATTTCTTGTGATTGATTGTTCTGGCAACCATATAGAAATAGAATTACCAAAATAAAAAAAAGAGAAGTAATTCTTGACATGGTTTGTTGATTTGATATTAAAGTCCAATTTTTTTGTAACCCTCAAATACTTTTGTAGTCTCGAAATAATAGGTTTTCTTTTTACCATCTAATTTCACTTCCATTCGATCACATAAGCCACCCTTTCGTTCTATACTTTGCTCTTGTAATTCTGCACCCACCATTTGGAGAATGAAATATTCTTCAGAAACCTGAATGACCGGCCATGCTGTTTCACAGGTCTGGCCATTTCCATTTTTCACAATAGAATTTAGCAGGCCGAATTGAATAGTTTTGTATTTACTTGCATTTGCAGTATCTCCAATCATTTTATAGGTCTGACGTAATATTTTGTGAGCCGCCATGTTGGTATAATCAATACTTAACATCTGTTTGGTGATATCGATAACCCCTGAAGTATTTGATTTATCCATCTGAGCATAAATTTCCTTTTTGAGGCTGTCGAGCTCTTCTGATTTTCCGCTTGCAATGACAAACTGTTCGCTTTCAATAAAACTATAACGAAAATCCTGATAGTTTATATCCGTTTCTCCGGCTTCCAGTTTCTTCACAAATTCAGCGTATTTATCCTGAAATGGCGGGACAATTATTTCAATTGAACTTTGTCCGAAAGCAAGAGAATTTACAAATAGTAGGATTATCGGCAGCAACTGATTTTTCATGGTTTTGTATTTTGGGATGAAGATATGGAAGTTTGACGAATTTGCTACTCCTCATTCTTCTTAAACATCCCACCGACTTCTTTCGACAAGCGTTGAATGGTTTCAACACCTGCAGCTAGCGGACTTCCACTCATATCGTCGTAAGCTGAATATGATAGATCCGATGCGCTTTGAGAAGGATAAATGAAGATGTGATCCAGGTTTGCATTTTCTTTTTCCATGCGTTGAGGCAAAGATTCCATTCCTGTAAATGCGGAGACAGACCCTGAACGGGCAAAAACGGATACAAATAATTGATTATCACCAAATTTCGCCAATTTCTCCAGGATTTCTTCAGGAGATTCGATTGGGAAATGAGTCAGATCCGCAGCAAATTTCCGGTAAGTTCTGTATGCTTTGAATTTTTCAAATGTTTCACGGGTGCTATATACATCGATATCCAAATTCAATTCTTTTGAAATGCGCATGATCCGTTCCAGCCATTGATTACATTCCTGTTCCAATTCGGCGTAAACGGGACAAACCACGGAAATTTTGCGGTAACTGGCAAATGCATGATTGAAGTGACAGAAGAAAACCGTTTTCTCACAAACATTCAATAAATGATCGCGGTCGTCTCCAATTAATCTTTGGAGCAGGTTGGCTTTTGAATTGTCATTGATCAATACAATATCGGCTACCAATTCTTTCGAAACGCGTGCAATTCCACTCGATAAATTGTGGTCAATCGTTGCCATCGCGTGGACATTGATCTCTCCGCTGTTGTAATGTGTGATAAAATCATCGATGTGTTTTCTGGAGCGGCGAATGCGCATCTCTGCTTCCTGATCATTTTCCAAAACACTCACTACTGAAATGGGATTCATCACCGTTTTATCGGTAATCAGAACAGAGAAATCGAGCAAAGATTCGTTTCCACGCAACTCATTTGCAGCAACCAAGACATGCTGGCTTCGCATGGAAGGCCCTTCCAATGGTTCGTTTTTGGTTTGTGAGATGAGCAATTTTTTTCCGGCATTTTCAGTGACAAAAGAAGCTGTCATGCTGGTGATCAAAATGAGGATAACGGTTCCGTTGACAATTTCAATATTCAGGATTCCCATGGTATATCCGACATTGATAACAGCCAGGGTTGCAGCTGCATGCGCGGTGCTTAATCCAAAGATAATTTGTCTTTCAGGTCTGCTCATTTTAAATACGAGCTGAGTAATCAATGCGGCTATGAATTTGCTGAAAATGGCAAAAGCACTTAAGATTCCGGCAACTGCCCAAGCCCATGGTTCGTTTGCCAATGCTTTTACATTTACCACCATTCCGATTGAAATCAGAAAGAAAGGGATGAACAAGGCATTTCCGATAAATTCAATCCGGTTCATCAAAGTGGAAGAATGAGGAATCAATCGATTCATGACCAAACCGGCAACGAAAGCACCAATAATTCCTTCTATTCCGGCAACTTCCGCTAAGAACGCAGCGAAGAAGAGAATCGATAGTACATAGATGAATTGGGAAGACTTTTCAGATTCCAGTTTACTGAGAAACCAGCGTGAAATTTTGGGAACTCCCCAGAACATGATCAAACTGAAAATGGAAAGGGTAATACCCAAATGCACTAAAACACTCGTATTTATTACACCATTATCAGAACCTGAAATAACAGCTAAAATGATTAAAACGGCAGTGTCCGTTAGAATGGTTCCACCTACTGCAATTGCCACAGCTTCCATTTTTGAAATACCAAACTTGGAAACGATCGGATAGGCAACTAAGGTGTGAGTTGCAAACATACTTGCAGTCAAAAGACTCGCCATTTCATTTAGTCCGAGTGCATATCTGCAAGTTGGATAACCCAAAAGAAGTGGAATGAAAAAGGTGAGAGCACCAAAAGTCAGTGATTTGTTTCGGTAGCGCTTAAAGTCTTGCATATCCAATTCCAAACCGGCCATGAACATGATGTAGAGCAAGCCGATCTTGGCAAACATGTTTACGAATCCGGTTTTCATGTTGGCTTCGGAGATTAACTGAAACCCATTCGGACCAATGATTACTCCTGAAATAATCAATCCGATCAATGCAGGAATCTTTACTCTTCGCAGAATAATCGGAGAAAAAAGGATGATTAAAAGAAGCAATGAAAAAGTAAGAATCGGGTTTTCTAATGGCAATTTAAACTCACCAATCAAGTTTTGAAACTCTTTAGAAAACTGCTCGAATAACCCGTTCATTTATTTGGAATAATCGCAACAAAAGTAATCGCATTTTTCACGAATCTATCCGTTTAATTAATTTGAATGAAGAAAAGTTATTTTGAAGCATTTAAAGAAATTCAAGATTTGAGGAGTTGAATCCCGAAATGCTTACTAATTTTGTGTTAGCAGAATTACAGGAAAACTAGATGTAATAAAGCAGAACCGGATTTGGCATCGTTTTTGTCTAGGGCTTTAAAAATTTAAATATCATTACTATGAAACAATTACTTACACTTTTCATTTTACTATTTATTTCGCAGTTGTCAAGTGCACAGCAGAACACTAATCTGGTTTTTTTCTCTGAGCAGGGGCAGCAATTTTACGTTATATTGAATGGAATCCAGCAAAATCCGAACCCGGAAACGAACGTACGGGTTACGAACCTTATTCAGCCATACTATAAGGTGAAAGTGAAATTCACGGATGGAATGACTCCGGATATTGATAAGACATTGAACTTCAATCCGGGAACAGAAACTACTTATACGATCAAAACCAGCAATAAAGGAGAGACTGTTTTGAGATGGATGAGCGAAGTTCCGATTGCACAGGCCCCAAGACCTATTGGTGGTCAGAATGTAATCGTTTATCACGATACACCTTTGGCAACCACGGTTACTCAAACGACGGTTATTTCTAACACAACAACCAATCCTGGTACAACCGATCAAATGAACGTAGGAATCAATGTAAATGATCCTATGACTGGCGGAGCGAATATCAATATGAATATCAATGTGAATGAGACGGGAATGAATACTCAAACTCAGAGTACTACAACTACTTATTCTACCACCACCACAACAACCTCCGGAAACGTTGGAACAGTTCAGTCAGGAAATGTTGGAACAGTTCAAAACGGTTATGTGATGCCGGGTTACAACGGAAATGTTGGCTGTAACGGGTATCCGATGAATGAAGGTCGTTTTAATGAAGTGGTTAAATCAATCGAAGCAAAATCTTTTGATGATTCTAAATTGACGATGGCAAAACAAGTGATCAATACAAACTGTATGACGAGCAGTCAGGTAAAGCGTTTGATGTTGCTGTTCAGCTTCGAAGATACGCGTTTGGATTTGGCTAAATATGCTTACGGATACACTCACGATATCGGGAATTACTATCAATTAAACGATGCATTTACCTTTGAATCGAGTATTGAAGAGTTGAATGAATACACAAGCGGATTCAGAAGATAAGAATTACAGATTAAGAAATTTAAAATCCCATTCGTCAACCGGCGAATGGGATTTTTTTGTGAATGGTAATTGAATTTAAGATAAATACCCTTCAGACTTATTCGATTGATTCTTTAAAATATCATCCTCTAAAATTCTATCCTTAAAATCAAATTACGGTTTTAGAATAAGTACTGAAGGGGTATTTGTTAGCCATAGGCTTTGGGTCTCAACTGTTTTTTTCCAACTATCGTGGCTGATCAACATTAAATCTTGCTGATGCATAAAATCTTTATCCAATCGCGGTTCTGTCTGCAGTGAAATATGGTTCGGAGCAACTTGTTCGATCATGCGGATAGATTCTTTCAATTCCGGATGTGTTTTCACTATGCCTGAAGAATCGATAATCGTTACACGCGCATTGCTGTGGTGAATCAATTTTTGGGCATAAACCAATAAGAAACTGTCGTGGATTGAGAAAATCGGAAGGAATACATTTTCCACTTTTTCCAGATCTTTGTCGATCACAATTCCAACAGGAAGTTTCGCGTTTTTGATTAACTGACGGGTTCTCTCATCAAAAACCGTATTCTCAAATAAGGGTTCTTTACCTGTAATTGTTTCATACAAACGCTCCGGATTAATCAATTTTGTTGTAAATCCAAGCACTCGCCCAAGAAGTGATCCTTCAAAAACAGAACTTCCGATTCCGATCAATAATAAGTCGAAGTTTCCGGTATTGGAAGTATCCGTGATCTCTTTGTCGATATCCACTGTTGGTTTGAACAATGTAACGACCGGGATGTGCAGTTTTTGGGATTCTTCCGAAATAGGAGCAAAGCTTTCACGTTCGTATTCTGCAGCATTGAATTGATTCAAATCGTTACTCAATGAAACGTGAAGTGCCGTAATATTGGCATTTTCCGGAGATTTTCGGATAAGGCTGTTTGCCAGTCGCAATAAGGTTCTTCCTCTTTCCGGACTTCCGAATGAAAGCAGGATGGAGTATTTCGTAGAAAGCTGCTGACTGTCCTGAAGTTCTTCTTCTGATTTCTTTTCGGGCATCAACCAGTTGATCAGATCGAGCATTGGACCGGTCATGAAAGTTGTGATCAAAGCCATAATGACCAACATGGCAAAGATTTCGTCGGAAAGAACACCTAAGTCGTAACCAATATTCAACACGATTAATTCCATTAATCCGCGGGTGTTCATCAAGGCTCCGATAATCAAACTGTCTCGCCAGGATTGCCCTACAAATTTCGCAGCGAGTGCAGAACCCAGGAATTTACCTATCACTGCTACGGCTATGATTACAAATGCAATCAACCATAAATGCCAGTCATTCAACAAGCCAATTTGTGTTCGAAGTCCGGTGAAAACGAAAAATAAGGGAAGGAGTAAGAGCACAGAAACATCTTCAATTTTTTCAATAAAGATCTTTCTGAAATTCATGTTTGAGGGCATAATTACACCTGCTAAAAATGCTCCGAATAATGCGTGAATTCCAATTACTTCTGTTGCGAAAGCGGAGATCAATAAGGTGATGAAGAAAATGGCAACTACCGGTTTGCTCAAGCTTTCTTTGTTGGAATGTTTATCTCCTAAGCGTTTTAAGAAGGGTTGAACAATCTTAATCATTAAGAACACATAAGCAATTGCCATGATGATAATGTAGATTGCGCTCAAAACAGAACCTGCTTTCACGATTGCAATTACGGCAGCCAAAATACACCAGGCTGTAATATCATCAGCTGCTGCACAGGTAATGACAATAGCCCCCAATTTGGTTTTACTCAAGCCCCGTTCCTGAACAATACGAGCCAGAACCGGAAAGGCGGTAATACTCATTGAAATACCTATGAATAATGCGAATGAAAGGAAGTTGACGTTTGCAGGAGCAAATTCGGAGTAAATGAAATAAGCCAGACCAACACCCAATGTGAAGGGGAAGATGATACTTGCGTGACTGATTACTACTGCATCGTTTGCTTTTGTTTTCAAGGTTTTCAATTCCAATTCCATCCCTACAACAAACATGAAGAGGATTAAGCCGATCTGACTTAGGAACTTCAGGTTGTCCAATGATTTTTCCGGGAAAACAAAATGAGAAAACTCAGGAAAGTACATTCCAATGAATGATGGTCCTAGAAAAATACCAGCAATGATCTCACCGATTACGGAAGGCTGGCCAATTTTCTTGCAGAAAAAACCAAAAATCCGCGCTACAACAATAATTGTAACAATTTGAAGAAGCAAGATTGCTAAGGGGTGCGTTAAGTTGTGATAGTATGTTTCGGTGAATTGCTGCCAGGTAGATGCAGTAGCTTCCGGTTTGAAGGTCGTCACTTTTCCGGCTTCCAATGGTTTCCCGGATAGAATGACACCAAAAATGACAGCGGCGAATCCACCAATCGTTATAATGTAAAACAAGAGATTTCTGAGATTACGCATAGCTTCAAATTTTTAGCAAAAGTAAGCCAGCAGATAGTAAAGGAAGTACGTCCTTTTTAAGAATGTACTGAAACCTGTTTTAATTGGACTAAGATCCATAGCAGATCAGCCGCGGCTGATCACATGAGAGGTGGCAGAGTTTGAGATGGTTTCGGTTGTTACTGATTGAATGCCGCCAGAAAGGTTTTCCGGTAGTTTTCGCTCAAACTGAATTCCTTGTGTTTTCCTTCTTTGGTTCTGATTTTACTGACCACAATATCGCCATGATATCCCTGAATGAAATCTTTGGAAATCAATTCTGATTTGGAGATTCGGATGAATGAAAGTGAGTTTAATTCGTGAAGCAATTGATCGAATGATTTGTTCTTGACAACAAATTCGTCTCCATTTTCGAGAAGCATTAATTTATCTCTTCTGTCGTAAGTATCTGTCGAGAAACTGACAATGGTGGAAAGCTGGATGGTGAATTTTCCTTTGTTCGTGTTTACAGACCAGGTAGCCTGATTTTTTGATTGCTCGATGCGAACCCGTACTTTTTCGATTGCGCGTTCCAACCGATCTTTCTGAACCGGTTTTCTTAAATAATCAATGGCTTCAATGTCAAATGCATCAGCGGCATATTCATTGTGGGCAGTAGTGAAAATGATGGGTTTGGAATGCAGTTTTTCTGCAACTTCCAGTCCACTGAGATTCGGCATCACCATATCTGAAATGCAAAAATCGAATGAAAGATTGGCAACTTCAGATAAGAACAGCAGCGGATTATCGAATGCTTTTACTACTTCAATATTCGGAATTCCTTCACAAAGCGTTCTCAAATAGGAAAGTGCAAGCAATTCATCATCCAGTAAAACAACCCTTAGCGGTGATCTATCCATTGAGTTTTAGTTTGAGACGTGCATTAAAAACGGGATTGTCATTTTTCAAGGTCAATTCATATGCATTCGGATAGGCAATGTTCAAGCGCTCCTCCAGGTTTTTTATTCCTAAACCACTTCGTTCTTTTTTAAGCGGTTTACTTTCAGAAATGCGGTTGCTGACTTCCAGTACAAAGTCATTGTTGACTATTTCGAGGTGAATGGAAATGAATGATTCGCTTTTTTGGAAATCGGTATGTTTGAATGCGTTTTCGATCAGATCGACTGTAATCAGTGGTAATATTTTCAGATTACTGATCCGTTCATCGTTCAGATTGATTGTGTTTCGAATGCGAAGGTCAAACAGCGGACTCAATTTTAAGCGATTGATCTCAATAAAATTGGCAGCAAAATCCATTTCTTCCCGCAAACTCACCAAAGGCTGATCACTTTCATACAAGATGTAATCCAATACTCCGGAAAGTTTGTCCATGGAATAATAGGTTTGGTAAGCATGCGACTGGATCGAATTCAAAGCATTTTTAAACAAATGCGGATTCAATTTATATCGGATGGAACTCAACTCGCTGGAATGAACCAAGGCATTCATCTCGTGATTTTTGAGCGTTAATTCACTATTCACGTTCTTCGTTTCCTTCAATTTCAAGTACAGCATCCTGCAATACACTACAAGTGCTAAAAAGAGAACTGAAAGTATAAAAAGTGCTATTGAAACCATCATTGTAATTCGAAGATAAGGAGAATTAGCAAAATGTAGAATGTAGAATTGAAAAGTGAAATTATTAATGGAGTGAATGATTAATTATGAAGAGCCGTATGCAAGAAGATAATTTGGGGTGAGTGATTAATACTGAATGTTAAGAATTCATACAAAACACGCTCTATAGTCGGGTAATAGTCGGGTAATCTATGGAGTATCCACCAGTAGTATTCTTACCTGTCTCGTCCTGAAATAACTATACAGCATGTTGTGAGATTTCCGTTTCTAAATGACTATAAACCATAAGTTCTCATCTGTAAACAAGTGGGAGTTTTGATAGTTATTTCAGTCGCTGTCTTTGTCAATAATCCGGTTTTCAGATCCCGTTTAAAAACAACGATGTTATTGGAAACCTGGTTTGCAACCAATAGAAAATTGCCGCTGGGGTCGATTACAAAGTTTCTTGGATTGTCACCAAAAGTGTGTTGATGACCAATGAGTTTTAACAAACCATTGTTTTGGTCGATTGAAAAAATGGCAAGCGTGTTTTCATTATCCCATCTATTGGAAGCATATAAAAATTGGCCATCGGGGGAAATATGAATGTCGGCGCTGTTGTAATCTTCCTGCAATTTAGAATAGGAAAAGATGCGCTGCATGCTGTCCAGCTTTCCATTTTCGACCTGATATGCCGAAACCATTCCGCTCAATTCTTCGGTGCAATAGGCAAAAGGACTGTTCGGATGGAAAGTGAAATGTCTTGGTCCGCTTCCCGGAACTGAAATCAGATCCAACTTTTCGATTGCTTTCAAGGGCTGTTTTTCTGAAGCGTTGAATTCAAACATGCGAATTTTGTCGGCGCCTAAATCAGGAAAGAATAAGTATTTGAAATCGGGAGAAAAAACAGCCGCATGAATGTGTGACTTTTCTTGTCGGCGGGTGTTGATGCTGCTGCCTTCAAATTGAATCAATTGATTGAAAGGGTTGAGGCTTCCATCCGGATTTGTGGGAAAAACAGAAACGCTTCCGGATGTATAATTTGCATTGATAACAAACTCGTTGTTTTTACTCGTAGTGAGATAAACCGGATTTTCTCCACCGCTTGGCTGTTTGTTTATGAAAATCAAAGAACCTGAAATGGAATCAAATTTGAAAGCACTGACACTTCCCTCATTTGGCATTTTGGTATCGGTACATGCGTACAGATAATTTCCCTTCGGTGAAATTGTGAGATAAGAAGGATTTGTGAGATTCTCACCATTACTCACTTTATTTAGATCGCCCGTTGACGAGTTGAATTCATAGATGTAAATTCCGTTATCGGGTTTGTTGTTGGTATAGCTCCCGATGAATAAGTATGTTTTAGTGGTTTGGGAGAAAGCAAAATTCACGAATGCTAAAAAGAAGAATAGGAGAATTTTGTTCATTGTTTTAGAGGTTGCTTGATCAATTTGTCAATAAATAGCTATAGTATCCGAAGAACTCTCGTATGCAAGAATAAAAATCGCGAATTTCAAAATAGTTACAGTGTGCACCGGATACATTTTTTATTCCATTTTTTCTAAAGGCTAATTTTGCTCTGGATATATGATAATATTGGCTTACTATGGTAATGCTTTTATCTTTACCAAACTGTTTTATAAAATTCAGGGTTGTTTGTTTTGTATTAATTCCATTGTTGTCGACCACAATTTTTTCAGCAGGGATTCCTTTTTGAATTAAGTATTCCTGCATTTTGTCTCCTTCATAAAACCCTTCTTTTCCAAGTCCTCCGCTAACAAATAGCGTTTTCACTGAAGAATCTTGATATAATTCAATTCCCCGATCCAAGCGAGCTTTTAATCTTTCCGATATTGTTCCGTTTTCATGAACTGTATTGCCATATATAACGGCAATATCAGTCTTGGTGTTTTCATCATTTAATCCGTCTGTTATGATAACGAGTTGATGAATGACAAACCATAAGAGAAATGCGTAAATAATGACTTTGATTTTTTTTCTAGACATCTGGTGTTTGGTTCCTTGGAACTTGAAAAGTAGAGAGAAAATCACATGTTTCAAAATACTTTTTAGAGAATAGATATAAAAAAAAGAGACCTTTCGATCTCCTTCTCTCTATGAAAAATGAAAATTTACGTTCATTCACCTTTTAACCTTTTAGTTCTTGGTAAAGCGTTTTGTAACAATATCATCGGTTGTTTCCACCTTCAGAATATACATTCCACTAGTCAATGTTTCAATGGAGAATTTGTTCGTTGACTCTCTTTGAACAATTGCACCGTTCAAATCAAGAATACTTACTTTTTCAATTACCTGATCTGCATCGATGCTCAAAAATGAGTTTGCCGGATTTGGATAGACGTTAATTGAATTCAACATACTTTCATTTAAACCAACAAAACTTGGATCATACACCCATAATTCCGTACCAGTTACTTCATCACTTGCACCAAAGTAAATCTTGTTTTGATATAGATATGCATTAGAAACATAATTAAGATCACCTGTTGGATTTAAATCCGTTAGGCGAGTTGCATTAGTTCCATTGTATTTCCATAATTCTTTGCCAAAGCTGTCTCCATTATGGTAAAAATAAACTTCATTATTGTGGCTTGCTGCTTGATGTAATGGGTAAATCGCTGGTCCAGCTGGATTGGTGAAATCATATTCCCAATATTTCCATTGACCTGTTGCCCATTCTGTAACGCTAAAGTAAAGCACTCCAAAATGAGCAGAATTGATCTCTGTAGAACGATAATCCAATCCTTCTCCAACATTAGGAAGGTTTAAAAGGGTTACGGTTGTTCCATCAAATTCATGAACACATTCACTGAAAGTAAGATTATTGGTTCTTCTGGTGAAGTATAGCTTATTGTTGTTTACTGGAAAAGGTTTGCCGTAGTAATATAAATTATTGGTGATAACAGTTGGAGTATTTACACCATCATATTCGTATAAGTACGAGATGGTACCATCATTTGCTCCAAAATAGATTTTGGATTGAAAGAGTGTAAAAGCACTTGGGCTGCTGCTACCACTTGGGTGTAAATCATGGGCTAAAGTTGGCGTATTAACACCATCATAAGTCCATAATTCCATTCCATTAGTTGGATCCGAACATGCAAAATACATTTTGTTATTAAAATTAATTGTGGAGTAACCCATTTCTGCTGCGGAAGGATCCGAATCTAAAATTTTGGTTGGCGCATTTACAAAATCATATTCCCATAATCCTTCACCAT
The DNA here is from genome assembly GCA_002483265.1 of Flavobacteriales bacterium UBA7666. Taxonomy (GTDB): domain Bacteria; phylum Bacteroidota; class Bacteroidia; order Flavobacteriales_D; family Crocinitomicaceae; genus Fluviicola. Next base: position 37,779 of record DLHO01000018.1, on the reverse strand, counting down.
AACCCCCACTTGGGTTTCCATAAGTGAAGTAGAGTTTTCCGTTAAAACCAGCCAATAGATGGACATAGCGTCCGGGAATTAGTGAAGGATCAATTTGAGTCAATTTTGTTGGAGCGTTTGTTCCATTATAAGACCAAATTTCAGTTGCTGACCAAGCGGCATTCCATGTTGAAATGATTAGGTTGCCATTTATTGTCAATTCTGGGATAGCATTTGAACCAACAGCACCCGGATTTAAGTCAGCAACTTGCGATACCTGAGCAAAAGATACTGATGTAAAAACAAGACTAATATATAAGAGTAAGCTTTTCTTCATGATGAAATTTTTAAGTTTCAACTAAATTAAATGCTGCAATTGCTGTGTGGATTGTAAAATTCACGAATAGCCATATCAGTTTAGGAATGGATGATTTGAGAAGGGAAACAAAATGGTTAGCTTGAATTATTTGGTCAGTGATTGCTCGAATTCCAATTTTTTGTACTTGGATAATTTGGCAACGATATCGGTTTTTAATTTTATTGTCAGTTCGGATTTTGAATAATGAAGAATAAAACGGGTGTTAATTATCCACGATTTGTGCACGCGAATAAAGGACTTTTCTTCTTCCAGCATTCGCTCAAAATGTTTTAAGTTTTTGCTCATTAAATAATTGCCGGATGAGGTGTGAATGCAGCTGTAAGATTCTTGTGCTTCAATTGCAATGATGTCCTTTAAGGCAACAACATATTGATTCCCGTTTTTTGTGACCAGAATACTTTGTAATGAGTCACTTTTTAAGGTTTCTCTTAAATGATTGATTTTTTCCTGATTTAAAATGGTGTCTAATTTTGTTGAAACCCGACACACTGATTCTTTCAGACGATCAATTTCAATGGGTTTTAGCAAATAATCTACAGCAGAAACTTCAAAGGCTTTGATGGCATAGCGATCATAAGCTGTAACGAAAATAATTTCAAAATTAATTTCAGTAAAGAAATTAAGCAATTCATAGCCTCTGTAGTTTGGCATTTCAATATCCAGAAAGACCAGGTCTGGTTGATAAACTTTGATTGCTTCAACGGCTTGTTCCACATTGTTGCATTTTTTTAGTAAATCAACTTCGGGACAAAATCTACGCAATAAATTTTCTAGAACGTCGCGCGCACTTTCTTCATCATCTACTAAAATTGCCTTTATTTTATTCACGCTGTAAACATAGTGGTTTATGGATTATTCCTCTTATTTAGTTTTAGGAACACGTCATTTTTTTTATCAATGGATCAATATTTTTGTTGAATAGGGATTCGAAGTGTCACTTTTGTTCCGACAACTTTGTTTTCTTCTAACAGATCAGTGATTTCAAATCCAAGTTTCCCATCAAAATGATCCTTTAAGATGGAAAATCGACGCTTAATGGCATTTACTGCGAATGATTCGTGATTAGATCCTTGTCGTTGTTTAATTTCTTGTGCTTTTTCTCTACCAATTCCATTATCAGAAATCTCACAGAGGAGAAATTCACCCAAGGAGAATGTAATATCTAATCGTTTGATTCCATCTTTGTGTAATAAGCCATGTACCAGAGCATTCTCAATAAATGGTTGAATGAGCATAGGGGGAATTTTTACATCCTCAATTTGGTTGGTTTCAATGGTGTATTGAAGGTCTTCTTTAAAGCGCAATTTTTCCAGCGAAAGATATAACTCGATGAGCTTAATCTCTTGTTCAAAATCAATGAAATCTTTGTCGGAGTAACTCAATGTTCGCCTTACCAGATTTGAGAATTTTGTAATAAAGGTATACGAGTTATCAATGTCTCCTTTGAGCACTAAATCTTGAATGGAATTCAATGAATTGAAAATGAAATGTGGATTCATTTGAGATTGAATGGCGGTTAAACGAGATGCATTTAATTCATTGATTTGTTGCGCTTTCTTTTTATGGATATTGAGTTGTCTTAGATAAATAAGACTGATAATCAGAAGTCCGGTCAAGATAATTAAACTAATAAACCACCAGCTTTGATAATAAGGTGCTGAAATCGTAAAACTATATCTGAGGGATTCGCTATAAGTCCCGTTGTTTTCAGATTTTACAATAAAGTGATAAGAGCCGGGGCTCAATGCATTGTAGGTTACTTCGTTGTTTTCGTAGTTGTTTATCGTCCATTCTTTGTTGTTGCCTTCCAATTTATAGTGATAGCGGATGTTTTCCCGATGTTTGAGAGTTGGCACTTGAAATACGAAGGTTAAATTGCGTTGTTTTGAAGTAAATGCTCCTTGAGCAGAAAGGTTGTTTAGCTTTTTGTTATTGATCCGGATTTCACGTAAAAGAATTAATGGCTTTTCAACTTTTGTGGTAATGTTTGACAAGTCAAAACGTTGAATTCCTCTTGAGTGTGTAATCCAAAGTTGATTTTGGAAAAGAGCAAAATCGATTATTTTGTTGGCTGTTAACCCAGTCGATTTATTCAGGCAGTTTATTATTTCTCCTTTGAGATTCAGAATCAATAAGCCGAATTGTGTATTGGCAAAGATCAGTTGTTCATTAATAATGAATTTAAAAATAGTTAGCTTGATATTGTTATAGCTGGGATGTAATTGGTTGACGAGTTTTCCGTTTTTGTAAATAAGGACACCTTTTTTGAGACTGGCAACATATACAAGGCCATTATTTTCTTCTATATCTAATGCATGAATAATATCCCCTTTATTTTTTAAAGGGACGAATGTTTTGGAATCAGATGAGAATTTTAGTCCGGAAGCAGTTGATACGTAGATGTTGTTTTGTTCTTTTTCAATACTGTAAGAACGATCGGGCAGGTATCGGTGGCTACGATAAAATGTTTTTTTAACCGGGTCATAAGTTGCAGAATAAACGCCGGCATTCAATGCCATAAATAGTGTGTTGGGACTCATGATTACTAAATCCTTTAACGCCCCATAGTCTAAGATGCTCTTTTTTGTTCGATTGAAATGAACAGTCAAACATTTGGTATCTTCTAAAATAAGTTGGTGTTCCGGCCAATAGAATATGCTTTCGACACCTTTATTGGAGGATTGCGAGATCGTTTGTACTTGTCCATTGTATTTTAATATTCCACCATCACGCGTACCTAAAAATAATTCCGATTCTGTTCCTTTTACCAAACGGGTTATTTTATAATTGGAGAATTCGGGTTCAACATCGGAGATCTGAATATCAGGGATTACAATAACGCCATCATCAAAAGTAGCGAGTAGAATATTTCCTTCATGATCCTTATAGATGAAGGAAATAAAGTGTTCAGGAAACAATTTATCAGATGAGTGAATTCGTTTGAGCTGCGTGTTTAAAACAGATACTCCCGCGATGTTATCACTAATCCATAGTTTATTGTCAATGGAATAAAATCGAATAAGCACATTTTCATCTGCTAGTTTGAAGTTTGTTTTTTTTTTAGTTAAACGATTGATGTTAAAGGTACTAATGTTCTTTTTTTTGTTGTCAACGGCGTAAGTTTTTGCTCCGAGCTTGAAAAAATGTAGAATATAATCTGAGTCGAGGTTGTCTTTTCCTTTTGAAATTGATACTGTTTTGAAGCGTCCGTTTTTATAAATGAACACATTCCTTCTATTCGGCCAATGTTGGATAATACATCCGTTTGCTAATAATTGTGGAGGACCGAGTGATCTTCCACCGGTTAATTTTGGGGCATGAATCAAACGGTTGTTTGAATTCAGAACATATACTTTTTTACTGGTGGAGATGTATAATTCATCGTTCTTATTAATCAGGATATTAACATCCATTCCCTTGTCCGGAATATTGAAAGCCAAGGTGCATTTTCCATCTTTTATTTGAAAAACCTGTTGACTTAAATTACTACAGTAAATAACGCCTTTACTATTGATGGCAAAATTAAAAACGGAATTCGCTTTCATTTGCGGGCATTCAATCTTTTCGAATCGGTAGCCGTCGTGTTTGTAAATTCCCTGATCTGTAGCAAACCAATAGTTGTGTTCCAGATCTTGTATGATATTGTAGATATCAATTCCTTCAAATTGACTCTGTCCAAACATAAAGTATGCTGGTTGCTGAGCAAATCCATTGATTGCAAAAAGCAGTAGGAATAAAATCAACTGAAGTCTCCGGAGCATCTTCCAAATATAGAATAAAGATTCAAAATGCTTTGGTTATCAGATGCAGTGAAGAACCACTCCATCCAATTAATGAGTTTCTTTGACTTGCCTCCGGTAAAACAAATCAGTATATTTATTTCAATGAAATGGATTGTTTGTATCTTTTTAGCGGGTTGTTTACAAAGTGTTATTTCACGCCCTCCAATAAAATCTGTGAGTTTTGAAGATAATTCACTTTACTTTCGAAAAGGAGAATACCAGCATTTTTTCAACGATCAACTGGAAAGATTTCGTGAGCTTCAATTGGAGAATCCGTCAATTGTATTTGAATTTTCATTGTTTCAATTAGAATCTGAGCCTCGCAGCCTGGCTTTAAAGCGTCATAAGGTCATCGTCAAACGATTCCAGGAGGCTCGATTGGATATGAGTCGAATTTTATTTGATTCTAAAACGGTTTATGTGAAGGATTTCAAGAATCACGCTTTGTCTTTCCCTTCCTTGGGGATTGATTCTGTTGGCGCGGTTTTGGAAGGAAGAAACATATTAATAGATTAGTCTACTGACTTTATAGAATATTAATATTTGTTTTTTCAACATTCGCCGATCAGTTTCTTTTTTTTCACTAATTTCGCGACCATAAATTTTATACTCAAGGACTATGTCATACTTGTTTACCTCAGAATCTGTTTCTGAAGGACACCCGGATAAAGTAGCGGATCAAATTTCAGATGCGCTAATAGATAACTTTATGGCTTTCGACCCAACTTCGAAAGTCGCTTGCGAAACGCTAGTAACAACAGGTCAGGTAGTCTTGGCCGGAGAGGTAAAGACAAATACATATTTGGACGTACAGGCAATTGCCCGCGAAGTGATTCGCAAAATTGGTTACACGAAGTCTGAGTATATGTTTGAAGCGAATTCTTGTGGAATTCTTTCTGCAATCCACGATCAATCTTCTGATATCAATCAGGGAGTTGACCGTAAGGTTTCAAACGACGATTTCGAAGCAAAAGCTGAGGCTCAGGGAGCTGGTGATCAAGGAATGATGTTTGGTTATGCAACGAAGGAAACGGACAATTACATGCCGTTGGCTTTGGATTTGGCGCACAATATCTTACAGGAATTGTCCCGAATCCGTAACAACGAGTCTCATATTATCGGGTATTTGCGCCCGGATGCAAAGTCTCAGGTAACGATTGAATATTCTGATGACAATGTCCCTCAACGTATTGATACAATCGTAGTTTCTACACAACATGATGATTTCGCTGCAGAAGCGGATATGTTGAAAAAGATCAAAGAAGATATCGTAAACATCGTAATTCCTCGTGTGAAAGCGAAATTAAAACCGGAATTACAAGCATTGTTTAACGACCAAATCACTTACCATATTAATCCAACAGGAAAATTCGTAATCGGAGGACCTCATGGTGATACAGGTTTGACAGGTCGTAAGATCATCGTTGATACTTACGGTGGAAAAGGTGCTCACGGTGGTGGAGCTTTCTCTGGAAAAGATCCTTCCAAAGTTGACCGTTCTGCTGCATACGCTACACGCCACATTGCTAAAAATTTAGTAGCTGCTGGATTGTGTGATGAGGTATTGGTGCAGGTTTCCTATGCAATTGGTGTTGCTAAACCTTGTGGTTTGTTCATCAATACTTACGGAACTTCTAAAGTGACTATGTCTGATGGAGATGTTGCTAAGAAATGTGCTGAGATCTTTGATATGCGTCCTTACGCAATTGAGCAACGTTTGAAATTGAGAAACCCAATCTATTCTGAAACTGCTGCTTACGGGCACATGGGACGTAAGAATGAAGTGGTGAAGAAAACATTCAGCGCTCCGGACGGTTCACAAGTAGTGAAAGAGGTTGAATTGTTCACTTGGGAAAAATTAGATTTCGTAGATAAAGTAAAAGCGGCTTTCTCTTTGTAAGAAGCAGCAACCGAATAATAATTAAAACCCCGAAGCGATGTACTATTTGCTTCGGGGTTTTTTTGTTACTTTTTGAAAGTATTGTATTCTAATGGAAACAAAGTCATTTGAGTTGGTTGAGTGACGAGTAGTTATTTGGTAGTTTGGTGAAATCACATTCGTTCTGGCGGATGTGATTTTTTGTTTCGCTATTTCGCCAATTCGCCAAATAGCGAACCGCCTGTATTTACTAGTGTTGGAGAGCTATTCTTATAACATCTTCGAAGCCTGAACCAACTTCAATTCGGCATAACTGACTTTATCTCCCAATTCATCTTTGAGAGTTCCCAATGTCTTTCCTTCTGCATCTTCCAGATAAGATTCAATTTCACTGATGCGTTTTGGATCTAAAACAGCCGTTATATCAATCTTCTCCTGTTGGATTAATTTTGCAAAATGCCCTTCAATGGTGGAAATTCCCAATTGGCGTTCGTTGGCAATTTCTTCCATGGTTTTTCCTTCTTCGAATAATTCGAAAGTGATTTCATAGGTGTTTTTCTTGACGATTTTTTCTTCCTTGATCTTCTTCGGTTTCACCAATTCAATTACATCTGTGAATTCCTCTTCCATCATTTCGTCCATCATGGAGCGATTTGCGCGCAATTCCTGCTGAATACTGTGGCTTTTTGCAATCACGTAATTGGTGACTTCCACAGATCTGACTGTTTCTTTCGTAAATGGTTTTTGGTTTACGATCGCTTCCATGAGCAAACGACCTTTCATTAAACGATGAACTACAGCTACAACTTCTTGCTCCAATTCTTCCAGTTCTTCAAAATATTGCTTCGTTTTTTTGATCTTAGCCACTTCATAACGACGTTTCATAATGGAATAGACCTGCGCATCCAATGGCTTGTAAAAGTATTGATAGGCAGCTTGTACGCGTTCGTGAATAAATTCCCATTCCGGTTTTTCTTTGGAGAAAAGATTCGACAGTTGATTCTGAAATTTTCGTGCCGCATCAAAAGTGGCATGAACCGTTTGGAGCTGGTTTGCAACCCATGATTTATCTTTGCCTTTTTCCGTTTTCGGTCCTTGATTCCTGAAACCTAATTCGAAGGTTGCCCATTTGGTGGTGTAATCGTACCAATCAAAAGCCTGCACTAAACTCGTGTAAACAAAGCGCGCCGTTTCCTGATCCAGGTATAACTTCATGCGATCTTCCGGAGCTTTGTTTGAAGAGTAGGAAACAACCTGGTGGTCATTAACTAATCCATTCATGGAAAGTGGTTTCAACAAAACCAATCCTTCCAAACTGCGAAGTCGTGACAAAGCTACGTAAGCCTGACCCGGAGCAAAGACACTTGAAACATCCAAAACAGCTTTATCGAATGTTAATCCCTGACTTTTGTGAATTGTAATGGCCCAAGCCAGTTTGATGGGATAATGAACAAAGGTTCCCAAGGTTTCTTCCTCAATTTCGCCTGTTTGGTCGTTTAGAGAATATTTGATATTCGTCCATTCGTATTTATCAACGGTAATAGATCTTTTTTCATCTTTGAAGAATACTTCAATCTCGTCTGCAGTCAAGGATTTAATAACTCCCATTTTTCCATTGTAGAAATTCTTCTCAAAGGAAATATCATTTTTGATAAACATGATCTGGGCACCGACCTTCAATTCCGTTTCTTTTTCCAGCGGAAATAAGTGAGGAGGAAAATCATTTTTGATTTCGGCAGTATAGGTGATTGATTTTTCATTCAGCGAGGCCAATGCGGTTGCATTCATCTGATCGGCTTTGGAATTATGCGTTGTCAGCGTAATGTATCCTTCTTCTTTGGTAGAATCGAATGATGGATTGACATACTTTTCAAGTAATAAATGGTCTTCTTTTGTAACCTGATTATTCCTCAGGTTATTTAACAGATCAATAAAAAGTTGATCATCCTGTCTGAAAATTTTTTCCAATTCGATGTAAACAGGAGCTTGTTCCTGAAGAACTTGAGCGTTGAAAAAGAAAATTCCGCGGTAATATTTTTGAAGCACACTCCATTCTTCGGGTTTGATAACCGGCGGAAGCTGCAATAGATCGCCTATAAAAAGCACTTGAAGTCCACCAAAAGGATTGTTGTTCTTGCGAACGTTTCTCAAAGTCCAGTCGATAGCGTCTAACAAATCTGCACGCAGCATGGAAACTTCATCAATGATCAGTAATTCGACATTTCGAATGAGATTTTGACGGGTTTTATTGAAATGAAAATGACGTTTGAGCGTTTCTTTTGATTCGAATTTGGTGTTTCCGGAAACCAGTCCATCTGAAACAAATTCTGGAATAAAAGAACTAAACGGAAGTTGAAAAAAAGAATGAATAGTCACTCCGCCAGCATTTAATGCGGCAATTCCGGTTGGAGCGACGATCACCGTGTTTTTATGAGTGGTCTCAACAATTTTTCGAAGAAGCGTGGTTTTTCCTGTTCCTGCTTTTCCAGTAAGAAAGACAGGACTGTTGGTTTGATTAATAAATCGTTCTGTAAATTCAGCAGGATTGCTGATGGATTCTGTATTATTTTTCATCTATTACTTGAAGATAAGCAAAATTAGCATGTCTGCAAGCTGAAATCAAATCTTTATCGATTAGTTAAATGTTGTTTGAAAATATAATGCATGCTCAGATCCAAATAGTCCTTGTAAACATAATAAATGAAGTCTTGTCGAATTTGAATGTGTTCCGGATAAATGTGATCTTTTATTTGCACAACTTCTTCCACTTTTCCATTGATCAGATTGACCTTTCTTAAACTGGTAATACCATCTCTTTCAAAGCGTGCGTAGATCTTTGTCTTCTCGATATTCGGAATCAATTCACATTTCCAGCCTCTGAAATACTGATAGGAAATAGGAAAACTTCGAACGCGTACTCCGGCTTTTGTAAATACAATGGCAGAATCATTCGGATGATCAAAAATGATTAAAGAATCGTTCAGTTCAAATAAGGGCGCGTAGATAGGTTTTAGCAGGATGAAATCATAAAACTGCTGCGTAGTCCATCGTTCTCTTGCTTTTTTCAGATCATCACGATCATTTGAAAGTTTATCGCTGTGATTTGCATTCGACTCTTTGAGGATCTCCTGAACAGTCTGTTTGTTTTCCCGCTGATAATCATGTAACTGCCGGTTTTTTTGTCGGTCCTGACTTACATACAATGTTTTACTGTGCCGTGTCTTTTTCGTGATCAACTGGTATTCCAAATATTGTTTTTGGTTCATGTACGTTCGAATGATGATCGAAGTATCATCTGAATAGGAACAGTTGTCCAGAAGGCCGATAGCTTTGTAGTAGGGAATAGGAGAGAAGATTCCTACTGATTGACCAACGATCGAGGTTTCATAAATGCTGTCGTTATAAACAAGGTGGAATTTTCCTCCACAATCCTGTCTTATTTGTTTCGGATGTTTTCGGATGGAGGTTTCATACATCTTATCGCCCATTTCATTCAAATGACGCAGAAAATAGTTGTGTTCATCACTGCAGCATAAGATGATATTTCCGTCTGGCTCTACTTTGAAATCGAGCACATTTGCCTGTTTACGCGGATAAACCCAGAATTTGCTGTCTGCATTAATGGTTACTTCATCTAACTGGGTTTCTTTTCCTGTCATGACGACATAAACCATCATCGTATCTTTCCATTTTTCCGGAAACAGTAAAATATCCGTAAAGACATTGTATAGATTTCCTTTAACGGTAATTTGTGCAGGGAAGTTCCCGTTCTTTAGAATGAAGATTCCATTGGAATTGGTTCGTGCGTTGTGAATATCAATCTGAACAGAAGCGTTTTTGATCGGGCTGCCGGTTTCATTCACCACTTTCCCTTTGATGATAATATCTCCCTGACTCCAGATCGCATTCCCTGTCAAGGCATAGAATACCAGCAGAAAAATAGAGGAAACTTTTAGTAAACGGTGCATGTGTTTATTTGATAATTGAAATTTAGATAAAATTTAGCAATTGATGGTCGTATTTGTTGGAATGTTTTAGCTTACAAAAGCTTCTATTCTAGCTGTTGTTTGAAAAGGTAGTGCATGCTTTGGTCGAGATAATCTTTGTAGATGTAATAAACGAACTGGTCATGGATCTGGATATGTTCGGGAAACACGTGTTTTTCCAGTTTAATTATACGCTCTGTTTTTCCGTTAGCAGGATTAATTTCCCGAAGAATTGTCAATCCTTCACTTTCATAGCGGGCATATAGTTTTGTTTTCTCCAGATTGGTAATGAGTTCGTTTTTCCATCCCGGGAAGTAATGGTGATAAATAGGAAATGACCGTACAAGCACTCCTGCTTTCGTAAATACTACTGCAGAATCATTGAGGTGGTCGAAGATGATGAGTGAATCGTTTAACTCAAACATCGGAATGTAGGTGGGCCGGATCAGGATCAGATCATAGAATTTTTTATTGTTCCAGCGATCGCGAGCCTCTTTTAGGACAGCAAAGTCTCCGGGTGAGTCTTTAAGATGGTCTGGGTTTTTGGCTGTGGTTGCCATTGGAGGCGGGGGTGGGGTTGTATGAAATAAGATATCTTCTGCATTAGCGGTTTCTTTTGCATATTCTTGAAGTTGTCGGTTTCGTCTCCGGTCTTCACCTATATAAAGCGTTCGGGTTAGTTTCGTTTGGAGATTGATGGCGGAATATTCAATGCATTGGTTTTGTTTGGAATAGTTGTACTTGATTAAGTTTTTACTGTCTTTGTAAACACAGGTTTGGAGCAGATTTAATAATCTTAGTGACGATCCGGGATAGAAAATCCCGATAGAATTATTCACCAATGCAGTCTCGTAGATACTGTCGGAATAAACAAGATGAACAGCTTCAGCGAAATCCTTGTACAATTTTCGGGGATGATTGCGGATCGGAGTTTCGGTTATTTTTTCTCCCTGTGCATTTAGGCTTCGCATGAAATAATTATGCTCATCACTGCAACATAGTAAAATGCCGTTGTCAGGCTGAAGGAGAAAATCCAGAACATTTGCCTGTTTTCTGGGATATATCCAAAAAATTTTTTCGGCAGAAACGGTTACTTCATCCAACACTTTTTCTTTTCCGGTAATTACCACCAAAACCTGGATGGTATCTTTCCATCTTTCAGGAAGAAGGACCATGTCGGAGTATTCCGAATAGAGTGTATGTGTAACTGTGAGTTTAGCCGGAAAATCGGTGGTCTTAGCAGTGAAAATACCGTTCGAGTTTGTTCTTGCATCGCTGTTCCCCAATTTTACGGATGCGTTTTTAATGGGAGTTCCGTTTTCATTGATTACTTTTCCTTTGATAACGGCCTCTACCTGAGACCAACATGGATTTATCATGAATCCTGCAAAGATCATGAAAAGTGCAATTGTGGTGTGGCTAAAACGCTTCATTTTAATTCGGTTAAATAAGGTGGTTAATCTTTTATAGCTTGTTTATATAGGTGGTGAATGCTGTTGTCCAAATAGTTTTTATAGAGGTAATAAGCATAATTACCACGAATTTGAATATTGATCAGGTGAATATGTTTTTCCAGTTTGACCGTATGGTCTGTTTTTCCGTTTGCGGGATTAATTTCACGGAGTGTTGTTAGTCCATCCAATTCATAACATGCATAGACCTTTGTTTTTTCAAGATTTGTAACGAGTTCGTTTTTCCATCCATTGAAGTAATGATAAAAGATGGGGAATGATCTTACACGCAAACCTTCCTTGGTGAAAACCACTGCTGAATCATTAACATGATCGAAAATGAAGAGCGAGTCATTTAATTCAAACAGTGGAATATAGACCGGATTAATCACAATGAGTTCGTAGTATTGTTTGTTGTTCCATATTCTGCGGGCTATTTTGAGTTCCTCTGAATCATTAGCATGGAATAAATTTTCATCAGCTCGATAATGCTCACTTTCATATTCCTTCATTTGTCTGTATTCTGTACGGTCTTCCCCAACATAAAGTGTTCTTGATCGTTTGGATTTGATATTGATAGCAGTGTATTCAATGCGCTGGTCTTTATTAGTATAATCATATTTTACCAGATTCTTATCGTCCTTGTACACACAGGATTTCAGAAGATTATAAATGCCAGAGAGAGCTAATGGCTTGAAAATCCCCAGTGAATTATTGACAACGGCAGTTTCGTAAATGCTGTCTGAATAAACAAGGTGAATAGCATTCATACAGTCGCGGTATAGATTTTTCGGGTGGTTTCTGATAGTGGTTTCATTTGTTTTTTCTCCCTCACGATCTAAACTGCGCAGGAAGTAATTGTTTTTGTCACTGCAGCAGAGTAAAATTCCGCCATCCGGTTGCACGATAAAATCGAGTACGTTTACCTGCTTTCTGGGATAAACCCAAAAGATCTTTTCAGCAGAAACGGTTACTTCTTCCAATTCTTTTTCCTTTCCGGTCATTACTACAAACACTCGAATTGTATCCTGCCGCTTTTCAGGAAGCACCACCATATCCAGGTATTCTGCATATAATGGATGCGTAACTGTCAATTGAGCAGGAAACCTGACGTTTTTCAGAATGAAAAAACCAGATTCACCAGTTCGGGAATCACTACTTCCGAGTTTGATAGACGCATTTTTAATTGGTGATCCATTTTCGTTCACGACTTTTCCTTTGATAACGGCCTCTACCTGAGACCAGCAAGGATTTATGATCATGAATCCTGCAAAGATTATGAAGAGTGTAAATGTGGTGTGTCTAAAACGCTGCATTTTAATTCAGTTAAATAAGGTATTTAATCTTTCAAAGCTTGTTTGTAGAGGTGATGAATGCTGTTGTCCAAATAGTTTTTATAGAGGTAATAAGCATAATTGCCACGAATTTGAATATTGATCGGGTGAATGTGTTTTTCCAGAACATCTAAGTTCACAACTTTACCGGTTGAAGGATTGATCTGGCGAAGTGTGATCAAACCGTCAATTTCATACTTAGCATAGAGTTTTGTTTTCTCTTCATTAATTAGCAACTCGCTTTTCCAATTTTCAAAGTAGTGGTAACTGATCTGAAATGAACGGATATATTTTCCGGAAATGGAATAGACTAACGCACTATCCTTGAAATGATCGAAGATAAAAATCGAATCATTGATCTCAAAAATCGGAGCGTATAATGGTTTTTTGAGTATTTGATTGTAAAACTGCTGGTTATCCCATTTTTGTCGGTCGCTCGAAGTTGTCATTTGAGGTGGCTGTCTGTAATTCGGATTTGATAATGGAACGGCAATATCATTTGCCATCGCGAATTCATCCAGATCACGCATCGCCGCTTGGTCATTGGTAATGTAAAGTAAATTGGGTTTTTTGGTATTCCAGTCCACTTTCACATATTCAACCAGTTTGTTGTGCGGTCCCAATCTTTTTAAAATGATGTTTTCATTGCTGCAAATAACACAGGGAGCTAAAAGCTGCATGGTTTCTTCATACGTATTCCCTGAGAGCATTCCAATTGAATTACGGATAAACTTGAGCTCAAAAATACTGTCGGAATAAACCAAATGAGTTCCTCCGGTGCAATCTCCAAATAAACCAACTGGATTTTTCTTGATTTGAACATCAACTATTTTCTTTCCGATTGAATCCAGCCTTCTGAGAAAGTAATTGTGATTTTCCCTGCAGACCAGGAGTATTTCATTCTCGTAAAGTGCAAAATCAATGATGTGTGTATTTTTCTTGTCATAGACCCAAATCACGCGTGAAGAATTGATTGTGACTTCTTCCAATTCGGTTTCCTTGCCTTCCAGGAAGATTTCAAGAAAAATCGTGTCGTTTTTGTTTATTGGAGCACGAACCACCTCAAAATAATTTTTGTAAAGCGGGTGCTTGACGTTTAATTGAGCGGGAAAGGCGTTTATTTTTAACACGAAATTCCCCTTTGAATTCGATTTTATATTCATTGGTCCAAGTTTGATCTCGGCCCCAACGATCCGCTGGTTTTGCTCGTTTAAAACAGTACCCATTACCACTACATCCTGGGAAAAGGCAGCTCCGCAAAATAAGTGCAGGCTTACCAACAGTATGGATTTCCAAACCCTGTTCGATTTACATAAGTAGCTCATTGAGAATCAAGATAAACAAAAAAGAGATTGAATCTGAATCGATTGATTAAAGTGATGAGTTGATTGATTTTGGTTAGTTGCGAATGAAATTCTTTAAGGATTGAAAATGGATTCCAATATTTGCGTAAATCCAATTAATACCCTGTCTTCCTCTGTGTTCTTCCGTGGGAGAAAAAGAAGGTGCGATTAAAAGTAAGCAACGTAACCAAAATGCACTTTTGAATCCCGGAATAGAATTGGGTTGGAAAACTGTTGTCCCAAGGCATAAGTTAGGGAGAAAATCCCGATGTTGGTTCCAAAACAAAGCCCGGCTCCGAATCCTTTGGGAGAATCGTGTCTGTAAAGCTGAACGTTTCGTTCATACCAGCTTTGATCATAGAAAACAAAGAGGTAGGAATTCTGATCCAGTATAAATCGGGGCTCGATGGTGAGTGTTGCACGGAAAGTACCTAGCAGTTCATCTTCCATGAAACCGCGTTGAGACAAATTTCCACCGAAACGGATAAGCTCATTTTGTTGAATGTTATTGGTATAGAATGATTCGCTGATCAAACCACCTTTTATAACAAATCGTTTCCCAAGAGACTGATAGTATTCAATCTGTACTTTACCACCATAGATGAGGTAGTGATTGGTGATGGAATCTTTTATGAGGGTTCTTTTTCCAATATTTCCTTCCAGATACCAAATAAAACCCTTTCGCGGATTGGGTAAATAATCTACTGTTTGATTTCGGAAGGATAGTCCGTAGAGGTTGCTTTTAGATGTTCCGTATGCCAATCCTGTGTTTGCAGCACCCAATAAATTGGATTGCTGATTTTTGTAAAATCCGGTCAGTGTTTTTCCTCCGGAAACAAAATAGGTAACACCAATGCTGGTTTTCAATTCCAGAAAGGTAGAATCGCGTTTAAAGAGGGAAAATTGTCCGTCTAATCCAAAAGGAGTATTAAATAAGAAAGGATAAGCGGCCTGAATTTTCAGTTGTGGACTTCCGGGTTGAATGGAGCGCCAGTTCAAGTCAAAAAGTTCACCATGCTTAAATGCATTCTGAAGTTTTAGGCGCAGATCGCCGGTAAGCTGGTATTTTAATTTGACCGGGTCTTGCTGAAGTCCAATTGTTCCATTGAATAGAGAAACCGGTTTTGTTTCAATATAAAGGTAAAGATTGGCGCCTTCCGGGGTGAATAAAATCTCTGCCGGCTTCGTTTGTTTTACAAAGATTAGCTGAGTCAACCGGGTATTGATCAGATTGACCTGTTCCTGATTGTACCAATCACCTTTTTCAATGTGTAAGAAATTCTCCAGGTATTTTTTAGACAGTTTGACTTTGTTTCCGGAAACAATGAGTTCATTCCATTTTACCCGTGAGTTTGGAGTTATGATTAGTTCTGCGAAAAGGGCCTCTTTTTCCATCCGCAGATCTTCGAATGAAATTCGGGCAAAAGGATAACCTGCAATTTCAAAATCATGAAGAATGCGTTCCAGATTTTTGGAAATTTCCAAAGGAGTAGGAGGGAGTGTTTCAATGGTTCTTGGACTGATACCGATTTCCCTTAGTGCTCGTCTACTGTTGTCAGAAATAGAAAGATTCAATTTTTTATAGCGTAAACCAAGTGTAAAATATGCCTCACTATTCAGACTGTCGGTTGGAATAATGGAATCGATACCAAAAGTCAGGAATCCTTTTTTATATGCCAGAAATTGGATATCTCTGAGCTGATTTTGCAAAGAAAAAGTATCTGAATAGTTAAAACTGGTTCGTTTGCTGATCTTTTTAAAGGTTGCATCTGAAAAATGAACACTTTTCTGGGAATGAAGAATCGGAGAACTAAAAATCGATAAGTTGATCAAAAGTCCAACCAGCCATTTTTCCTGAATAAATTTACCGAAATGCTTCAAATTCAATTATTTCCTATGACAAAAATCTGGAATATCTTATAATATAACGTTGAAAGTAGTAAGTTTGTATAGAAGTACAATTAGTATGAACCATTAAACTGACGATCATGAAGAAATTAGCTGGAATTATTGCTGTTGCCCTTTTTGTCCTTTTAGCAAGTACATCTTGTAGAACAAAAGCAAATTGCGACGCATATAACGGAATGGATCAAACAGAAAAATCTGGAAACTAATTGCTTAAGATTAATCTACTTGAAACATAGATGAATACTAGGTTTAGTGTTTTTTGAGTAGTTATTGACGTTAAGAAAAGAGTATGATTTTCAAATAAATCACAAGTAATCCACATGATAAAAATTTGGAATGTGAATAATATTTGTGCTAACTAACGTTAAAAAATGATAGATTTGTATTCGGACAACAACTAGTAAACTAAAAAACAAGCAATAACTATGAAGAAATTTTTTGCCTACGCAGCGATGGCTGCTTTCTTAGCGGTAGTTTTAGCATCTTGCGGATCCTCTAGAGGACATTGTGAGGCTTATGGAAGTGTTGATAACAACACGGAAAACGCTGATTTAGCATCTAAATAACGAAACAAACCAAAAGTCTCTTCCCACGGAGGCTTTTTTTATGGCTATGTGTTTTTAGTGCGTAGAACGAAATTTTGACCTAGATATACCTTGCGTACCTGTTCGTCAGAAGCCAGCTCTTCAGCTGTTCCGGATTTCAAAATACTTCCTTCAAACAAAAGATAAGCTCTGTCTGTAATGGATAAGGTTTCCTGTACATTGTGATCTGTGATAAGGATTCCGATATTTCTTTTTCTCAGATCGGAAACAATACTCTGAATATCTTCTACAGCAATCGGATCTACTCCGGCAAAGGGCTCATCCAATAAAACAAATTTCGGATTGGTAGCTAGTGCACGTGCTATTTCCGTTCTTCTCTTTTCACCACCTGAAAGTCTGTTTCCCAGATTTTTTCGAACTTTTGTCAAACTGAACTCTTCCAGTAGTTGTTCCATTTTTTCTTTTCGCTCAATCTTCGTCAAGTCAGAAAGCTCTAAAATGGATAGAATATTGTCTTCAACGCTTAGTTTGCGAAATACAGAAACTTCCTGTGGAAGATAACCGATTCCCAATTGAGAGCGTTTGTACATTGGGTAATGCGTGATTTCCAGATCATCCAAAAAGACTTTGCCTTCATCCGGTTTAACCAAACCAACCATCATGTAGAAAGAGGTAGTCTTCCCGGCTCCGTTCGGACCCAATAAACCAACAATTTCTCCTTGGTTTACCTCAATAGATACTCCCTTTACTACGCTTCGACCCTTGTAGGTCTTTTTGATATCGTGTGTATGTAATTTCACCTTAGCAAAAATAAGATATTTTTTCCAGCAGGGATTATTTTGTATTGCTGCCCTTTTCGAGTTCTTTTCTTTTTGAAGCTGATTGGCGAATCCAGTAAATGTGGTTTCGCTTTTCCTTGTAACTCATGTGTTTTGATTCGTCCAGAGCAGTATCGAGAAGTTGGATCGCTTCCGGAGTTCGATTTTGATTTTCCAGAAAACAAGCATAGGTATATTTCCCCTCAAAATCTGCATACCGTGTATTGAACTGTTCGTATTCTTTTTCAGCTTCTTTGATGCGTCCCATTTGTTCCAGCGATTTGGCATAGGATAAATGAGCTTGCGAACGTACAAAATCAGGATGGCTATTTACCAGCTTGGCTAATTCATAAATTTTTTCGTAACTGCCAATTGCATAATAGGAGCGCATCATGGCGGTAATTAATTCCGGTTCATTGGAAAAAAGTCCACTTCGGTTTTGTTCATACAAAGCAAGCGCTTCTTCATTTCTTCCCAAGGCTTGGTAGTAATTAGCCAATAACATGCGATTTTGAAAGGTGTCTGAGAATTTTAAATTGCGTTCAAGTTGTTTCAGATTGCCATGTGGGCGAACCATCGTATTCACATTTGAAGTCACGGAATTCAACTTGTCCCGGTTAAGCACCACGCTGAAAATATAAATTAAGCTGCCAATGAACGGAAGGAAAATAATCAGCCATAACCATTGGTGTGAATGGCCTTTGCGCATACAATGAAATACGCAAAATCCTTGCAGGATGATCGATAGATAATAGTTGGAATAAAGCAGGTGGATTAAACTCATGATGATAGAAAGTTAGAATGCAAAAGACCAACGTGCACGAATTCCGAGTGGTGGAATTCCTTTGTCCAGATGCGTAATTCTCCAAACCAAGTCTACACGACCAAGTTTGAAAATGTTTTCAATTCCCACAGCAGCTTCTGCATAAGGGGTATTTCCAAATTGTTTGGTGAAAGTTGGAATGATCATCACATCATTGTGTCGTTGACTAATTGCACCATAAGTAATTCGACCGGAAGTAACCAATCTCCATTTCAATTTCTTTATCAGAGGAATGCGGTCAAACAATAATCCCTGCCAATGTTGTTCTATGAATCCACCGACATATCTATCTGAAATAAATTCAAAATAAGACATGCGGTTGAATGAGTTGGTGTACAACCAATATGATTGACTTCCTTCATGTACTTTTAAGAAAGGATAGGCAACAGTTCCCAAAACCACTCCGGCATTTACTCCGTAACGCAGTCTTCCTAGAACACCGATTGTACGACTATGCTCCATCGCAAACTCTAGTTTCTGGTAATTGTAATCACTTCCAAAAACGCCTTTTATTCCAAAAATTCCCTGAATTGATAAGATGGGGAATTTAGATGGCAGTGTTGTGCGGTCAAAATTCCCTGAAATAAATTCTTCGTCTTTACACCATCTGAAACGCAAGGTAATCTCAGAGCTTTGAACGTGTTTGATGGTGTCCAATCCTCCAAATTCATTGCGGCGTTCATAAGTAGCAAGACCCAAAGGCGTGTATTCTTTCCATTCAAAGCCTCCAAAAATGACGAAATCCTTTCCGAAATCTTTTTCCAGGTTAATTCCTGCCTTATCGACAAAAGTTAACTTGTCCAAAGGACCGGTGCGCAAAAGAGAGCTGAAAGTTGATCCAACCGCTGCAGCAGTAGGTGAAATTCCAATTTGTTCAATATCCCGGTTTCCGTACAAGATCAAAAGGCCTCGTTTCTTAGGGGTAATATTAATTCGGGTTGTTAATCCGTATTTGAAGCGTTTATCTCCGAAACCGTAGTACAATCTTCCTCCGAATTCAATTCGCTTGGAAAAAGCATTGGAAGTACGAATAGCCAATCCTGTGCGGAACTTCTCAACCGGATTGACAGAGATGAGCGAGTAAATAGATCCCAACTCAATTTTTCCAATCGGGTAATAGCCTGAAGCAAGCATATAGGTCGAATTCTTCAGAAATTTAAAGAAAGGATCCTGATTTAATGAATCCACCATGTTGTCGATTCCATTCTCCTGATCATTCAGCGGGATATGTCGGTGAGCAATCCAATATTCTTTATCCCGGATTTTGGCACTATCGGCAAGTTCAACGGTAAAATCACTTTTGTAAAAGTCATCGGGTCGGTCTTTGTTGATTACAAAATTCTTTCGTGATGAATATTTCCGGCCATAAAAGCCATACAATTTTGTTCCTTTTGTAACCTTGAGGTCTAAGATCATTTTTTCTTCCGTAAGCATCCAAACTTCCGGCTGCACCTGATCGAAACTATGTTCCATGTATAGATCCTGCACATAATTAATGTTAGCCCATGGAGATAGTTTTGCTTTGAATGATTTAACAGCGTAGGTTGTATCATTAATCCACATTTCCCCTTCGAAAGTCATATCACCCGTTCTTTTCGGTGTAAAACGCAATTTGTAGCACCAGTTGTTGTCAATAAACATACTGTCTTCGAGATAGAACTTGTAGTAAGAGCGTGCAAAATTCGCTACTGGACTGATAAATGCTTTTTGAAAGATATTCAGATAATTGTCATAGATATTGAAGTCCAGATACATTTCACCCAAAAACTGATTCAATTGTAGGTTCTCAATTCCTGAGATCCGTGTTGCAGAAACTAGTTCGCGCTTCTTTTTAGGATTGTTCTTGTAGCTGAACTGGGAAATATTCTCTGATAAAATTACGGGCAAATAGGTTTTTCCTCCATCAACGGAATCCAGGTACCCCATCACTAAATCAAGACGTTTTACAATATCACGGTCTTTGAATTTATCGCCGATATTGTTTAGGTCAATTTGGATTTTGTTGTATAACTCGTACTCGTAAGTACTTAGTTTTTCTTTGTTATTAATGTCTTTATGAGCGATAACCTTTTTGTGAAGGATAGTTGAAGGAAATTCATCTGGCGGCTTTACTGTAACTTCGGTGATGTCCATTACAGCTTCGCTGAGCTTCACATCGATTACTTGTTCCTGATCTTTTTTAACGGCTTTGGTTACCAATGAAAATTCAGGCATCAAGTAGGTGACGCTGTCAGTTGCATAATACGTTTGCAAGGTGTAGAAGCCAAGACTGTCCGTAAGTGTGCCAATTTTGGAATATTGAAACTGGACTCTTA
Source organism: Flavobacteriales bacterium UBA7666 (assembly GCA_002483265.1). Classification (GTDB taxonomy): domain Bacteria; phylum Bacteroidota; class Bacteroidia; order Flavobacteriales_D; family Crocinitomicaceae; genus Fluviicola. The sequence goes on along the minus strand of DLHO01000018.1, from coordinate 17,237 downwards.
CATCAGGCATTCCTTCTCCCGTTTCTGCATCAATAACACGACCGGAAACTTTTGTCTGTTGGGAATAGACAAAGCTTTGAGTCAGGCAGAGTAGAAATAGAATTCTTAGCTTAAACATAGATGGCGTAAAACTAAGAAAAACTCAGGGTAAAAACAAGATAGGGATTATCCGTTTGCTTCTTCTTTCAAGCGTGCTTTTTCAACACGTTTCACAACAAAAATTCCAATTTCGTAAAGAAGTAAGATCGGAATACTTACGATTACCTGAGAAATGATATCGGGCGGAGTGATAATTGCAGCTAAAATAAGTACAACAACGATCGAGTGCTTGCGGTATTTTGTTAGAAATCCGGAAGAAACAATTCCCAATTTACCTAGTAAATAAGCCAAAATAGGAAGTAAAAAGAACAAGCCTGAATAGAATACGGTAGAAAGTACAGTACTCATATACGAGTTAATTGTAAAGTCATTCTTAATTTCTTTGGTAATCTGGTATGTTCCAAAGAATTGAACACTCATAGGTGCTACAATGAAATAGCCAAATAGAATTCCTATGAAGAAAAGAAGGCTTACGTAGAAAACGATTCCTTTCACCATTTTCTTCTCATTTTGTTTCAATCCTGGCTTTACGAAAGACCACAATTGATGGAAGATAAACGGGAATCCAATTACGACTCCTCCTAAGAAACTCATCCATAATGCATAGGAAAACTGGCCGCCCATGGTAGTTGACTGAAAATTGATCGGAATTTCCTCCACACACATGAAATTCATGTATCTACAGAAAAAATCGAAGGTAAAGAAGTCGGGTTGACTCATTGAGAGGAAAATATGCCTCATAATCCAATCCTGATTCCACCAGATTACAATCGCCAAAACAATGATTACAGCTGCGCATCGAACCAGTCTCCATCTCAATTCCTCGAGATGTTGTAAGAATGACATATTTTTTTCTTCTTCCATACTTTGGCGCAAAGTTAATAATTCATCAAAATTTTAGGGGATTCAAATGTTAATAACCTGAATTCAGACATGAATTTTATTCAAACCGCCGATAATTGGTGCTCTTTTTCGGATAAAAATCTTCAGAATTTACAAACTAACTAAGCTTAGTAGTTGTTTTATATTGATTTATCTTGTATTTTAGTGTAGTTGCCGATTTTATAGCGTCTTTGCGTTTTATTATCTGTAATTTCGATTTATTAAATTTAGGTAATCCTCTAATATTCAAACTTTATGGATCAGCTTGATCTAAAGGAAGCACTTAGAACATTTTTTGGTTTTGATCAATTTAAGGGACAACAGGAAAATATAATTACCAATGTGTTACAAAAGAAGAACACGTTTGTAATTATGCCTACCGGTGGTGGGAAGTCTCTTTGTTATCAGCTTCCGGCATTATTATCAGAAGGTACAGCAATTGTAGTTTCTCCATTGATTGCACTGATGAAAAATCAGGTAGATGCAATCCGAAATGTGAGTGACCACAACTCCATTGCACACTTTTTGAATTCATCTCTCAGTAAAACGGAAATTAACCGGGTGAAAGATGACATTCTTGCCGGTAAAACGAAATTACTTTATGTAGCCCCAGAATCACTTACGAAACAAGAGAACATTGACTTTTTAACTTCGGTTCCGATCTCTTTCTTTGCGATAGATGAAGCGCATTGTATTTCAGAATGGGGACATGATTTCCGTCCGGAGTACCGAAGGCTGCGAGAAATTTTTGAGAAAATTTCCGATGTTGCAATTATTGCTTTAACGGCTACTGCTACTCCAAAGGTTCAGGCAGATATTCAAAAGAATCTCAATATGATGGATGCGACCTTATACAAGTCGTCATTTAACAGAGATAATCTGTATTATGAGATTCGTGCGAAAAAAGAGGTTGAAAAGGAAATCATAAAATATATTCGTCAGCGCCAGGGGAAATCCGGAATCATTTACTGTCTTTCCAGGAAGAAAGTAGAAGAAATGGCTGAATTGCTTCAAGTAAACGGAATCAATGCATTGGCATATCACGCAGGTTTGGACGCAACCACACGAGCGAAACATCAAGACATGTTTTTGATGGAAGATGTGGATGTGATCGTTGCAACCATTGCATTTGGAATGGGAATTGATAAACCGGATGTACGTTTTGTGATCCATCACGATATTCCAAAATCTCTTGAGAGTTATTATCAGGAAACGGGTAGAGCAGGTCGCGACGGAGGAGTGGGAGAGTGTATCACTTTCTATTCTTACAAAGATATTGAGAAACTGGAAAAATTCCTGCAGGGAAAACCGGTTGCGGAACAAGAAATCGGAAAGCAGTTGTTAAGCGAAATTGTTTCCTATTCTGAAACTTCCGTATGCAGACGAAAATTCATTTTGCATTATTTCGGTGAGGTATTCGACGAGAAAGGTTGCAATGAAATGTGCGATAACTGCAAATATCCGAGAGAAAAACTGGAAGGTAAGGAATTTGTTCATCAGTTACTTCAAGTAGTTGATTTCCTTCAGGAACAACAAAAATCAAAACATGTTTGTGCATTTCTATCAGGTGGAGTAACAGCTGAAATTAAAAGTTACCGCCACGATCAGGCTCCGCTGTTTGGAGTTGGAAAAGACCGTGATGAACATTTCTGGAATGCTGTAATTAGACAAACGGTTGTTGCCGGACTTCTTTACAAGGATATTGAAACCTACGGAACATTGAAGTTTACAGAGAATGGAAAAATATTTTTAGCGAATCCGGTATCTTTTACTTTGTTGAAACAACACGATTATTCTGCTTCCGATGAGGAGGATGGAATTGTTGCGCCAGGAAAAGGTGGTGCTTTTGATGAGGTTCTATATGATATGTTGGTTGATCTGAGAAAAGTACTTTCGAAACAGAATAACATTCCGCCGTTTGTTATTTTTCAGGAGCCGACTTTAAAAGATATGTGTTTTCAATATCCGATTACCATTGATGAGTTGACAAATTGTCAAGGAGTTGGGGCTGGAAAAGCACAAAGATATGGACAGCCTTTTATCGAAATGATCCACCAATATGTGGAAGAAAATGATATCGACAGACCACAGGATTTGGTTGTTAAATCCTTGATCAATAAATCCGTATTGAAAGTGCAGTTGATTCAAAATATTGATCGAAAATTGCCTTTGGAAGACATTGGAAGAGCACAGGGGAAATCAATGGATGAGGTTATTGAAGAAATTGAAGCAATTGTTTCTTCCGGAACACGGGTAAATATCAATTACTACATTGATGACATTTTGGATTCAGACAATCAGGATGAGATCTATGAATACTTCTCAGAAGCTGAAACGGATGATCTGGCAGCAGCTTACCATGAATTCGATGGCGATTATACCGAAGAAGAATTACGCTTAATGCGCATTAAGTTTATGAGCGAAATGGCGAATTAGAATGGTGACTTCGACTCCGCTCAGGCACCTACATTCTTCGAATATGAGATTTTATAAATAAAAAAGGTCACTGAGCGGAGTCGAAGTGTCCTTTTTATTTTATACTGCTATCGGCGCTTTAATAGTTGGGTGTGGATCGTAATTCAACAATTCGAAGTCTTCGTATTTGAATCCAAAAATATCTTTCACATCCGGATTGATCTTCATCGTTGGAAGCGGTCTGAAATCACGTTCCAATTGCAAGTTTGCCTGATCCAAATGATTGGAGTACAAATGGGCATCTCCAAGTGTGTGGATAAATTCCCCCGGTTTCAAATCACAAACTTGTGCTACCATCATGGTCAATAAAGCATACGATGCAATATTGAATGGAACTCCCAGAAATGTATCTGCAGATCGTTGATACAATTGACAACTCAATTTTCCATCGGCAACATAAAACTGGAACATCGTGTGACAAGGAGGCAAAGCCATATTGTCAACATATGCTACGTTCCAAGCGTTTACAATTAATCTGCGGGAATTTGGATTTTTCTTAATCTGATCAATTAAATTGGAAATCTGATCAATGGATCCTCCTTCCGGAGTTGGCCATGAACGCCATTGGTATCCGTAAACCGGACCTAGATTTCCGTTTTCATCAGCCCATTCATCCCAAATAGAAACATTGTTGTCTTTTAGGTATTGAATATTCGTGTCACCTTTAAGAAACCACAACAACTCATGAATAATCGAACGCAAATGCAGCTTTTTTGTCGTCAGTACTGGAAATCCTTCTTCCAGATTGAACCGCATTTGGTATCCGAAAGTGGATAATGTTCCTGTTCCCGTGCGATCTCCTTTGAAAGTTCCTTTGTCTAAAATGTGCTGTAATAAATCGTGATATTGTTTCATTTGTGTATTGAAATGAGCATTGAAAAACTAAACCCGAAGTTAGGAAAATTAATTGCAGGCAATTTGATTTGGTTGATAATTCGATTGCATTGTTGATTCCTTTCTCTATTTTTACCCAAAACTAAGAAATGCGTTTTTGTTTATTGGTTCTTATTGTTACTTGCTCATTTAACGGGATTTCCCAGGAGGTTAAAAAGAAATATCTGGGAGTTTATACCGGTGAAATTCCTTCTTATGCCTTGGAATTGGGTGAAGAAGTTTTTCAAGTCCAAAGTGCCTCTATTGAAATTCAACTGAAAGCAGAAGGAATTCTAGTAGAAAAAATAGCAGCAAAAGAAATCAAAGGAACTTACCAATTTATAAAAGAAGATAAGAGCGGTATTTACTTCGAAGCCAAACTAGACGGACAGTTTATTCCAGAAAGTTATATTCTCTATAAAAAAGATAAACGATTAGAAAGAAAAGGAATCTATCCTCAACCGGATGTTTTCCTGAAAAAAGAATAATGTACAGACGTGATGCCTCGCGTCCCCACTATATCAATTCTTTACCACTTTGATTCTACTGATTGAGCTTCCTTCCTGAATTTCAATCCAATACATTCCGCTGGTTAAATCGGACTTTATCCCATCCAATTTTAGCACATTCATTCCATAGTTTGGCAGGTTTTGAAACTGGTATAATTCCTTTCCTTGCAAATCGAAAAGTTTAATCTTGGTTGTGTTTAATCCTGTTGAAAACCATGAAACAATTAAATTTTGATTAAATGGATTCGGATAAACGGATAAAGAAGCAATTTCCTGTTCGATAATACCCAAATGACATGTTCCCTGAATATTGTTGTCAATCCATGCTGCACGATCCAGAATCCAGGATTTAAAAGCTGCAATTTCTCCCGGATAATCTACAGGAAATGGCTCTGGATTTGGCCAAGTATAAGCTCCTAAAATAGGCCACTTGTCAAAATGACGATCTTTTGCTTCATTGATATATTGAGCAATCGAATCAATTTTGGTATAAAGTGAATCGTTTGAAAGAAAAGTCTGGCGAAGTGTTGTCCAACGGCATTTTACTTCATCCTGAAACCATGGATCTTCCATCATACGAGTCCACCAGGTTGGAGGTTGCCATCCACCCGGACAAGTATTTGAGAAATCGTATTGCCAACCTGTATAATCATCACCGGCGCAATAATCTGCGTTCCACCAAGCCAGATTGAAATCCCACATTGGACCCATGCGTAATTTTCCTCCTTTGGAATCTTTTTCTTTGTGGAAGAAGCTGCTTAAACGATATCCGTCGACATTTTTACTGATCTCATTCAGGATCAGGAAATCGATAAATGTTTCCGGAACACTGTATTTTCTATAACCTGTATTGGGGTTAGCAAAATTTGGTCCTGCAAGTGCTGTTTCAAAAGAATCAATATAAGCCGCGATGTAATCTTTTTGCTGTTGCTCAATGTCATCTGATTTGGGGTAGTGGTATAAAAAAGTAATGTCCGAATTATCTTCCGACTGATAATTGGAAATCCAGCCGTCGTTATTTGGGCCGGTAGTTTTGTCAATTTTAATAATGTATCCACCCGTGAGATCATCACCGGAAATATCCGTTGGAAGCAATTTTGAAATGTCTACTCTGTTCGGATCGCGTTTTATTTTCTCCATCAAGGTATAGATTCCCTGATATTGATCGTTCAAAACTAATTCGCATAGAATAGTTCGGGAAGCATAATGTTCCATTTTATTGGCTAGTTCATAGGTCAAAATATTCCGCATACAGCTTTTGTCGTTGTATGGAGCGTATAAGATCCAATCGTGTTCTACCGGCATTCCAAGGAGTGTGGTGTCTTTTACGGTTCCATTCACATCACGTGTTTCAAACCCATAAGATTTTTGTGGAAACTCTGCTGATGAAGAACCTCTTCGTTCGATTCCGATCTTATTGTTGTAAGCATTTGGTGAATCGGTTACGTGATTGATATTTCCGGGACCGTTATCAATCATTCTCATTTGAGCCTCCAGTTTTGGCTCATCCGGAATGCCTTGATTGTTTGTGTTCAGAATGATAATAGGCAGGTTGCTGCTTACAAAGGGTTGATAAGTTGAAGGGGCGTTACCGAAAGTAATGGACCATGAATCCAATGTTCCTTCATCACCTCCCGCCGAATCGTAAATACGCAATTTCCAGATTCCGTTCGGGTTTTGATTATTGTTTGCATATCCTAGCGAACTCTGTGGTTTAAATACACCGCTGAATGGTGCCTCTTGTATGATTATGGAAGCGCTTGCATCTCCACGTAAACAAGTTCCGGCGAAGTTATTGCCATCTCCGCCAAGAGCAGCAAAAAGAGTGATTTGAGTTCCGTCGGGAGCCTCCAATGTAGCTGTTACATCTGCATCCCAGGTATGTGTGATGGACAGGCAAACTTGTTCTAAACCAAAAGTTGTCTGATTAATGCTTGTTGGTAACCCACTTACGTTTACGGATCTGACCAATTCCTGATTATCCTGAATATTTCCGGATGTTCCGTTAAAAGTTTGACCAAAGGAAAGAACACTTGAAACAAGCGCAAGAGAGGAGAGTAACCTTTTCATTCAATGTTATTGAAACATTAAATTACTATTAAATCGTTTACTAAATGGTTAGTGTGAAATTTCTGACAATTCTGCCGGATTGTGTTTATGTCTAAAGAAGAATGCAAACAAAACGGATACAACTAAAGCATAAGCGGCAAAAGTCAACCAGATATGGAACCAATCTTTCGCTCCGTTTTCAAGAATGAAAAATTGCTCAATGATCCATCCACTAATATAACTTCCCATAATTGCTCCAATTCCGTTGGTCATCATCATGAAAAGTCCTTGTGCACTTGATCTGATTTTTGAATCTGTTGATGTTTCAACGAAAAGGGAACCTGAGATATTGAAGAAATCAAAAGCCATTCCGTAAACAATACATGAGGTGATGATCATCCATAGGTTTTCTTCCGGATTTCCAAAAGCAAATAATCCAAAACGAAGAACCCAAGCGAACATGCTTATAAGCATCACTTGTTTGATTCCAAATCGTTTTAAGAAGAATGGAATGGCAAGAATGAATAAAGTCTCAGAAATCTGAGAAATGGACATAATTACCGTAGAATATTTTACAACTACGGAGTCTGCATATTGGGGGAAGTTTTTAAATTCCGAGAGGTATAGATCTCCGTACATATTAGTCAATTGCAGGGCTGCTCCCAAAAGCATAGAGAACAAAAAGAAAAGCGCCATTTTATAAGTTCCGAATAACTTAAATGAATCTAATCCCATGACTTCTACAAGCGATCTTTTTTCCGCTTTATCCGTATTTGTAGGGGGGCATTTTGGCAGGGTGAAAGAATAGATGGCTAGTACAATGGCAGCTATTCCGGCAATGACAAATTGATTTGCTGAAGCTTTGTTTCCCGTCAGGTTTGTAAACCACATGGCAGCAATGAATCCAATAGTTCCCCAAACCCGGATGGGGGGAAATACTTTTATGACATCAAACTTATTGTTTTTAAGAACCGTATAGCCAATTGAATTGGATAAGGAAATCGTAGGCATATAAAATACCATCGCTAAGAAAATAACCCAGAAAAAGTGATTCGAAGTTTCAACAAAAGGTAAGAAAAGCAACACAATTCCTCCAAATAGATGGAGTATACCGAAAAGTTTTTCAACATTCACCCATCGATCGGCAATAATTCCGGTTAGGGCTGGCATGAAAAGAGAAGAAAGACCTAAAGTAGAAAACACGCCACCAAACTCTGCCGGTCCCCAATGCTTTGTATCAAACCAATAATTTGCAATGGTAATCAGCCAGGCTCCCCAAACAAAGAACTGGAGAAAACTCATGACGGTTAGTCGAAATTTGATAGATTTCCCCATAGTAGTAGCTGCTTAAATGCTTGTTACGCTTCGCGTTTGTTGATTTCGTCTCGAATTTTAGAAGCTAGTTCATAATCTTCGTTATCGATTGCATTTTGAAGTTGTTCTTCTAATTCTTCTTTGTCCATTTTCGTGAACTCATTGTCATCTGTTTCAGCTACTTCCACTTCATCATCGTCCTCCAGAAATTCATCAGAAAGAATTCCCGCTGAAGATAAAATAGATTCAAAAGTAAAGATCGGGCAATCGAAACGAACCGCTAAAGCTATTGCATCAGAAGTTCTTGCATCAATGTCTGAAAACACGCCTTCTTTTTCGCAAACCAATTTTGCAAAGAAAATTCCTTCCTGCAAATTATAGATCACGACTTCTTTTAATTGAATGGAGAATGTTTGGGCAAGTGATTTAAACAAATCGTGGGTTAATGGCCTTGTCGGTGTCATTTTTTCCAATTCAATGGCGATAGCTTGTGCTTCAAAACCACCAATAATAATTGGTAAACGACGTTTTCCACCTGATTCTGCTAAAACCAAAGCATAAGCGCCACTTTGAGTTTGACTGTATGACAGTCCAATGATATCTAGTTTAATCTTGTCCATTCGAACGTTTTCCTTACGAAGCGTTTAAAGAAGGAGGGAAGCATTTTAACGTGCTTCCCTCTTCGTTATTACTTTCGTAAAAATAATTAATTTGATTAATCTTAGTGTGGTGTTGAGCGGAATTTTTTTACAGCTTCTGTTAATTTCGGAAGTACTTCAAAAGCATCTCCAACTACACCGTAATCAGCAGCCTTAAAGAAAGGAGCTTCCGGGTCTGTATTTATTACCACAATTACCTTCGAACCGTTTACACCAGCCAAGTGCTGAATTGCTCCTGAAATTCCGGCAGCAATGTATAAATTCGGACGAATAGCAACACCAGTTTGTCCTACGTGTTCGTGATGAGGTCTCCAGCCAATATCAGCTACCGGGCGAGAACATGCGGTTGCAGCGCCTAAAGCTTTTGCCAGATCTTCTACGATTCCCCAGTTCTCAGGACCTTTCAATCCACGACCTGCAGAAACAACTAACTCAGCTTCCGGCAACGGAATTTCACCTTCCGGCATTTTTGTTTCAATAACTTTAATTGCTGAAGTTCCTGCTGCTCCGTCAAACGCTTCAACCGAACAAGCTGAACCTGTTTTTTCCGGTTGGAATGAATTTGGAAGAAGGGAAATGATTTTTTTTGCTGATTTCACAGAAACAAACCCAAATGCTTTTCCTGAGAATACATTCACTTTTACTTGTCCGTTTGCATTCGGAACGTCAACTGCTCCGGAGATTAAACCTGCTTTCAAACGAACGGATAAACGCGGTGCAACAGCTTTTGCAACCAAGTCATGAGAGAAAATAATTAGTTCAGCTCCTGTTGATTCTGCAGCTTTTGCAATCAGGCGAGTTACTTGCTGAGAATCCTCAGTAGCAACTGAACGGTCTATCAATACTTTTTGTGCGCCGTATTCACCTAAAGTTCCTAATGTTGCATCATCTACTGATCCAGTAGCCACAACTGTAATTGTTCCGCCAATTTTCTTTGCATAAGCAACCGCTTCAAACGCGCTTTTTGCTAAATGATTGGATGAATTGATATAAACTAGAATATTCATAATTTCAGATTGTCTATTAAATAACTTTAGCCTCGTTGTGTAACAAAGCAACTAATTCGTCCATGTTGTTTGGATCAATCATTTTTACTGCAGATTTAGCAGCAGGCAATCCATACTCAACATAAGCTGTAAGATCTTCTACCGAAGCAGGAGCAACAACTGTAAGTGGTTTTGTACGAGCAGCCATAATTCCACGCATGTTCGGAATACGTTGTTCTGCCATTCCTTTTGCACAAGAAACTACTAAAGGTAGATTTGCTTCTACAACCTGAACACCTCCAACGATTTCCTGCTCCATACGTGCAGTTGTGCCATTGATATCTAGTTTCGTAGCTAAAGAAACAAATGGTAAATCCAATGCCTCTGCGATCATTCCTGCTACTTGTGAACCATTGTAATTAATAGTCTCTTTACCAGTAAGGATCAAATCAAATCCATTTGTTTTTGCGTACTCAGCAATTTGAACTGCTGTGAAATATGCGTCTTTCGGATCTGCATCAATGCGAACTGCATCATCTGCACCAATTGCCAATGCTTTTCTGATAATTGCTTCGTCAGCGGCATTTCCTACGGTGATGATTGTTAAGTTTCCACCCAATGTTTCTTTCAACTCCAAACCACGAACAAGTGCGTACCACTCGTCATATGGATTGACAATGTATTGAACCCCATTTTCATCAAATTGCTTATTCCCGTCAGAGAAAGCAATTTTCGAAGTAGTATCCGGAGATTTACTGATACATACCAAAATTTTCATATCGTATTTTATTTAAACGTGAACCACATTTTGCCTAAAACAGCTTGATGTGGTGTTTGCTTGTTAAACTTCTTTTCGGGAACAAAAATAATCAAATGATCGGACGAAATAAAATATTATGCACACATAGTAAGTGGAGGTTTTGAACAATTTGTTCACTATTTGCTGAAAATGTGTGTGCTTCCTCCTTATTTTCGTTCGCCAGAAACGAATTTTGATTAATTTTGGCCTTGCTTTAAGCGAAATAAAAAACGATAAGAATGAAGACTGTTCAATTTAGAGAAGCCCTTCGTGAAGCTATGTCAGAAGAAATGCGCCGGGATAAAGGTGTTTTTTTGATGGGTGAGGAAGTTGCTGAATACAATGGAGCGTACAAAGTATCTCAAGGAATGTTGGATGAATTTGGTCCAAAACGTGTAATTGACACCCCGATTGCTGAATTGGGATTCGCAGGTATTGCTGTGGGAGCTTCAATGAATGGCCTTCGTCCGATTGTTGAGTTTATGACATGGAACTTTGCAATTTTGGCTGCAGATCAGATTATTAACTCAGCTGCAAAAATGTTGCAAATGTCAGGAGGTCAGTATGGATGTCCGATTGTTTTTAGAGGTGGAAACGGTACTGCAGGTCAGTTGGCTGCTACACACTCTCAAAGTTTCGAAGCTTTTTATTCGCATGTACCGGGATTGAAAGTAATTACTCCATCTAATCCATACGATGCTAAAGGTTTGTTGAAAGCTGCCATTCGTGATAACGATCCGGTTGTTTTTCTGGAATCAGAGAAAATGTATGGAGATAAAGGAGAAATTCCTGAAGGAGAATACATTATTCCAATCGGAGTAGGAGATATCAAACGTAAAGGAACAGATGTAACAATCGTTTCTTTTGGGAAGATTATTAAAGTTGCTTATGAAGCAGCGGAGCTTTTAGAAAAAGAAGGAATTTCTTTGGAGATCATCGATTTGAGAACTATTCGTCCGATTGATTATGCATTGATCGTAGAGTCAGTTAAGAAAACAAATCGTTGTGTGGTTTTAGAAGAATCTTGGCCTTTGGCTTCAATTTCATCTGAGATCGCTTATCATTTACAGCGTTATGCATTTGATTATTTGGATGCGCCTGTAATGCGCGTAACACAAACGGATACTCCATTTGCATTTTCACCAACATTGATTGAGGCTGCATTACCAAATGTGGAGCGATTGGTGAAAGCTGTAAAAACGACTTTATCCAGAAATTAATTAGATTACATAGTTAATAAACAAAAGAAAGGGCGGAAAATTTTCCGCCCTTTCTTTTTATGTATAAGGATTGAGGTGGAAACGCGATTAATTGCGTCTCCATTTAATTAAATTTCAGCACTAGATGTTGGGAATGCACGATCAACCTTTTTGAAAAGTCCTTGTAATACTTTCCCTGGTCCAACTTCAATCACCTCAGTTGCACCATCAGCGATCATTTGCTGCATCGTTTGTGTCCAGCGAACCGGAGCTGTTAATTGGTCAATTAAATTCTTTTTAATCTCATCCGGATTTGTTACTGCAGTTGCTGTAGTATTTTGATAAACCGGGCAAATCGGATTGCTGAAAGTGGTAGATTCAATTGCTTTAGCCAATTCTTCTCTTGCAGGTTCCATTAATGGTGAATGAAAAGCGCCGCCAACCGGAAGAATCAAAGCACGTTTAGCACCTGCTTCTGTTAATTTAGCACAAGCTTCTTCTACAGCCGGGATTGCTCCTGAGATTACTAGTTGTCCGGGGCAATTGTAGTTTGCTGCCACCACAACTCCATCAATAGAATTGCAAATATCTTCTACCACATTATCTTCTAAGCCTAAAATAGCAGCCATTGTTGATGGAACGGCTTCGCAGGCAGCTTGCATAGCCAATGCTCTTTTATAAACCAATCGTAAACCGTCTTCGAATGAAAGCGTTTTGTTTGCTACTAGGGAAGAAATTTCTCCCAAAGAGTGCCCTGCTACCATATCCGGTTTAAAATTATCTCCCAAGCATGCTGCAAGAATGGTTGAATGCAGGAAAATTGCAGGTTGTGTAACCTTTGTTTGTTTTAATTCTTCATCAGATCCTTCAAACATAATCTTTTGGATATCAAATCCAAGAATTTCATTTGCCTGAGCGAATAGTTTTTTTGCAAGATCAGAGGAATCGTAAAGGTCTTTTCCCATTCCTGAGAATTGAGCACCTTGTCCGGGGAATACATATGCTTTCATAATTTGTTTTTTCGAAGAGGCAAATATAATAACAAGTTTAAGAAGGTTCAAACAGTTCAAAGTGTTCCAAAGAGTTAAATGGTGTTTTACTTTAACGATTGAACCTTTTAAACCTATTTGAACAAACAAAAACACCCCGACTCCATTTCTGGAACCGGGGTGTTTTGATGTTATAATGAGTTATTAGTTCTTAACAACCATTTTCTTCGTAACTGTTCCTGCGCTTGTAGCAACATTTACAGTGTAAACTCCAGCAGAGAAGTTTGTTGTAGAGAATGATACTTTAGAAGTACCTTCAGCAACGTTTGAAGAGTAAACTACTTTACCAGCTAAGTCAACTACAGTAATCGTAGAAGCAACAGCTCCGTTTACTTCGATTGTAGCCTCACCAACAACTGGGTTCGGGTAAACCGCAACATTTACGTTTGCAGCATTTTCTGCAACTGATAATGAAGGATCTTCAGACAAACGGATCATGATTGCATTTGGTGTAGTCAATTGGAATCTTTCGTCATTTGCAGTGTAACCTAATACAGTACCTTCTGCAGTTGGTTGAGCATATCCGAAAGCTACTTCATCTGCACCGTCTAAGTGATGAGCCATTACTAAAATAACATCACCAGCATTTAATGGAAGATCTCCTCCTTCCATAGGAATTGTGATAAACGTACCCAATTCAGGTGTTGTAATTGCGTGGAATTCTGTTTCTCCTAAGTAAACAAAATCATCAGCTCCAACATCGAATTTTTCAATAACACAATTGATTTCCTGACCAACAGCCAATGGTTGATTTACCAAACGAACCTGAATTCCGGTCAATGTCATATTACTGAAAATCTCCATTACGTTACCGATCTTTAATTCAACATCGTTTTGGCTGCTTACCTGAGCAATTGAACCAGTAATTGTATTGTCATCTCTACCATATAGGTAAGGATCACGTACAATAGTCATTGTTCTTTGGTTGTTGCTAGGGTCACCATCTGTAACACCTAAGTCAGTTGTTAAATTGATTGTGCTGCTTCCAGCTCCTGCAGGAACCATGAATGGAGTAGTAATTTCTAATGAATCCATTGCACCTGATGCAATTATAGAAACGGCACTAGTTTGGCTGTAAGATGGGCCTGTAGCTTTGAACGTTACATTTGATTGAGAAGCACCACCGTTATTTAAAACATCAGCTCCGAAAGTGATACCAGGGAAAGCAGTTTGAGAAACAGGTACTCTGTAATAATCTAATCCTTGTGTCGTAGTAATATCTGTAGCTTGATATACGTTTGTGAATTTCGCATCGTTTGCATAAGCCTCGATTAATTGAACATCATCAATTGCCCAGAACCAATCCCAATTTCCATTGTATAAGAAACGAACTTTAACATTGTTGGACCAGTTTCCACCTCCAATTGCAGCTGTAATGTTTACAATTTCAGTTTCCGGGTTTGCAGAATTTGTATTTACAGGAACTTCAGATACCGGATTTACTGCAATAGTAGTCCATGTTGTTCCACCATCATTCGAAATTTGAACGAAATTTTTGTCTTGAAAGTGACGGTAAATCTCTGTAAACTTCAAATAGATTGCAGTATTAAGTGGACTTCCGTTAGCTGTTAAACTATCAGCCATAGCAATGTTTGTTGTATTTTGAATCCAAGCATTTTGAGTTGCGGAACCTCCGGCAGCATCAGAATCGATGAGTGCAAAGTTTCCACCTGAAGCAGAAGCCATTGATGTAGGGAAGCCATAAGTTGGTGCTTGTGAAACCAACGTAGCTGGCATTACATTTACAATATTCCATGGTCCAGCTGTGTGAGGAGGTGTTCCAGTAGGGTTTGTTCCCATTGTCCAATCCGCAGCGGTTGTAAAATTGTTTGCCCAAACCACGTCTCCTTCAGACTTTGCTGCCGGAGAAACTTTTTTTGCCTTCACGTTAAAATTGTCAAAACGACTTTGTTTGATGCTAACAATTGAATTGTTGAATTGAGCAGAAGCTGAAGTAGCAACCACAAGAGTAAATAAGCCTAAGTATACTTTTTTCATAGTTTTTTTATTTGACGTAAAAATAAAGAATCAGTAATGAAATAAAAAATTTAATTGTTTTATGAATGGCAAAATAACTGGATAACAGGTAATTCCTGGTTATCTAATTGTTCTCCAAGGCCTTATTCCTCTAGTGGAATGGTGGATTTTACCGGAGGCTAAAAAAAGTATTAAAATATAATTATTTCGATAATTTAATGAAGAATCTCTGGTGTTTATCTTAACATGCTCTTAATCTTTGTGATAAAAAGTTTCAAGAAAAATTTCAAGGTTGTTATATAGGGTGTGATTCAGGTTGATAAATAACTGATCGTTTCCTTTCAATTCTGAATTAAGTGATTCGCAGTATTTTTCATAAATCTCTTTCCCTTTGGAAAGCCCCGAAATGACACCTTCTAAAATGGGTTTGTCCTTCGAATATTCCGGATTGTCAAGTACTTTTTTTAATGCTGCAATTGCTTTTGAGGCATTGTTAGAGAGCACACTGGCGGAAGTAAAGGTGTTTAGATTTGTTCGTTTGGCATGTTGAAAGTAGCGATCTAAGTCTTGAATAATCTGTTCCATGTTTAGTGATTCATTAGAACAACGAAATTACCAACCTAGGTCGTAAGGTTTTTACGATATGGATTCTCTTGTTAGATAATTCTCCAGAATACTGTTTCTATGGTTCATTATTGGATGAAAGATGGATTAAATGACCTTACAGAAAGTATACTGGTAACTGCTGCTAAATCATTAGGATTCATTTCAGGAATGAGTGGAAGGTATTTGGATTCTTTTCCAAATGAAAAATCCCGAAGGTGTAAACACCAACGGGACTTAACTTTTCCTGTGAAAGGTGGAAGCCAATTCACAAGTTCTTTTAGAAGAAAAAAGGAAGACCAAAGTCTTCCTTTCTTTTCAATGGTACTCGGAGCGGGTCCCGATAGCTATCGGGATGAACCCGCATCATATTTTTGAATAAGTCTATCCATTATTTCTGGGTGTTTCTTTAAATCATGAATGTACTTTTTAGATTTCATTCTTTTAATATGTTCTTCAATTTTGCGAGCCGTTTGATATTCGATATTTTCTTTGAGGTAAAAGATATTCCAATCGTCAGCTCTATGAGTAAATCCCACTTGATAGGATTTATTTAAATGTTGTTCGAGTCTTTGTTTCATGTCTAAACAACTTCCGATATAGAATTGATCAATACGAGTAGAGTAAATGATGTAAATAGTAGCCATGGTATTGAATGTAATGAAAAATCCCGAAGGTGTAAACACCAACGGGACTTAACTTTTCCTGTGAAAGGTGGAAGCCAATTCACAAGTTCTTTTAGAAGAAAAAAGGAAGACCAAAGTCTTCCTTTCTTTTCAATGGTACTCGGAGCGGGACTTGAACCCGCACGCCCATACAGGCACAGGATTTTAAGTCCGGCGTGTCTACCAATTCCACCATCCGAGCATTTTCCGTCGTGTCTGCCATCCCGATAGCTATCGGGACCACATCCGAGCGGAATTTAATCCATCCTGACCGACGCGTCAGGATTGAGCGGGAGACGAGATTCGAACTCGCGACCCCAACCTTGGCAAGGTTGTGCTCTACCAACTGAGCTACTCTCGCATATTTTAGTTTACCGTTCCTCTTTTGGAATCGGGTTGCAAATCTAACAATTCATTTGTTCAATTTGCAAGGTTTAAGGGACTTTTTTTTATTTTTTTTCGATTTCAATCAATGATCGCAAGAAGAAATTCAGATTATCCTCCTGTTAACTTCTTGATTTCGTTTAATTTCATCAATGCTTCAACCGGTGTTAAGGTGTTGATATCGATCGAAATTAACTGCTCGTGAATTTGTTCCAAAACGGGATCGTTCAGCTGGAAAAAGCTCAATTGCATATCTTTTGCCTGTCCGGCCTGAACCACAACTTCTTTGAGTGTTTGAACTTCACTTGAACGGTTATTTAATTCTAATTGTTCCAGCATCAATTCGGCTCGTTGGATCACCTTATTTGGCATGCCTGCCAATTTAGCTACGTGAATTCCGAAACTGTGTTCGCTTCCGCCTTCTACCAATTTGCGCAAGAAGATAATTTTCTGTCCTACTTCTTTTACACTCACATT
>DLHO01000018.1:0-146 GCA_002483265.1 Flavobacteriales bacterium UBA7666 | reverse complement strand
TTTCATTCAATTCGTGGTAATGTGTTGCGAACAATGTTTTTCCCTTCGCTTGTGGGAATTCGTGAATGTATTCAGCTATTGCCCAGGCAATGGAAATTCCATCATACGTACTGGTTCCACGGCCAATTTCATCCAACAAGATCAAA
>DLHO01000009.1:39127-316727 GCA_002483265.1 Flavobacteriales bacterium UBA7666 | reverse complement strand
CAATGGATCTACCACTTTTACGTTAATTGGTCCACCATTGTAGTCATACTCTATTTTATCCTTAAATCCGTTGGCTACAATTGCATTCTCTGATGCTGTAGTCAACTGCAATTCTCTTCCTCCGTTTCCGGTTCCATCCAAACGCGTGATACGTGGAGTAAGACCGTAAGACGCTAAGTGCATTGTCCCCATTGCTTCAGGAGCTGGGTCATGCGGAATCAACTCCAGCACTTTTACTTCTCCAATAGCCGCTTTTCTACTTCCAAGGAAAGGTTTCTTTTGCCCATCCAAAGCACTTGGATCTGTCGGATCATAAGTCTTGTAATTATTGTAGGCATACGAAATTGCCATAAAATAGTAGCGCTTGAAATTGATCAAACGTCTATCTCCCGACGAGAACATATCCTCGGTAACACGAAACGTATGACTAATCCCCAAATCTGTACCTTTCACTTTTTCAACAGGAAATGAAGCCTGAAGATTCTCGTCAAATTCAAAATTGATCATGCGCTTAATTCCGTCTTTGAGATCTACCTGAGCAACCAAACGAGCTTTCGTTGGATCTTCCAAATCAGAAACACTGACATTTGATTTATTCAATTGATAGATCATATACCCCTGAAAGCGGTAATATTTATCTGCATTTGGAACACTGGTCACAATGAAGGGATCAAATTCGGTATAATCTTCTTTCTTGTTATTCGATGCAGGACCGTTGGATAAGTAAAGAATTAATTCATTTTTCAACTCTTGTCCGGTCAATTCAGGAGCATGAGGACCTTCCAAAACACGGAAACAATTTTCGAATAATGCTTGTGCTTTGTCATCCGCCAAGCGCAAAGACTTCACGGATTCAAACGGATCTCCGCCTGTGGATCTTGCCCAAACCATCCCGACAGTAATGTTATTAACTGCTCCGGGTTTTAGAATAAATGGTCCTGCTGATTGAAGAAATCGACGGTCATAAGGCAAATTATTCGCAGTTTGCTCCGTCCAGATCGGTTGTGGAATTCCATCTGTCCCCCATCCCAAAGGATCCGTATCATCCGGAAACATAAAATCACAGGTCACATTCGGATTGACGGTTGGATCTGAGATATGTCCATTACCGCCGTAGTAAAAAGGGGTATTGTCTTTCCATCTTCCTCTAAGAAAATTATAATAATCAGCGGCATTTGTTGGATCAGTTTGATTGGGATTGGCACCACCACCGGAATTGATATAATAGAGAAAGCGGCGCATTCCGTAGCGTTCATTGTCAACAATTCCATCTCCGTAACCGATTCCGTTCAACGCTTGTCCGTTTCCGATTCCATACCCATTGTCTATCGAATCATTGTCCTGATAAGGCCCTTCAAAAAAGTCGACCCCGGCTGCCGGCGGATTTGTTCCGTAACCATAAAACCCCTGATTGTCCCCATCAACGGCATCTCCGTTATAGAAATATCCTAATCCGCGGCTTACATCACATCCCACGTAATCGTCGAACGGATCTCCAAGAGCTCCGTCTACAAAAACACCGAAATAAGTATCGTACAAGGTCTGTGTTCCTCTATTAATCAACTCGTAATTATAGAAAGTCATATTATTGATCTCATCATTGGTAGCAAACGCAAAAGCTTGGGCGCGAATTTCCATTCCAATAGGCTCACCGCCAGATTCGGTATGAATATTTCCTTTGTCGTTCATTACCCACCACATGTTGAAATCTCCATATAGAGAAACTCTTCGGTCGGTTTTACAATCTTTTGTTCCATTGATATCAAACCAGGGATAATCTCCTTCTTCCCATTCGTATTCACCATCATTGTCGCGATCAAAGAATGGTGCCAAATGGTAATCCTGACCTTTGCTCACATCTCCATGCGCCGGCCATTTTTTGATAAAATCCGGAACCTGATAGTTTGGAAAATTAGTTGATTGCAAGCTAGTTCCATTTTGCTGATCCAATACTCCAGCATTATACCATGCATCAAATTGTTTCACCAAATCCTTGCTGGAAGTAAAATGATTATCGTATTTCAAGCATTCACTCGGGTCAATTTCAGCAGTTGTATTGGAAAGAGGCCCTGTCCAATAATCTTGTCCCTGACGGTAACGCAATGCGGCTAATTTCAATTGTCCATTCACATCTGTTCCACCCAGCCAAAGTGCAGAAGTGAAAAAACACATGATTTTTGAATTCTTAGGAATTTCATATTGAGAGAAATTTTGACCCGGAACCTGCCATAAATTTCCGGCAGTATGCACCATTGCACGGACATTATTGTACTCCATATAAGTTGTTTTATTTGCAGGTGCACAACTGGCAGCTTTCGTTTGAATGGGTTTCTTAACCTTATCTATCCCTTGATATGACTGAGAATAAAGTGCTTTTGAGCAAATTAAAAAACCAATGACCAATAATAATCGCATTTCTTTCATAAATAGTTGCGAGTGAATATACTCAAAATTGGTGCGATATAAAAAAGCACAAGACAAGGAAATGATTGTCCTTGTCTTGTGCTCATCTAACCGACTATGGGTACATCTATCATGTAGCTGCAGTTACTTCAGAAGGAAACGAAAACTAACTTACCTAAAACTAACCTATTATGAAACAACTCCTTCTGAAGCAAACTTTGTTTTGAAAACCAGATACATTGTTGTATTCTGATGGAGCAAAAGTAGCTTGAGAGGGGATCTAAACAAATACCTGAAAAGGTTGTTTTTAACTACTTGCTGAAGGGGAGTTTAGATCACTGAAACAGTGTGATTGATAATCAATTCACACTAAAATGATCTGATTTTTAACATTTTGTTTTCATGTTCGTAATATTGCGAATTCGCGATTTTGCAAAATCGCGATATTAAGGCGGAATAACTATCAACTATTCAGATGTGCCTACCTCTTCCAACAAATTACCTGCTCAAAATCAATGAGTAATTGATAAATCGCGTTGAATTTATTGAAGCTTAGTTCTTCATAAGTATCATACACATCGTGATAATGCTTGTTTGGTCCCATGGTATACATGAAGAATGCCGGAACACCTTTTTGCGTGAAGAAATAATGATCGGAATTTGCCGCAGCACCTCTTGAAGCGATTTTTGGCAGAAATTGTTGTTTCTCGTTAATGGATTTTAAGACCTCAAACTGTTCCGGGAATAAGGTTGCATTGACAACTGTTGCTCCTTCTTCACCGCTTCCCATGATATCAAGATTGAATAGGAACTGAATCTCTTTCAAAGGAAAAATGGGATGTTCCGTATAATAACGACTTCCAAGTAAACCCGCTTCTTCACCGGCAAATGCCATGAAAACAATATTGACTTCAGCCGGATTCTTCACATAATAACGTGCCATTTCCAAGAGAAGTGCAGTACCTGAAGCATTGTCATTGCCACCCGGAAAATAAGCATCCAGACCCATTTGACCAAGATGATCGTAATGCGCGCTGAACACAAAATACTTTTTAGATTTATTTTTCGCCGGAACGTAAGCAATCACATTTCTTGCAGTATGATCCAGGATTTTTGCATCCACTTTTATCTGAAAAATCCATTCATCTAACGACGCGTCCAATGTGTTTGACTGGATCTGAAGTAAAGGAAAGCGACTTTGTTCCTGACTTACACTCCAGGTAAACTTCGTATCCACCAATTCGATAATCGGCATGGATTCACCCAAAACCTTTGCTAACTCTTGTGCTTTTTTCAAGGTATCACCTTTCCACAGACTGAAATGAAAAGCAAAACCCACAGCGACTTTCGAACCGCTCATAGCCGCTTCACTGATTTTATTCTTCAGTTTCTTTCCATTAAATAATTCTGCTACTGAAATGCGGTAAATTTTTAAACTATCTGCCGAATAAGACGGGCATGAAGGATCGACTACAAATTCTTTTCCCGGGATCAGTGATTTCCCGTTTACGGAACAGGATAGTTTACTCGGGAAGGTATTTACGTTGAATTGGAATGGTTGAAAGGGTGTGTTTTTAAAAAATTTGCATCCCATTTTCTCCAATTCACCAGCAATAAAATTGGCTGAAAGGGAGTCTCCTCCATTGACATAACCACGACCATGAAAAGCCGGTGAACATAATTTTTCTACGGTCAGACGACCCTGTTCTACCTGCCCAAAACTCAGCAGCGGAATGAAAATAAGAAGAGAAAGAAATTTATGCATACTTGCGTTCTACTTTTTGAATTAACTCGATTGCCAATTGGCTTTCAGCATCCCAATGATATTTATTTGCATAACTACTTACCAAAGATCTTGCCTCTTCTTTTGAAGGAATACTTTCCAACTTTTCAATCAGGTTATTGAACTCATCATTCGAGCCATTAAACAATTCCTGAATGATTTGTAAACGCTCATTAAATCCGAAAGCCCCTTTCAATGTTTCTAATCGAACGGACATTAAACGTGCAGCCAAAGTTCCATCATTGGAATTCAATTTTCCATAGATCGGATGAAGACCTTGCATATTTTCAATTGGAGCTGCAAAAGCAGGTTCTGAAATTACCGGAGCCTTCTCTTCCTCAACCGGTTCTTCATGAACATGCTGAATTTCGTCAATCGGTTCTTCCTCGATTTCTTCTTCTACCACATCTTCAATCAACTCAAAAGGAACTTCATCTTCTATTTCCTCTTCTTCGGTCGTATCCATATCAAACAAATCAAAAGAAGCTTCTTCGCGTGGTTCAACTGTTACTGTTTCTGCACGAACTTCTATTACCGAAGCAACTTCTTCTTTTACTGAAACAAGAGCTTCTGAAACAACTTCTTCTGCAACCGGAGTCCCATAAACTTTTGCTTCAATCGCTTTATACCGCAAAATAATTGCGCGCTCATTCAATTGATTGGTAGCTGCTGCAAAAGCCTCCAATTCACCAAGAGTAGCTTCTCCCGACTTTATCTTTGCTAATAAAGCTGCAATTTCTTCGATTAATGCGTGCATTTCCATATTTCTTGTATTTCGAAATTTTTCAACATTTGTCAAAACTTGTAAACCTCCCTTCAATTAAGACACGAGAAATAACAATTTTTGCAGTATAAAATTACAATTCAGAGAACCCCTTTTTGTTTCAAAAGCGAATAGTTGTTTATATTGGATTGTTGATAACCTTGAAAAATGATGTTTTTAGAGCAAATTCCTTCTGAAGCAAGACAAAACGGATGGATTGAAGTAGTCTGCGGATCGATGTTTTCCGGAAAAACCGAAGAGCTCATCCGACGCTTGAAACGCGTAGAATTTGCACAACAAAAATTGCTGCTTTTCAAACCTGCCATTGACAATCGATACCACGAAGAACAGGTGGTCAGTCACAAAGGTTCTTCTTTGGAAGCAATTCCGGTAAAAAATTCGGAGGAAATTCTTAAATACTGGAAAAAAGAACGCGTTGTGGCCATTGACGAAGCTCAATTTTTTGATGCCGGTTTGGTAACTGTTTGTACTGATTTAGCGAAACATGGTGTTCGGGTGATCATTGCCGGTTTAGACATGGATTATCTGGGCAAACCATTCGGGCCAATGCCGGACCTTTTGTGCATTGCAGAATATGTGACAAAAGTGCATGCCATTTGCGTTTCATGTGGTAACTTAGCACAGTACTCGCATCGAACCTCAAAGGACGAAGGACAAGTATTGGTAGGAGCAGTTGAAAAATATGAACCGCTTTGCCGCAGTTGTTACAATAAAATTGAGCATTGAGATTAAATTATTCCATTGATTCGTGTGCGGAAATTTTTGAAGCAGAAGTAGTTGGATTCAGTCTTGACTCCATCTTACATGTTTACTTTGATTCCCGCAAAATTCAACAAGCGAAAGGAGCACTTTTTTTTGCTTTATCCGGTCATTCCCGATCTGGAAACGAGTTCATTGAACACGCTTACCAACAAGGAATCCGCTTATTTGTAATTGCGAAAAATACATCTGTCAAATTTCAATCGGATGCTGTTTATTTCAAAGTAGATGATGTCCTGACTGCGCTTCAAAAACTGGCAAAACACCACCGGAAACAATTCACTTATCCGGTTGTAGCGATAACAGGAAGTGTTGGAAAAACGACTTTCAAAGAATGGATCTTTCATTGCATTTCGGATAAATTCAAAGTGGTTCGAAGTCCTAAAAGCTTTAACTCACAATTAGGCGTTGCAATCTCTCTTTTGGAGATGCATGAAAGCGCTTCCATTGCTTTTATTGAAGCGGGTATTTCGAAACCGGGAGAAATGAAAGTTCTTCAAGAGATGATCCAACCTGATTACGGTATTTTCACCGCTTTTGGAAAAGCACACCGGGAAAATTTCACCGATAACGAAGCACATTTGCTGGAGAAATGGGAGCTTTTTCGGGAATGCCGTTTAGTCTTTATTCCTCATTCGTTTGCGGATCTGGAAAATCGGTTACCTGGAAACTTTCAAGTTTGTCCGACCTATGAAAACCACCGCTTTCCTATAGGTTTTAGTGGAATGTTAGGTGTTTTGAAAACATTTCTGGCCTATCTGCAATTAGATGCAAAAGAAATTCAGGAACGAATTGATTCTCTTCCGACTCTTGCCTTACGCATGGAAGTTTTTGAGGGAATCAACGGAAATACCATTATCAATGATACCTATAATCTGGATTTAGATGCTTTGAGTGAGGCTTTGATTTATCAAAGACAATTGGCTCCGGAGAAAAAACGCATCGTGGTGATTGGTTTATCCGAAAAACATGTACACGAGCGACTGGAAATCGAGCGTTTGGTTCAATCCTTTAATCCGGATGAGTTTCATTTTATTCCGGAAGGAAAATCCATTCCATGGGAAGATTTCCATCACGCTGTTGTTTTGGTAAAAGCTCACCGCGACCGTGCATTTGAATACGAAGTTGCACGGGGAAAAGCATTGAAACACCGCACCATTGTAGAAATCAATTTAAGTGCGATCAAACACAACGTAGCATTCTACCAATCACGTTTGCCGAAAGAAGTGAAGATTCTGGCTATGGTAAAAGCCTCATCTTATGGTTCAGGAGCGGAAAAAGTAGCTCCTTACTTACAGCATTCCGGAATCACCAATTTTGGGGTTGCATTTGCCGATGAAGGGGTCGAATTACGGAAATCCGGAATTACCTCATCGATTGTAGTAATGAATCCGGATCCGGAACACAGTGATCTGATTATTGAATACCAATTGGAACCAGCTATTTATTCATTCGAGCAATTGGATGAATTTATCACCGCTTTGATCCACCGCAATCTTTCTGCTTATCCGATTCATTTGAAGTTCGACACCGGAATGCATCGCTTAGGATTTTATCCGGCAGATAAAGAACGTGTTTTGGCAGTTATCAATTCACAGCCAGAAGTAAGAATTAAAGGGGTTTACTCGCACTTAGCGGATGCCGATAATCCGAATCACAGCTCATTTACACAAAAACAATTAGCTTCTTTCGATTCGATTGTTTCCTATTTCCGGGAACACAGTTCGGATACATTTTTGGCACACATTCTCAATTCCGAAGGCTCACTCCGTTATCCTCAGCACTGTTACGATATGATCCGTTTGGGAATTTCCATGTACGGTTATACTGAAAATAAAGATTTGAAACCTTCTTTGGAAGCAAGTGTTTCGTGGTACAGTTCTATTTCTCAAATCAAAGCCGTTCCAAAAGGAGATTTTATCGGTTACGGGATTTCATATGAAGCAAGTGAAGATATGACCATTGCTATTATTCCTGTTGGCTATGCGGATGGATTTAGACGCAGTTTAAGCAATGGGAAGGGTTGTGTTTACATTCATGGCATTCAATGTCCGGTAGTTGGGCGGGTTTGCATGGATATGATCATGGTGGACATCAGTTCGGTGAATGCAAAGATCAATGATCCGGTTGAAATTATCGGGCAAAATCAACCGATGGATGTTTTTGCCAAAGCAATGGAAACCATTCCGTATGAAGTAATGACCGGCTTATCCAAACGGATGCACCGGGTTTATGTGGAAGATTAAATCGACTTTAAACTTGCCATTTATGAACTAGAGAGTCGCTGATTCTTTTTATTTGATCGGAATTCTATCTGCAGAAGATTATGTTACTTAATCTTCACCGCTACCTGATAGAAATTATTGACTGCACCCAATGTTTCATATTTTACATAAAACGAACGGCAAAACTCATCAAACGCCAAATATTCGTGCGTCGGACAGTTAAATTCATCGAAGAATAAAATATCTCCTTCGTTTAAGTAAGGATATAAAGTAGCCAATACAAACCAAGTTGATGTATACAAATCGGCATCAAAGTGAATGACTTTTTTGCGATTACTGAGTCTTCCTTCTGCTAAAAAGCCACTCAAAGTTTGTTGGAACAGACCTTGATAAAATTCACAACGCGCATCGTTAAAGTCAGGAATTGCATTATCTGCAGACATATCTCCTTTTTTGAACGGGCCCCAATCTTCCGGTAATCCGGTAAAAGTATCAAAGCCATAAAATTTGGTGTCGGCGTTTTTATTTCTGTTCACCCACCATTCGATTGAAGCACCTTTCGCCACTCCAAATTCTAAATAATCGATTGCTTCATCCAGGTGTTGATCTTTAACCACCACCTCATATAATTCAAATCGTTTGTTATACTCAAACTTGGATGTATAACAGTCGTTTATCAGTAAGTTCTTCTGCTGACGAATCCATTTAGAAAGACGGGCAATATTGCCTAACCAAATGAGCAAATGTGAGATTGGATGAAAGATGACATGCAGTCTCAAACCAAAAAAAGCGCCTTTAACGAGGCCCGGAAGTCGTTTCTTAAAAGTCATTGTCGCGAAGATAATGCACTAAATTTAATTCGAACACTTTTGAATAAACAAATTGAATGAATCTCCGAATTGCTTCGTTCAGGGATCTAACACTTATTTCTTCCTGTAAAAAATCGCTTCCACTCTTCGGTTAATTGCCATGTTTGCTTCCGAATTATCAGGCACCAATAGTTTACTGTTGCTAAACCCTTCAGCCGACATCCGATTTTCATCAATACCATTCTGAATTAAATATCTCATCACAGCATCGGCGCGTTTAACGGACAACTCATAGTCATTATCACAGCAGACATGTCCGTGCAATTTCACTTGAAGTGTAGTATCTTCAAGCATCAAGGTTTTCAATTTCTCCAGATTCGGAAAGGAAGTTGACAAAAAATCTGCTTTTCCTCCGATGAAATTGATGTTTAGATTTACCGGTTTATCCAGTTCAAATACAATCGTGGGAGCAGGAGGATTCTTCTTTCCGAAAATCAAAATGTCTACTCTTCGGTTCAATTCATCCGGAATAGCCCTGGAGCCTGAAAGTTCATTTGCATTGATCTTTTCCACTTTCACGTGGCTGAATGAAGGACTTTTCAATAAGGACTCCACAGACCGGATTCTAGCGGCAGCCAGAACTTTATTTCTTTTCAAAGATCCGGTGGAATCAGTATACCCAACTAATTTTATGACAGAAATCAACGAAGCATCTATCTTAGACAATCGCGTAAGGATGTATTCCACATTCCCGATTTCGAATTGATTGTAAGCAAATGATGCCGTGATTGAATCTTTGCGGACTTCGCCTTGGGCCAAACAAGAGGAAAGAGCACACATGAAAGAGAAGAAAAGTAAGCTTAATTTCATACGTCAGGTTTTAGAAGGAACGTGAATTACCCGATTTTGTTACGTGTATAAACCTAAACAATCAATTGTATTCGGTCAAAGGTAGTGACGCGATGCGTCGTCTCCCTACCTGTTTCATGGTTTATACATTTATTTTTCAATCGCCAATAACACTTGTTTGCGCCAGCT
Source organism: Flavobacteriales bacterium UBA7666 (assembly GCA_002483265.1). GTDB lineage: Bacteria > Bacteroidota > Bacteroidia > Flavobacteriales_D > Crocinitomicaceae > Fluviicola. The sequence goes on along the minus strand of DLHO01000009.1, from coordinate 306,926 downwards.
TCCCCAACGGAAGTTCCCGATTTTACCACTGTGATGAACCACCCGGTGACATGGAATGAGTAATGCTATCGGGTTTGTACCAACTGCTGCTCCGACTGCTCTGGAGGCATTCAAATCACCCAGATTTTCGGCCAGTTCTCCATAAGTTGCCAATTCTGATTTTCCAAGCAATTGGATTTCATTCCAAACCCGAACCTGAAACGGTGTTGCTTTCACTGCAATTGGAATAACGGGGAGATCTTCCGTTTTGACAAAGTAATTCATCAATGCCAGATAAGCCAGCTCTTGCAATTCAGTTTTTTCTTCTTTGATGGTACTTTTCGGAAAGGTTCTTCTTAAACGGATTGAGCCTGTTTCGCTATCCTCGAAGGTCAGCTGACAAATCCCGGAGTCATTACTAGCAATAAAAACACTTCCTAAAAAATACGGGAAAATGGAATAATGAACTTCTTCCGGAGATTCCTCCACGATTTGAATATCCAGGTCAATATGGGTGAGTAATTCTTCCCGTTCGGCATCAAACAAATCAAAAATGGAAAGCTGGGCTTTTTGTTTATTGACTTGAGCCAGGGAAGGAGAAAAGGCATCTTGCACAAAACGAATGGGATCTTTTCCTAAATACTCCTGAAAGAGATGTTGCGTTTCCCACTCTCCAAGATCTATCTGTTTAGACAGTTCTTCGAGACTAATACCAATCTGCTGATAATCAAGCATCCATTTCAGGGTCTTGAATAGCAAGTCCATGCGGGGAGATTGGTATGAGAAATCGGATTCCATTTGAGAATGGAAAGTTAGGGAAAATCTTGACTCAATAAATTCTTCCGTCCAGCTAAAAATAGTCGTTTTGTAAAAAAACATCATGAAATCAACCATTCGTTTGATATTTAAATACAACCTTTGAAAAATTCGTGTATCACTAGGACATAATCCACTTAATATGAAATTCGTACTTGCAATAACAACCCTTCTTTTAATAAAAAACAGTTGGGGACAAATGGCTTACCGCCCGATCCCGGAAACAAATGCTGTTTGGATTCAGACGAAATTATTTACTGGAGGTTTTCATGAATATGAAACCACTATTTCAGCTGTTTATACCTTGGGAGACACGGTAATAAACGGTCAAACCTATATCCGATTCGGAAGTCATGGCATTTACAAATGGATGGATAATTGGGGCTCTCAACAAAATTATAGTGAAGGAGGAGGTTCTGTTCCTTATACAACAGGTTACTTCCGGCAAGATGTGATGCAAAAAAAAGTGTTTATCTGGAATCCCTCGAATCAAACAGATCAGTTGCTTTACGATTTCGGAAGTTTGGTTATCGGTCAGCCATATCCCGAAACAGTCACCAACTTATATTATCCGAATCTTCTGGTAATGGGTCAGGATTCAATACAACTTATGGATGGGAATTACTACAAACGCTGGGCTCTTGGTACAAATTCATCAGATTCTGCTTATGTTTCTGTTATTGAGGGAGTTGGTGGAAACAATGGATTCAACACTCCAATTTTCGGAAATTTCGAACAATTCTCTCGTTTATTATGTCATAAATCAGATGTTCAGTCTATCTATGAAAATTGGCAAACTTACCCTGGTTCACCGGAATATTCCGAAGAGTGTTCCAGAACACTTTCTCTTTCCGAACAAAACGAAACAAGCCTGGTTATTTTTCCAAATCCATCCAGCTCAACTGTTACTATTCAATCAAACCAACTGATCAATTACGTGGAAATCTATGATTTAAATGGACAATCGCTTCTTCGTTATGAGAACAGTACCGGAAACGAACTAAGTTTTGATCTGAGTGCTTTACAGCAAGGTGTTTATTTGGCACGAATTGTATCTGCAGATGGTCATTCTATCATGCGACAGATTCAGGTGATCCAGTAGGAATAGGAGTAATCGCATTCCATCTGAGAATGGAAAGTTAGGATTCAATGGATGTTCTAATTTTGGTAAAATGATTAGTTTTGTAAAAAAACATCATGAAATCAACCTGTCAACTGATCATCCTCAACCTCTTTATTCACTCTTTTTCCTTTGGACAAAGCGCAACAAATTATGGCCCATTCCCTAAAATCTCAGACAATTTATTCAATGTCAACTACCTAACTGAATCTTATGTCATACTGAACAAATACAGCGTTATCGGCACGCAGGCAACAGGTACAAAGAAAAACTATTCGTATTATACTTTTGATTTGAAACCAAATGCGAGTATGATCTCCCAAAAAGTCAACATCAATTCAGGTGCTAAATATGGGGGGGTATTTCAGGTATTTTTTACTGACTCATATATCATCGAATTCATCGATTTTTCTGCTGGACTAAATCCGAACATGGATATCGGAGCTGTGAAAAGAGACCGCAAATCATTGGAAATGGTGGGAGAGGTAAAGATGTTGGATGAGAAACTTCAATATTGCAGTTACGGCCCTAATGTAAATGTTCGGCAAACAAGTACAGGATATGTTTATACTCGAATCATAGATGACCGCTATGTGGTATCATTTCTGGATCAGGATTTTAATGAAGTCAAAAAAATTCCGCTAACCGATGAAATTTACAAGATGAAATCATTGAATGAAAGAATGCTTGACTTAACGAAGTGTGCATTCCAGGTATCCGAAAAGGATGAGTTATTTATCATCAAAGTAAAATCTAATCCTGCGGAGAGAAATACATATAAGTGTCATTTTACGGTAGTAAAGCCAGACGGAGAAGTGATCGATTTTGAACCCAGTCTTGATGAATCCATTGCAGTAACAAATGGAAAAGTATCCTATTTGAATAATCAGGAAGAAATAGAAGGCATTTTCACTTACAGTACTCCTGAAATAAAAGGATCTTCTAAAAAAGAAGAGGGTTACAAATATTACCGTTGGGATTTAACCGGAAAAATTTTGGAATCTAAAACACATGTCTTTACAGTTGATGAAGTTTACGAAGAATATAAAGGTGATTTATTGAAGAAGTTTTCGGAAGAGGATCTCAACCGTCAGATTAACTCCAGACAATCCAGTGCGAAAGTTATTGCAGGAACGGACGGAAACTACCTGGTAATTCACCACTTGACTTCTATTCCTTTGATGATGGACGGCTTTTACATTGTGAAACTCGATAAAAAAGGGGGATATCAATGGTCCAAAATGCTTCCCTCAGCAATCAAAAATTCTGTTGCAAACTTTCATTTGACAGCTGATGGTCATCTAAGAATGTTATTGGAAGACGCAACTTCAAACAGTTCCAATGACAAACATGAAGTAGATGTAATGAAAAAAGTGAATACTGATGAAACTTCTGTTTTCGATCTTTTATTTGATAAGAACACCGGAAAACTTCTTGAAAACAAATTAGTGAATTTAGATCTTCCCGAGGGAAGTAAATTCAAAACAATCAATCTCAATGAAGAACAGAATAAATACCTGATCGAGTCGATCAATGGTAAAAATCTCTATTTTTCAGTTGTTGAGTTTTAACCAAAAAAGTAGGGGTGGTTCGCCACGGGAGATTCACCCCTACTTTTTATTCGGTTTTTACCAAACTAATTCTTCACCACTTTCGACTGAACGTAACTCGTTCCGTTCTTTATGAAAAGGATATATGTTCCTGCTGATAAATCGCGGATATCAAACATCCACTGAGAAGAACCTGCCTGGGCTTTCCATGTTTCCTTTAATGGAATCTTTTTTCCTGCTGCATCGATTAAGAAAATCTCGCTGTTTTCCTGAAATGGGAAACTTACATTCAAAAATAGATTTTCAGAAGCAGGATTAGGGAACAGACTCAGGATTACCGGCACTTCTTCATTCAATCCGGCTGTACTTGGAGGAACAAATGGGTAGTAGGGACAATTCGAAGGTTGAAATCCTTGAATCAAATTTCTGGGAATACTTGCTGCATTCACTAATTCCAAATTTCGGGACAAGTGGTTTGTCTTAAATGATTTTGCATAAGAGAATCCTGAATTTCGACTATCAATGGTATTTACAAAGTACCAATCGGCTTGAGTTCGAACTTTATTGATATCCAGCATGACAAATCCATGAGTCGATAATTCCGCATACTTAATATGCGAATTTGCCAACATCAAGGCAGACGAGCCGCCCGGAATATTCATACCCGGAGATGTAACACTTGGTGCAACAAACTCCACTCCGGCTGAACCACTTCCGGTAGAACCATTGTAACTGGATGTTGGAATATCATTTGCCCAAGAGGAATGGATGTCTCCTGTAATAACAACGACATCTTTGATGTTATAAGTGAGAATATGATTCAATACTCTGTTTCTTTCTGCCGGATAACCATCCCATTGATCGGCATTCAATGCAGCTCCGAATAAGGTCAATGGTGCGATCATGACTTGCTGTGCGATCACTTTCCATTGTTCGGTACTCTGAGAAAGACGATTTCCCAACCAGGTAAATTGATCTGTACCCAATAATTGACGGGTCGTTGCATTCACCGTAGTTCCGCTTGTTCCTGCTTGAACATCTCTTCCGTGCAAACGGGTGTCCAACATGATCAGATCTACCAAATCTCCGTATTTGATTTCTCTAAAAATCTGATAAGGATCAGTAGTTCCCGTAACACGAATTGGTAACCATTCAAAATAAGCTTGTTTAGCTGATGCTTTTCGAGTAGCAAAACTCCCCTCATTTGTCTGGTGATTTTCAGCACCATTCATCCACGCATCATTAGCAGTTTCGTGGTCGTCCCAAACTACGATCATTGGGAATTGCTGATGGAGATCACGTAAATCGTCATCTAAACGATAAGTTGAATAACGCGCACGATAATCTGATAAGGAAAGAATTTCATTCGACGGCTCCCACTGTCTGTTTACTGTTGGATTGGGAGAATATCCTCCCGATTCGTATTCATAGATATAATCTCCCAAACAAATTACGGCATCAAAATCGTTTCGTTCTTTTAGAGCTGCAAACACATTGAAATAACCTGCTTCGAAATTTGCACACGAAACAACCGCAAAACGCAAACTATCACAGTCTCCAAGGGGAGCTGTTCTGGTTCTTCCAATCACACTTTTCAGCGTATCGGATTTAAATTGATAATAATAGGTCGTATTTGGTTGCAATCCTGTTGGATCCACTTTTACGGTATAATCTTTTGCTTGATCCGTTAAAACCACACCGCTTTGCATTCCAATAGTAAATGCAGTATCCTTTGCAATTTTCCACTCAACAATCTGAGGTAAACTACTTCCATTTTCAGGAGTAATGCGTGTCCACAAAATGACACGATCTGACAAAGGATCTCCTGAAGCCACACCATGATAAAATGGTTTCAAACAGGCATTCACCGATTTCGGAGTGTGCTGGCTCATTCCTAAAAAAGGAAGGGCTAAAAAGAGTAGGCACGTGGAAAGAATATGCTTCATTAGTTCTTGATTAGCTTTTTCACAATCGAATTACCTTCCCAGTTAAGAAATAACTGATAGGTTCCTGAAGACAAGTTCTCCAATGAAATCGTAATCGATTCCGAAGATAACGTGTGTCGGTTTGAATACACCATTCTTCCGGAAAGGTCGATCAGACTTACTTCTGCATTTTCAATCAATGAGCTTGTTGTCAATTGGATCTGATCTGTGGATGGATTAGGAAAAATATCCAATTTGAAATTGGAAGCCAATTCCATTACAGATAATTCACTGCAACCAAGGAAGTAAGTTCCATTACCCGCAGTACTATTTCCAGTACCGGCAGTCAATGTTGTTGTAGGATTTATTACCGCTGCAGAACAGATCGGAACGAAGACCTTGATACGACCGCCGCCGCCAGCTCCACCGGATTGTCCCGGATTTCCGTTATTTGAAGTCAAAGATTGTGATCCGCAAAATGTAGCTGAGTAGTTGCAAGAAACACCATTTCCACGAGCTCCTCCATCTCCACCATTTCCACCTTTTACTGAAAGCGTTCCTGTAATGGATGCATTGGAATCCGCAAAAAGAAGAATTCCGCCACCGGATCCACCACCTGCTCCTCCTGCACCACCTGAACCGGTAGAAAGTGTTGCTTCACCACAATCATCACATCCATCCGAACAACATTTAGGTGTTGCGCCGCCGTTTCCACCATCACCACCTGCCTGACCGTTTGCACCATTTACAGAGATTGTTCCTGATACATCCAAATCTGTTGATGCACGAAGAATCACTGATCCGCCACCAGCACCACCGTTTCCTCCTGCCAATCCGATATCAAAAGATCTTCCGCCTCCACCAGCACCTGATCCTCCTGAACCCAACTGAATATCCATTCCGGAAAGTGTTCCGTAAACAGCGCCAGCAGATCCGCTAGCACCACCAGTTCCACCTTGAACAGGATAAGCAGATGAAACACTCAGACCGCTTGCAACGTAATCAGAAGTTCCTGCACCACCGTTTCCTCCTACACTCCCCGAACCGCCATAAGCTGCTCCGGAACCTGCGCCTCCTCCTCCGGATCCCGCAATCATTCCTGCTTCATCAGATGAATTCAAACAAATTTGTTTTGGACCGGAACCAATTCCACCTCCCAGAGAAGCCGTAGCAGCTCCCGGACCACTTCCCTGTAAACCGGATGCTCCACCACTCAACTGAACCAATCCATTATTATCTTTATTCGAGCATGAATTAATTGCAGTTTGATCTCCTGTTAAACTGGTAACGTTTTGACCTGGTGCACCTCCATTACCTCCGGAATATCCCGCATAGTCACCATTGATTGTACCATCAATAACTATTTCAGAAGCGATAATTTCCAAAGATCCACACCCATTCGTTGAGTGAGGTTGTACAAAAACAGTTGTGCCGGTTGTTACCTGGAACTTACCTGTAATTCGATATACTCCCGACATAAAAGTGGAACTGCTGACGATCATATTACCTGAAACGTCTGTCGTATCGCATTGAGCTGTTACCGTTTGCGCAAAGGCAAGACAAAGCCCTAAAAGCATTTTATTTTGAATCATTATTCTATGTTGTTAATGTAAAAACTTGAGAAAAATCGTACTTTCCTGATCGCTAACTTTTAACAGGTAAGTTCCTGAGACCAGTTTATTTGATTCGATCAATAATAGTTTATTCGGATTATTTGGTGTTTTTTCAGCATGAACAAGCTGTCCCTGAATGGACCATATTTCGATGTTCAATTCATTTCCATTAAAACCCGACCAGCGAATGGGAATGTACTGTTCATCTTGCCAAAAATTTGTCCAAACTTTCGGAGTAAGAGTTGATTGATCTGAAATTCCGGCAGTGCCCGGACAATTAATCGAATTATCCAATTCCACATAAAAGGTATCTACGATACACCCATTTGTGTCGCTGGCTAAATACATGGTAGCATGTGTAATCAAAACAGACAATGAGTCTGCAATTACCTGGCTGGGCTGCCACAAAACTTTCCCGGGGAAAGAGGGTGTTAAATTGATTAATTCATTCGGACATGCAACAATGTGTTGGGTCGTACCGGCGTTTTTAATAATTGAAAACTGATCCAGAACAGAACCTGTGGTTGAAACAAACTGGGCATCCAATCTATTTTTCTGAATGGTTAAACTTAAACTTCCCATGTTGTCATGATCTGCATAACTGCAAATCGGGTGTGGCCAACTTGATGCAACTGAACTCAATTTTCCTGAACTTCCTACAACTGCATATACTGTTCCCTGATGTGCTTTTGTATAAGTTGTTTCTTTCTCATAAGGACAATCATCCAGACGACCACCGGAACCATCATCTTTCAGCATTTGTTGCGTCAATGTACCGGAAGTTCCATAATGAGAATCTATCAAGTAGCTACGTTCATAAGAATGACTGTGTCCGTTCAAAACTAAATCCACTCCGTATTGCTCCAAGATGGGAATAATGTTCTCACGCATGTCTTCACATTCACCGTCAATGAAGATCGGATTATCTGAATCATGGCTTCCTTTTGTATAGGGCGGATGATGCCAGTATGCGACCAACCATTCTGCGGTAGTTTGCTGTAAATCCGAAACAAGCCAGGTTGCCATCGATCCGTTAGCCGAACGATCTTCGTCATAGCTGTCCAAAACAATGAAATGAATATTTCCATAGTTATAGGAATAATACTTCTCCGTTCCGGAAGCAACTCCACCCGCTTCTCCATTGGTTGGAAGATTGAAAATATCGAAATATGCCGGAGATGATGAAAAAGGAATGTGATTATTGTAATCGTGATTTCCAAGTGCCGGCCAACAAACTGTTTTTGAAATAAGATCCGCATACATTTGCGTAAACAAAGCGGTTTGGTAACAACTTTGTGTTCCATCACTGATTCCGTTTCCGTATGCATTATCTCCCAACATGATCCAACCATCTACATGCCGGTTTTCATTGTAAATGAGGTACCCATCACGCACTGCACGCTGATTTCCATCAGACATACCTGCATCACCGATTGCCCAAAAACGATAGGTATCCCTCGTTCCTTCTAACGGACTTGTTTTGAAATATTGGTTATTGCTTGAAGGTATTAACTCATTAGATGAAGTACCAATAGAATAGTAATAGGTTGTCTGAGGAATTAATCCCGTAATTTGAACAGCATGTTCGGTCGTATAAGGGAAAACAGAAGCTGATAAATTCAGGTTATTCGGATTTGTTCCGTAGCGTACTTTTGAATCACACGGAATATCTGTCTGCCAACGAACAATCATTGAACCGGAAGTTCCTGAATTGAGATAAGCCTCTCTTGTAACTTGAATGATTGGATTGTTTTGAGATCCGTTTAGTGAAAGGTTAAAACTAATATCGGAGCTGCTTGCTTCATCCTGATGAATTTCAACTGCAATTAAATTATTTCCGTTGGTAAGAAGTCCCGGACTAAACGCAAAATTATAGTACGTGTCTTCTGAACCAAATGCAACGGTTGAAGAAGCAACTGTTTGATACGAAATACTCCCACCCGGCATGTTTGTGCGAAAGACTTCTGTTCCATTGACATATACAACGGCTCCGTCATCTCTGCGAATAGAACCCACTATTTCCTGAAATTGAGATGGATTTGAAGCAAAAAAAACTTTTCGGAAGTAAGTTGTGATGTGTTTATTATTGGAATTGGATCCATAAGAAACAACGGTTTGTTCATCTCCATCGCCATACCCCAATTCTGCCAATCCGGAAGACCAGGAGTTGTCACTAAATGCGGGATCTTTCCAGGATGAACCTAAATCTGATCCGGTATCGTTGTATTTCCAATTGCTTCCAGCAGGCAATAGGGTTTGTCCTTTTACAAATAAACCATTTGAGATCAGAACAAGTAGTAGTAGTTTTTTCATGATGCTTTTCGTCACCACAAAGAAAGGTTTAGGATATAAATTCGTTATTGCCGGCTTATTAAATAACTAATCAGCAATTAAAAGCAATTGTTAAATCTATGCGCTCATAAAGTTAACTACTGCTCTTAGTATTTACCTCCCCAAACCCGTGCATTTAAATTGGGAGATGATTCGAATGAAGGAAGTTTAAATGGTTTTTGAGCTAATCCGGAAGTATCGGTCAATGCTTTCAAAAAGAGAATGATGTCTTCCTGTTCCCGATCGCTGAGTTCTAATGAATCGAATGGTAGGGTTTGATTCGGAACAGGATACTTGAATCCTTCTCCCCCACCTTTTTGGTAAAACTGAAGTACTTGTTTCAGATCAGTATAAATTCCGTTGTGCATATACGGACCGGTTAATTCGCAATTCCGAATGCTTGGTGTTTTAAATGCATACATCTGTTTCTGAACCTTGGTTACTTCATAACGGCCTTTATCCAAATCCAGCGACTTATTTTCACCCGTGGCCGGAACACCCAAAATTTCATACTCGGAATCCATGAAATAAGGTGGAACTGTTCCATTAAAAAGCGGAAAGAAATGACACGAACCACACAAAGCCTTTCCGGCAAACAAATTATAACCGTTAATTTCCCGTTGATTCAAGGAGTTTCTTTCTCCTCCTAAATAGCGGTCAAAACGACTATTCATTGAGATCAGTGTCTTTTCGTATTCCGTAATTGCTTTTTGAATGGCGTATTCGGAAATACCAGCATCTTTTTGAACTGTAAAGGCTGCTCTAAACAAAGCTTTATATTCGTCACTCTTTCTCAATTTCAAAACTACATCTGAAAGTTTGCTTCCCATTTCGCGCTCATTGTGAACCACATCCCGGATTTGCTGCTCCAGTTGATAAGCCTTTCCATCATAGAAAAATGCTTTTTGATACACCGCATCAATCAAAGTCGGAGCATTGCGTTCCACAAATCCATCTTGGTTAAAGGCCTGACTGGTTCTCAATCCGTCTGTAAATGCTTTATCCGGTTGATGACAGCTGCTGCATGCACGTTCATTATTGGCTGAAAGGATGGGGTCATAAAAAAGCAATTTCCCCAGAGCAGCTTGCTTCTCTAAATTTGATTCATCGGAATAGTAAATGGAGAAAAATTGGGGATTCAAGGTTTCATTTGAAAACAAGCGATCCGAATTTAAATGAAGTGCTTGCTTGTGCTCCGACCATGGAAGACCCAATGTGCGGTGAAGAAGCACCAAATCCCGATTTATTGTCTCCACATGAAATGTAATGAAGTCCAAACGGTTAAATGTATCAAAGTTTGGATTTTTCCGAAGGAATTTCTGAGCGTTTTGAATATCCTTATTTAGTGCTTGAAATTTCTTTTTGAGTTCACCCTTTGTTCCAAATTTCAATCGAAAGAGCTTAATCATTTCCAACATGGACTTCAGGTTTTCATCTACCTCCTGAATGTTGGTTTTAGTAAATGTGGCATCATACCCATTGAGATTCATTGCTGCAATTCGTACCAACTGCAGCTGAAGCATTTCCAAATAGAGATAATCGCTTAATGAGATACTGAGATACGCATTCTTCAATTCCTGAAAAACAGTGATTAAATCAAGCAACTCATTTTCCAACCCCACGGAATCGATTTCTTCTCCTGAAAACAGTATTTCTTCTACCCGCTGAAAACCACAAGGATCCACGATAAAGCCTTCTTCGTATTCTGAAAACTTTGGAACCAATGCTCCGTTGATTTGATATTTAGCCTGGACTGGAGAAACATGCTCTACAAAAAACTCAATGTGTTTGTAATGAATTCTTGCCTTAAAATAATGCGCCGTTGATTTACTTGAATCAGCTCTCTCTGCATGAAAGTCTTTCAATTCATCGATCACTAATTCCAGCTCACTCAGCACATAATTATTGAACGCAAATTTCTGTTCTACAACTGCGTCCGAGTTCTCCCGGATGCTCATCAAAGCACCGACAGTTAAAAGAAGTAAACAAAAAAGAATGGAAAATTTCATTTCTAATTAAAGCAAATCTTCAATTGTTTTTCAATCCCGTTCACTTGTAATCTTAAGTAGTATACACCTTTACTCAATTTCATTTCGGAAGCATTCAACTCAAATTCATGAACGCCCAATGACAATTGTGTTGGCTGTACTACAGATTCTACTCTTCCTAATAGGTTCAGGATTTCGATTTCGAGAGAAAAATCCTGATTAGATTCTAAACGAATCGCCATCTTTTCTTTTGCCGGATTCGGATAGACTTTTAAAACAACTCCGCTAACTGATTCGTTAATTGAATTGGTTTGATCTTCTGTAACAGAAGTATACAATGTATCACTTGCCGAGCAACCATTCACATCGGTAAACGAATATACAATTTCATAAGGTCCACCAACTCCTGCAACCGACGGATCAAAAACGAATCCTGAAATTCCGTTACCTGTAAATGTTCCTCCTGATGGCATACCCAGTAAAGAGGAGCTTGGATCGTTTTCAATATAACTTGGATTTAACCCTGAAAAACTTACCACCGGCAATGCAAAGATTTGAAGTGGGTTTGCTAATTCGGTTATCAAAGACGGATTCGAAGCGACAATTCGTAACAAGTAGGTATTTCCGGTTATTAAGTTTGTTGGAATCGTGGAATTAAACATTCCTGAACCAGTGCTCAACTGAGTTTCCAATATCGTTGGATTTGAAAAGTTTCCTGAAACATCACTCAATTGCAATTCGAATTCGTTTGTTGGGTCGAATGTTCCTTGCGTAATATAAGTTACCTGAAGAGCATCTCCAACACAATATGCATTGGTAGTCAATGCAGAAATTTGAACTCCTGCAGGTATTGGCAATACCTCTATCAAATTCGTATCTGCATTATAACAGGTATTCAAATCTGAAAACTCATAGATAATTTCATGTGTTCCAATTCCTGCTGCCACCGGACTGAACACAGAAGCATTTACTCCCGGACCAGAGAAATTTCCTCCGGAAGGAATTCCTGTAAGTACCACATTTGGATCATTTGCAAAGTAACTTGCATTTAAGCCAGTAAAACTAACAACCGGCAATTCATGAATCTGAATTCCATTGAATACCGTTTCGGTAATCATCGGGTGTTCTGTAAGAATACGAATAGCATACGACCCCGCTGGTAAATTAGCAGGAAGGTTGGCGGTGAAAATCCCCGCTTGATTTCCGGCAATCGTATCTAATGCAAGCGGTGATGCGAAAGAACCATTTTCATCACTTAATTCCAATCGGTAATTATTATCCGGATGAAAATAACCATTCACTGTATAAGGAACCTGAATTTCAGTTCCCACACAATAACTTGTATTTGCAAGTGGTGAAATGGCTAAAGTTGGTTGAATTACCTGAACAAAAACACTGTCAGAAACACATTGGTATTGATCAGTTACCGAAACCATTTGTGAACTTTCCGGAGAAATAGTTAAACTTCTGCTGTTTGCTCCATTGGTTGACCAAACATAATCTCCCACCCACGAAGCAGAAAGTTCTGTGGTATCACCGTAGTTGATTGTAATGGTGTCGCGCTTATTTGCATCTTTGATGATCGTGAAATTATCTCGAATCACCCCATCAGCACACAACCACTTCGCATCCAATCGATTGGCTTCGAACTCCAAAATCAACGATCCGCCATCTGTTGAATTTGCATACGGCAAAGCATCATGCGGATATCCTGCCTGAGTACCTCCTAATTTTCCGGAAGCACCACTCAACACATAAACTGTACCCTCCAGCGTATGATTGGTAGAATCTTTGACATACGTACAGGAATTCGGAGATCCATCATACTTCCCTGAACTTTGACTCAAATTATGAGTTGCCGGATTAAAGGTAGATTCGTTGCCATAATGACCGTGCATCAATTTTGAACGCTCATAATCGTGGCTATGCCCACATAGAATCAAATCGACACCTTCTCGTTCCAAAATACGAATGAAATTTTGACGGATACTTATTAATTCTCCCTCCGTATCGGAATTATGAGATCCTTTCGTATAAGGTGCATGATGCCAATAAGCAACCACCCAAGGTTTTGTATTGGCAGCCAAATCTGCTTTAACCCATTGCACTTGCGTACCTAAAGTATCATACAATCGCGTTGCATTGTCTTCCTTTCCATAGGAATCCAAAGCCAGAAAGTGAATATTTCCGTAATCATAAGAATAAAATGCTTCCGTTTGAGATGGAACACCTCCAGCCTCTCCGTTAGTTGGTAAATCAAAAATATCAAAGTAAGGTACCGCATGATCATTCTGACGAGAGCCGCTATTTGCATAATCATGATTACCAGGCGCTGGCCACAAAGGAGTATTACGCATTAAATTGGATTCATATATATCAAAGAAGTTGGATGAATACTCTGCCTCTGTTCCACTATTATATGCATTATCTCCAAGCAATAACCAGCCATTTGCCGATTTTCCATCCATATACTCCATATAACGATCACGGACATTGCGCTGATGTGTGGTATTCGTTCCACAGTCTCCACTTACCCAAAAGGTATATTTACCTTCGGATCCATTGACCGGAGCTGTGATAAAATAATTGTTCGTATCTCCTTGAATTACTCCGATAGAAGTTCCTATCGAATAAAAGTATTTGGTATTTGGCGTTAAACCCGAAAGTGTTACAATATGATCTGTAGTTGGAGTTGAAAGAGTGACTTCTTGGGTCAAGGAGCCAGAACTTGTTCCATATTGAACTTTGGTATCAATAGTCACATCTGTTTTCCAATGCAAGATAACTGAATTCTCTGTCAGTGATTGAATATAAGGCCCTCTCTCCACTGTCGCTCCTCCCGGAACTGGTGCTAGAGCAATAACTTCCATATCGAAACTTAAATCACTGCTGGACCCACTATTTTGATGAATTTCAACGGCAATGGTATTCATCCCAGAGACGAAAGAGGACGCCGGAACAGAAAGGGTAAAGGAGTTTAAATCCGCCCCGTCATCGGAACAAGCTGCGCTTGCAAAAGTATTGTAAGTGATGGTGCCAGTTGGCATATTATTTCTCCAAATCTCTGCACCGTTGACATATACAACGGCGCCATCATCTCTTCTCACTTTAAACAAAAACGATTGATACAAATTGGTATTTGAAATAGAGACTGATTTTCTAAAGTATGTAGTAGGATATTTGTTTGTACATGATGGATTTTGAGTTATTGTTCCACAAGCATTAACAAGGGTGGCTTCATCTCCATCACCGTAACCAAACTCGGCATTACCTGTTGACCACGAACTATCATCAAAACTAGTTGTCATCCACAAAGCACCTTGATCCGTTCCATTATCTTTATACTTCCATGAACCACCAAGTGCAACCACCTGAGTTTGGGTTGGTGCTTCCAATCCGATCATTTCCAGATCGAATGATAAATCGCTACTTGTATTGTTTCGTTGATGCACTTCTACGGCAATCACATTGCTTCCGGTAATAAAACCGGATGCTACTGCATCAAGGGTTGCTGTTTGAATCCCATTTCCATCGTCTGATGCATCACCAGACGCAGTAGTAGAAAACAACACTGTTCCACTTGGCATATTATTTCTCCAGACTTCAGCTCCGTTAACATAAACAACTATTCCGTCGTCACGTTTGCAGTTTAATTGAATTTGAGCAAAGTCATTTATATTCGCAATTGTAACTGCCTTTCTAAAATAGGTCGTAATGAATTTATTTGTGCTAGAGGCTCCATAACTGATGACCGTTGTCTCGTCACCGTCTCCATAACCTAGCTGACCATTTCCTGAAGACCAGGCACTATCATCAAAACCAGTAGCAACCCATGCTGTACCTTGATTGCTTCCGTTATCTAAATACTTCCAACTCGAACCATAAGTAAAAAAAGACGTTTGTCCGAAAGTGATATTACAACAAATAAGAGCCAATAAGAGACATGTTTTCATAGTGCGAAAAATTTACTGCAAAGAAAACAAGGTACTTTATCGTTTTAGTAGACTGTATATTAAATCAATCTCCAATAAGATTAACCTTCCATCAAGTGAACTCATCTCTTGAATTAAGTCATGTTAAATTTTAGCAAAGGAAATGATGCCGGTATTTTTTTAAAATTAAAAAGGAGCCCAAAGTGAGCTCCTTTCTCTTCTATTCGGTTTTACCACCTCCAGAAGAGCCTGATGATTTAGGTTTTACGTCAGGCTTTGTTATCCTTTGAGGAATCTCCGTTTTCTTTTCGGGATCCATCATTTCCATTAATTTCAGTCCTAATAGTCCATCCATTGCCGATCCTCCACCTTGTCCGTTTCCACCAATCAGAACATCCGGGATCAATTTGATATTTCCCTTTGACAACTCTTCGGTGATCTTATATCGTGTGAAGTTTTCACCACCCAATGCTTTAACAGCCAATTCATAAGCTTCAGCAGTAGATTTACCCACGGCTAAGATTTTGCTAGCTTCAGCCAAACCTGTTTTTGAAATCCGCTCAGCTTCCGCATCTGCTTTCAATTTAACTGCTTCCGAATCCGCTTTTGCACGAGCTCTGGTAGATTCTGCTTCTGCCAATGCGCGCATTTTTGTCGCTTCTGCTTCGGCACCAACCGCCAATTTCACTCCGGATGCATCTCCTTCAGCTTTCTTCACTGTTGCATTTGCCGTGCGTTCTGCGATTTCCACACTCTGTTGCGCTTTTACGATATCTTTTTGCATATCAGCAATGGCAGTTTCTTTCTCCATCCCCTGACGTGTTTCCTGCGCCTGTTTTTGAGTTTCGTAAGTCACTTTTTGCTCTTCTGCGATCTTACGATCTGTCAAAGTCTTCATCAACGATTCCGGCGGAACGATATCTCCGATCAAGGTATCTACCGCGTTTACGTTGTATTCATCCAATACTTTCTTGATGTGCTCTTTGGCAGACTCCTGTCTTTCTTTACGAGTAGACAAGAACGCAATGACATCACTATCCTGCGCCGAGTTACGGAAGTAGTTACCGATTGTTGGTTCCAAAACCTGTGTTACTAAGTTCACCATGTTTCCAAAACGTGCAATCACTTTCGGTGCTTCGTTGGTTGGCACGTGAATGATTTGAGAAACATCCAGATTGAAAGGGAAACCATCTTTCGAACGAACGGTAATCGTAGACAAGTTCTTATCTAAATTATGCGATTCACTTCGTGCTTGTGCCCAGTTTAATACCAGGTTGGTTGTTGGAACTAACTCCACTTTCATAATGTACTTGTTCACCGGATATTTCCCCGGACCATACGGCTCCGACCAAACACCTTTGCTTCCTTTCTCTACAATGTTTCCATGTTTGAAATCTGTTCCGGTTAAATCTTTTCCATCCTGACCAATGTAAGAGATAACAACTCCTACATATCCGATTGGAATTTCAGTCATTGGAGTTTCCTCTACCTGCAATGCCCATGGATTCAAGTTGTAAGAACCAGCCAAAATCACAGAAGGTTGTAATCCGCGATTTCCTCCATTTTCTAAGAATGTATCGAAATCCTGAAAGTTATTGTGTTCATCAACTGCTTTACCTGCTATTTCACCCGAATCAATTGGTCTACCATCCAAAGTTGTAACGATACCAACCATGCTTTCGCGAATCCGAACCATTTCTGTGATCGAAACCTGAAACAACATGGTGTTGATACGGTATGAACCAGCTGTAATGTAGTTCGTTTGACGACCACGCTGTCCGTTGTTCACTAAGAACATATTTGCATCCTGGAAGTTATCACATTCTACTTTGCGGCCCAAAATATTTCCAGTTGGAATTTCTGCACCATCTTTGGAAAGGACCAATCCGATTTTCCCTTCCGGAATCACCGTAAATTGTTCCATCGTGATTTCATACTGCCAAACCCACATCCAGAAATACAATCCCGGAGCTAGTGTTTTCGCCTGAAAACCTGCTTCTCCATTTGTAGCCACAATGCGACCATCCGGAAGTTCTTTATTTGCTCCGAATAAAACGAATTTCTTCGTAACTAATCCGATTCTGTCTTCCGGAACGATGACCATCCCGAATAAGAATCTTAAAATAAATTTGTAGAGCACCAAACAAAGCACCACTACAATTACCCACCAATAGGTTTGTAAATAATGTACCATAAAGTATAACAATTAAGTAATAGAAAGTTCTCTTCAGATAGAAGCTTAAGGGAGACGGCGGTTTTCACTATAAGCAGCAATCGAACGATTACATTCACGAGAGTAAATGTATATATCCTACAATATCTACATTAATTTTTAGGATATTTTTTCTAAAAATCTGTTATTCAGCTAATGAATTTAAACTACTCCTTAAGTCATTCCATTAGTAAAAACAGTACTTTGGAAGACTGATGTTTTTAGGATCAATTTTTCATACGGACTGTCTGCCTGATTTTGACCGGGGGAAATTTTGATCACAAAAAAAAGGCTCTTCCGCCGCAGCGGAAAAGCCTTTCCTTTTTAATCGTTTTATTCTTACCCGTTCAATGCTTCTGCACCACCAACGATCTCTAGAATTTCGTTTGTAATGGCAGCTTGGCGGGCTTTGTTGTAGCTTAATTTTAAACTACGCTGTAACTCCTTGGCATTATCCGTTGCTTTGTGCATTGCTGTCATACGTGCACCGTGTTCTGATGCATTTGAATCTAACAAAGCTTTAAACAATTGGATTTTCAACGATTTCGGGATCAACTCTTCTACGATCTCTTCTTTTGAAGGTTCGAAGATGTAATCTCCTGCCTGCATATCGTCTTTTTGTTCCGCCGGAACGATTGGCAATAATTGCTCTTCTTTCACTTGTTGAGAAGCTGCGTTGATGAAGCTGTTGTAAATCACAACCACTTTATCAAACTTCTTTTCAAGGAATGCTTTCATTGCAAAATCTGCAACTGCAGAAACCTTTCCAAAAGACAAGTCAGCAAAAATATCTTCCGGAATTCCAGTACCGGAAATATCAAAATACATATCTGAACGCTTGAATGCGTCTTTCACCTTTTTACCAAGGCAAAGAAGACTCACGTTTGCATTCGCATACTCTTCCGTAACTGCTAAGTTCACACGTTTGATAATGTTGTTATTAAAACCACCACACAATCCACGATTGGAAGTGATAGCGATGATCAATACTTTTTCAACCGGACGTGAAGCAGCCAAAGCATTTTCTGAAATATCTAACGAAGCAGTCAAATTACCTAAGATCTCTTGCAATTTTTCAGCATACGGACGCATTTGAGTAATTGCATCTTGCGCACGCTTCAATTTTGCAGCAGAAACCATCTTCATTGCAGAGGTAATCTGCATCGTAGATCCTACTGAAGTAATTCGATTTCGTATTTCTTTTAAATTTGGCATAACTTTAATTATGAATTATCAATGTTACAATTATCCAGAAGTGCAATCCTCTTTATAATTGATAATTGATAATTATTCAATTCATAATTCTATTAATATTTTCCAGCGATCTCTTTCGCTACTTTTCCTAAAAGATCTGTATCAGCATCTTCGTATTTTCCAGCTTTCAAGCGAACTAAAACATCTGAATGTTTCGCCTCTAAGAAATCCAAGTATTCTTTTTCGAATTCTTTTACTTTGTTTACCGGAACGTTTTGCATCAATCCTTTTGTACCAACGTAGATAATTGCAATTTGCTTTTCTACCGGGTATGGATCTCCTTCACGTTGTTTCAAGATCTCCAAGTTACGAGCACCTTTGTCCAACACTGATTTTGTAGCAGCATCCAAGTCTGAACCAAACTTAGCGAATGCTTCCAACTCACGGTATTGAGCCTGATCCAATTTCAAAGTACCAGCTACTTTCTTCATGGATTTAATTTGTGCGTTACCTCCTACACGAGATACCGAGATACCTACGTTAATTGCAGGACGGATACCCGCGTTGAATAAATCACCTTCCAAGAAGATTTGACCATCCGTAATCGAAATTACGTTTGTTGGGATATACGCCGAAACGTCACCCGCTTGTGTTTCGATAATTGGAAGAGCTGTTAATGAACCACCACCTTTTACCAAGTGTTTGATAGACTCCGGAAGGTCGTTCATTTGAGAAGCGATACTATCATCAGCAATGATTTTCGCAGCACGCTCCAATAAACGGGAGTGAAGGTAGAATACGTCACCAGGGTAAGCCTCACGGCCCGGAGGACGACGTAGTAACAAAGAAACCTCACGGTAAGCTACCGCTTGTTTCGATAAATCATCAAATACAATTAATGCAGGACGTCCTGAATCACGGAAGAACTCACCAATTGCAGCACCAGTCATTGGAGCGTAAAATTGCATTGGAGCCGGATCAGAAGCATTTGAAGCAACAATCACTGTATAAGCCATTGCACCTGCGTCTTCTAATTTTTTAACTATTCCTGCAACCGTTGATCCTTTTTGTCCTATTGCTACATAGATACAGAAAACAGGTTCTCCACGGTCGTAAAATTCTTTTTGGTTGATGATCGCATCAATCGCAACAGTTGTTTTTCCTGTTTGACGGTCACCGATGATTAACTCACGTTGTCCACGACCAATTGGAATCATCGCATCAATTGCTTTGATACCTGTTTGAAGAGGCTCAGTTACCGGTTGACGGAAGATAACTCCCGGAGCTTTACGCTCGATTGGCATTTCGTACAATTGACCAGCGATAGGTCCTTTTCCATCGATTGGGTTACCCAAAGTATCCACAACACGACCAACCATTCCTTCACCAACATTTACAGAAGCAATACGATTCAAGCGTTTTACCGTATCACCTTCCTTTACTCCGGAAGAACGACCTAATAATACAACTCCTACGTTATCTTCTTCCAAGTTCAAAGCGATTCCTTGCAAAGCTCCTTCGAACTCAACCAATTCACCGTATTGAACACCTTTCAATCCGTAAACGCGAGCGATACCATCACCGATTTGTAATACTGTACCTACTTCTTGCAATTCAGCTTCTGAACGAAACCCTGATAATTGCTCTCTTAAAATCGCAGAAACTTCTGCTGGTTTAACATCTGCCATGTCTTCTTTTTTAAACGACGTAATACGCCTATCTACTTAAACGTTGTTTCAACTTATTAATTTGTGATGCTACTGAAGCATCAATTTGAGTATCACCCATACGAACGATAAAACCTCCGATTAAATCTGCATCTATTTTCTCAGTCAACTCTACAGTACCTGTAATAGAAGCCTGAACTTTAGAAATGATTTCTTTCTTCACTTTATCATCCAATTTCTGAGCGCTAATCAATGTAACCGGAACAATTCCTTTATGCGCCTTCAAAAGTACATCAAACGAACTTGCTATTTGCGATAAATATGCTTCACGGCCATTTTTCACGATCAAATCAACAAATAAACTAGTTACTTTATCGAATTGATCAAATATTGCATTCAATACAGTCAGCTTTTTATCTGCTTTTACAACCGGGCTTTGAAGCATATTCTCCAAGTCAGGGTTTTCAGCACAAACAGTTGACATGTATTTCATATCTGCCGCGATAGCATCCAGCTTGTTTTGTTCAATCGCAAGATCCAACAAAGCTTGTGCGTAACGGGAAGCTGATTTCGAAATCTTCATTTCTATCGATTAGTTCAAGTTAATATCACCTGCCATTTTCTCAGCCAACGCTTTTTGTTTCTCATCTGAAGATAATTCTCCACGAATGATTTTCTCAGCGATTTCCAAAGAGATTGCAGCAACCTGATTTTTCAATTCTGCAATCGCAGCTGTTTTCTCAGTATTGATTGTTGCACGAGCCGATTCAACGATTTTGTTTGCTTCAGCTTTCGCTTCAGCTTTCGCTTTCTCAACCATTTCAGTTGCAACTTCTTTTGCATCTTTTACAATAGCATCACGTTCCGCACGAGCTTCTTTCAACAAGTTCTCGTTTGACGCTTGCAATGCAACCATTTCAGCTTTTGTTTTCTCAGCTAACTCCAATGCATCTGAGATCTTTTGCTCACGTGCATTTACAGAAGTCAAGATTGGCTTCCAAATGAATTTCGTTAAGATAACAAGCAACAAAACGAACACTAAGCCCGTCCAAAAAAGTAATCCTAAATCTGGTGTAATTAACCCCATCTTATTTCTATTTTAATTTTTCAATTTTCTAAAAAAGGCTTGTTGCAACCAACCGTTACAACAAGCTTTTTCAATTACTTAACTCCTGTCTCAAGACCTAGTAGACCAACTACTACTCCGAATAGAGCAACACCCTCGATTAACGCTGCTGCGATAATCATAGCTGTTTGAATTTTTCCTGAAGCTTCAGGTTGGCGAGCGATTGCGTCCATTGCTGAACCACCAATTTTACCAATTCCTAATCCTGCACCTAAAACTGCAAGACCTGCTCCAATTGCTGCGATACTTCCGAACATAGCTATTATGTATTTAAAAAATTACTAATTAATGATGCGCTTCTTCTACAGCTGCACCGATAAACAATGCTGACAACATTGCAAACAAGAATGCTTGTAAGAATGCCACCAACAACTCTAAAACAGAAATGAACAGTGCCATAGGAACGGACAAACCTCCCCAAGCTGCATTCTGATTAATAAAAATAATTGAAACCAATGCCAGTACAATGATGTGACCCGCAGTCATGTTTGCAAACAAACGAACCATCAAGGCGAAAGGTTTTGTCAAAATCCCCACTAATTCGATTGGAATCATAATGATCAACAAAGGCTTTGGAACGCCCGGCATTGCAAAAATGTGCAACCAATAGTTTTTATTTGCTGAAACCAAAGTCACCAACAAGGTACAAACAGCCAAGAACAAAGTAACCGTTAAGTTACCAGTTAAATTAGCTCCTCCCGGAAGGAATGGAACCAAGCCAAGTAAATTATTGATAAAAATGAAAAAGAAGATTGTCAACAAGTAAGGAACATATTTCTTGTATTTATGTTCTCCAATGTTTGCTTTTGCAATATCGTCGCGAACCATCACGATCAAAACCTCCAGGTATTTTGCCAATCCTTTTGGAGCAACCGGACCGTTCTTTTTATAGAAACGAGCAACATTACTCAAGATCAATAAGATCAGAACTGCTCCCATAAACAAAGACAGAACGTTTTTTGTTATTGAGAAATCGAATGGCGATTCAGCATCTACTACTTTACCCGCATTAATCTCCAAAACACCTTCGCTATTCAACTTGTAAATCTCTTCCTCAAACATGGCATAACCAGTAGCCGGACCAACACCCGCAACATAAGCTACTTCTTTCTTAGAAGTAGTATCTTTTGCCTCCAAGGGTTTACCATGGTAAAAATGACTTGAAGAAAAAGTCTTCAAACCACCATCAATTAAAATGATCGGAAGATAAATGGAAACAGCATCGTGATGACCACCCCATAAGTGCCATTCGTGCGCGTCAGAAATGTGGTGCATGATCATTTCTCTAACATTGAATTCACGCTTTGCAATTCCAGCCTCTTCAGAATGATGATCTGAAGCAAATGAACTTGAAAAAACCAGTATTGCTACTAAAAGAGAGAAAAATCGTTTTGCACTGAAAATTAATGACATCGCTTATTTTTATTTAGTATAAAACCCTAAATTTTGGCGCAAAGGTAGTGAATCTTTCAGAAACACCAAGAAAAAATTGCAAACAAATTCTTTTTTACCGCATTCATGGGATAGAAAAATACCCCATTGAAAAAAATTGGTTTTCAGTCCCTGATTTTATGAGCAAGTGATAGATGAATATTTACAAAATATCTCCCGCAGATCCCGCAGAGGAGCGCAGATTATGTAATTGAATAATCCATTTACGTATACATAAACCATCATGAACTTCTACAGTTAGAGGAACAACGCTTTTCAGGAAATTCTTTCGCAATTTTGATCGTCTTTAACGATTAAAGGGAAACGTAGATACTAGATTGAAATAGCTTTGTTCTAAAATCCGCGATATTAGCAGGATACTATAGAAATCATTCTAGCTCTTCCGAACCTTTAGCAACATCCAAAATGCCTGAGTAAACAACATGATGACAAAAAAGCTCATAAAATACCAGACAAATTCTTTAAAGGATTCCTTCCAGGCAAATTTTACAATCAAAACAAAGAATAAAACAAAAATCATTTGAATGGTTGTGCCTAAAATAAACCGTTGTGCCTGAGAGTCAGGAGCTGCTTTTGAGCCCGACATCATAATAGCCGTGCTTGAGAAGAAGATAATCAACAATCCAATAATACCCGCAATGTGATTTTTAGGAATAGCCCAATCCCATTTAACTCCAACTAAAATCAAATAAATAATTGCAATTACAAACAATGACAAAAAGGCTCCTACTGGTTTACTCATCTTCTTTTTCTTTAGATATATTGATTACTTCCTTGATAATAATGTACATGGAAACTATCACCCCGGTCAATGTGCAGATAAGAGTCCACATATTTCCGCCGGGATTGAATTTCTTGTCCAGCCACACGCCAAGGAAAGCTGTGGCTACGATTGTTCCGGCCATTTGAAAGGCTGCACCGGTAAATCGAACATAGTTTTTAACTTGTTTTTTGGGCTTTTCTTCCATGGTACGCTTATTTGAATCAATAGTTCTCGTCAAAGAACAACTGGTATTCTTCCAGCTTGTTTGTATCAAATAAGGTAAGTAAATTTTTCTCAGAAATGAATAAAATTTTCATTTTTTGCATATCCAGCAAGTGGTTGCGCGTACGTTTGTAAAAGGAGACATAGGATGCCGCCTCAATATCATCCTTGAATTGTTTCAACAAAATCACGTTGTCATCTTTGAATACTTTTGAAGTGACACTTAAGCGCAATTTCCCGTAATATTCTTTGTTAAAATCAACCACACGTGTTTTAGCAACCACATTATTGATTTTATCTGTCAGGAAGATCAGAACAAACATAGGTTCGCCTTCCTTGAATTCATAGATGCTGGTTTTTGCAAAATCAACAGCTTCATTCGTAGAATATCCATTGAGGATAATCTTCCTCATTTCCAATGCTTTGTCAGCTTCAGGTGTTTTCGGATAAAGTGCTATCAAGGTATCCAAAGTAGGCAAAATGATCTTTTTATCTTCTGTCATTTTTGCCTGTGCCATTGCTTTCAGCAACATGTATTTGCTTCTGTAAGGATTGTCCTTCTCATCTGCAATCACAATATTTGCTTTCTGAATAACCGGATAAAACAATCCTCTTTCGTAACGATCTAAATCGGTCAGATAAGCTTCCTGAGTTAATTTTTCACGTTCTTTTTTCTTCAGGAAATAATCGGGATCTCTTAAGTATCCGGCATAATCTGAGGTCGGATAATTGATCAGGATGTAATCTTTCTGTTCCACTGCAGCAGGATCTTCCGGACTATGTAAACGATAGATCTGGTAAGCTGCCAACAATTTCATGTCGTGCTCAAAATCCTGACCCAACATGGTTCTGTATTGTTTTTCGGCAAGCGCGCTTTCACTCAATTGCTCATCGTAAATAGCACCGGCATCAAAATAGGCATTCATCATTCTGTCACGCGATGCTTCCAAAGCAGAGTCAGATAACGGAAGTTTTGCAACCAACATTTCCGGGGTTAATGAATCAAGTGCAGTTACATCTGAAACTTCCGGTTTTGAGGTCGCTGTT
This sequence comes from Flavobacteriales bacterium UBA7666, assembly GCA_002483265.1. Taxonomy (GTDB): domain Bacteria; phylum Bacteroidota; class Bacteroidia; order Flavobacteriales_D; family Crocinitomicaceae; genus Fluviicola. The sequence continues at coordinate 281,989 of DLHO01000009.1, read as the reverse complement.
GAATCTGAGGGATCTGTAAAACTAGCGAACACTACTTTATCGGATCGTCTCCAATCATCTTCGTTGGAACGTTGTCCCCATTGTTTTCTAAATTCTTCGAACCCTTCAGTTTTTGCTTTTTCATTATTCCAATAGAATTTATTCCCACTTCCATCCGGAGATTTCTTACTTTGGATTTCCTGTAGTGCCGCTAAACGAATGGCGTCTTGTCTTTTGCGCTCTTCTTCGTCTTTCTTCATTTTCTTGATCACGCCTTCTGCGAAAGCCAATTGATCCGGACCTGAAAGTTTTGCTATCCGTTGAACACTGTCTTCGTATTGAGCAATCTCCAGTGCATTAACCAAACTTTGCAATTTAGAAGCTTTGTTTTGAATTGCTTCATAATTTGGATAGGTTTCCGGGATAACTTTTGCACAGCTATCATAATATTTTTGAGCACTCAAATAATCTTTCTTGGCAAAGTTCATATCTCCCAACCGCTCGTATGCCATTCCTTTTTGACGCACATTGGAAGTGGAATAGAAAGCTGATTTGGTGTAATTTGTTTTCGCATTTTGCTCATCCGATTCCATTTGATCCATTTTACCTAAGGTATAATAGATTTGATCTTTGAACTCGGCATTTTTGGTGTCACGCAGCATTTTTCTAAGGCTCTTACGAACCTTTTCTCCTCCTGCATTCAATGCGTTTTTCAAATTCGCATTGAAACTCATTTCATAACCGGCATTGTATTTTTTGACGCGATCGTAGTGATAAGCTGCTTTCCCTCTGTCACCTGCATTCTCATATAATTGACCAAGGATAAAGTTGATGCGCGCTTTGTCTTTCGACTTTTTAGCGTATTCCAAAGCTTTTGTCAATGCTTTTATTTCACCTTCTGAATCTTTCTTTTTTTCAGCAAACATGGCTTTGGTGATCGCCAGATCGTATCTGAGTTTTTTAGGAAAAGGCGGAATTTCTTTTTCTTTCTTGTTCTTGCTTTTCTTCTTTTTAGACTTCGATGATTTGGAACTTTTACCTTTTGAATCTTTCGAGTCACCGTTTTCCATAGACTCTTGTGCTTTCTCTAAATTAGTGATTGCATAATTCGCTTCGGTAAACTTCCCTTGCTCCATGTAAGTTCTTGCCATCCACATTTCTGCGATGTATGCTGACTTATCTGAAGAGAAAAATTTCTTGGTGTATTCAAAATTCTTAAATGCCAGGTCGTAATCACGTCTGTAGAAATTGGCAATTCCGATAGTGATCCAGTTTTCATCGATCCAGCGATTGTGTTCCTCCTTTTTAGCAGCAGGCTTTTCCATAGAAGGCATTGCGTGCCTTTGGATCACTTTTGTACATTTTGAAATGGCCGTATCGATTGGAGCATACATATTCTTCACTTCTTCCTCACTTGGTAATTGAAGAATAGGAAGGACGGAGTAGTAATCTTCTTTTTGATTTTCACGATAGGTTTTCATTGCTTCTTCAAGCAAGTCGTTCGCGTTAAAATATCCGTTATAATGTGCCGTAGTGCCATGATAAGCCCTGCTAAGCATTGTATTCTTCTCAGTAGAACATGCCCATATAAAGGAAAGAATTCCTAAGTAAATCAAAAAATGTGTTTTCTTCATTCGAATGAAAAATCTTGCGCCGATGTGATTAAAGATTAACTAACAAATGGCAAATATATTGTTTTGTTTATCAAAATCATCGAAAAGAGGGTTCTTATCATTTGACAGCGGGTTCTTTATCTCCATATTTCTGATGAACTTCCAAAATTTGTTTCGCGTCATTGGCATCAATCCCCAAACTATCAGCGATCTCCTTTGCTCGAAGAACCTGATCTACTGTGAGTCCGGTGCTATCCGTTTCATTATGCAGGGCATTTTTCAGGAAAATGGTGCTTTCTCCCAATGCAGGAACTGTTTTTGTTGAAACATCTTTTACCGGTTCGTATAACAAGGAATTGCTTTTCGTTTTTTCTGGAAAGAACTTCCCCTTTTCATCATACGATTCGATCAAAACCAGTAAAACACTCACAATGTACAATGATTTAATACTCGCAAACAGTACTCCCAAAAACTTATTTAGCGGAGATAACTGAACGACTTTAATCATCTTTTCGATCATTTTTCCACCGAAATAGATCATTGCACCAACTCCCAAAAAGGTAAAGGTGAATGCGATTACGGGCAAGTATTCCGAATCGATATCTAACGAAGATTTCAACCAACGTGCAGTGTAATCAGAGAAATGAATCCCGACATAAATTCCCACAAGAATTGCCAACAAGGTAAACAATTCAATAATGAAACCGTGTTTAAATCCTTTGTAAGCTCCGTAGAGAATTGGAAGAAGAATTAAGATGTCCAAAAAATTCATGGCTCAAAATTGGGGAAAACCATTTTTGAGAACGCACGATCTCAGGAAAGATACAAACGAACCATTGTTAAACACGTAGGGACGCAATTAATCGCGTCCCTACCGTTTATTTTATTTAATCTCATCACCCCATATTGGTGAAAATTTGCTGTACGTCATCATCGTCGTCAAATTTATCGAGCATTTTTTCGATGTCTACTAATTGCTCTTCTGTAAATTCAACAGGAGTTGTTGGGAAACGCTCTAAGTTGGATTTCAGGATCTCAATTCCCTTCTCTTCCAATGCTGATGCAATTGTTCCAAAAGAAGTGTAATCTCCGTAAATGAAAATGCGGTCATCCGTTACTTCAATTTCTTCGCATCCAGCGTCAATCAGTTCCAACTCCAATTCTTCCGGATCTACAGCTCCTTTATTTTCTAATTCAAAAACAGATTTGCGGTTAAACATGAATTCCAATTGTCCGTTTGGAACAACGCCCCCTCCTGCTTTATTGAAATAGGATTTCACATTGGCAACTGTACGGGTAGGATTGTCGGTAGCACACTCCACGTAAACTAAAACGCCATGCGGACCTTTTCCTTCATAATCCACTTGTGCAAATGATGCGATATCTTTTTGATTTGCTCTTTTTATTGCAGCTTCAATGTTATCCTTCGGCATATTCTCTGCCTTCGCATTTTGAATAGCCGTACGCAATTTGGCATTGGTAGCAGGATCTTGCCCACCTTCTTTTGCTGCCATCGTAATTGCTTTCCCTAATTTTGGAAACAATTTCGACATTTTACCCCAACGCTTTTCTTTAGCTGCTCTACGATATTCAAATGCTCTTCCCATTTCTGTTGTTTTATGTTGAGCGCAAAAATAATGAAAAGGTTTAATTGAAAATGGAGAATTGAAAATTGACAATTGAAAAGAAGAGAAAGCATCTCTTTTGATAAAAACAAGCATTAGCGCAGTTAAGAGATATTAACCTTTTCAATTTTTCCATTCTCCATTTTCAATTTCAAAAGTTAATATATTTACAAAATGAAGCTCTCTGCACTAATTTTCATTGTTTTTAGCTTGAGTATTCTCTCCGTAGTTGGTCAGAATGAACCAGTTCGTAGACCGCAGTTCCAAACAAAGGTAAGCTTGGTCTATTATTACTTCTGGGAAGAAGGCGAAGACGGAACCATTACCGGATCAAAAACCTATGCTCCTTTTAGTTTGAATCGGGTAGTTTTAGTGGATACGGTAAAATCGACCAAAAAATGTACACTGAGCGATACTGCGTTCATGCAACAGGTATTGGAAATTGGCAGAAACTACAAACTGAATAGTAGCTTTTCGAAAAAACTTCACGGCAACAAATTTGTTTTCAATTGCCTTTATCCTTCGGATCCTCAAACGGTCATTTACATTAAGCGAAAAGGAAAATGGCACAGCAGTACTGCAGGATTGGTTCTGAATTTTATTTCTTTTCAGGAAAAGCTCACGTTCCTATCGTCTGGAAATAACCTTTCACTAAGCAAACAAAACAGTATTTCCATAAAAAATAATACTTATCGGGTGGTTTCCTATTTCTATCCTGACAATGCTGGCGGACCTCGTGAAAATTCGGCTTTTCAACACGTTTTTGCATTTACAGGTGATGAATTGAGTCAGGCAATTATCCAAAAACAACAACCCAAAGCAAAACGGTATTTGGTTTTTATCAATGGATATCGCGGTCCGAAATACGACAAACATGAAAGCCGAAATGAGGTTTACATGAATGACCGCACGAACTACTGGTTTAAAATAGACGATCGTTTTATCAAGCGCTTAAATCCGGATACCAGTTTTTATCTCGATGCCAGTTTTCCTGTAAGCACTTCTAATCATCATTCAAAGCTGGGTTTCGGGTGGAGTTATCTTCGCTCGGTTCATTCACGGATTTCAAATAAAAAGTACACCCGTTTAAATCAGATCTCCAATCCGGAAGGTTTTGATTACCGTTATTCGCGTGGTGTAATCGCCGGAAAGAGTTTTTTGAATGAAATTCGCAATACTCCAAACAGCTATCTGGTAAAAGACACCATTGATATTGTTTGTCACAGCATGGGCTATGCTTACACCTTGGGAATGCTGGAAACATTGAAAGATCAAGTTGTTTTGGGCAAATTGTACTTTCTGGCACCAGAAAATGCCGGTTACAAAGGATTAGACTGGAATAAATTTGAAGAAGTGTGGCAATATGGCTCCAATCTGGGACAAAAAGATGCGGATGCACTTTGTTATCAAGATGGTGTTGCGCCTCAAGCTACCGTTTGGGGAATTGATGTCCAACAATCCATTCATGTGGGACGCATTTGTTCTCCGTACAATTGGCCGAATAAACATTTTGTCCATTCGCACATGGTTTATAGTTATGATTGGATCTTCGACCGCATTCAAAAAGGACAACCGGGATACATTCATTAATTACGAATTACGAATGCCTAATTACGAATTATTCGATCTCGGTTTCGAGTTAAAAAAACCAAATCCAAAAGAACTAAAAAGTGAATGCACGAATTTATCCTTTTCAAATCATTAATTTTGAATTATGGATTACGCATTAGAACTACGTTACCAAAACCTGGCAAAACAATTAGAACCGACTTTTGGCCCGGGAATAGATTTGCAAGCTATGCTTTTCCTCATTGGAGTAGAGGAATTGGGTGTAGGGTATAAATTATTCAAAAAGCACGAAAAAACCGATTTGATGCATGTGGCGATTTGCACCTTGCTGGAGCCCTATGGATATTATGCATTCAAAGGAAGAGATCCGGAGAATTGGCCGCATTTTGAATTCCTGAAAGAGCTTCCTCCCCTAAGTGAAGAAGAGCAGCAGGCTTTCATGAAAGAAGCTATTCTGGAATACTTTGAGCATCATGGTTTTTCCACAAAAAATGTACAACCCTGATTTAGGCAATAGCCAAATCGCCATTAGGCAAAAGTGATTAGTAAGATTACTTGTCTAATACCTATTGCCTAATCACTATTCCTAGATTACTTTCGCACTGACGTTTGTCGTAATCCAGTCTTCAAAAGCTGGCGCTTTTTCTTATATTTGTTCCACTTTAAATAAAAACTATGGATTTTTGGGTTCGCGCAGCTCAGCTGATTTTATCACTTTCTTTTCTCATTGTAGTACACGAATTTGGTCATTATTTACCTGCGAAATGGTTCAATACCAAGGTGGAGAAATTCTACTTGTTTTTCAACCCTTATTTTTCCGTTTTCAAGAAAAAAATCGGAGAAACTGAATGGGGATTAGGATGGATTCCTTTAGGTGGCTATGTGAAAATTGCTGGAATGGTGGACGAATCCATGGATAAAGAACAATTGGCTCAACCGCCTCAACCGTGGGAATTCAGATCGAAACCGGCTTGGCAGCGTTTGATCATTATGCTTGGTGGGATCATCGTGAATGTGATTGTTTGTTTTGCTCTTTACATTATGGTTCTTGCCGTTTGGGGTGAAGAAAAAATCGATCAATCCAAAATGGTAAATGGAATGGCGATTCATCCGTATATGGAGCAGTTCGGTTTTCAACAAGGAGATAAAGTATTGACTGTTGATGGAAAAAAACTAGATGAGTTGCAACAATTGGGTGGAGAAATCCTGATCTTCAATATGCGTCATTTCAAAGTACAGCATCAAGGCGGGAAAATTGAAACAATTGTACTTCCTGAAGACATTGGAAATAAAATGTGGGAAAACGGTGCTGAAAAAAACACCTTTGGTCTCAGAGCCTTTATTTCAGATGTGGATAGTGTTTTACCCAAATCAGCTGCAAAAAGAATTGGCTTGAAAAAAGGAGATAAATTATTAAAAGTAAACGGTCAGGATATTGATTTTCACGATCAGCTCACTTCTCAGGTATATCACAGCAAAGGAAAAAAAGCTCATTTCACCATCTTGCGGGATGGAAAAGAAATGGAGAAAGATGCCTTCATTGGTCAGGATGGATCGTTAGGTGTTTATTTCAAAGATCTAAAGCTTAGTACCGATACAAGTGCTTTTTATACACAGCATTATTCTTTCGGAGAAGCATTTACATCTGGTTTTGGTAAAGGACTTCGCACCATGTATATGAATGTGGCGCAATTCAAATACGTTGCTACGGCGAAAGGGGCGAAATCTGTTGGTGGTGTTGGTTCAATTGGAAAATTATTTCCTCCGGTTTGGAACTGGCAAGCTTTCTGGACATTAACGGCATTCCTTTCTATGATGCTTGCAATTATGAATTTACTTCCTATTCCGGCATTGGACGGAGGTCACGTGATGTTCTTATTATATGAAATGATCACAGGGCGCGCTCCGGGACAAAAGTTTATGGAATATGCTCAATACGTAGGATTCTTCTTACTTCTGGGGCTGATTCTTTATGCCAACGGAAAAGATTTGATCGGAGCAATTACCGGGTAGAAATCCCGGAAGGTGACTGAATGCTAAAGCTTCTGTATAAGCGTAGCTGAGTAGAAGGCACTTTTTTTAACTCTTTAACAACAAAAAATAACGAAATCCATAAAAGGTGGCATAAGTCAAAAGATTTATGCCATTTTTGTAAAAAAGAAACACATGAAACATTTACTATTATCAATTTTATTTCTTGCTGTAGTTGGGACTTCTATAGCACAAACAACCGGGCAGATTTCCTATTCAATGGATTTCTCCAGCGACAATCCGGATATGGCAATGGCTATTCCTATGATGCAAGGATCTACAATGGACTTGTACTTCATCCCTGAAAAATCGAAAATCGATATGACAATGGGTACCTTCATGAAAATGAATACAATCGTTGATGTGAAAGCTGACAAAGCTTTGATGTTAATGGAAGTAATGGGTAACAAGACTGCTACTGAAATGAAAGAACTTTCGAAAGAAGATAAAACTGAGAAAGCGGCAGAGCCAAAAATCGAAGTAACTTCTGAAACAAAGGATATTATTGGTTATAAGTGTACCAAAACGATTTCCCGTGATGCAGATGGCAACGAAACAATTATGTGGATTGCAAGCGATTTGAAAGCTTCATTGAAAGGACACCAACAATTCGGAAACAGCAAAATTAGTGGAGTTCCATTGGAATTTACAGCAGTAAACAATGGAATGACAATTCATTTCATTGCTACTAAGTTTGAGAAAAAAGTAGACAAAAAGCTTTTCAGCTTAAGTGTTCCTGAAGGTTATACAGTAGTAACTGAAGAAGATTTGAAAAATATGGGTGGACAATAATCCATTTCAAACGAAAATAAAACCCCGAAGTAGTAAGCCACGGCTGACACTTCGGGGTTTTTTATATTAGATATTTTTCAGTTTGATGAACTTCTTCGTAAATGTTCCTGAGTTCTTATAGACGGTAACAATATAGTTTCCGGATGGAGTTCCCTCCATGTAAATCGGAACTAAATGCTCTCCCGGCTGGAATTCTTTCGAACAAACTTCACTGACCAATGTTCCACTTGTATCATAAACACGAATCGTTACTTTTTCACCCGAACATTTGAATTTCAAGGTTGTTTGATCCACACATGGATTAGGGAATACAAAGACATCACTTTCGTTCGAATTTTCATCCAATCCTAAGTTACACGAATCTAAAACAGAGATGAAATTCACGGTTTGCTCAAACATTGCCTGAATGTCTGTTGTGTCCGCCTCAAACCAATCTCTTAAAATCGACGCATAAACGTCTCTGAAGTCAATTTGCATCGGAACACCTGCCTGATCGACAATCGTGTTGGAAATAACCGGATTTGGGCCAATAATTCCACTGCTGATACATGAACCAAATAAGAACAATGGTGCAGCATCTCCATGATCTGTTCCATCACTCGCATTGGAAGCAATTTGTCTTCCAAATTCAGAAAAGGTCATTCCAGCTACCCGATTCTCCAATCCTAACAAACTCAAATCATTCTGGAAAGCCGCAACTGCTTTGGAAATACGGGAAAGTAAATTCGCATGTGCGCCTGTTGTAGGAGCGCCGTCAACAACTTGTGCATCGTGTGTATCGAAACCATTCACATTGACGATATAGATTTTTGTTTTCAAACCACCCGAAATCATCTGTGCAATGTATTTCAGATTTTTTGATACATCATCTGTCGGATCATACATCGTTGAAAGTGAATTTCCGGCATTCGCGGCAGCATTCACCTGAGCTCCGTATGCATTTGCCTGCACAATCAAGGTAGACAGGTATTCCATATGAGAACCATAGTAAGTTCCGTCATTCACTTGCCCGGTTTCTACCAAGTTGTAACTGTCGAATGGATCATTGATAGCAACAGAGAAGTTCGCTTCCAATCCCTGACAAGTTGCAGAAACTTCGTATCCCATGCTGATTGCAAATGGATCCGGATTCTGAGTATTTGGATAATCTCCCGGGAAGTTTGGAAAGTCATGATCTAAATGCCTGCCCAACCAACCCCGTGTTGCATTTGGATCCAGCATTCCTGAAGTCCAGATGTCCATGGATCTGAAATGCGATCTGTTTTGCTCGGGATATCCCACATTCTGAATAATTGATAAACGCTCATTGTCGAACATATCCCGCATTCCCGTCATAGACGGATGCAGGGCATTGGTTGGAGTAATCGTTAGCAATTGATTCTGCGGAATCAAAATATTTGGTCGCTGAATCGCCAGATTGGCATATTGATCCAAAGGAACCAAGGTGCTTAAACCATCATTCCCGCCATTCAATCGAATAATTACTAAAACCCTGTCTTCGGCAGCTCTCGAAGTCTTAAACAGGTCTTCGGTAACGGCTCCGAATTTAAAGTTTTTTAAAACCAGTGGCGCTCCAATTGATGAAAGTGCGACCGACTGTACAAAATTTCTTCTTTTCATAGTTTCTGATTTTGGTCTACACTTAAATTACTTGGGATTCAGGCAACTGGAACAGTCTGTAAAGCACCAGTTCAATTCGTTGTCGAACTGGAGTACTTACTGTTGTATTTCCGGGATCAGCCAAATAATCATTGTATTGGATTGTCCATTCAAAATCAGGTTGTCCATTCGTTAAAATGGATTTCAAGATAATTTTTTCAGTAACTGAAACACCTTTGCAAGTAAAAACTGTCAGGATATCATCAATCACTTGCGGTGCACTTGACGGAATACTTAAGTTATTTACAAGGTTTAGCGCATTCAGTTTAAGTGCATTTCCACTCACCACAATTCCCGGTGTGACTGTCATCAAGGATCCTAAATCAAATCGGAGTTTCAATAAACTGGAATTGGCCCACAATCTGGAAAAAGCCGGTGTTTGATAATAAGCTGTCCAGCCACCCACACTTGGAGCTCTCAGATATTCCATTCCCATTACCTGACTCAGGTAATAGAGATTCAAATAGATTTCGTAATTAACCGGAACTGAATAAGCCGGCATCGAACCGGAAGCATTCAGCATGGAGAACAATAATTCCAGCGGATTCTTGATGATCGCCCCACGAACAGAAATATCATAAAAATGCTCGCTTTTCAGCAATTGCTCAATAACCGGTAAGACCTCAAAATTGTTGGAACTAAGCGTTGAAGCCATGTCTGCAATAACTGTGCTTTCAACACTTGCAGTCAGATCATAATTAACAAACCAGCGATAGATTTTTCGGCACAAGTATTTAGCCATGTCGGGCTGGCTGAAAATAATATCTACATAATTGGCATATTCGGTATTTCCGGCATCGGAAACAACCGTTGAACCAAAATAAGGACTCAATGTCTTACTTGATGTGTCGTGTAATACCGGATAAAATACACTGCTAGGTTGACTTGCAGATGTGCTATACAAATCTGCAACTGTCCAGCCGGTTAAAATTTTTGCTCCGGCAGCAACATCTGCTTCTGTATAATTGCTGTAATCACCGGTTCCAACTTGTGGTCCTTTACCCACTGTAAACAGTTCCAATAACTCGCGTGCATAATTCTCATTGGGTGAAAACAAATTGTTTGTTGCACCATTTAAAAACAAAAGCATCATCGGGTCGATGGTCATATCTTTTGTCAACTGTTTAAAGTTTCCAAGACAATTCAATCGATACTTTTCATGCATCCCATAAACCGCTTTCGCTTCATTGGTTCCATCCACTCCAAAATGATTGTCCCAAAACAAACACATTTTTTCCTGAATACTGACTGTTGGTTGATTAATTCGCTGCATGAACCAAGCACCAAGCGAGTATAATCGTGCGTTATTCGTTGGCCCGGGACTTGCAGGAAAGACATCATTGATCCAAGTCGAACCAACTGCAGTAACTGCTTCGTCGGGATGAAAAGCCAATGGCGGAGAAACACTAGGAAGTGTCAATAATTGAGCAACAGTCGCATTCATCCCATTTGTTACAGCTTGTGTAATCTGGGTGAAAGTTGCACCAAACATGGTTCTTCGCAGCAAATGGGCAGCTTCTGCCTTTGTCCAGGCACCGGTGTATGGTGTTAAACTTAATGAGATGGGCTCCTGTACAATTTCTTCAGGAATCATAATAGTATGTTTTAGCTGGAGAAATTTAGTACAAAAAGTCCGAACTTACAAGATGAACTTTCTATCTTGCAATTTTCAACTTGTTTGTGTTATCCTGACCAATATTCAACAAGCAGAAGCCTTCACATTTAATACTTAATCAATTGTGTTGTTTGCAAATTCCCCAATTTATCCTGAATACGAACTAAGTAAGTTCCTTGCTTCCACATTTGAGCATCTATTACCGTTGCGGAATTTTCCAAAGAACCGGTTGTAACCTCACGTCCCGACAAGTCATAAACTGCATAAGCTCCCTTGGCATCTGTTTGAATAGTGAAATTTCCATTGCTTGGATTCGGATAAATGCGTGCTGCTGATTGTGACCATTCATACAGACCCAAAGCGCAATTATTCAAAGCATCAAATGTAGGATCAGCAAAGGTAAAGGCGCCTCCGTCCGGGCAACGGGCATAGGAAATGTCTTGTGTCTGGATTCCAAAATCAACCTGATCATAAATCGTTGTTCCATCTGATAAGATTACAGACTCACCAGAAGCACTCAATTTGAAATTGGCATGTAAACCACTTTGTTCAGAGTCATTATCAACCCAGATAATCAATACGTCATTGGCATTGATAGCTGTCCCTAACGGAATCTGCCACTTGGTCAAATTGGTTACATCATCTGTCAAATACAATCCGGACAAATCCTTTGCAGTTGAAGTATGATTGTACAATTCAACCCAATCATCGTTTTCGCCATTTGAATCGTATGCAGTTGAACTATTATCGGCCATCAGTTCATTTACCAAAACATCACCAATGGCAGGCAAAACAATCGTAATATTCACAGTGTGAAACTCATGTTCTGCGCGACTGGGACTAAAAATTCCAGCAGTTGCATTCTCAGCATAGATGTAATATTCCATAGTAATACCATTCAATACAACATCAGCTCCGTAAACATGATCTCCGGCATTACCATCGTTGTGCATTCCATCATCATACATTTGAATCCGATTGAATCGAAGCGGATGCTCCAGACGATATCCAAGGAATACGGTAGATTCATTTGTACAAGTAGCCGTGATTGTAATCGTTGCTCCGTAATTAGGAGTATTATTACTTGCTGCATAGGCTGTAATTACCGGAGCTGCTAACAAATAATCTGCATTCGATTGAAAATACGTTACGCGAGCAGCCATCAACTGTTGAATTCCCGGAGTGGATCCCCCGCCCGGACCACCACCTGTCACCGTTGTTGTCATTCCATTTTGGAACTGCGTATAGGTATAAAACTTATATGGGTCAGCTTGAACAGAAGCATCAATAGTAGTACGTAATGCATTGGCTGTAGTCAGGTAGCTACCTGAAGCAAATATTTCCTGAACAATGGTTCTGAGATGTGCCATATACATGCGCTTATACATCGGATTGGCAAGCATTTTCAGGATCAAGGGATGATCTGTTGAAGTACTGTTTGAAAAAGGATCCAGTGTTGTTGCAGTGTAAGACTGTCCTTGGGTTGGTCCTCCTGGAAAACCGGCAAAACTCATGTTCAAATCCCAAATAGTTGTAATGAATCGATCATTTAAATCTTTGTATAAGTAATAGTTCTGACGAAATGCTCCGGAGTATGAATCCAGATTCACCAATACATTGTTGTATGCCAGCATCCAAATTGCACGATCCATATCCAATTTGGATTCAATAGCAGAAAAGTTGTTGTTCAAAGTGTTTGCCAAATCTACCAGATCATTCCATCCGTAATTCGATTTCAATTCGTAACCACTCGCGTAAAGCGAACTATCGCTTCCCAAATACTTCAAATCAGGGCTAACTCCACTTCCCGGACCTGCTCCACCAATTGGATTACATTTGAAAAAAGATCCATCAGATGTATAATAGTGCTCACCATTAAACTTGGAATTAATCGATTCAGCACTGGAATAGACTCCTCGCAATGTCCCATTGATGTAAACATTTGCAAAATTCGCCTTCGGACAATCCATGTATTGTTCCAGAATTGCATACGAAAGCACCTCTCGAATCATGGATGGATCCTGATAACCATTCTGTAATTTGATATCTGTATACCCCTGATAATCATAACTACCATGTACATAATCCAATTCAATATGGATCGGATTCTTGTTGTTGTTCTGATTGTAGGAGCTATTCCCTTTGTACTTTACACCAACACTATCAAAGCTAGTCCCATTAATCCGAACGGAATCTGCCAATAAGTAATCTTCTGTCGTTGCAGCGAGTGCATCTAGTTGCGCATCCCAATTGGAAGCACTAAAGAATATTTCGATTTTTTGAACAGTTGATCTGTCATAGAATCCCTGCGCATGGGACAATTCAGTAAGGAAGGTGCACGCAAGCAGCACCAATAGGAAAGTCTGTTTCATGTTGTAGTTTCCCCTATGATGTAATTTATTATCAAAGGTTTAACAAATCATTAAAATAAAATGAAGATAATTTACTCTTATCCCTGAAACCTACCATTTTCTGAAGTGGAATTCACGAAAACAAGGTTTCTTTTCAATCCTGAAAACTTGGTTCTTTTTACGGCACTTCCCTTAAAGATGGATTGAAAAGCAAGCTCATCCAATTCCAACCAGTCTTGATTTGAAAAATTCAGAATCTCCAACTTCGGTTCAAATTCCGGTTCGGTATGTGGTTTCGAAAAGCGATTCCAAGGGCATACATCCTGACAAATATCACAACCGTAAACCCAGTTATGCATATTGCCGCGAAATAACTCCGGCAAGTCTGCATCTTTCAATTCAATGGTTGCATAAGAAATGCACTTGGATCCATTCACAATGTATGGTGCTTCGATCGCATCAGTTGGACAAGCATCTATGCATTTCGTACAAGAACCACAGTAATCGCGAATCGGTCCATCAGGTTCCAATTCAAGATCACAAATGATTTCTGCCAAAAAGAAAAAGGAACCGGTTTTTGGTTGAATCAGATTTCCGTTCTTCCCCACCCAACCAACACCACTTTTTTCGGCCCAGGCTTTTTCAAGAATTGGTGCACTGTCTACAAATACCCGACCTTCAATCTCTCCAATCTCTTCCTGCAATTCGGAGACCAATTGTTTTAACTTATTCCGAACTACATCGTGATAATCCTTCCCATATGCATATTTGGAAATCTGAAAGGTATCTGAACGCTGAGTTGCTTTAGGAAAATAATTGTATGCTAATGAGATCACTGTTTTTGCACCTGGAACCAATAAACGAGGATCAAGACGCATATCAAAGTGATTTTCCATATAAGACATCTTCCCATGCTTTTCAGCCTTTAACCAATTCACTAAACGAGGTTCTTCAGAAGCCAAAAAATCTGCTTTGGAAAAGCCAACGTGGAGGAAGCCTATTTCTTCCGCTTTTCTTCGAATCCGTTTTTTTAATTGATCTTGTTGCATGATCTAAAACAAAGTGCCTTGTTGGAATTCATATTGAATACAGCATCTAAAATTAGTCATATCGATTGAGTTTTGAAAATAACGGTATCGCATTCACTTTATGCCAATAATAACTAAACTTTTCGTTAACTTTTCACGACTATGGAGTTATTCCATACATTTGTAAAAATTAAAATCATTCTGTATGAAAAGACTCATTTTACTAATGCTTCCACTAATCGGTGCATTCTCCTTATTTGCTCAAAAATCCGAATATACATATGTTGAGGGTGTATTAACCATTGATGGAACAGATGTAGCAAAAATCACCAAAATCAAAGACACTGAAAACATGGGACTCACCAGCACCTTTGAAGTAAGCTCAATGGACGGAGAAAAACTGATTATTGCAGCATATGCAGGCGAATTTGAACAAGATCCGAACAATAATATGGATCATTTTTACCGAATCACTTTTTTGACTGCTAATCAAATCGGGATTTTCACAGTATCAAAAATGGGAACTGAAAAGTCTTTTGCTAAGCTATTAGGTAAAAGCGGGATTTTCGCTGATGGAAAATTAGACGATCAAAAAGTACAGGAATTCATCGCTAAAAAAGGGAAAGCACCAAAAATTGCTATGAATTATACACTTGTGGGTCGCAACAAAAGCTGGCCTATCAACTTAAAAGAGGACAAAAACATCGAACAAGACTCAAAAATCATCGGAAGCTTTAAAGACATTAGTGTTAAAAGTACCGGTAACGATACCTATGAGTTTAAACTGCCTTCTGGTGTAACGATTGCCAAAGCAACATTTACAGGTGGCAACAATGCGAAAAACATGGAGGTGCATACGATGAAAGACAATTTGAAACGCACAGTGCCGATAGCTTCAGCCGACAATGTTACATTTAGCGCATCATCTATTGACCGCAATCAATTGGTATTGGATAGAATCGTAAAATGGCTGGTAGCTAACCAATATTTATAGTTAGAACTGAAATTTATACTATCAATTGAAGAACGGGTGAAAGAGATTTCATCCGTTTTTTGATTTTACGGAAATCTAAAACAAACCACCTTGCTGCCATCCCATATCGAATCCCAAGTGTTCAAAAGCCTTTTGAGTTGCTTTTCTGCCTCTTGGGGTTCTCATCAAAAATCCTTCCTGGATTAAAAACGGTTCATACACTTCTTCAAGGGTACCTGCATTCTCCCCAATAGCCGTAGCAATGGTTGTCAATCCAACAGGTCCGCCTTTGAATTTATCGATGATAGCTTTCAGAATACGGTTATCCATTTCATCCAATCCGTACTTATCTACATTTAAGGCATCCAAAGCATGCTGTGTAATGGCCAATGTAATGGTTCCGTCTCCTTTTATCTGAGCGAAATCACGCACTCTTCGCAAAATGGAGTTCGCAATTCTGGGAGTTCCCCTGCTTCGTCTGGAAATTTCATAAGCTGCCTCATCTTGAATCGGGATATCTAATAACTCGGCTGAACGTCCGATAATGGCAGACAAAGTCTCCATATCGTAATATTCCAATCGCAAGTTAATTCCAAAACGCGCTCTTAATGGCGCTGTAAGTAATCCTGAACGTGTTGTTGCACCAATTAGTGTAAATGGATTCAAACCGATTTGAACAGTTCGTGCATTCGCTCCTGAATCAATTAAGATGTCAATGCAATAATCTTCCATTGCGGAATAAAGGTATTCCTCTACAACCGGACTCAAGCGATGAATCTCGTCTATGAAAAGCACATCACCTTTAGCCAGGTTTGTCAAAAGTCCGGCAAGATCACCTGGTTTATCCAAAACAGGGCCGCTGGTAACTTTAAATCCTACCTTGAGTTCATTGGCAATAATATTGGCTAAAGTCGTTTTTCCAAGTCCCGGAGGGCCGTGAAGCAAGACGTGGTCTAATGGCTCATCCCGCTTAACCGCTGCCTGAACGAAGATCTCCAAATTATCGACTACTTGTGGTTGTCCCGCAAAATCATTCAATAATTTCGGGCGCAATACTTTATCATATTCCTTTTCAGGATTAGATACTTCGGATCTATAGTCAAATGATTCGTCTTCCATATACTAATTACAAAAATACAATCTTTGAACCACATAGTTACATAGGCACATAGAGAATTGAAAAGGCTTTTGCAAATCGAACTCTTTTCAATTTTTCAGCAATATACCACCTATATGTTCTATCTGGCTATTGTGGTTAATAAAAAATCCCCACTCGTTTCCAAGCAGGGATTCTCAATTTTATATTGAAAGATTCTAATGATCTCCTTCTTCTCCTTCAGCTAAAGGAACAATTTGAGAAATAAAGTCTTCCTCTGCTCCAGGCTTAGAGTAATCATAAGGCCAACGGTGAACTTCAGGAATTGCACCTGGCCAGTTTCCGTGAACGTGTGAAACCGGAGTTGTCCATTCTAATGTATTTGATCTCCAAGGATTTTGAACTGCTTTAGGTCCTCTAAAAATACTATAGAAGAAATTGAATAAGAAAATCAACTGACCAAATGCTGCGATAATTGCAAACACTGTGATAATCACATTCAAATCCATGATCATATCAAAAGTCGGTTTGTCATATTCACCCATTACAGTATAATCGTAGTATCGACGAGGAGCTCCTGCAATTCCAACAAAATGCATTGGGAAGAATACTCCATATGCTCCAACAATAGTAACCCAGAAGTGAGCATATCCTAAACGAGTGTTCAACATACGTCCGTACATTTTAGGGAACCAATGATAAACACCAGCAAACATTCCGAATACTGCTGACATACCCATTACAATGTGGAAGTGAGCCACAACGAAATACGTATCGTGAACTGCAATATCCAATGCTGAATCTGCAAGGATAATACCCGTAACACCACCTGTGATGAACGTAGATACTAATCCGATTGAGAACAACATTGCCGGAGTATAGATATTCGATCCTCTCCAGATAGTTGTAATGTAGTTAAATACTTTTACAGCAGATGGAATCGCAATCAACAAAGTAGTAAATACGAATACCGAACCAATGAACGGATTCATACCCGTAATAAACATGTGGTGACCCCAAACGATAAAGGATAAGAAACCAATTGCCAAGATAGAACCAATCATCGCTCGGTAACCAAAGATTGGTTTACGCGAGTTGGTTGAGATAATCTCCGATGTAAGACCCAATGCAGGTAACAATACGATGTATACCTCCGGGTGACCTAAGAACCAGAATAAATGCTGATACAATAACGGTGACCCTCCGTGGTTCTCCAACATTTCAGAACCAACAATGATATCAGAAAGGTAGAAAGAAGTTCCTGCCAAACGATCCATCATTAATAACAATGCAGCTGATAATAAAACCGGGAATGATAATACCCCTAGGATTGCAGTAATGAAGAATGCCCAGATTGTCAATGGCAAACGAGTCATTTTCATTCCTTTTGTACGCAAGTTAAAGATAGTCACGATGTAGTTCAATGAACCCAACAAAGACGAAGCAATAAAGATTGTCATGGAAACCAACCACATAGTCATACCCAAACCTGAACCCTCAATTGCTTGAGGTAATGCAGATAATGGAGGATAGATCGTCCAACCTGAAGATGCTGGTCCTGTTTCAATGAACAAAGAGAACAACATGATCAATGAAGAGATCAGGAACATCCAGTATGATAACATGTTCAAGAAACCTGAAGCCATATCACGTGCACCAATTTGCAACGGAATAAGTAAGTTCGAGAAAGTACCGGACAATCCACCTGTCAGCAAGAAGAATACCATGATCGTACCGTGGATCGTAACCAATCCTAAGTACATGCTTTCTTTCATTACTCCTCCCGGAGCCCAAGTTTCACCTAAGAAAAATGATAAGAAGTCGGATTCCTCACCTGGCCAAGCCAATTGAATACGGAACAAGATAGACAATAGCATAGCTACTACTCCCATAAATACAGCAGTCATCAAGAACTGCTTTCCAATCATTTTATGGTCTTGACTAAAAATATATTTAGAAATAAAACCCTCTTCATGGTGGTGATGTCCATGAGCGTCGTGAGGTGCGTGTGCTTCGTGAGCTGCCATGATTTTATTTTTTTACTTTATTGTTATATAATTACTTTGTTGCCATTGCTGCTGTATCAACAGACGTTCCAGCTGCTACAGTTATAGAATCCGCTACTACCGCTTTTGGTTTGCCTACTGCGTAAATATTTCTAAACGTCTTACAAACATCAGCTGCTTTCGGATCAAACTTAGAAACTTTCGCATACCATTTCTTGTATGCAGGTTTATCTAATACCACTACCATCAATTTCATTTTGTAGTGAGATGAACCACAGATCTTATTACACATTAAGATGTAATTGAACTTTGGATTATTCATCTTCACACGCATCTCTGCAGTAGTAATTGTTGGAATGAATTTAAAACGTGTCGTTTGTCCCGGAACCGTATTCATTTGCGAACGGAAATGAGGCATTAAAGCAGAGTGAATAACGTCCTTCGAACGGAAGTTGAATTCGTAATCCTGTCCTTTACACAAAAACAAAGTGTCATTCGCATTGAAAACGATATCATCCATTGCACGTGCATCCAATGCGCTATTGTGACGCGCTTTCAATTGATACAACATACGAACCATACGCTCTTTTCTAGCCAAATCCTTAACCATCAAATCGTGGTCTTCCGGAATGAAAATCAAATGAGGATTATTCAATTTCGCTTCTAATGCATGAATACCAGTTGAACTGTACTCCATACTATCAATCGCATCCTGAATTGTTTTTGTAGTCAACAAAGCCATCGGGTTGTTTTCGTTTGTCAATTTGTAATCGAAATAACCCAATGTGTTATCGTCACCTGACATACGTACCGTCCAGTCAAACTGTTTAGAGAATAATTCAATGCGAATTGCTTCATCTGGTGATTCGTCCGTTTGCTCATTCCATGATCTCAATCCTAAGATGATGATTACAGCAAGAACGATAGCCGGAACAACTGTCCAAACTAACTCCAAACGGTTGTCATGCGGGAACCAATATGCTTTTACTCCCGGTTTACGTACATATTTGAATGCGAATCCGAAAAGCAAAGCATTTGTAAGGAAAAATACACCAATTACAATCCACAAGTTCAAGTCCATTAACCAATCAGTTGATGCACCGTGAACTGAAGCTGCTTCTCCACGACCAGTATACCCATATTCAACGAATAGGTATATTACAGACGCGAAAAACGCAAGCATAAACACCAATAATAAGGTTGCGTTTAAACGGTTATCGCGATTCGGGATATCTTCCTCACGACGATTTCTTAATTTAGAAGAAAGCTCATACATACGCACCAACTGTGCTATGGCAATAACTCCTAAAATGATAACTATTAATACGATTAGCTTTGTCATGTTTTTTATTTTATCGTAACAACAAGTGCCTTATTAAATTTCGTGGTGAATACTTTCGTCCAGGAATGGGTGATTTACCGGCATTAATGGAGCTTTAGTCAGGTTCGTTAAGATGATTCGAATGAAGAATCCTAAGAACAATAAAGCCATTCCGATCTCCAACGCTCCGATGTAAGCTGATTTACCCATTGAACCTCCCATTACCATCAAGTATGCATCTACCCAGTGACCTGCGAAAATGATTACTCCGACAGCAGTTAAAACACCAGCGTGTCTTTTTGCGTCACGAGACATTAACAACAACATCGGGAATGCAAAGTTGATGAAGAACATACCGAAGTACAATAATTTGAAGTCTTCAATACGTGTTAAGTGGTAAGTTACCTCTTCAGGAATGTTAGCATACCAAATCAACATGAATTGAGAGAACCACAAGTATGACCATAAGAAAGAAGTTGCAAATGTCCATTTCCCTAAATCGTGAATATGGTTTTCATTTACTTTACTTAAGTATCCTTGTTTTTTCAAATACAATGTCAAAGTCACCAAAACAACCATTGTAGAACACCACATTCCTGCGAATACGTACCATCCGAACAATGTTGAGAACCAGTGTGCATCAATTGACATGATCCAGTCCCAAGCAGAAGTTGAGGAGAATACAGCAAAGAATACTAAGAACAATGCTGCCTTTTTGTAGTTTTTGAAGTGAATCGCTGATCCACCAACTCTATCCTCTTCCAATGAACGCATTTTGAAACCTCTCCAGAAGATGAAGTAAACCGCCATATAAACCAATGTTCTGATCCAGAAGAAACCTTGGTTCAAATACGCCGATTTCTTTACTAAGATAGGATCATGTTTTACATGCTCAGTATCCATCCAATGGTAAATTCCATCACCACCTTTCGTTAGAGAAAGTGTTAATAAGGTAACTAACATCAAAATGATTCCGTACGGTAAATAACCCGCTACTCCTTCGATAATGCGCTTAACAGATGCATACCATCCTGTTTCCGTTGCATATTGCAATGCCAGGAAGTATAATGCTCCTAAACCAATTGCGAAAAAGAAGAAGCTATCTACTAATAAGTTTCCTAAGAAACGTTTTGTAAAGTTCCCACCTCCATGACAACTAAATTCGATCCAAACACCTAAACAGATGCCGATAATTCCTAACAACATTAGGATTACCGTAAGGGATTTTGCTTTTGATGAAACTTTGAATTCCATTTTTATTCGTTTTCTTTCTTAGTAAATATTACTTTATTGAATCGGGTACTTGTACACCAGCACCCCAAGCCGGAGCTCCGTTTGCATCAAATGTACCGTACTTAGCATCCTGGAACTTTCTTACATAGTGCACCAAAGTCCAGATCTCTTTCTTATTCAACAAAGATGCATGAGCTCCCATCATTCCTTTACCGTAGTAAATGGAATAGAACATTTGTCCTTCAGTAATTGCTAAACCACTCAAAACAGCTGCACCGGTATAAGCTCCGGATTTAACCATTGGTCCTTCTCCATCACCTTTTTCACCATGACAGTGATTACAGTTTATTTGGTACAATGCTTTTCCTTCCGCGAATAACTTATCCGAAACTTCTTGAGAAGTTAACTTCAAAGGATTCACATCAGTTGCTGCCATTTTGTACTCATAATCCGCATCTTCATTAGAAGAAAGGTCATATTGGTACAATCCATGCGATTCTGCAAACAATCTACCCGGCATACGGTGGTATGGAAGTAAGGTATGAACAGTTGCCGAATCAGTACCCCAATAAGGAATTGCATAACGCGGTGGAACCATTGCGGAACGACGCATTTTCATTTCATCATTGATCTGACCGCGAACTTCACCATAATCAACATATGGTTCAATCGCAGGAGAACGATACATATCAGGCATGTATTCTAAACCTGCACTATCAGGATCAGAAGTACACGCTGCTGCTAGCAACGCTACTAATGAAAACTGTGCAAATGCCTTGAATTTTACTTTCATCTGTATTGGTCTTTAAACGCTGTAAGACTTAAGATCTACAGTTAATTAATGAATATCTTTTTGATCTACTTCTATCACCCCTGTCTCATTCAACATCGCCATCAATTCTCCTTCGGAAAACTGACCGTTGTCTGACAAACGCAATTCCATTACGAATTTGTCATCTGTTGTACGAGGATCCGGATTCGTTGCTGGCATTCCGGGCAAAGTCTTATTCAATAATAAATAAGTGATCGCCATTCCGTGAGCAGCACACAAAACCGTGAACTCAAATGAAATTGGAATGAATGCTAAAACGTTATCTAAATAACTGTCATTCGGTTTTCCTCCAATATTCATTGGCCAATCCTGAATCATGAAATAATTCATTCCAACAGTTGCCAATGTCAATCCGGTTAAACCATACAAGAATGCCATGATACCCAGACGTGTTTGCTTTACTCCGATAATCGGATCAATTCCGTGAATCGGGAACGGAGAAAACACATCAGCGACTTTAACTCCCTTAGCGACTAACTTCTTTGCGCCATCTTTTAGCACATCGTCGTCGTCATACATTGCATAAATTACTTTCTCTGCCATGTTTCTCTATTAATGATTATCAGTATTACCATGGTCATCATGTCCATGACTATGACCGTTTTTTGCAAAATAAGGGTGAACCGGAGCGGTATCGTTCTTATAAGATTCACCTGATGATTTCAAGATTGTTTTCAATTCGTTCAATGCCAATACAGGGAAGAAACGAGCAAACAATAAGAAGAATACGAAGAACAAACCAATCGTTCCAACATAGACACCTAAGTCAATATGACTTGGGTAGTGCATAGACCAAGAAGATGGTAAGTAATCGCGGTGAATGGAAGTAACGATAATTACATAACGCTCAAACCACATACCGATGTTTACAACAATTGAAATAATGAATGTAAACAATAAGCTTCTGCGCAATTTCTTGAACCACATCAACTGAGGTGAAACAACGTTACAAGTCATCATTGACCAATAAGCCCACCAATATGGTCCTGTTGCTCTGTTGAAGAATGCATATGCTTCATATTCCACACCTGAATACCAAGAAATAAATAACTCGGTAATATATGCAGTACCAACGATCGAACCCGTAACCATGATTACAATGTTCATGTATTCTACGTGTCGTGTGTGAATGTAAGCTTCCAATTTCATCGCCTTACGCATCACCAACAAGAGTGTTTGTACCATGGCAAATCCGGAGAATACAGCTCCCGCTACGAAATACGGAGGGAAGATTGTTGTATGCCATCCTGGAATAACCGATGTAGCAAAGTCAAAGGATACAATCGAGTGAACCGAGAATACTAACGGTGTAGCAACACCTGCAAGTACTAGGGAAACTAATTCGAAACGATTCCAGTGCTTAGCACGTCCTGACCATCCGAAAGAAAGAATAGAGTACATCTTCTTTGGAATTGGTTTCTTTACTCTATCACGGATAGTAGCGAAATCAGGAATCAAACCAATGTACCAGAATACTAATGATACGGAAAGATAAGTTGAAATCGCAAATACGTCCCATAACAATGGTGAGTTGAAGTTAACCCAAAGTGATCCGAAGTGGTTTGGTAATGGAAGAGTCCAGTAACCTACCCATAAACGACCCATGTGAATTAACGGGAACAAACCTGCCATGAATACCGCGAAGATTGTCATCGCCTCAGCAGAACGGTTAATCGCCATTCTCCATTTTTGACGGAACAATAATAATACGGCTGAGATCAAGGTTCCGGCGTGACCGATACCTACCCACCAAACGAAATTGGTAATATCCCAAGCCCATCCAACAGTTTTATTTAATCCCCAAACTCCGATACCTGTTCCTAACAAGTAAAAGATACATCCTACTCCGTATAATCCGATAACTAAAGCGATACCGAATAAAATGTACCACATGCGCGGTGCTTTATCCTCAATTGGCTTACATACATCCTCAGTAATCTGATGATACGTTTTGTGACCTAATATGAGGGGTTCACGAATTGCAGCTTCCTTATGCATTAGACTTTAATTTTAAGCAATTAATGATTTGACTTACTTTCATGTTTCTCAGCATGCCCCTCATGGTGGCTACCATGATTTGCTTCTGCTACCAACTTATCTAAATCAGCGTTTTCGTTGTTACGAATTTTCACTTGATACCAAATATTTGGCTTAACACCTACTTCTTCCAGAGCTTGGTAAGAACGCTTATCAGCTGAAACCTTGCGGATTTGAGAGTTTACGTCATTCCAATCACCGAATACAATTGCTCCGGCAGGACAAGCCTCAGAACAAGCAGTTTGAACTGCTCCATCTTGAACGACTGTGTTTTGAACTTTCGCATCCAATTTAGCCGATTGGATTTTCTGAACACAGAATGAACATTTCTCCATTACACCACGAGTACGAACTGTAACATCCGGATTCAATACCATACGCCCTATATCATCTTGAGCAGGATTGATCTCAGTAAATTTCTTGTAAGATGGGTAGTTAAACCAGTTGAAACGACGAACCTTATAAGGACAGTTGTTAGCACAGTAACGTGTACCGATACAACGGTTATAAGCCATTTGATTTAATCCTTCATTGGAGTGTGTTGTTGCAGCAACCGGACAAACCGTTTCACACGGAGCGTGGTTACATTGCTGACACAGCATCGGCATGTGAACTACAGAAGGATTTACAGTAGGGATTTCAGATTCAGTGTAATCCAAATGTCCTAAAACAGGATCCTTACGTGTACCAATAGCAGCTTCTTCACTTGATGCAAAGTAACGGTCGATACGTAACCAGTGCATTTCACGACCTCTGCGAACTTCATCTTTACCAACTACAGGAATGTTGTTTTCAGCCTGACAAGCAACGATACAAACACCACAACCAAAACATTGGTTCAAGTCGATTGTCATTCCCCAACGGTGACCGATATTTTCTACCGGATGTGCATCCCATAAATCGAATTCTGAGATTGGAACTTCTTTTCCATCCTGATGCAATACATGCTTGTGGTTGTAAGCTCCAGGCTCTTCATTTTCGTAAATGTCTAATGTCGTTTCTCTAACGATAGAGTTACGTGACATTACTGTATGATGAATTTGTGTAGCTGCAATTAAATACATGCCACCATCTTTCGTCAAAGAACCCGTAACGTTGTTTTGGTATGTTCCATTTTCCCAATTAAGGAAACGGAATGCATTTTTACCAACTGTTACGCGATTACCTTTATCATCTGTTTCGAAACCTCCGTATTGTTTTGTTACGAATGCTGCGTTACCAATTTCTTCATTTCCTTCTCCACGTCCGTAACCAAGTGCGATACCGATAGTACCAGCTGCTTGTCCCGGTGATGGATAAACAGGAAGTGTGATTGATTCTCCACCAACTTTTACAGTTGCTAAAGTCAATCCGTTTTCCTGATCAAAGGTAGTTGCATAACCATCTTTCTTCATTGTCTCAGGAGACATGGTAATGTAGTTATCCCAAGTCACTTTTGAAATTGGATCCGGCATTTCTTGCAACCAAGGGTTACCAGCCATATCACCATTTCCAATACCAGCTTTTTGGTACAATACTACTTCCAAAGAACCTGCTTTTGGCAATTTCCCGGAAAGACCACTCATTGCTGTATCATTGAAAGCAGGAAGTACCATTGGAGGCATTACCATGTCTTCGTTACAGCTATTGTGGATAGCCATTTCCCAATACGTATTGAAATCTGCGTATTTTGTTTGGTAAGGGAATCCGTAGATCTCCCAATTATTTTGAATGTATTCGTATGCTACGCGTGAATCTTTTCCTCCACGGTTTTTCTTTCCTGCCCAAACCAATAAAGACTCAATAGAAGAAGCTGTATCGAATAACGGGCGGATAGTTGGTTGTGCAATCGAATAATGTCCTGCTTTTGGATTGTAATCCATCCATGACTCTAGGGCATGGTGATCAGGAGCAATGTATGTACATTTTGTAGCTGTCTCATCTCCGTAACCGGATAAGGAAACACTGATTTTCACTTTATCAAGAGCTGCTGCAAACTCTTTACCGTTTGGTAAATTGTAAACGGGATTCGCTCCTAAGAAGAATACTGCATCCGGTCCTTTTCCTGCGATCACTTCAGAAACTAATTTCTGCATTTTCGCATCTTCGGATTGGAACATTTGCAATTGCTTGTCGAAACGGATTGTTTTTCCGTAAGCTCCTAATACGCTGTTCAATTTGTTCGTAAGAACCTGAATCGCTTTGTTATTAGAACCGGAAACAACCACTGACATTCCTTTGGAAGCTTTCAATGCTTTCACTGCTTTTGCAGCAACAGCTTCTGCTTCTTTCGGTAACTTAGAAGAAACTCCTGAGTTTACTCCGAATGCTCCAAGAATGTAAGATAATACGTTTGCTTGCTCACTTGGCTTGATCATTCCACGGTAATCCGCGTTTGAACCAGTGATTGACATGATAGACTCAAACTGGAAATGTTTGCTCATCCATTCTCCATCCGGATTACGGCGTTTTCCATAATCAGCAGAGAATGCATTTCCAAGCAACCAAGTACTTAAGAAGTCTGCACCAATACTTACAATTGTTTTAGCTTCTAATAAATTATAATCAGGAATAGCACGCATTCCGAATGAATCCATATTTGCTTCACGCATTCCTGCGTAAGAAATCGCATCGTATTGGATAAAGTTAAAGTTCGGGTGAACTGTTGCCATTCCGTTTGCATCTTTCACTTCACCATAGATACTTGTAGACAAATCTACAATTGCACCTTGTAAAGAAGGAGAAATAACTGAATTTGCAACGAATGCAACTTTACCGTTTGATTTCTTGATATTAGCAAGCTCTGCTTTCACAGCTCCGTCTAATTTATCCCAAGAAACATCTTTTCCACCTTTTGATTGTGCCGTTTTCAAACGAGCGCTATCATAAAGAGAAAGAACGGATGACACGATCTGAGGAGTTAATGCCCCCTGCGTAAATCCGAAATCACGGTTTCCTTTAATATAAATAGGTCGACCTTCACGTGTTTTAACAACAATACTTGCATATGCATTTCCATCGTAATAAGTGGAAGCATACCAAGTCGCAACACCAGGTGTTACGTTTTCTGGTTTAACAACGTAAGGAATAGCTTTTGTAACCGGAGCCTCACATGCAGCAACTGTAGCAGCTGCAACACTAAATCCTAAGAATTTCAAGAAGTCACGACGTGCCGTAGATGTTTCAGCAAGTTGATCATCACCTAAGAATTCGTCAACAGAAACAGACGGTGAAAACTCACGATCTCTTGACTCAACGAATGCTGGTGTTTCATGCAATTCATCAAGACCTTTCCAATATTTTTTTGACATAGCCATAATCTTTGTTCTACTGTTCTAGATTGATTAATAGTGACATTTAGCACATTCCCAACCACCTAATTCTTTAACCGTTACTTTTTTGTCTTCTAAGTACTTATTGTACAATTTTCTGTCTTTTAACAAACGGTTATGTATTTCATTGTAATAGTTGCTTCCTTTTGAATCCAATGACCCTGAAGAGATTTCTTTCTCAGCGTGACATTCGATACACCATCCCATTGTCAATGTTGCTTTCGTCAACGGAACATTGCCTTCAACCTTGTTCAATTCAGAAACAGGCTGAACTTTTGCAGTCTCGTTCATTTTTGTCATATCACCGTGACATTGCTTACAATCTACCTGACCTGCAACTACGTGTTGTTGGTGGTTGAAATAAACGTGATCAGGCAAAACGTGAACTTTATTCCAGATAATCTCTTTTGTTTTCCCAGAGTATTTCTGAGCAGTTGGATCCCAACCTGCTGCAGCATAAATCTTAGAGATCTTCTCTTGTTGCTCAGGAGTATTTCCGTTGATCTGCTTGTGACAGTTCATACAAACGTTCACTGTTGGAATACCCGCAGTTTTACCGTTATCAGCTGAATTGTGACAATACTTACAATCAATTCCGTTTTTACCAGCATGAATGTCATGCGGGAATTCGATTGGTTGAGACGGTTGATAATCTTCCAATATACCGATCGAGTAAAGTGAAAGGAATAAAGAAACGATTAATGAGAATGTAATCACCAATCCTCCAAGACCAACATAACGCTTGTATTTCCAAGCCCATGCTTTAAACTCCTGACCGAATGATAACTCATCGTCTATTGATTGACCATCGCTTTCTTTCGCTGCATTTCTCAACTGACGGCGAACTCCACCAACAGCCATAATGATTACGATGAAAACAACACCCATCAGGATCCAAACCCATGAAAGACTCTCTTCTTCTACTTCACCGGTAGCAGTAGCACCACCTGCCACATCAACAGATGTGGCAGCAGCCGGATCCGGTTGCTCATCTACCCAATCGAAGATTGCATTGATCTCTTCTGTTTTTCCAGCCAAATCCGGGAATGTGTTCATTGCTGTTGACTTCACACCCGAAACTTGTTTCGCATACGGATCAGCAGCAGCAGCAGCATTCCAGTTAGCTACCCACTGGTAAATGGAACCTTCTTTCGCTCCACCATCAGCCCATTTCTTACGGACTCCGAAAAGCTTAGGACCAGTACCATCTTTGTGAGGGGCGTGACATGTAGCACACTTCGCCTTGAACAAGGCTCCACCATCTGGAGCTTGAGCTAAACTATCAAATGCACCAACAACAAATACTGTTGAAAGCGCACCGATACACCATTGTTTTATACTTCTAAACATCTGATTATTAGATATTTTTGTTTCTACAATTCGTTGTCAATACCATGCTAACACGGCAATTAACGATGGCAAATTTAGAAGAATAAGGGGTTTCTGTGACAGTTTTATGACAATTTCTGCACCCGTTTTTTTAATTTAAAATGATTCTAAATAACTTTATTCTTTCACATTTCTTAACAATACCCTAATTTGCTACAACTTACATCCATTTTCGGTGCTTTAAGATCCGTTTCTTGGCACGATTTTTTTCAATGAATTCAACAAATTCAGATTGAATTCAACACATGCAAAAATTCCTTTAACTTTGCCAAAAGTGATTTGTATGAAAAAAGTGATTTTGATAACAGCCCTATCGGTCATTTCTTACCTCGGAAATGCGCAGGTAACTATTGTAAAAGACAGTAGAATTGATGAATTGGTGCGTACTCAAGGTCAGATTATTGCTCCTGCAACTACTCAGGAAATCACTGGATACCGTTTGCAATTAGCATTCGACACAAACAAATCGTTTATTGACGAAAGTCGTTCGAAATTTGCATCCATGTTTCCAAAAGTAGATACGTATGTAGAATTTATTGCTCCACATTATTTCTTAAAAGTGGGCGACTTCAGAACACAGCTCGAAGCGGAGAGAGTAAAAGCAGCAACGGTTCAACAATTTCCAACCGGATTTGTGGTAAAAGAGAAAATTAATTTGCCGCGGATAGATCAGTAATTATCAATGGATTAAATATCAATTATCAAGAAAATAAAATTTGGAAATTCGATTTTCTTGATAATTAAGTCATTGCTAATTAATCATTTGTTTAGAAATCCTCTTCCCGGCAACATATCCACTAGAAACACATCCCTGAATTAAATAGCCGCCAGTTGGTGCATCCCAATCGATCATTTCTCCAGCAACGAATACATTCGGAAACTGATGTAACTCGCCAAATTCGGAGATCTCCGTATCTGCAACTCCGCCTGCACAGGAAATAACTTCATCAATTGGTCGGAAACCCTTGATTCCAATCGGAAATTCTTTGATCACTTTGGCCAATTCCTTCGGATTCAAAAAACGCTCTTTGGAAACAAAATTCTTGATCCAGAAAACCGCTACTTCGCCCAATTTCAGTTCTTTCAATCCCTGAGACGGATTCTTTGCCTTTTTTAAAACTTCAAACACCTTTTCAAGAGCCATCTGAGGCTTCAGATCGACTTTGAAAACAGGTTTTTCCATTTTTCGCAAAGCTCCGTTGATTGCATAAGCTGGTTTTCCTTCCAAGCCATAACTTGTGCAAACCAGGTCACCGGAACAACTCTGATTCCCACAGGAAGTGCGAATATTCTTTAAAATCTTACCTTCCAAATCTCCCAACCAGTTTTCATACAAAACCAAACCGGAATTACTTGCCTCAAACGGGTTTAATGCAATGCCTTTTTGTTCAAAAACAGTTGTCCATGCTCCATCCGAACCGGTAACCGGCCAGGATTTCCCTCCAAGAGCCAAAACGAGGTAATCAAAATCGATCTTCTCTGTTTTTCCTTCCCTTTCGATCTCCACTTGCTTTTCATCGAAGTTCAAAAAACGTGCATTCAAAACAAATTGCACTTTCGGCTCCAAATATTCTTTCCAGGCATTCAGTACCTGAATCGGTTTCAGCTCATCTTCCGGGAAGATTTTTCCCGAAGAACCTATCTTGGTTTCAATGCCTAACAACTTTAAAAACCGGATAAAATCTTTATTCGAAAATTGCCGGATAGTTTGTTTGATCCAATCCGAATCGTACTTATCCCGAAATTCACTGGGAGTCTCGGAATGAGTCAAATTAAATCCACCGTCACCTGCAACGAGGAATTTTCTTCCGACACTTGCTTTCTGATCCAAAATCAAAATTTCGCAATCGCTTTTCAACAATTGCGCAGCGGCCATTAAACCTGCCGGCCCGCCGCCTATAATTACTACGCGTTTCAAATTAACGGTAGTTGATAGTTATTTTCTTCGCTAAATCTTTCGCTTTATCGGTAATCTGATCCACTTCCTGATCTCCGGAATACAGTACAACGGCCATTCTTCTGTATGGTCGTGTAGTTGGTTTTCCAAAAATGCGGACATCAGAACCTTCCACTTCCAATACTTCTTCCAAACCTGAAAAAGTAGGAGCATTATCCGATTCTTTAGTTGCTAAAACAACCGCACTTGCACCGTTTTTCAAAGAAACAATAGAAGGAATCGGTAATCCAAGAATTGCACGTGCATGCAGTTCAAACTCACTGAAATTCTGTGTT
This sequence comes from Flavobacteriales bacterium UBA7666, assembly GCA_002483265.1. Lineage (GTDB taxonomy): Bacteria > Bacteroidota > Bacteroidia > Flavobacteriales_D > Crocinitomicaceae > Fluviicola. The sequence continues at coordinate 251,297 of DLHO01000009.1, read as the reverse complement.
CCCGCAAGTGTTACCATTCCGGTATCATGCGGACGCGGTGACAATTCGGAGAAATATGCCCCCTCTTTCGTAATGAAAAATTCTACTCCCCACAAACCGGAACCTCCAAGAGCTTTGGTAACTTTCGCAGCCATCTCTTGTGCTTCTTTCAAATGCTCGGGTTTCATAGGCATAGGCTGCCAGCTTTCCTGATAATCTCCACGTTCCTGACGGTGGCCAATTGGCGCACAGAACAAGGTTTCACCGTTATTTTGTGTCACTGTTAAAAGCGTAATCTCGTAATCGAAAGGAATAAATTCTTCCACGATCACTTCTTTCAAATCGCCTCGTGAACCTTCGATTGCGTATGTCCAAGCTTTTGAAATCTCTTCTTTGGAGCGAATAACCGATTGTCCTTTTCCGGAACTCGACATCAATGGTTTCACAACACATGGAATGCCAATTTCCAAAACAGCTTTCTCGAATTCTTCTCCGGTTTTTGCATAAAGGTAATTTGCTGTTTTTACTCCCAGATCTTTTGCAGCCAGATCACGAATTGCTTTTCTGTTCATAGTAAAATTGGCAGCTTTCGCAGAAGGAATTACCTGGATCCCCATTTTCTCATACTCGTAGAAACGTTCTGTACGAATCGCTTCAATTTCCGGAACGATCAAATCGGGACGGTGTTTTGCAACAACTGCATCCAATGAAACGGCATCCAGCATATTGATCACTTCGAATGAATCTGCCACTTGCATTGCAGGTGCGTTTTCATAGCTGTCAACCGCAATGACTGTTTGTCCCAAACGTTGCAATGCGATTACAAGTTCCTTTCCAAGTTCACCGGAACCCAAGAGTAAAATTTTCTTTTGCATGAGACAAAAGTAATGGAAAATTGAGAATGTGCCTTCGACTCCGCTCAGTCACCGATTTAATAAATCACTCCTAAAAGAGAAGAAAAGGTCATTGAGCGGAGTCGAAATGTCATTTTCACCTTTTTACGCCGCATTTTTTAACTATTTACCGCAAAAAACAAATAACTTCAAGTGTAAAAATCACGTCATATGTAATATTAACTATATTTGAAATTAACATGAAGGGAAAATTAACTGATTTATTGCACTCATACAATGGGATTTCATTGGATGAATTGTCGCGTGCTCCCTTGATGAATCGTGTGGACGAGAAGTTCGCTTTTCCCATTAATAAACTGGAAGCTTTTCTGGACGAAATGCGCCCGTACTACGACGTACTGAATATAGACGGAAAAGTCATTTTTGATTATACCAGCCAGTATTTCGACAATTCTACTTATACCTTTTTCCAAGATCACCACAAAGCGATCCCGAATCGGTTTAAGGTTCGTATTCGTACGTATCTTGATAGCAACAAATCATATTTGGAAGTAAAGGAAAAAATCAAAGGAAGAACTGATAAGAATCGCATCAATATTGATGGTTTTACTTCTGATTTCTCGAATGATCAGCGTTCATTTTTACTGGATCGACTGCGCAAACAGATGGATTTAAAACCGGTCATGGTGAATAGTTATCGCCGCATCACACTGGTAAATAAATTGGTAGAAGAGCGTTTAACAATCGATTTCGATATCGTGAACGGAACGCTTGATGCTCCCGAATGCAAGAATCAAACGCTTTCAGCCATTGTGATTGCAGAATTGAAACAGCCCAGACTCGATAGAACTTCTCCATTCTATCAATTAATGAAACGCGAATTAATTCGTCCGTTTCGCATATCTAAATTTTGCTTCGGTATGATTGACCTTTACGATGAAAATCGCTTAAAGGCAAACAGGTTCAAAGCAAAGAAACTACTTATACAAAAACTAATAAAAAACGTAACACATGCTCCTCGCCCACAAACCGGACTTTGAATTGTTTGGTATTTCCCTTTTCAACGAAGACCTCTACCCGCTTTTGTTCCGAATGACCGTAAACTTGGTTGTTTTGGTCATCCTGATTCGTTTCATGTACTACACCAAAGCAAGAAGAAAGGATTACCTTTTCACTTACTTTATGATCGGAATGATCACATTCTTCCTGTGTTTCGGGCTGAAAAAACTCGACATTGACACCGGAATGGGTCTCGGACTCTTTGCAATCTTTGGAATTCTCCGTTATCGAACGGAAGGAATCGAGATCAAAGAAATGACTTACTTATTCCTGGTAATTGGTCTTTCCGTCATCAATGCATTGGCTTCCAATAAAATCTCATTGGCCGAAATGGGCGTTATGAATGGGGCTTTGTTATTGCTGGTAGCTGGTTTAGAATACTTATGGCTCTTAAAACACGAAACCAGAAAGATCATTGTTTACGACCGCATTGATTTGATTCAGCCGGATAAATACGAAGAAATGAAGGCTGATGTTCAAAAAAGAACAGGTCTAAAAATAAACCGTATTGAGATCGGTAAAATTGATTTCCTAAGAGATGTTGCTCAATTAATGATCTTCTACGATGGAGACATTCAATCATTCGGAACCGGAACCGGGCCAAGTGATTCGGAGTAATTAAAAACATACCAAAAAACGTAGGGGCGCGATTAATCGCGCCCCTACGTTTTTTATATCAATCTACGTTACCATTCAAACACTTTCTTCTTGTTCGGATCTTTCACCTTCTTCGTTCTCGTTTTTGTAGATTCCGGGAAATGAAGTGCCACTCCGAAACGAATGTTCAATGCATTCAACCACTCTTTATGCGGTTCCTGTTTCCCGTAGATGTTTGTTAATCCCAAGGAATACGATGGAATCAAATATGCAGAAACATATTTTGAAAAACGGTACTGAACACCCGCAGAGAACAATAAATTAATCCCCGCACTGTTTAAACCTTCAATGGTTCTCGCTTCTCCTTCCGGACTAATATTGGTTCCAGCTGAATCAACAATGGTTGTTTTCGTTTTCATACTTAGCGGAATGTATGGCTGAATTCCCGCACCTGCAAGAAATTGAACGCGTTTTCCGTACGTAAAGTACAACTGAACCGGAAGTGCAAGCATGTTGTATTTGCGGTCATACGAATAAACACTGTCATTATCTTGAACTGTCGACTTAAACTCATACGATTCTCCGTAGCGATCGATTGACAATCCTGCCTCTATACTCAAATAACGATTAATGCGGTTGCGCACACCGGCCTGATAAGTCCAGCGATTGACCATTTTCTCATCTGCTCTAGTCCCCACCGGTCTTCCAAACAGATCTCCGTTTGGCTCAATTCTGTGGGAACCGATACTGTAACCGGCACCGATAAACACTGTAAAATCCATTAATCCGGCATCCGGATTGTATTTTTTGGAAGGATCTTTTGCGGCTTTATCTGATTCGGCTGCACTTTTCTTTTTAGCGTCTTCTACCTTTCCGGTAGAAATTTGTGCATGATTCACAAAAGGGCTAAAAATTAATAACGTTAGGACTGCTAATTGTTTCATGAAAAGCTTATTTTTGGTAGAATTGTAAAGATACAATCTTTGGTTAAAAAATTGGTTATACTTAAAATACCTATCAATGGCTAGAAAAGAAAAATTGCCTAAGAAAAAGAAAAGTTTCATTCGTAGACTTTTCAAATGGACAGGACTTACCCTGTTATTCTTACTAATTGCAATCATCCTGATCCCTATAATCTTCAAGGATGAAATTAAGGAAATGGTATTGAAAGAAGTGAGTAAATCCTTGAAGGCTGATGTAACTATCAAAGACTTTGATCTGACCTTTCTATCCACGTTCCCAAATGTCACCATCCAATTATATGACACGAAGGTAACAGGTAGAACGGAATTTAAGGGCGTAGAGTTGGCAAGTGTCAAAACTATTGAGGCACATGTAGGTTTATGGGATGTAATCGGTGGAGATGAAATCGAAATTGACGAGGTTCATATCTCTGACGCAAAGATCGATGTACGCGTGGATCCGGAAGGAAAAGCGAACTATGACATCGTTATTCCGACAGATGAACAACCGGTTGATGCGGAACCATCTAAATTTAAAATGTCGCTGAAAGAATATTCTTTGAAGAATATCGAGATCGTTTATGACGACCAGGCTTCAGATATGTATGCAAATATCAAGAACCTAAACCATACCGGTGAAGGTGATTTGACAGCAGATGTGATTGATTTCGCTACAAGTACACAAATAGACGAGTTGACGTTGGAAATGGAAGGCTTAAGCTACTTATCCAAAGTGAAAACAAATGCAGATGTGAACTTATTGATGGAATTCAAGGAAGATGATTCCAAATTCACTTTGAAAGAAAATAATTTTGAATTGAATAATTTCAAGATGTCATTGGATGGTTTCTATCAGATGCTGAAAGACCATTCGCAAATGGATTTGAAATTGAACACCAAAGAAATCAGCTTCAAAGACTTGTTGTCATTGGTTCCTAGTTTCTATCAAAGCGGCTACGAAAGCATGATTGCAAAAGGTGATTTAAAAATGAATGCGGAAGTAAAAGGTCGTATGGATGACAAAAACCTTCCGGGATGGGATGTTGGTTTGAATGTCAGAAAGGCAATGATACAATATGCAGGGCTTGGTTCAATCAACAACATCACTGTTGATGCAGGTTCGAAATTCGCAGGAGGTTCAAACTTAGATAAAATGACTTTGGACGTAACAAAATTCCACTCCGAGTTCGTTGGAAACCTCATTGATGCAAATTTGAAGTTGCGTAATCCAATGACAGATCCCTTAATCGATTCCAAACTAAAAGCAAAAGTAAACCTGGCTACCATTGGCAAAGTCATGCCTTTGGCTGAAGGAGAATCGTATAAAGGAAAATTGAATGCAGATGTTTCCCTGAATGGTCGCATGAGTTCCATTGAGAAAGAACAATACGAGAAATTCAATGCACAAGGTCTGATCGAATTGTTTGATTTCTTATACAAATCCAAAGACCTGAACGAAGAAGTAAACGTAAAAGATTTGACTTTCCGTTTCAGCCCGCAAAACCTGTCATTGGAAAAAATGAACGCAACAATGGGTAAATCCGATTTCTCCATGAACGGAAAGATCGACAATTACTTAGGCTACCTATTCGGACACAACAAAGAAGATCAATTACTGAAAGGGGTATTTGCTTTCAACAGCAACAACCTGGACTTGGATCAACTCATGGGAGTTTCTAACGCTCCTGCAGCTGCAAATCCTGCTTCTGCTGAGCCTGCTCCGGTAGATCCGAATGCAGAACCGTTATTGATTCCCGAAAATGTAGACTTCGACCTGAATACAAACATTCAGAAATTGCATTACAACGGAATTGATGTCAACAACATCAAAGGAAATGTAAACATGAAAGAAGAAGTGGCTTCCCTGAACGGATTAACCATGAACACCATGGGTGGAACCGTTGGGTTACGCGGAAGTTATAGTTCGAAAGATCACAACAAACCGGCTATCGACTTAGGATACAATCTGAAAGAAATCGATATCCAGGAAATCACTTCCCACTTCTTAACGATTGGAAAATTAGCTCCGGTTGCTAAATATGCAAAAGGAAAATTCAGCTCCAACCTAAACATGAAGGGCGATTTGACCAAAGCATTAGAGCCCGTTTACAATTCATTGAGCGGAGACGGAGATTTCTTCACCAACCTGGTAAGCGTTAGTGGTTTTGAGCCTTTAAAGAAATTGGGCGATGCGCTGAGCATGGATAAGATTTCCAATCAGACATTTAAAGACGTGAAGGCATTCTTCAGCTTTAAAGATGGAAAGATGAGCTTGAAAAAGCCTTTGAAGATCAAACTAAGTGGAATTGATACGGAAGTTACCGGATCTACCTCATTCACTCAGGACATCGATTACAAAATGCTCATGCAGGTACCGAAATCCATGATCCCGGGAGGAATTGTGAAGGCAGCGGAACAAGGTCTTTCAAAAGTAAATGGAATGGTTCCAAAATTAAACCTGGGTTCTATTCCGGATATCATTCCGGTGAGTGCTTTGGTTGGAGGAACAGTTACCAAACCGGTGATCAAAACCGACTTCAAAGAAGCCTTGCTGAAAGCAACCGGAAACCTGAAAGATAACCTGAAGGATAAAGGAAAAGAACTTCTGGATAAAGGCAAGGATTCCATCAAAAGCATCGTTGACAACAAAGTCAAAGAGGTGAAGGAAGACCTGAACAAGAAGAAAGACGAAATCATGGCAGATGCGCGCAAAGAAGCTGATAAACTGAAAGCGGAAGCGAAAAGAACCGGAGATCAGGTGCGAGCGGAAGCTGATAAGCAATGTAATGATGCCATGACTGCTGCAGGAAGCAATCCAATTAAAAAGAAACTGGCAGAAGCCGGATGTAAAGAAGGGAAGAAAAAAGCAGAAAGCAGTGCAACTAAAATTGAACAGGAAGCACAAACCAAAGCCGATAACATCATGAACAAGGCTCAGGAAAAAGCAGATGCTGTGAAATAAAAAACCAAATGAATTGAAAAGCCCTGACGATAAATGTCAGGGCTTTTTGTTTTTATTGTATTCCTTATTTTCTAAGGAGAATCATTCCAATTGAATTATTCCAGTATAATCTTTTTAGTTGTTTGCTCTGTTTCGGATTGAACTTTTACCATGTAAACTCCTTTCGGGAATCTGCTCAAATCAAACGTTTCTGAAGATCCTTTTGGTTCGAATTGATGTATTTCTTCTCCTAAAAGATTGAAAACAGTAACATTGACGGCATTATCAGGTAAGGAAATCGTATAGATACCAGTGCCCGGGTTCGGAGAAATCTCCACCTTACTGTCCAGTCTTATTTGGGAAGTTCCCAATGAACTGCCTGTTAAATCCGGTGCTTCCGTGTCTTCAAATACCACCACATTCTGACCGTTTCCGGATTTTACCGGCATCACGATCATTGAAAATTGCTCTTGCGGACAATTGTCATTCCAGGTAACACGTGTAATGCGGTACATGTGATTGTAAAGGAATTGACCTGCGGGTTGAGGACAAGATCCCCATGGAGTTTGAGAAAAAGTTCCGGTACCGTTGCTGACATACCCCATAAATGTTTCATTTCCGGGATAATTCCACCAGCAGTTTGTTCCACCATCCTGGTAATAAGGATTAAGTGAACCATCCAATTCCTCAATAATCAGACTATAATAAAAGCCGGTTGTTGTTGAATAGGAGAAATCATAGTTTGCATCCAGACTAAGCGTAAAGTAACTCGGATTGGTCGTATTTACAGTCAGACTGAAAGACGGATCGTTATTGATAACGGTCACCGTTACATATTGAGTGGTAGTACAACCTGTCACATTATCGGTTACCGACACGGAATAAACCGTAGTACCGCTCGGAGATACTTGAACTCCAGCCAATGGTCCGGTATAAACAGCTGGTCCGGACGGCGAAACAGGGATTATCTGCAGGGTGTAGACACTGTTGCTTCCCCTACCCATTCTCACACTAATTCCAGCGGATTCTCCATTGCAAATCGTCATCGCGGTCTGATCAATGGCGAAAACTGGCGGACAATTGACATAAATGACCTGGGTAGCCTCAGCCCAAGTGACCACTGAATTCTGCACCGCAAGTTTTACACGGTAATACTTGCCGCATGTCATTACCGGACCTCCGCTTCCCTGGGAAGGAATAGTGAACCAGCCCGGTGCACCTGAATACCAGGAACTCCACCATTCCGTTGCGCCCGGTGCCACAATTCCGTATTGATCTGTTTCTACTACCGTCCAAACATGGTTGTCCACACTACATCCACTGGAAGTATAACCACCCACAAAAGTGATCGGTGATCCGTCACAGAAAGAACTGGCCGCCGAAATGGTTGGAGTAAGGGTACACAACTTTTCAATGACTACTTTATCGATCAGAATCGTTGCACTGGCAGTCGAATTTTGCACCGTGGAAGTAACAAAATGACGGAACCACAACTGGGAAGAATTAACATTTGGAACAAACGTCTGCTGGTTCAAAGTCCACGAAGTAGGATTGAACGACGGTGTATTAATAGTCTGGCTTCCGGATGGTACCATAGGTGTAAGGTCTCCCGCACTACAGGTTACCCCGGTTTGATTAGGCATACCGTTGGTCAGAAGCCAATGCGAAAAATAGGCTTGTGATGCAGGGTTTATTCCCTTCGCTCCTTTCATCGCATAGGTAATCCTATAGGTAACACCTGCCTGGAAGTTGTAATTCAGCAAAATCCCTTCCGATCCTTCTCCTTGCGCGCACGATCCATTGTAGTTGGCGTATAAATGCGCATACTTATTTCCATCATACGCTGCACCCAATAACGAGGAGTTGTCGGGAGTTCCGGAAGCGGAGGTCCAGTTCGGAATACAATTGGTGTAAAAAGCGTTGGAGGAATTGCTGCAGGACTGTTCAAAGCTTTCGCTGGCAACTACCTGCCACTGTCCCCAGGCAAAATTCCCGGCAGGAATCATCAGGGCCAAGGTAAATAAGGCCCTTTTCATTTTAGACATTCTTTTCATGTGTGTTTTTTATTAGTGATTAAATCACCAGGCTTCATATCGCGAATAGTGGCCTGATTATACAATATTCCGCAATTTGAAACAGACTTGACTTACCGCAGGATAAGTTTTTTTCACATGGGATTCAGATTGCAGTGAGCATTCCCATCAAAGCACATACTCGTGCTTCGTACGCATACGCGATCTGATAATTCGAAACAAAACAGGAATATCCGGAGCATACCATTCCAACAGCCATCAACCCACCTGTTTCGTATACAACTCATTCCGGGCCTTTAACAAACCCTCCAGTATTTCCGAAGACAGATCCATAAGCACCTTTTCATCCTGAATCAAATCAACACCATTTACGCGTTTGGTTTGTTCAAAATACCAATCTTCCAGTTCCTCGGAAATATCCTTTTCCTTAAATCCTGCAAGGATAAAAATGCGCCTGTAAAGATTTAGGTGCAAAGGAGTTGTATCTAAGCCGCTGAGACTTAAATGATAGAGGTGTTTGTGCACTTTCAGATCATCTACAATAAGACCGATGATCAATTTAAACAAATCCTCAAAAGCGATAGTGATAGTGTTTTGGTTATTCATAGAGTTTTAAAATTTGGAAGTCCATTTTCAATAATTCATAATCAATCAGCTTTAATTGCCATTCCATTAAAGCTGTTTCCATTTCGGTATAGGTTAAGCGGCCTTCTTTATAAAGTGCTAAACTTTTGTTGTAGATCATTTGAAGGTTAGCAGCTCCCAACTTGCATTGCTCCAACTGTGCTTTGATATTCAATTGCTTTTGTTCCTGCTCCAACAACTGTTTGTCCAGAAGCAGATTGGCAAGTTCTTTTCGGTTTGCTAATTCGGTTTGCTGAATTGCATTCAATTGTTTGGTCTTCAACCATTCTCCTCGATTAAACAAAGGAATATTCAAATAGAACCCGATTCCTTCGTACAGATTCTGATTGATCTGATCGGAATATGATTTGGTGGGAGTTCCGGCAAGCAAATAATCCTTGTTATTGGTAGAAAAGCCGGTCCCAACAAGTCCATTCAGTGAAATCGTTGGGAGAATCTCTGACCGTTTGGACTTCAATTGATTTTCCAATAACTCCAACTCCGCTTCGATCAATTGGCTCTGGAAAGTTTCTGAGAATTTCGGTTTATCTTCAATCGTAGAAATAGAGGTCAAATCAATCTCATAACTTGTTCTTAAAGGTAAACCCATTTGAAAGTTCAGTTCAATCATTTTTAATTTCGATTCATTGTTGAGGTTTAATAACAAATCTTGCTCACCCAATAATGCGTTATAACTTTTAAGCGTATCGATTACATTCATTCGTCCTTCTTTCATCAATAGTCGTTGAATCTCTTGAATCTGATTGTGTTTTTCAATCCGCGATTCAGCCAATTGGATTTGGACAGAAAGCTTACATAGGGAAATGTAGCTTCCAATGGCTTGAATTTTCAATTCATTCAGTTTCTTGTTCAGACCAATCTCATCTCTCTGAATAGTGACATTTAAAGTGTTTTGTTTGTAGAAATAAGTAAATCCGCTGAATAATTGAACACTTGAATTCAATCCAAACGACTGAGAATTTACGGAACTGGAAGCAAAGGTATTAGTGAACGGATCCAATCTGCGCCCGAATGAAGTATTGATCCCTGCATTTACGCTTAAATTCGGAAGTAAACTCCACCAATGAAATTGACGGTTGATCTTAGAGCTATTCACTAAACCCGATTCAGAAGCAGTTTGCAATGAATTGCTTTTTACTTTGTCCAGACAGACTTGCAAGGTAAGTACCTCCTGCCCTAGAGCGATCGAAGCAAACAAACTAAACGCTATGATCAAAAACCCGAATTTCATTTGATTAAATCAGTCAATTGTTCAAAAAAACGCATCAACAAACGCTTGTCTTTCGTGATGATCTTTACTTTTCCTTTCAGTTGAGCCTTAGCAGGAATATTCTTATTGTAGGTTGTTTTCAGTTGGTTTAGTAGCTCAATTTTCACTTCATACTTTCCATCTTTATCAATTTGAGTCATACTGGAAACTATTCCCTCCAACAATCCAAATTCCGACTTTGGAAAATCCACTAACTCAATAAATGCCTTTTGACCAACCCGAACCTTTCCAGCTCCGGCAGTCTGAATAGTTGCCAATGCCGAATAGCCACTTTCTTCCGGGACAATCACCAGTGAAGCTTCATTTGCTTTATAAAACCGATTGACTTGCAAGATTTTATTAAAGAGCACTTTCCCGGAACATGGTGCGATCCAGACAGCATTCTTTTCCCAATTTTGAATACTAATTCTAAGAGTTACCAAGTTCATTCGTATTTCAGATGCTTTTTGAAGATCTTCCAATCTTGTATCATGTTCCACTTGCAATTTCTGTTTTCGCAATGCATTCAGTGTGATCTGATTCTGAACATATTGTTCCTTCTGAGATTGAACAGTTTGCATAGCTTGTGATTGCGACCGCTTATCCTGCACAAGTGTTTGTGTTGAAATGGCCTGCTGTTCTGCCAGTCGCTCACTACCTGCCAACTGTTCTTCAATCAATGCATACTCACCTTCTGAAAGTTTAATTCGCTTTCCTGAAATAGCTTGCAATTGTTCCCGAAATGAAATTTCTTGTTGAATAAATCCCAGCTCCTTTGCTGATTGGTTTTCAGAATGCTTCAAATTCCACTCATGAATTTTGGAAAGAAGTGTTACCCATTGTTCCTGAAATACTCCTAATTGCAATTTCTGATCAAATTCAACTATTTCTGTTGGAAAATGCACCTCAAACACTTCCAATTTATTCAAATAAGCACTTGCTTTTTCTACATCATCTGCATTGGCCTGAATATCGAATTGAGCAATTAAATCGCCCGATCTTACTTTCTCATTTTCCTGAACATTCAAAGACTTTAACTGAATGTAGCCCTGATTGGACAATTCGATAGGAGGGTTTGAAGTTGTAACTACAATATCTCCACTTACCTCATCAGGGTAATAAATGAACCAAGCCAATCCAACAACGATCAATAGTGCAATTAAAAACAACCCGCTCCCAGATCTGATTATCCAGGAAGGCGGACTAGAAAGCATTTCGTTCATTGAATCGCTTTTCAAGTCGTTGGTTATCGGAACTACATTTTCAAGTGGCTCTTTCATACAGACATCGTTTTCTCCAATGATTCAATCTTTTCTAAAGCCAATTGATTTTTAACCAAATTGAAGTAGCTTCCTTTCAATTCCAATAACTCAAAATGAGTTCCTTCTTCAATAATTTCTCCTTTTTCAAGTACAACTATTTTATCGGCATTCATCACCGTGCTTAAACGGTGTGCAATGACAACTACTGTTCTTCCCTTAAAGAAATCATCCAGATTATTCATAATCACTTTTTCATTATTTGCATCCAAAGCACTGGTTGCCTCATCAAAAAACAGAAAAGAAGGATTTTTATAAATCGCCCGTGCAATTAATACCCGTTGTTTCTGACCACCACTCAAACCAACTCCATCCGAACCAATTTTTGTGTTAAATCCCAAAGGAAGCTCTTCTATGAATTCACGAATATTTGCAATGTGAACTGCATTCTTTAATCGTTCTTTATAAATGATCTCATCACTAATTGCAATATTGTTGGCAATCGTATCATTAAAAATGAAACCTTCCTGCATGACAGATCCGGAATTTTCGCGCCAAGCATAATGTGTGATGTCATTTAAATCTGTTTTTCCAACTAGTATACTTCCCGAATTGACATCATAAAACCGCAATAACAGCTTCATTAAAGTCGTTTTACCGCTACCACTTGCCCCAACAATAGCAGTTATTTTATTGGCTTGAATGGTCAGATTTATATTCTTTAAAATTGGATTGGGGAAACCTACATACTTAAAACTGACTCTCTCAAACCTAATTGTGTGGTCTTCCGGCAACTCACTCAGTCTGCAACTATTAATGGGTTCTTCATCTTCTTTTTCATGAATCTCAGACAAGCGATCCAGCGAAATCCGTGCATTTTGAAACGAATAAAGAAATTGCAGAAACTGAGAAACCGGGGCATTCAATTGACCAATAATATACGATACGGACAACATCATTCCCAAAGTCAACTTTCCTTCGATCACCAATTTTGCTGTAAAGAAACTGATGACAATATTCTTGACCTCGTTAATAATGGCAGATCCGTTACTCTGAATTTGTTCCAATTTTAAACCCTTCATTTTCAATTTGAATAAACGGATTTGAACAAACTCCCAGCCCCATCTTTTTCTCCGCTCCGCATTGTGCAATTTGATCTCCTGCATTCCGGCTATCAATTCCATGATTTTACCACTTTCATTACTCATTTGAGAAAATTGTTTGTGATCCAAATCTTTCCGACGCTTCATGAAGAAACTGATCCAAATAAAATAGACTGCTGTTCCAACCAGAAATATCAGAAATACAGGAAAGCTATAAACAGATAATACGATCCCGAATACGATGAAATTAAATGCTGAAAAAAGCACATTCAGCGTTTGATTGGTCAATAAGAATTCGATTCGCTGATGATCATCAATCCGCTGCATAATGTCTCCCATTTGTTTCACATCGAAAAAGGAAATCGGAAGCTTCATCAACTTGATCAAAAAGTCTGATACCAATGAAATATTAATTCTTGTACTTAAATGCAACAATACCCAACTTCGAATAATATCAATACTGCTCTTGCCCAGAAAAATAAATAACTGTCCAAACAGAATGAGATAAAGAAAGTGGATGTCTTTATTTTGAATTCCGATATCAACAATGCTTTGGGTTAGAAAAGGGAAGATCAATTGTAAAACACTTCCTGCAAGTAATCCCAATCCGAGCTGAAAGATCAGTTTTTTATGGCCCTTCAAATATCCTGTGAAAAATGACAATCCTTTTTGGGGAGCATTATCGTCTTCTTCAGAAACCGTTAAAACAGGTGTTGATTCCAATAAGAGAACTACTCCCTCTTCCGTTCCTTCATTTGCATGTTTTCCAATCCAATTATCTAAAAATTCCCGCTTTGAATAAATTAATAACCCATGAGCCGGATCAGCAATGTAAATTTGATTCCTTTTGACTTTGTAAATGACCACAAAATGCTTTTCGTTCCAATATGCAATACAGGGAAGTGGCGCATTCTCGATGAGATTCTCTAAATCAATTTTTACGGCCAATGTTCGGAAGCCGATTTTTTCCGCCGCATCACTTAGAGCACTCATGCTACTTCCAAGTCTATTGGTTTCACACAATCTTCTCAATTTATCTATTGAAACAGTTCGCCCGTAATGCTTTGCGACCATACGCAAACACGTGGGGCCACAGTCCATCAAATCAGTTTGTTTATATATCGGAAAGGATTTCACTAGGTTCCAATCTTAATAAAAACAACTTCAACCCGCATGTTTTTGTGTTGGTCTTCAAATTTAGCATCTGAAACTAATGGCATGGTATTGCTATAACCTTTACAGGATATCCGGGACCGATTGATTCCCTTGGAGACCAAATACTTTTTCACACTTTCTGCCCTTGAAACCGATAATTCATGAGCTGGTCTGCAACAAACGTGTCCATTTAGTTGAATTCTTAATGTGCTGTCCTTTTGTAAAATGGACAGCAGTGTTTGAAGGTTTTCAGTTGAAGCCGGAACGATCACATCTTTACCTGATTCAAAATTGATATCCAGATTAATCGGCTTACCGATAGCAAATTTGTTCTCTACACTATAAACAATTACATCTACTCTGCGAAAACTGCTGTCACTCAATTTTCTACCTGCTCTCAATTCATTTTTATTGATGCTGTCAAAAATGAAGGTTCTTAAATTGGAAGATCTTACCAATTTTGAGATAGAACTCATTCTTTTGGCTGCCAATTTTTGGTTCGCAGATAAGCTTCCAACGGTATCTGTGTAGGAAACAATCCGAACCTTTCCGTTCGTTGCTTTTACCAAATTGAGTCTGTTGATTAGTTTCTGAGGATTTTCAACTTCAAAACCAGCAGATTTAAAGAAGACTGAAATAGAGTCCAATCGTTTAACTTCGATTAATTCTTGAGAGAAACTGGTTGTCATTTGCATGAAACAAGCAATTACAAGTGAGAGAGCAGGTTTTAGGTCCATAATTGTGAGTTTAGTTGATTCAATTTTTCATGGTCAATTCGTATCTGATTATCACTTATAGAAACACCACATTCCGTCTCTGTTCGATATCCTTCTTCGTTGATCCAACGATTAATATAAGGATTATAACCACATTTAGCCGGTTTGGATAAGGGGTTTGATTCATCCTGAATAAAGACTCTGCAATCGGAACACATCCAACGGAATTCGCAATCGGAGCAAATCAAGATCGATTCTTTTGTAATGTGCCATTCCTTTCTAAATTCATCCAATTGAATGGTTCGTTCCAAATCTATTTCTGATAGGTTGCCAAAGGACTCTTTTTTTGATGGGCAATTTTTTATTTCTCCAAACTGATCAATACTCAATTTAAATGAAAGACAACTGTTGTTCTTTCTACTACTGTAATAGCTTTGAACATTATATGCAAAATAGCTTGGGTCAATGCATCCGCAATGGGAATGATCGATACTTCGCTGCGTTGAAAAAATGATCTGGAATGCAGTTTCTCCTAATTCAAATTGGCTCTGTGCATTATAAATAGTGAGCTGGTTTAATCGGTGAAAATTGACTAATTCAGTTGCAATACAATCTTCCAATTCCGGATTAAAAGGAACCAAAAAATGGAGAAACTCTATAGAATGAGTTTGAAGAGCAAAACGAATAAGAGAATGAAAATTCTGAAACGACTCAAAATCTAAAAAACGGATTTCCAGAAATTTAACTCCGATGCGATCTATTTCAGACAAAAAACGGTTCAAGTCCCAATCGGATGATTCTGATAGTTCTATAATACAATCGTTTATCAAAGAATCCTCGCTTTTAAAAGGAAGATCAACCCGCAATCCTTCCAGTAAATTCAAATCAACTTCGGTTAAGTAATCCGTTGTCATCAAATGATCTAATAAACCAGCAATCTCTGCAAAATCAATTTCTGACTCTCCCAATTTCATAAAGTCTTTCCTTTGAAGATCAGTTGTCTTATTCTCCATTAAAAAATCGCAGAGATAATTCGGAATAAACAGAAATCGGTTCAGGTACAAATCCATCAATATGGAACGACTGAATCCCCGAACAGGAATAACATTCGGGTAAAGCGTGATGTATGTTGAATGATCAATCATTTTTGAGAGTAGAAGGATTCATAATTTTTGAAATGGGTCTGGGGACTTTTTCTCTATGCTGAATGTTTTTGAAACCCAGAACGGCAATTTCAATTCCAACAGGTTCTTCTAACTGAATCGTACTTATCGGATAACTTTTTTCTTCTGCAAGTAACGCGTCAATGGTTTTGATCTGTGATTTCATCTCATCAGGTATTTAGCTATTTCATAATGCATATCGTAGTTGCAATTATCCATCATGTCTGTAAAAATTCCGGATGGATTGACTTCCAAAAAGACAAATTCGTTTTGTTTCGTAACTACAATATCTACACAACCAATATTGAGATCCAGAGAGTTCATCAAGCTTTTTATTTGGTTTTTAATCTCCTGAGGCAGGTTGAAATTACATTGACGCATTTCGGAACCACCCAAACCTTGTCTGTAATCCACTTCAGAAAAGGAATGTTTCTGGGAAAAAATGATTTGTGAGAAACACATTCCATTCAAATAAAAAATGCGTAATTCATATTTCTTATCCAGCTTCTCCTGAAACAAACTCAAATCAAATTCATCCGGAATCTGATCCAACTGAATTCCTTTTACTTCATTCGTTATTCCTTGCTGCCAAATCTGTTCTTCTTCTGAAATGGAAACACAATGATGAAAATTTCGTGCGATTGATTTCACAATTATTCCATTTGGTTGTTCTTCAAAAAACTCGTTCAAATCGACCTTTTTCCGGGTAACTAATGTCTTGGGAATTGGAATTTTCAATTGTTTACATACATCCAAAAAGATCAGTTTATTAAAGTTCAATTTCCCAAAACGACCCAAACACTTTTTCTTGTGAAGCAACTCTTGAATCGATTTAATCTGTGTGTCCCGATGTCGTTTTACATAGACTTGTTCTTCTCCATTGAGACCGGAATATGATTTTCCAATGTTAATCTCACTTCTATGCGCCCAAACAGATGTGATTTCCTCGTAATCACATACAAATTGCTCATTCTTAAATACAGATAGTTTCTTCTTTGAAGAGCTCCAATTATAGCTGAAATCAATAGTATCCGTCTCCAAAAAAACTTCAAAAGGCTGTTTCATCTTAAAAAGATGGCGCGTAACATATCGTGCCGAATAGCTTATATTCTCAGTGAATAGGAGAATCATAATCTTTACTATTGATTAATCACCACTGCTTAATACAAATGGAATTCGAAACAGCTTAGACATCCCCATTTCAAAACGTTTTTGCTTAATCTCTTCCAATTCCTCCGGTGTCGGATTAAAATGATTGGGGTTTTGATACACAGCATACTCTGCTCGCTGCTCCTTAGATGCCGAATGCCGGTCAATCCAGAACAGGAACAGGGAAGCAGGCATACTTCCGTCACGCACATCCTTTTCAAACAAAGGGTACATTTTGGTGTAAAACCATTCATAATCGGCAGTATGCAGCAGGAACGTAAGCCAGCGCATAGAAAACAAAAATGACGCTTTTTCACCCGGATAACCATACTTATTGTAAATCCTCAGAAACTCAACGATATCTAACGAGTCCCTATTCACTGCAAGTTTTATAAGGCTATCTTTACCCAATCTTTGCTTTTCCTCTTCGCTTAATGCATATCGGTACTCCTGATCAATGTTCACCAGTCTATCAATTAAAAAATTGAGTGAATCATAATCTTTACTAGCCAGTGTATTGCCAACTTTGTAACCTTCTTCCACCAACCTGTTTTGTTTCCGGTTAAATGATTCTACCATCTTTAGCCAATGAAAATCAGTAATTTGTTCAAAGTATGCCGGATCACAAGTACGGTGGCACCAGGCTTCCTTTACACAATGCGCGGCCTTGTTTTTCTTTCCTAACTTATAATAACAATAAGCTCGTAGCATATGTTCTTCCGTATGGACATACTGATATTTTTCGCGCAATTGATCCCACTTTTCAAGTGCTTTGTTATAATTCAGTGAATCGATAGCTGTTGCATACACTTGATCAAACTCTTGTTTATACAACACATGATCGTATGATTGTCCAACTAATTGAAAGAATATAAAAAATAAAGCGCTCGTCAATAAAAATCGTTTCATACTTATCTTGTTTAAAAACCACAGATGCCTAAACACCCGTGGTTCGATCAATTAAAATTTAACTGTTGTAACAAAGATCATCCTGACCCGAGTTCGGTTGAATCATCCCTGGTTTGTTGTAGGTAGTTCTTGCTTCATCCATGGTTCCGGAGATATCTCTCTGACCATTTGTTGTTCCATAATAGTTACCATAAGTGGGGCCTACACCTCCAACCACTTGGTTTCCTTTCAAATCAAACTTTAATGATTTGAATGATTCTAAATTTTTCTTAGTTGCCATAAGAGCACTATTTATTTGTAATGCCTACTCTGAATTACTTACCTTTACACTAGCATTTTCGGCTACGCTACTTGGTGTAAAGCTTTTAGCATTGTCAGGAGCCGGTAAACTGCCGAAATGCAAGGAGGTGTTACCGCACCTCCATTTTTTTATAAAATTTTCCATGATTAAACAATTCCGTGAGTGACCTGCTGAAAAAAAGCAGTAGTCTCATTTATATCCTGGATCCAGTTGTTCGAATAGTTCGCTTTTGTGTGAGGTTCTTATTTCATCGTGTTTAATCAGTCATTGCTGTCAGATTATCGAACCGAACATGCATCAGAAAATCAATTCCCGAAAACACATTTCAATTCTTCACTTGTTGTAGTAATTGCAAAATTATAATTATTTCTCAATTGTGTATATTTTGTGGTAATTTTATTACTCAAATAAGTAAACAATTTTGTCATTATGCAACATCGTGGTGAAATTGTGGAAAGAGCAATCCGGCAAAGTGGGTATCCCATTAGCGAGATTGCCCGAAAACTGGGTAAGAGCAGAAGGTGGATGTACCTGATGTTTGACAACTCCCAGGTAGATCTCGAATCAATTATTTCGATCGGGAAGATCATTCACCACGATTTCTCTAATGAAATCAAGGAATTGAACCAAATCAACACCCATTCCTTTTCCGAACCGGAATCAGGCTACAACAAACAAACCAAAGAATACTGGAAGAATAAATACCTGAAACTACTCGAGAACTACAACGAATTATTGAAACGGAACAACCCTGAAAAAGATTAGATTCAAATCTCAGAAAGTTCATCAAAAGGTGACTGAAGCACCCTTCTCACTCTCGACTCACAAGTGTGTATTTTAAAGAACTAGCAGCAATACACATATTTGCATCACATTTCCCGTAAACGCGCATTTTGTGGTTACTAATTTACTCGTTCGAGTAAAGATTTTTGTCACTATGCAACACCGTGGCGAAATAGTAGAACGAGCGATCCGACAAAGCGGATACCCAATTAGTGCTATTGCCAAAAAACTGGGTAAGAGCAGAAGATGGATGTACCTGATGTTTGACAATACCCAGATTGATCTGGAAACAATCATGTCTATCGGGAATATCATTCACCACAATTTCTCCGACGAGATTAAAGAATTGGGAGCCATCAATACCAATTCCGTTGCAGATCCTGAAAATCCATACAACAACCAAACAAAGGAATACTGGAAAAACAAGTACCTGAAGTTGCTGGAGGATTACAATGAACTCCTGAAGAAAACCAACGAGAAGTAATTTTAATTGAGAATGTAGAATTGATAATTGACAAGAAAGGTAAATTAAGTCAGCCGAAGCTGAAAAAACCTTTTCAATTGTCCATTTTCAATTTTCAATTAGTGGGTGGAAAGCATCGTTTCATTCACCACCACAATAAAGTCAGCACGATTCAAATGCTCTTTCTGTAGTTTCCGAACATCTTTTTGTGAAACCGTTGTGATCGTACCAACCTTGGTTCCTGCAGCATATTTTTCCACATACCACATAATTCCCTGATGGAAATCCGAATGGAAAGCCCCGTTTAGGAAGTAAACCATCTCCCCTTTTTTCACATGCTGTGCAATAGAATAGGCCATTGTTGCGTCCTTAATTGCTTGCGCATAGGCAAAATTTATCCCCGAAGCGTGCATTTCTTTTCCCATTTCAATCAATTCCACGTACTGTGTCAATGTCGAATCAAAAGGAAAAGGTAGTGGAGCCATCAGTTTTTTCTGTGCTTCCGGAAGTGTATCCAAAGCAACTAATCCTTTCTTGAATACCAAACCGGCATATTTGCGGGTCACGTTTGCAGCAAAAGGAATATTTCCTTTGGCAATCGCAGAATCCAAAATCGGTTTGTAATCCGTTTTGAAATTCGTCCACAATTCCGTTGAATCTTTCAATGCCTTGTAGGATTTGTTAGCGATATAATCGTTCAGCGCTTTTACCTGATGTAATTCAAACATTTCAAAACCTACAGCGAGTTTAGAACCGGTTGTTTTTTGATTCAATTCCATCAATACCGTCAATTCCAGCCAGTGAGAAATCGGATTGTCGTGAAATTCTCCAAACAAAACCACCTGATTCTGTGAAACTTTGGTCATCATTTTTTGGAAGGAAACCTCCTTCCCTTTGGAATCAAAAATGCGAAATGCTTCCAGATCCTGGGCATAGGAACCGGAACAGATCAATAGACAGAATACAAGATATTTCATCCGCCAAAGATAGGAACTTTGAAAAACTTGGTTCCTACCCACTTTTGAGTACGATAGTTTCGAAAATACCTTCTGGAGGGTATTTCCAGTTTCAGATAGTTGAATTCCTGTGATTTAAAACACCCAATTGCCTCTCCCAAGTCTAAAGCTTGATACAGAAATCGTCAACAAACTCACTAGATAATGTATCGAAGAAAAAGGCCTTTCATTTCGGAAATCGATTCCGGAAAGTGCTTGTCATTTGGGATCCTGATCCCTTCTTTTCGTGAATCGACCCGAAATGAAAGGCTGCTTGAAATCTGCAATTGGGATAACGGCATTTTTGCCTACTTTTTTTGCCGCGGAAAAAAGTAGGAAAATTCTATCTAATTTTAAGTAACATAAACACAACACCTACCTCAAAAAGGTTCCTTATTTTTGTACAATGTTGAAAAAACTGTGTAATGCGCTTCCGATAACCCTGAAAAGCCTATTGCTTCGGATTGCGCTTATCTTGTTATTGATGACCATTACGCGAATTGTATTCTACTTTTTCAACCTGGATTCCTTTGCACACATACATTTCACGGATTGGCTTGCGGGCATCTGGTTCGATTTATCGACAGTAGGTTTGCTGCTTATGCCTTTCATTGTTTTCAGTTTACTTCCCGAAAAATGGCAGCATAATTGGATCATTCGCATCTTGCAGGTAGTCACTTTCTTCATTCCAACTTTGTTGATCGTTGCCTTGAATTTGATGGATACTGCTTACTACAATTTTACCTTGAAACGCTCCACTGCAGATTTATTTGTAATCGTATCTGCCGGAAATGATATTGGTCAACTCCTCACAAGCTTCATTTCGGATTACTGGATGCTCATCCTGATCTTTATAATCGGAACCTGGCTATTGGCGCGCTATTATAAACGCACCGGCATCCGGAAATTAAAGAACACTGCTAAGAGCAATTTACGTAAAGAGATCATCGTATTTTTCATTGTAGTTCCACTTTTCATTTTGATCGGAAGAGGCGGATTTGGTCTGAGACCAATTTCATCCATTGACGCTACTTTGTATACTCAGCCTGAAAATTCGGCACTGGTTCTGAATTCTGCTTTTACCCTATTGAAATCCATAGGGAAAGACGATTTGGTGGAACAACATTACTATTCTGAAAAGGAGCTGGACAAACTCTTCAACCCGAAAAGAACAAGCAACCCACAGCACATTCTGCCGGATGGCACCAATGTCATGATCATCATGCTCGAAAGCTTCGGGAATGAATGGGTGGGACAATTCAACAACAGTGTTTCATACACCCCATTTTTGGATTCGCTTTTGGATAAGAGCTGGTATTTTGAATATGGAATTTCCAACGGAAAAAAATCCATTGAGGCCGTTCCAACCATCTCTGCATCCATTCCTACCCTAATGGACAATCCGTATATCTCCTCCGCATATTGCAACAATCAGGTTCAGAGTTTACCAAATATCCTCACAAAACATGGTTACAGCACCGCATTCTATCACGGAGCTACTAACGGATCTATGCGTTTCAACAGTTTTGCTTCTCAATTGGGCTATGAAGAATACATTGGTCGCTTCGAGTACAACAACGACAAGCATTTTGATAAAACATGGGGAATTCTGGATGAATACTTCAATCCCTGGACAGCAAGACAGCTTACTAAAATGAAAGCGCCGTTTATGGCAAATCTATTTACCCTTTCCTCTCACCACCCTTATTTTGTTCCGGAAGAATGGCGTTCCATCGTAAAAAAAGGACCTCATCCGATTTGCAAAAGCATTCATTACGGCGATATCAGTTTGCGCAAATTCTTTGAACAGGCTGAAAAAGAACCGTGGTTTAAGAAAACACTCTTCGTCATTGTTGCAGATCATACACCTTCAAGTAATAGTGAGATTTACAATCAGCGAACAGAAATGTACCGCATCCCGATTGCATTTTATGATCCGAGCGGAAAGCTGCCTCGTAAAAGAGAAAAGACTATCTTCCAGCAAATCGATATTATGCCTACTGTTTTGGATTTGGTCAATATTAAAACGGATTATTACAGCATCGGAAACAGCTATTTCTCCAAAGAACCAAGGGAAGCAGTAACTTATTTGGAAGGTGCATACTATTACTTTCAGGGAAATAAACTACTGGTTTATTCCAATGATAAAATAACGAGTTTGTTCGATTTCACCATTCGCACCAAAAATCCGAAAGACTTATTACCTGCCAAAAAAGCAGAGGCAGAAAAGATGGCAAGACGTTTGAAGGCCATTATTCAGAGATATAATCACGATTTAATCCATAATCAGACGATTGTTCGATGAAAAAGCGCATTCGATTCATAATCAATCCCATTTCGGGTGGGGTCAAGAAGGCCAAGGTTCCTCAAATGATCGAGGAGCACTTGAATCATGACCTGTTTGAGTATGATATCGCAATTACGCAATATAAACAACACGCCAAATCCATTGCAGAAGAATCTGCACAAGAAGGAATCGATATTGTTTGCGCTGTTGGCGGTGATGGATCTGTACACGAAGTAGGAACAGCATTGATCGGGACAAAATGTCATCTGGCAATTATCCCTACCGGATCCGGAAACGGATTGGCACGCCATTTAAAAATCCCTTTAAAAACTCCGCAAGCCATTCAAAATATCAATGAACTGAATAGCATCCGAATGGATACCGGTTTGGCAAATGACAAACCTTTTCTGGGAGTTGGCGGTTATGGATTTGATGCCTTTATTGCCAAACGTTTTGACGAATACCATATCCGCGGTTTTTGGGGCTATACTCAATTGGTTTACGAAGAGTATTTCTCTTACAAGCCTCCCAAGATGAAAATTTCCCTGCCCGATCAGCAGATCAAAGGCAATTTTTTGCTTTGCTCCATTGCCAACTCTTCCGAGTTTGGAAACGGGTTTTGTATTTCACCCAAGTCCAATGTCATTGACGGACAGATGGAATTAGTGCTTTTAAGTAAATTCTCCTGGTGGAGAACAATGGGAGTAATCAGTCGGTTTTTCTTTAAACGAATTGAAGGCTCCAGATATATTCGGATCATTCCATTTCAAAAAGCGCGCATTATTTTAGAGGTTCCACTCGCTCATTATGATGGAGAACCTTTTGAAGTGAGAAAGGAAATTAATTTAGAGATCGTTCCTTCAAGTCTTTCAGTACTTTGCGGAAAAGCATACTTGGAATTCGTAAATTTGAAACTTAAAACAGAATAAACATGTTTATCGAAACAGATTTAGAAACTGTGCTTACGCATTTGAATAAATTGACAGCCGACAAGAAACCGATATGGGGAAAAATGTCTGCACAACGAATGGTCGAACATTTAACAGATACACTTCGCATTGCAACGGGTGAAAATCCGCAAGAATTAATCATTCCGGAAGACAAAGTGGAACGGATGGTTGCTTTTTTGTATTCAGATAAGCCAATGGCCCAAAACATGGAAGTTCCTTTTGCAAAAGAGGGTACACCATTGCGCCATGAAGAACTGGAATTGGCAATTGATGAATTTGTAGATGTTTACCTGGAATTTCAGGAATTGTTCGCGCAGAATCCGGAATTAAAAACGGTTCATGCCTACTACGGACCATTGGATTCCGAACAATGGGATCTCTTAAATAAAAAACACCTGACACATCATTTCACCCAATTCGGGATACTATAGAAATTAAAAAGCCCTGACATTCTATCGTCAGGGCTTTTATTTTTAGTTTACTATTTTCTTCGCTGGAGTTTCTTTCTTCGCTGGAACTTCCTTCTTTGCAGCAGCCGATTTCTTTTTAACAGCTCCTTTTTCAGTTTTCAGATATTGTGGTTTTACATCCACATTCGGTTTAGTCGTAGGTTCAGTTTGACCAAATGAAGCACCTGATACTCCTATAACTGCAATAATAATGATTACTAGATTTTTCATGAATTCTATATTTTGATAAACAGATTTACAATTTATATGCCAATATACAAAAGTTCAAAAGATATTGAATAATTAGACTTTAAGACCAGAGACGCAAGACTAAAGACAGGAATCTGTCTAAAGTCTCCAGTCTTTCATCTAAAGTCTTAATCTTTTTCAATTATCAATTTTAAATTCTCCATTTCTATGGCTAAACTTCTTTGTATATTTGAATGCGAAACAACAAACACATGGTTCAAGCCTTTAAAAATCACTGGACAGGAATAGAACAAGTAGCAAAAACTCTGCTGAAAGGAAAGTTTTTGTGGTTTTTTGTTCCCGGACTTATCGTTGGATTGATTTATTTCTACTTCCAGTGGCAAGCACAACGCGTTCATGACAACATTACGAATGTAACGGATGCAATTCCACTTGTCGGATCAGCAGTTTCGTGGGCAGCAGATGGTATTTTCGGTATTTTTGATCTGATCACTTCTGAGTTCTACAAGTTTGTAGTTTTGGTTGTTCTTTCACCGGTCAACTGCATTCTTTCTGAAAAATTCGATAGTTACCTCACTGGAAAAGAATACAAATTCGACTTCATCCGACTGCTTAACGATTTTCTTCGCATGATTCTAATCGTTATTAGTGCGCTTTTAATGGAATATATTTTCCTCGGAATCTGGTGGCTGTTTTCATTAATTATCCCTGATTTTCTTGGAGAAACCATCTTCTTTTTAATTGCTTCCTTTTTCGTAGGGTTCTCTTTTTACGATTACAGTATGGAGCGCTACGGTTTAAACTTCTTTAAAAGCTGGGGAATGGGATTCTCCAAAATGAGTTACATGCTGATTACAGGAGGAATCTTTACCTTATTGATCAAAATTCCGGCTATCGGGATCATTACAGCTCCGGTTTTAACAGCCATGCTTTCAACGGCTGTTTACATTCTGATGAATAAAAAAGCTGAACCTACGCCCGCACCTGCTGTTAAAGATCAAGATCTATTAGATACATAAAAGAATAAAACATGAATGACTTATTCTCATCCTTCCAGGCAAGTTCTAAAGAAGAATGGATCGCCATCCTGAAAAAGGAATTGAAGGGTGAATCGATCGATACATTAAACAAAATCAATCGCGTTGAAGAAATTACCTTTCCAAGTTATTTCCATCGGGAAGATCAGAAAAGTAATTTCTCTGATCCGGGACTGGCTCCTTATACACGTGGAATTCAATCCAAAAACAATGATTGGACGATCGCAACAACGTTTCGAATTACAGATCTGAAAGAAACAAATCAGGAAATTATCACCGCATTAATGGCGGGAACAGATCACCTGATACTGGAAGCGGTGGATACAAATCCGATTGATTTTTCAATTCTCCTGAATGAAGTTGGGCTTTCGTTTATCCATACTACTTTCAGAGCAAAAAGTACCGAACAGATCAATCAATTTTTAGTATTTGTAAAAGAAGCTCCTGCTCTGATTGAATACACGGACAATGATGAGTTATTAAAGACAAATCTGAAAGCGTATCTGGATAAAAATCCAAACCTCAAATTGTATCATATAGATGCTTCTTTGGTGCAGCAAGCAGGTGGAACAACCTGGCAGGAATTGAGTATTGCATTGGCAGAAGGTCACGAGCTTTTGGTGAAGCAATTGGACAAAGGAATTGACTGTGACACAGCAGCCGCAGCCATCCATTTTACATTTGGGATCGGAAGTAAATACTTCTTTGAATTAGCAAAGGTCAGAGCATTTAGAACGTGCTGGGCACAAATTGTCTCAGCTTATTCACCAAAACACACCTGTTCGTTGGCAGCTACAATCACAGCGCGCACAAGTTTTTTAAATATCAGTTTGAAAGACCCCTACACAAATTTATTGCGTCAAACAACCGAAGCAATGTCTGTAGTTTTAGGTGGAATTCAACATTTGAATATTCAGCCCTACGATTGGTATTCCACAAATTCGAACACCAATTTCACCAGACGTATGGCAACAAATATTTCGCTCTTATTGAAAGAAGAATCTTATTTGCAAATCGTTTTGGATCCTGCAGGTGGCTCATATGCATTGGATTCATTGACAGAAACCATTGCCGAACGTGCATGGAGTTCTTTTCAATGGATTGAACGAAACGGAAGTATTTCCAATGCAGAAGTCCGCAAGACACTCGCTTCTGAAATCGAAGAAAAAGCAGCAATGCGTATTCAAGAGATCGCTGACAAAACGGAAAAAAGAATCGGGATCAATATCTTCCCCAATCCGGAACAAATCACAAATAACTGGACAGAACTTCCACTAGCCTGGAACAACTTGAAACCATTAATCTTAGAACAAACCGTATGAGTATCCGTAAATCATTTGAAGAGGTATCCTTAAATGCAGATACACTTTCGGGATCAGCTGAGAAAGGTGTTTTTTCAACGTCCGAAAAAATAGAATTGGCAAGTTACTACAATCAAAGTGATCTGAAAGATGTCAGTCATTTAGGTTTTATTAGTGGGAAAGCTCCATTTCTTCGAGGACCATATGGTTCTATGTATGCGATCAGACCATGGACTATTCGTCAATATGCCGGATTTTCCACTGCCGAAGAATCCAATGCATTTTACCGCAGAAACCTGGCAGCGGGACAAAAAGGACTTTCTGTTGCATTTGACCTGGCAACACACCGCGGTTACGATTCAGATCACGAACGTGTAGTTGGTGATGTGGGTAAAGCCGGCGTTGCAATTGATTCGATTCTGGACATGAAAATTTTGTTCGATCAGATTCCTTTGAACGAAATGTCTGTTTCCATGACCATGAACGGTGCTGTAGTTCCCATTATGGCATTCTATATTGTGGCAGCAGAAGAACAAGGCGTAAAACAAGAAGAACTTTCCGGAACCATTCAAAATGACATTCTGAAAGAATTCATGGTTCGGAATACCTATATCTACCCTCCTGCTCCATCAATGAAGATCATCGCAGATATTTTTGCCTATACAGCAGAAAAAATGCCGCGTTTTAATTCCATTTCCATTTCCGGCTACCACATGCAGGAAGCAGGTGCAACTGCAAGTATTGAACTAGCCTATACCTTAGCAGATGGTTTGGAATATTTAAGAGCAGGAATCAATGCCGGAATGGACGTAGACAGTTTTGCTCCGCGTTTGAGTTTCTTCTGGGCAATCGGAATGAACCACTTTATGGAGATTGCAAAAATGAGAGCCGGAAGACTACTTTGGTCTAAGCTGGTCGCTCAATTTAATCCCAAAAGTGAAAAATCATTGGCTCTGAGAACGCATTGTCAGACTTCCGGTTGGAGTTTGACCGAACAAGATCCTTTCAATAACATTGCACGAACATGTATCGAAGCAATGGCTGCGGGCTTTGGCGGAACACAATCATTGCATACCAACGCTCTGGATGAAGCCATTGCATTACCAACAGACTTTTCTGCACGCATTGCACGAAATACCCAAATATATTTGCAGCAAGAAACTGGGATGACCGACCTCATCGATCCTTGGGGAGGGAGTTATTACGTAGAAAAACTGACCCAGGAATTGGTAGACGAAGCCTGGAAACTCATTCAGGAAGTAGAAGAATTAGGAGGAATGGCCAAAGCCATAGAAACCGGAATTCCAAAAATGCGCATTGAAGAAGCAGCTGCCCGCAAGCAAGCCCGAATTGATGCCGGAAAAGACATTATCGTTGGTGTGAACCGTTACCAATTGGAAAAAGAGGATGCCATGGATATCCTTGAAGTGGATAATACAAAGGTTCGTGAATCACAATTGGAACGATTGAAAGTACTGCGTGAAACAAGAAATCCGGAGCGTGTAAAAGCAGCTTTGGATAAATTGGCAGAAGCAGCGCGGACAGGAAAAGGAAATTTGTTGGAAATTGCAGTTGAATGTGCAAGAGAACGTGCTTCATTGGGTGAAATTTCGCAGGCAATGGAAGCAACTTTCGGAAGACATCAGGCAACTATCCGCTCCATTAGCGGAGTTTATTCGGCTGAAAGTATGAATGATAAAGATTTTGAAAAAGCGAAAGCTTTGGTAGAATCCTTCGCAAAACTGGAAGGACGAAGACCACGGATAATGATCGCTAAAATGGGTCAGGACGGACATGATCGCGGAGCAAAAGTCATTGCGACTTCCTTTGCCGATATTGGTTTCGACGTAGACATAGGGCCGCTTTTCCAAACACCCGGGGAAGCTGCAAAACAAGCCATCGAAAATGACGTTCACGTATTGGGTGTTTCATCTCTTGCTGCAGGACATAAAACACTGGTTCCACAAGTAATTGCGGAGTTAAAAAACCTGGGGCGTCCGGATATCATGGTCGTGGCTGGAGGAGTTATTCCCGCGCAAGATTATGACTTCTTGTACGATGCAGGAGTATTCGGCGTTTTTGGTCCAGGAACTAAAATTTCAAAAGCAGCACAAAAAATTCTGGAATTATTGATTCAAAGTGCAGAGTAATTGAGAATCCAGCTGTTAATTTTGGAACTTTTTAAAATAACTTGGTGTCAATCCGGCAATTAAGTTAATTTGTAAAAAGCACAATGAAACTTTTATTCAAAGTTTTCGTACATTCGGCATAGTTATTGGTTTCACCCATTCAACGAAATTAAATTTTATGAAAAAGCTTGTTCTAATTGGTGCGCTACTTACTACCAAATTGCTGGTTGCACAAGCACCGGAATATAACGATTTGCGTATCCTTTATGCAGATGGCGACTATGAAAAACTAGTGCGTGCATCTGAAAAATATGCTATGAACGATAAAACAAAGAGTGATGCTTTGCCACATATGTGGATGGGTAGAGGTCTTTATAAAGTTTCGTTAAGTGGTTCGGATGACGAAAAATATAAGAATGCTTACAAAGAGGCTATCGGCGAAGTTGGTAAAAGTATCAAGTACGATAAAGATGGCAGTGTTCAATCTGAATATACTGAGTTCTATGATGAATTCAAAAACAGTTTGGTTGAAACTATCCGCAACGAAGTGGAAGCTCCGGATTATAAGAAAGCTGCAACTTGGGTTTTAAAGTACTATAAAATCAATCTTACCAGTATTGGAGCGAAATACCTGGACGGTGTTTGTAAATACCGAAATGCTGACAAAGGAGGTGCAAATACCGCATGGAAAGAAGCAGAAACAATGCTGAAAACAGTTACGGATATTTCTGAATGGTCTAAAGCGGAAAAAGATATGCTTATGATGGGTGTGATCCAAACTGCAGAATGCTACATTACAGCTAAACAAACCGAGAAGGCTAAAGCTGTGATGGGAAAAATTGCTCAATGGTATGAAGGAAATGAAGATTTCAAAACGAAATACGACGAAATAGTCAACTAAATAAAATAGTAGTAGAAGCCCCGACAATAAATGTCGGGGCTTTTTTTTGCCTATACTTTTCCTCTTCCTGTGGTGTCAGTTCGAGTAATTCAGCTCATGTATTCTCGATACCCGCTAAAGCGAACTTGAATTGACATGAGTTGAATGTATCGAGAACAAGCCGCAATCAATGCTATTAACAACCTTCGGAGGATATCTCATTCACCCAGCTTGAAAGAACAACTGTAAAAATCCTAACTTCGTGATATGAAGAAGTATCTTGCGCCTTTCAGAAACAAATACATCCTTGCACTGTGTCTTTTCATGGTCTACAATTTGTTTTTGGATGAAGTGGATATCTTTACCATTATCAATCAAAACAAGAAGGTTTCTGAATTGCGTTCTGCTCAATCAGCAATGAATTTAAAGCTAAAGGACACGAAATACATTCTCTCCCAGATTAAAGATCTATCTTACTTAGAAAAACTAGCGCGAGAAGATAAACTATTCAAGAAAGACGACGAGGATATTTTTGTGATTACCTACAAATAATTGATACTTCGACTTCGCTCAGTATCCTTTTACTCATGTCTTCGGTGACTGAGCGGAGTCGAAGGCACTAATCGAGTTCTGCGATTTTTGGACGTTGATTAAAGAATTGCTGCTCTTGATAATTGACCACCTTCACTCCCGGAAAATAATACAGAGCAATTTGAACATAATTAAATCCGAATTTGGCCATTTTCATTGCTCCTTCCTGACATAAACCTACTCCATGACCATAACCACGACCTCTTAATACTACTTCCGTTCCTTCCGGATAACAATTGAAGAAGGTCGATTTCAGTTTAAAATGTTCCCGGATATCTCTCAGAGGAATTCCCAACCAAGGATATTGATAAAAAGCACATCTATCAGCCTGATTAAAGGTGTAAATCATGGGGCCTAAAACGGAATCATTCACCGGATAATGAAAAGTACTGACCAGATAATCCATCCAGTCTATCTGAGAAATTCGCTTCTCCCAAGTGGCCTGCTTCGTATAAATACAAAACGTATCCTTAAATGTGCTCAAATACGGAATCTTGTTGTTCCAGACGTAATCCGGTTCAGAAGTCTGTCCTCCACAATTTGCATGAAAATAAGCATCTACCAACTGATTTTGCGGATCAACCATCACCATTCCTTCTGTTTTCAAAACAGCAGAATCAATCATTGGATTCAGACGTAATTGATGGTGGTATGCCTGACAATGGGTTCTGTCACACAAATCAAAACCTTCTTTCTGATGTCTGGTTTTGTATTTCAAAGCATAGGTTCTGCTCATCAAGGCCTGAACTTTGTAGTATTCAATCTCTTTCCCGCCACCACCTTCAGACTCAACAACTCCACTTAGGTAATTATTGATGTCGACGAGATTAACAATGGTCAATGCGCCATTTTGAACCGTAATCTCCACATCATCCTTATACTTTCGTTCTTTAGCTGTGGGAATTTTTGTTGAATAAACCAGCGATTGATTGAGTTTTGTAGCAACCAATAACACTTTAGAAACAAGGGCCACTTCATTGACACCAACTTTTAGTGAAATCAGATTATTGCTTGTGATTGACAGGTCAACGAATTCACTAGGTAAGAGTGTTGCAAAATTAGTCGTGTCACCAAATACGTTATAACTTCCGTCGGAATAGGCAAAGACGATCCGTTGAACGGAATAATCGCGCAAAACACCTATCCGCATTTGTTGAGAAAACACGAAAAATGGAAAAATGAACCCTATGAGCACGAATAAGCGCAACATCTTACAAAATTAGTTCAGTACCGAACTGAAATAGGCTCGGACTCAAATAGTTTTCAACACCGATTGTGCAACTTTCTTGGATGCACCACCTTTTCCCAACATTGCTTTTAAGTTGGAGTAATCTTCCAGAACCTGATCGCGCTTGTTTCCGCCTTTAATTACCAAAGACAATTCTTTTGCTAAGCGCTCTGTGGTACAGTCGTTTTGGATCAATTCGGTAACGGATTCTTTATCCAGAATCAGGTTTACCAATGAAATATATTTCACGTTGACCAATCTTTTTGCAATCTGGTAAGAAATAGCATTTCCAATGTAGCAAACTACTTGAGGAATTTCAAACAAACCTGTTTCAAGCGTAGCAGTTCCAGAGGTTACTACTGCTGCTTCTGATTGTTGCAGCAAAGGATAGGTTTGGCCGTATACCACATCCACCTTTTTATCACCGATCAACTCCTTGTAAATCGCGAGATCCATATTTGGTGCCCCTGCAATTACAAAATGATATTGTGGAAAGAGATCTACCAAAGGCAACATCACAGGCAATTTTGTTCTTAATTCCTGCTTTCTGGAGCCGGGAAGCATTGCAATAATGGGTTTACCAGTATCTGTTATCTTTAACTCTTGTTTCGGAAGTTGCTGGTATTGTTCTATTTCATCTAGTAAGGGATGTCCGACATACTCTACATCGTAGTGGTATTTTTTATAGAAATCCGCTTCAAAAGGAAGAATACAGAATAATTTGTAGACATCTCTTTTGATTTTATGAACGCGATTTTCCTTCCAGGCCCAAACTGTCGGAGAGATATAAAAATAGACTTTAATATTGTTTTTCTTCGCCCATTCTGCAATGCGCATGTTGAACCCGGGATAATCGATTAAAAGCAATGCATCAGGTTGAAATTTCAAGATATCATCTTTACAAAACCGAATGTTCCGTAAGATGGTTGGAAGGTTCATTAAAACTTCAACAAAACCCATAAACGCCAAATCCCGAATATGCTTTGCCATTGTTCCACCAACAGCTTGCATCTTATCCCCACCCCAAAAACGAATATCTAATTCGGGCTGTTCTGCGTACAATTCCTTCATCACATTTGCTCCATGCAAATCTCCAGATGCCTCACCCGAAATGATATACAGTTTCTTGCTCATTTAACGAATTAAGTTGACGTAAATAATAAATGGCAGAAACAAAGCAGATCCTACAATAATTCCACGAGCCAGATCATACCGTTCTTTATTCAAAAACACATAGAACCAAATCAGGTTCGGAATAATCGAAAGGGAGAGAAATTTGCTCATGACTCCTATATCCATAAAAAACCGATCCCAAAACAACGAAAAGCTATAATGTTGTGCCCAGGAAATAATCAGTATCGTAATCGGAACACAAATAAACGGAGATAACAAACCGATAATCATTCCGACAGTTGTACGCGTATTCCAGTTAAATTTTCTTTTCATTAAAATATCTTTTTTAAACTAGCTATTGTTTGGTGAGCTGTCAGATCAAATTGGGTAGGTACAATGGTAGCAAATCCCTGATCTAAAAAATACAAATCTGTATCTGTAGCATCTTCCCGTGAATCAAATGTTCCTGTGAGCCAATAATAAGGTCTTCCAAATTGATCTATTCGTTTATCAAAACGGTCTTCCCAAAATGCATAGGCTTGTCTGCAAACTTCTATTCCTTTCAATGCTTCAACGGGACCCATCGGGATGTTTACATTCAGACAAACTCCTTGCGGCAATCCGTGCTTCAAGACCTGTGGAATCATTTGTTTTGCCACATGCATGGGGGCAGAAAAATCAGCATCCGGCTCAAAATCGCCATACGAAAAGCCAATACTGGGAATATGCTCCATTGCCCCTTCTACTGCTGCAGACATCGTTCCGGAATACAGCACATTGGTAGATGAATTCAATCCGTGATTGACTCCTGATAAAATCAGATCCGGTTTACGGTGTAATACTTCATACACGGCTAACTTTACACAATCCACGGGCGTACCACTACATGAGTACGATTCAATTCCTTCAAAAATATCCGAGCGGGATAATCTCAGCGGATGCGAAATAGTGATTGCATGACCCATTCCGGATTGTGGTTTGTCCGGAGCTATAACCACTACATTTCCAAACTCCTGAGCAACAGCAACTAAGGAAGCGATTCCTTTTGCATGCAAGCTATCGTCATTGGTTACGAAAATGAGTGGGCGATTCGAATTTTTCATTGAAAACAAAGATACATTTTTAGTTTCTCACAGCTTTCACTGGAATGCTAAAGTTTCAGAAAGTAACACCAGAATTGAAAATTGAAAATGTAGAATTGAAAAGCTGGAATCCGTCTACTTTAATTCTACCCTGCTCAAACAGTGAAAATTCTTATTAAAGCGCTGAGTTTATAAGCGCTGAAAGCCACAACAATTTAAAACTTTTCAATTCTCAATTGTCCATTTTCAATTACTCTATGACAAAGCTCACAATCTTCTTCCCTCTGCTTCCCACTACAATGCGATTTCCCCATGCAACCGGAGATGATTCCCAAACGCAGTCGGTTTTGCGCTTCACGATGATCTTTCCGTTCAATCCGTTAATGAGGTAAATGGTTCCATATACGTCCGTGAAGAAAATATAACAATTCCCTTCTTTATCGTAGAGATCAATTGGAGAAGCCCAACTGTAATAGTCCATTGGAATGGAGAATTTTTGCTTTCCGGAAATCTTGTCAATTGCAACAAACTCTCCGGCCAAACTTCCATTCACACGTGAGAAAATTCCGTAAACCAGATTACTTGCTTTTTTCTTCCCGGGTAAAACCGAAGCCAAAACACCACCGGAATTGACCCGACCATGCAATTTTGTATTGGTGGATTTTCGAGATACGTCCCAAACTTGTTTACCTGTCAATCCATCAATCTTGCGAATATGAGCCGTTCCGGTTTCTCCTTGTTTGTCTACTTCATTTCCGACATATAAAAAGGGATGATCGTCTTCCTGTAAATCAATCACCATGGATGCATCCGTATCGTCGTAATTATCTAAATACCAAACCGGACTCATCGTCATGAGATTCATGCAGAACACATTTCCCCCGTTGTCACCAAACCAACCCAAGTTATTCCAGGCTCCAAAACTCGATTCGATCCCCAAATCCGGGTGTTTTTGAATTTGATAATTGAAAATAAAGGGTTTCGGGATTTCCTTTCCGTTTTTTATTTTGGTTTTATAGATCTGGCCATTCTCTGCCGGATGAATCCAATATCCGGTTTTGGTGTCAATCAATGAATTACTGTCAAATGCGCCCCAAGCTCTTCGGGCTTTTGGATCCAAGCCATTCCGAAAGAAAACTTCCTCGCCGGTAAACATGTTGAAGATATAAGAACCGAAACGTTCACCGTTCTTAATTCCCTGACCCACATAAAGCAATCCGTTCATTCGCGGATCAACTGAAACCGTGCCTTTGATCGGATTTTCAATGGTCACATGAGGCCTGGTAGCTAATCCGGTTTTCCAATCAATGAAATAAATATCTCCACATAAACTTCCAACGATGACTTCCCGAAAATTGGACTGATTCAAATAAGCGGATTTCATTCCATGGAGTCTGCCAGCAATTTTCTTCGGCCATTTCACCACCAAAGGCTGACCTGTCCAGCCAGAACCACCTCCCCAGGAACCATATTCTGTTGTTCTGCCGTCATAACCTGTTGTGAATTCCCAATCCAGTCGAATATTGGTCGGTTTCCCTTTTAGTTCGCCACGTGTTGGCGCATTGCGTTGTGCATTTCCTCTGAAACAAAAAATACCGTTTTCGGAATTGTAATCGTCTGTGAACAGAATTTCTTCTTCCGGATCGTGCGCTTCCGGATTGTAGGTTCGCTGCTCAAACATGGAAATATCGGATTCTTCCGGGTATTGAACCTTCCAGATTGCCCCACCATCCAGGATATTTTCCACAAACTGGGGCAACATATGTACTTGCGGTTTTACATAATGCAAGGTAATGCCGGTTCCCAGGTAACCGATCAAAAAAACAATCCCGTAAGCAACAAATAATTTAAAGGCTCTGACCACCTTACAAAGATGGGTGAAATCAGGAGCTGAAAGTTCAGGAATTTGGAATAGTTATAAAGTTTCAGCTGTTAATTCGCAAACAGAATCACGGATCATTGGAAAAGTAAAAAAGCCATCCCACTCAGAAGAGAGGAACGGCTTTTCAAACATGTTATTGGCTATGATTTAAAATCAGTGCTTTACAACACTTACTTTACGGATAGTTGTTTCACCGTCCACAGTGATCTCAACCAAAATCATTTCATCTGAAACCATTGGCGCAATCGGCATTTTAAGTCGTTGTGGTCCCGCTTGGGCGTCGATCGATTGATTTAGGAACACTTTACCATCTATTGTTTTGAAGGTAATGTTTACGGTTCCTGCGTCTTTCGTTATGAAATCGATATTGAGCTCCGTACTAGCCGGATTTGGGTAAAGCTTTAACGACTCTTCCATTGTTGGACCTGGCTGATTAATCGTCTGTGGATTTGTTGGCGTTGAATTACAATTGCTTACAACAATATCCTTACAGACCATTTTTTCACACTTCTGTCCGTTTGGCTTTGTAACAACAATCAGTACACAAACATGGTAAGTACCATTTCCACCGGCTGTATAGTTAATTACAGGACCTGAACCTGCATATGAACCATTAACTGTCCAACTATAGCTTGTTGGAACCGATGAATTTACCATACATTGCGGAATCTGGGGTTGTGCCACGAGGTGGATATTACAGTGGTCAACTTGGAAATTAATTATTCCATTCAAGAGACTGCAAGGGCATCCACAACCAACTACATCAATCGTTTTGCATGATTCGGTCTGGCATACTTGTCCATTGGTGAGAACAGTAGTAAGCACCATACAAACAGTGTGACTACCATTTCCTGCTGCTGGCATAGAGAATGGTGTTCCAGAACCAACGTATAGACCATCCACATACCAATCAATCGAGTAGCTTTGTATACATGGAGTCTGGTTAAAATATGCGTTGAAGTAAGCGGTACACTGAACAATCTGCCAATTAAATCCTGCTACTATATCACTGCAATTGCATTGATCACAATCAGTTATTACAATGTCTTTGCACAGTTCTTTGTGACACAGGGTTCCATCAGGTAAAGTTACCGTAACATATAGACAGATTGTGTAAGTTCCATTAGCTGGAGCAGTCCAAACGAAATTTTGTCCGCTTCCTACAGGTGAACCATTTACATACCATTCGTATTGGTAATTGGACATACAATTAGGACCATAAGCCTCTCCTTGTAGTTCCACATCACAATGATTTATTTGGTATTCGAAATTGGGCTGTAACTGTTGACAGTTGCATTCATCACAATCTTTCACTTCAACCAGCTGACATACTTCTTTGACACATTTCTGTCCATCAGGCATTTGTGTAATAACCGTCAGGCAAACATTGTAGAAACCATTTGCTGGGAAGGTATAATCAAATACTGGACCCGAACCAACGTAAACACCATTTACCGACCAATTCCATCCAGTAATCTCCATACAAGCAGGAAGTCCTACAAGACCGGTGAAATGTCCAATGCAATTTTCTAAGAAGTGATCAAAACCTATCTGAAGCTGATCACAATTACAAGGATCACAGTCTTTCACCTTAACGATCTTACAGAATTCCTTCGTACAAGAACTTCCATCTGGCATAATTGTAGTTACTAGCAGACAAATATTATATGGTCCGTTAGCAGGGAACGTATAAATCAGATTTGGTCCTGTTCCTGAAGGAAGTCCATTGACATACCATTGATACGTAAATTCTGTCATACAAGGTGGCGCCGAAACTACGGCATCGAAATAACCTTCACAGTTCACGATATTGAAATTGAATGACGGTTGAAGTTGATTACAATTACATTCGTCACAATCTTTTATTTCGACTAGCTGACATATTTCTTTGTAACATACTGTTCCATCATTTAAAGTAGCCGTAATGAACAAACAGACATTATAGAACCCATTTGAAGTAAAAGTGTGACTAAAGTTTTGTCCACTTCCCGCAGGTAAACCGTCTACATACCATTCATAATTGATGTCTTTAATACAACAAGGTAACGAAGGATCTGCTACGAATTGGGCGATGCACTTATCGACCGTGTAAGTAAAATGAGGTATGACCAGATCACAGCTACAAGGGTTGCAATCAATGTTTACAGTGCGACAGGATTCTTTGTGACACAGGGTTCCATCAGCTAAGGTTACAGTTACTACCATGCAGACAGTATGTGGACCGTTGGTTAAGAATGCATAATTGAATGTCGGTCCAAATCCAGCTGAAACTCCATCGATAATCCATTCAATCTGAGTCGAAGTGTTAGCACAGTTAGGGTTAATCATCGCAGTGAATGTAGTAATACAATCAGTAGATGTTGTGTACGTAAATTCAGGATGAACGTTTTCACATGTGCAAGGATTATCGTTACAATCTACGTCGATTGAACCTGAAAGAATGAAAGCACCAACATTATCGACAAAATTAACAACACATTCGATGGTCCATACTCCTGCGGCTGGTGACAGAACTGTATAACCAATCGGCGGACTTACCATGTAAGGCGCTGATGGGGGAACAGTAAGCGGAATAGCAGGTCCGGCACCCGGTGGAATCAGCTGGATTGAAACCAAAACATCATCCCAAGCGATACCGAAATTTGTGGTAAAACTGGTTGCTCCCGGTGCAATGGTAAAGGTTCGCGAGAACGTGTAATTTCCCGTTGCATTGTTAAAAATCGTGCCTGAACCATTGATCCAGCAAGCATTTGTTACTGGTACAGGTGTTACTTGCCAATAAGGAAGGTAGCTCTGTACACGTTTTGCTACTGGCCCAACTGGCCCTGAACTAATTGTCCAGAAAGGATCGGTCGCACCGATGGCAATTGCATTTCCAGTAGCATCAATACCAGTACTGACATTGATATCAGGGCAAGGTCCCCCAGCACCAGTCTGAGCTAGTAAATTGTTTCCTGCACAATAAAGCAGCACGAAACAGACTAATTTTAGAAATTGTTTCATAAGATGTAAAAGTAAATAGTGTGTAATAAAACTGTTAGTAGTTATTTTTTTAACATTGAAATGTTCAAGACGAGTTGATGTGGATTCTTTCCATGGTGTGAATAGTTACTTGTGAGAAAGCTAATATACAGCATGTTATAAGTACTTTTTCTCACTATTCCAAAGTTTAACATTTTAAGAAAGCTTCATACCTGGTATGTTTTTTCATCTAATAAATAGATTTCACGCCACAAAATGAATATTAACGGTTTATAATTTCCTTATTCTAATTGTGATTTATATAACATGTTTGGTTATTTTGGCAAATTTATTACACAAATAATCCCCTTTAAATCACATAAAAACGTTGTTCCCTTAACTTAATCTCTGTTTGAATAAAAATTCAAAACCAGGTGGGAATTATTCGAAGAACAACCTGAAAATTGCCGAATTTGCCTTAAACTTGTACTTCACAATTTTTGAAGATTATGCTTACTCCGGAGTCAGATAAAAAACTGTTCTTATTAGATGCCTTCGCCTTGATTTACAGGGCATATTTTGCTTTTGCAAAAAACCCAAGGGTAAACTCAAAAGGACAAAACACTTCCGCAGCTTTTGGCTTTACCAATGTGCTAATCGACATTCTCAATAAAGAGAAGCCCACGCATATTGCTGTAGTTTTTGATCCTCCGGGAGGAGCAACAAATCGAAATGTAGATTTTGCCGCTTACAAAGCGCATCGGGAAGAAATGCCGGAGGATATCCGAAACATGATCGAACCAATCAAACGCATTATTGAAGCATTCCGAATCCCCATGTACGTTGTAGACGGATACGAGGCGGATGATTTGATCGGGACGATGGCAAAAATGGCCGAAAAAGAAGGATTCATTACGTATATGATGACTCCTGATAAGGATTTCGGTCAGTTAGTGAGTGAGAATATTTTCATTTACAAACCGGGTCGTGGTGGAGATCCTGCCTCTATTATGGGCGTGAAAGAAGTGTGTGAAAAGTTTGAAGTTGAAAATCCGCTGCAAGTCATTGACATTTTGGGATTGTGGGGAGATGCTGCCGATAATATTCCGGGAATTCCGGGTGTTGGTGAGAAGACTGCCAAAAAACTGATCGCAGATTACGGATCGATGGAGGGTGTTTTTGAAAATGTAGAAGATCTGAAAGGAAAGATGAAAGAAAATGTCATCAATTTCAAAGAACAGGGACTTATTTCCAAATTGCTTGCAACGATTATCCTCGATTCACCCGTTGAGTTTAATGCTGAAGAATTGAAACTGGAAGAACCAAATAAAGAACTCATCCTCGATATTTTCACGGATTTGGAATTCCGAAATCTGGCAAAGCGAATTACAGGTGAAGAAATTGTAGTTACATCAGCAGGAGTAAGTGAAAATGGTCAGTTGGATCTATTCGGAACGCAAAGTTTGGTAGATGTGCAGCAAGCACAGCCAACAAGCGGAGTAAAGACCATTGCAACCGAAAAACCTTCTTATCATTTGGTGACTTTACCAGAAGAACGTAAAGCTTTACTGACTAAATTAATGAAAGAAAAATCCGTGTGTTTTGACACGGAAACAACAGATATCAATGCCTTGCATGCCGACCTGGTTGGAATGTCATTCTCATACAAGGAACGTGAGGGATATTATGTTGCTGTTCCAAAAGATCGAACCGAAGCACAGGTAATTGTAGACGAATTCAAACCGTTTTTTGAGAGCAAAACAATCGAGAAGATTGCTCACAATATGAAATACGATATTCAGGTCTTGCATCGTTACGGAGTTCAATTTGAAGGGCCGTTATTCGATACCATGATTGCTCATTATTTAATTCAACCGGAATCCAAACAGGGAATGGATTTCCTGGCAGAATACTACCTGAATTACACTCCGGTAAGTATTGAGACCTTGATTGGTAAAAAAGGAAAAGGTCAGGGAAACATGGGAGATTTACCTCCGGAAGCAATCAGTGACTACGCTTGTGAAGATGCGGATATTACCTTCCAATTGAAACAATTATTTGGTCCTCAGATAGAAAAAGACCATTTGAAAAAATTGTTCTATGAAATGGAAATGCCTTTGGTTTCTGTTCTTGCAAAAATGGAAGAAGAGGGTATCGCAATCGACATTCCGCATTTGGAAGCCTATTCCAAACAACTTGCAGACGAAACGGCAGCTCTGGAAATTCGAATCAAAGAATTGGCCGGAATGGATTTCAATGTAGATTCTCCGAAACAATTGGGTGATGTACTATTTGATCACATGAAGATTTCTTCCAAAGCCAAAAAGACCAAAACCGGTCAATACGCTACATCTGAGGACATACTGCAACAGCATAAAAACGATCACGAGATCATTCCGTGTATTTTGGATTACCGACAAATGAAGAAGTTGAAATCTACTTATGTGGATCCACTTCCGACCTTGAAAGATCCTGTTGACGGAAGAGTTCATACGAGCTATATGCAAACTGTGACTGCTACCGGTCGTTTGAGTTCCAATAATCCAAACTTGCAAAACATTCCAATCCGCAGTGAACGTGGAAAAGAGATTCGTAAGGCATTTATAGCACGTTCTGAAGACTTCCAGTTGATGTCTGCGGATTATTCCCAGATTGAATTGCGCATTATTGCGGCATTGGCGGAAGACACGAATATGATTCAAGCCTTTAGAGATAAAGTGGATATTCACCGAGCAACGGCTGCAAAAGTATTCCATGTGGAATTGGATGACGTGACAAAAGACCAACGCAGCGCTGCCAAAGCGGTGAACTTCGGAATCATTTACGGACAGTCGGCATTTGGTCTTTCTCAGAACCTGGGAATTAGCAGAACAGAGGCAAAACAAATCATTGATTCGTACTTCGCACAGTATTCGACTATTAAAACGTACATGGACAAAGCCGTAAAAGATGCGCGTGAAAACGGATACGTGGAAACGATCATGCAACGCCGTCGTTACTTACCGGATATTAATTCGGCAAATGCAGTGGTAAGAGGTTTTGCGGAGCGAAATGCGGTGAATGCGCCAATTCAGGGTTCTGCGGCTGACATCGTAAAATTAGCCATGGTTGCAGTTGATAAAGCGATGGCAAAAGCAAATGTTCAATCCAAAATGATCTTGCAGGTGCATGATGAGCTCGTGTTTGATGTTCATAAAGACGAACATGAAATCATGAAGGCTTTGGTGAAAGAAGCGATGGAACATGCGATTTCATTGGCTGTTCCGATGGAGGTTGAAATGGAATTGGCCAACAACTGGCTGGATGCACATTAAGTGTAACCACAAGGAGCACGAAGGTTTTCTATTATATTATTTGTTTTAGATTTAATTAATCTTTAAACATTGTGTGTATTGTTTCCAACTCTGGCACATTTCTTCCAGCACAAGAATGCGTGCCAATAAATTGTGAGCTTGTAGCTTTTCCTGATTTGGTGAGTTGAACATCAAAAAAATCCGTGCACATCGTTGAACTGCCTTGTCCATGAATTTCAACTTCAGCATGTAAAACAGTGTCTTTCAGACTCAATCCGGCGGCATAAAAGAAATACTGGTCTGACCTGGAAAAGATTTTCCACATTTCATCAAAATTCGAATCCATACAAGCTATTCCTACATAGTAGGAAGGTTTCCTAAACCGACTATTGCTATTGTTATCATCACAAATGAAATAAATTCTTTTGTCTGATACCAAAGCACTATTCACCCCGAAATCTGGAATTCTGTGATACGAAACTATTTTATTCCCTTCGGTTTTTACAAAGAGTGAATAGTTTCTGGTATTGAGAAAGCATCTTTTTCTAATCAATAAAAACACATTCTCACTTAGTTTTTGAATCTTATAAATTTCAGATGAATCCCTTAAATAAGATGCCCCAATATGCAGAATTGAATCAAAATTATCTTTACGTAAAGTCCCATCATCCAACAGCTTTTCTCCTAAAATGCGGTCTAAAGGATTTTCGAAGACTTCCTTTTCAGGAGTGAATAGTTCCTTTGCGAAGTCTGAAGTCGCAAGAAACAACAACATAAAACCAAAAAAGGAGCTGACAAGCAAGTATTTCATAAGGAATCAATTTGTCAGCTCATTTTCACAAGAATCATGCTAGAATCAGAATTTCTCTACCCGGATAGTTTCCGAACCATTTTGGGTTTGAACTTTTAGTATGTACAAGCCTTTATTCAGGCTGATGATGTCTAAAACAACTTCGTTTCCACTTACGCTTTTCGTATAAACTACTTTCCCGCTCAGATCAACCAATTTTACTTCATGGATCTCAGAAACTGTGTTTTTAATCGTCAGTTTTCCGTTACTTGGATTCGGATAAACCTGCACAGAAGCTGCTGCTTTGTTTTCGTTTAGCCCTAAAGTACATGCAGGAGGAATATTAAATGCTTCCACCTGATCATTGCGATCATTCGGACTTCCCTGATCAGCTGAATATCCAACACCTCTTCGTGCAAATACTTCCCAAATCAAACATGTATTTGCACCACCGTAAAGGACTTGATCTGCTGCCAAAATCCCATCACGAGCATCCACAAAGCCCGGTCCACAAGCTGTTAGTTTTAATCCTTCGATCACCAAATTCATGACAACGTTATTTCCTCCGGTTCCTGTTTTAATATTTGCATCAAAACCGTATTCATCAATCAAGGCCCAGTTTAGATCCCAAAGTATACTAGCCCAAACAAAACCAATTCCATGTGGTTCACTCAAAGAATTATTGTTTGTATTCCCATAAGTATAATCGTTGATAGCAAAATCAGTAGAATATTGCGCCGGACGAATTCCGCCTCCGTTATTGGGTTCATTGGTAACGTATGTTCCAACTCCTCTTCCATCTCCCGCCTGATCGGAAGCAACCTGCGTAATCATCAATCCGAACCAGTCAGACCAACCCTCACCCATTTGCTCGGCATTCCACAAACAATCTGTATTATCTGCACCACCTACCAAACGTGTTGAAATTCCATGACCATATTCGTGTGCAATAATCATATTGTCAAAATCCGAATCTGTTGCGGTTAAATCTCCCGGATTTACGATGGTTCCATTCACCGTATTTCCCTGGTTTATTTGATTTACAAAAGCATCTCCGTTTGGTTTTGAGACCATAATTGAAGGAATCATGGTAACTGAATTCCCTCCCATGGCTTGCGTACTTGTTCCTGTATTATTCATTACAATTACCGCAACAGCACCCATAGCCTCACATGCTTCTACTTTTTCACCAAACGTACAATTCCCTCTTCTTACCAAAGCAATTTTTCCAACTAATGCTGCGCCGTTTGTAATCACTCCACAGCCGTCCGTTGTATCTACTCCATCATCAATGACTAAAATCACATCTTCCGTGATCGGAATAATTGGAACCGGCGGTCCGAAACCTGCAGTAGAACATGAATATGCCCCTGCAATACCGGCAGGCGAATTGATCGTCAACAAGTCCGGAACATTGCTTTCCGTCCATAAATACATTTGCATACTTGGATTCATTCCGTCGGGTGGTGTCCCAAAATTCGCATTGTTCGTACCACTTCCGTCCTGCGCCTGCGCATATACCTGATCCTGCCCCAATCCGGAGCCACCGTAATTTGTTTCCTGAAAATTCCCGCTTTCTTCGTCAAAACCATAATACGCCCAAATGTCGTGCATCATGTTGTTCATGTAGAATAAATTCGTAATCACCGCATCCAGGTTCCCTTGTACACCAACCAATGAATCATAAGGGAAATTAAAATCAAGGCCTGCACCTCCATCGGGTGAATATCCCAGAATATCGTCGTTGTCTATATCCTCGCCAGCATAGACATTGTTTCCGTACGTGATCGTGTATTCGTCACCGGCAAGTCCGTCCGTATCGTGCCAGCCAAAAGGAGAATAAGTCACATCTGAAGGATTCACTACTAACACTCTGTCTCCGTGTGCCGGACTGATATTTGGCAAGCCATATACTTTATACTGATCTGCTCCGGGAGGTGGAGGTGGAACCATCATCGTTTTAGCGATTTGATGATTTTCATCGGAACAATGTTCTACCGAGCAATGTGTGATCCAGTCATTCTGGAAGATCATTTCACCTGTTTCTGCGTTTAATCGCATCGACCACCAATGTTCAGAATTGAGAGGATAAATACTTAAATCCCACAGATACATTAGCTGCCCTTTGTGCTCACCCAAAACCAATTTCACCGGGATATCTTCTTTCGAAATCCCTCCTTTTGAAAAGAGAACCGAGTTTTCTTTATTCTGAAGTTCTTTCAGATCTGAAGCTGCCAAATTCAAATGCT
The DNA here is from genome assembly GCA_002483265.1 of Flavobacteriales bacterium UBA7666. Lineage (GTDB taxonomy): Bacteria > Bacteroidota > Bacteroidia > Flavobacteriales_D > Crocinitomicaceae > Fluviicola. The sequence continues at coordinate 206,550 of DLHO01000009.1, read as the reverse complement.
TCATGGCTGCAGTTACAGCTTGTCCTGCACTTAAGGTTGAATGATTGACTGGTTCGGAGATTGAAACAAAATTGGTGGTTACGTGGATCACTTGATTGTCGCGGATGGTGATTATTCCAAATCCGTCTACAATGGAAATGCCATTTTTTGTCTGACGCACTTTTAAATGCTTCGTATTCGATGCCTTCGAGGACGCGCTTGAAACAAATTCCAGATTAGAGAAATCGGCAGCTTTCAGATTCCACTGAGTAGCATGCTCTTGTAAATAGCGTTGGATGGAGACCAAATCATTTTGTCCGAAACAAACGTTTAAGATCGTCAGGAACAAAAAAGAGGAGAGTAACTTTTTCATTTTCAGTTTTTATAAGTTGTCCAATGTACAAAAAAAGAAAATATAAAGTTTCAGCTAATAATTTAACTGCCAGCCTCGTTGATTCATCACGCGATGAAAGGTAACCAAGTCTTGTCCGATTGGAATTTGGGCATAACTATTTTTGAAACTCACCTGTTTGTTTTCAATTGTTTCAACTTCCAAACCATAAGGAAAAACCAACTCTTTATCGGATGTTTGATAAGCCTCCAATTCCAGTAAAAATCTACGAAGTAAATTCACCGATTCATTATCCGACAACTCAAAGTCTACTGCTTTCACCGAAGTAAAAAAGTGAATTTCCTGTTTCGCCCGGGTCAATAATACATTCAATCGCTTGTGACCATTTGCTTGGTTCAATGGTCCGAAACGCATTTGGAATGATCCTTCCGGATTTCTTGCATAGCCCAAACTGATGATCAAATTATCTGCTTCGTCTCCTTGAACATTTTCAAGTGCTTTGAAGAAAAGTGTGTTTTCCTCCTGTTTAATCGCAATCAGTTCCTGCACTCGCGGGGAACATTCTTTCCAGATAGTTTTTAATTGTTCCTCAGAAAAAGCTACAATTCCGAGGGTTTGATTGTCCCAGTTTTTAAATGCATCCAAATAAGCTGCAACAGCTTTGGCTTCGGGCTGATTCTTCCGTTCCTCAAAAATTCCATCGGCAACAAACTCATGGAAAAGCACTTCTTTTCGCTGTGGAGAAGGATAAACAATCAACTCGTCTTTGTAAAAATGTTTATTCGAAAACTGAATCAATTCGCGGTATTCAGATCGATAATGATGTCTTAATGGAACTCGTTCAAAATAATAGGATGCCTGATGCAGCAAATCGTGGAATCCGAAATTTTTACCGAAATAAGTGGAAGGAGCCATTTGCTGCTCATCTCCTGCAACCAATGCTCTTTTGGAACGAAACAAAGATCCCAACGCACTGGGCAAAGGAAGCTGACTTGCCTCATCAAAAAGTGCCAAATCAAACAATTCCATTTCCAAAGGAAAATGATCTGCTACCTGATTGGGTGTTGCCAACCAAATTGGAATGAGTAATTGTATCCATTCTTTTGCATCACTTGCCAGCAGGTTTTGGATGGAAGGATTATTTCTCGATTTTCCGAATTCTTTTACTAAAAGCGACTTCCCCTTTTTTAAACGTGCTTTGAGTTCTTTTTGAGAAACAGAAAGCTTTTGAGCCGGAATTCTTAAAAGTTCTTCGAATTCAGCAAACTGTTTTTGGATCTGAACCCGGAGTGAAGTTGCAAAATCAGCAAATTCCTGATTCTCCGTTTCGATTAGTGTATTTAAGCGTTCTTTCAATGTTTCTCCGGAAAATTTGACAATCTCCGGAGTAACCGATTCTATCTTCCTCAGGGAACTAAACAGAATCATGGATTGCAGTCCTTCCCACGAATTGACGTCTTCCAATAGAGTAAAGAAAAAACGCGGAAGTTGTTTCAGATCCTCATATAGGGCACTCAATTCTACAAATTCAGTTTGTTTTTGAAGTAAAAAAGCTGTCAAAACCACCTCATCTTGCATGTTGAAATAACGGATCAAATTTGATCGCAATTGATTGAGTTCCGAACCGGATTCAATAATCGACAACCGTTTTTCCTTTGTCCAGGAAGCAATTTCACTTAGCAATGAGCCACTTTCCTTTTCCAAACTTGCTGCATAAAGTACTCCCATATCCAGCGCATGCCTATTTGTATCCAAACCAAGTTCATTGAAATAGGATTCCAGCTCTTTTATTCTATCTGTTTCTGATAGGTAATTTTTCCAATTTGCAAGTGCAATTTCAGGTAAAACAGAAGGATCATTCAGTAATTTTACAATGGCTTTTTTTCGCTTGCGCAATTGCATCCAGCTGACTGCCTGTTCCCATGATTCCAATTGACTTTTGGAAGGTGGTTGTTTCCAAATCTGATTCTCCGTTTCAATGGAAGTTATCTTTTCATTCAACTCTTTCAGCAACTGAAGCTGTTTTTGAAACCTCTTCCATTCTCTTGGTTTCGAAATGAGTTGACTATATGCTTTGTAATACTCGTTTTCAACCAATTGACAACGTCCCAAAACAGCAATCAGTTTTTCCAGATCACCAAACGAAACCAAATCTTTCAAGTTGGTTTGCAGCGAATTCAAATTGAGCAAACTGGTTTTGATCAACTGATCTCCATTCCATTGTTCGAAAAACGCTGGTTTTAATCCGGTTAATTTAGAAAAACCACCTAGCTGCAAATCCACTTTTTGAATGGTTGGTTTATGCTTTAACCATTCATCAATCGTTGGACTTAAACTGGAGAATTTTTCGATTTGAATGGGTGTTTCCTGAAGTAGTTCCTGAAGTTCTTTATACGAAACACCCGCAAAATAATCGGATGTATTTAAACGATCAAGCAACAATTGCAAGTTTGCATGGAGCTGTTCCGAAAGTCGCAAATTCCGTGCAGATTGAATCTCAGCACTTTCCAGCATATTCCATGTGGCTTTCAATTGAGTCAATAAATCCTTTGATTTTGTTTGACTGTGTACTACAAATGCAAAGGGTTGAAGTTGCAACTCGGCGAGTTTTTTCACTAACACATCCAATGCAACTCTTTTTTCAGAAACGACCAAGGTTTTCAATCCACTTTTCAGCGATTTTCCGAGAATATTAATTAACACTTGCGATTTTCCTGTTCCCGGAGGACCTTGAAGCAAGACATTTTTTGAGTTTAAGGTATTGAAAACTTGTTTTTGATCGACATCCGCCGGATAAATCAAATCGGCTGGCAAATCGATTTCTTGGAATGCTTCAAAATCGTTTCCCAACAACTGTTCAACCAATGTACTTTTTCGTTCTGATCGTTCAATTCCTTCCAATTCACGCAGTAGATGAAAGCGGTGGTAATGAAAATTTCCAACATGGATTTCATGAGACACTTCAGTTTCCAAACTCAAATTACGGAATTGATTCATTACCCATTCCAGTTTTTCACTCAAGTTCAGATCATCCGGAAAATCATGCAGCGTTTCATTATTCAATTCGGAATAAAGGAATTTGATGTAAGGATTGATCTCGATCGATTCTTCCATTATTTCCAATTGAAGCGTATTGCTGATGCGAATGGTTTCCCAATTCAATGGAATGATCAGTAAAGGAGATTTGATCGTTCCGGTTTGGATAGTAGTAGAGACTGTTCCAAAAACCAAACACAAGGAGTTCACATCCGATTCTAAGCGAAACTTATTAGCAGTTTGCCAAATCGTTTTCCATTTACCCTCCAATTGAACCTGAAACTTATCCTTCGGAAGTTCATCCAAATGAATGAGTGAATTCTCCGATTCCGTGAGATTTACCAGCATATCCGTCTTGGGCATGTCTGATAAGGCATGGATAAAATCGCGGATATTTGTTGGTGAATAACTCATTGAATTGCATGACGAAAATAGTGAAAAGGAAGATATTAAAGCCGTTTAGAAATTGCAGTACAAGAGTATTCTATAAAACCTTCATTTAAATGATTGAAAATCGGAATAAACGATCGGATTCAAAGAAACAGGTCAGAATGAGAAATAAAATAACGGATATGTAACCAAAGTAGCTGTTTCGTTTTATGGATAAATGCATTTTTGCAAAACAATTTAGATTTGAATGGATATCATCGGTTATTTCGCTTCTGTTTTTATTGGAATTTTACTAGGACTAATCGGAGGAGGAGGAAGTATTCTAACGGTTCCTGTTTTGGTTTATTTATTCGGTTTAGACACAATTTTGTCAACCACCTATTCGCTTTTTGTGGTAGGCACGACCAGTTTGGTCGGTTCTGTTTTCTATTTCAAACGCGGACAAGTGGATCGGATCACCGTTCTTGCTTTTGGAATTCCATCCATTGCAATGGTGTTTTTTACCAGAAGGTTTATTGTTCCTGCAATTCCGGAACACCTTTTCCAAATCAAAGGTTTTGATATCACGAAGAGTATTTTCTTCATGCTTTTGTTTGCACTATTGATGATTGCCGCTGCTTATAGCATGATAAAGAAACAGGAGACTTCGTCAGTTCCGGTAAGACAAGGGAAGCCCAATTACATTTTTTTGATTCTTCAGGGATTATTTGTGGGAATTGTGACCGGTATCGTGGGTGCTGGCGGCGGTTTTCTAATAATACCGGCTTTGGTCAACTTCTTAAAACTCCCGATGAAGACCGCGGTAGGAACTTCTCTGGTAATCATTGCTATCAATTCACTCACCGGATTCTTATTTTCGCTTCATGGAACGGAAATCGAATGGAAATTTTTGGGAATCATCACCTTGTTCGCCATCACTGGAATTTTCATTGGCATGGCATTATCCAAAAAGATCAATGGGGCACGGCTGAAGCCGATATTTGGTTGGTTTGTGCTCGCGATGGGTGTTTTCATTGTTATAAAAGAACTTTTTCTGACTTAAAAAAGTGAATACGTCGTTAAGGTCTGAATTTACTTATGTAACCAAAGTAGCTGAAAACCAAAAACAATCGATGCACCTTTGTATTATCAAATGAGTTAAGAACATCAAATTTCAAACACATGAAAATCGAACAAATTTATACGGGATGTCTGGCACAAGGAGCATACTACATCACGTCAAACGGAGAAGCGGCAATTATTGACCCATTAAGAGAAACACAACCCTACATCGACCGATTGGAATACGACGGCGTGAAACTCAAATACATTTTTGAAACCCACTTTCATGCGGATTTCGTTAGCGGTCATCTTGACTTAAGCAAGAAAACCCACGCATCGATTGTTTATGGTCCAACAGCTAAACCAGAATTCGATGCCATTGTTGCAACAGACAATCAGGTATTTGAAATCGGTGATATCAAACTAAAAGTATTACACACTCCGGGACATACCATGGAAAGTTCTTGCTTTTTGTTAATTGATGAGCATGGCAAGGAAACGGCATTATTCAGCGGAGACACCCTTTTCTTGGGTGATGTAGGAAGACCTGATTTAGCGCAAAAAGCCGCGCAGCTTACGAAAGAAGAATTAGCCGGATTATTATACGATAGTATTTACACTAAAATTCTACCGCTTTCAGATGACATTACCGTTTATCCGGCACACGGAGCAGGTTCTGCTTGTGGAAAAAACATGATGAAGGAAACGGTTGACAGTTTGGGGAATCAAAAGAAAATGAACTATGCCCTGAATCAACCAAACAAGGAAGCTTTTATTGAATCGGTAACGGAAGGATTATTGCCTCCTCCTGCCTACTTTGGAATGAACGTAGCAATGAATAAAAAAGGATACGACGAATTCGAAAACGTATTGAGCCATGGAATGAACTCATTATCTGTTGGTGAATTTGAAGCGGTTGCAGAGAGCACCGGAGCCTTGATTTTGGATACGAGAAGCGATCAGGAATTTGCGCTCGGATTCATTCCACAATCCATAAACATCGGTTTGGATGGAGATTTTGCCCCGTGGGTCGGCGCATTGATTGTTGATGTCAAACAACCGATTTTATTAGTTACTGACGAAGGGAAAGAAGAAGAAGCAATTACCCGATTGAGTCGTGTTGGCTTTGACAATGTATTGGGTCATTTGAGTGGCGGTTTTCATTTCTGGGTGAATGCTGCGAAGGAAATTGACATGGTAAACCGCATCACAGCCGAACAATTTGCTTCGGAAGTAAAAATCGGTAAAAGTAAAATCCTTGACGTCCGCAAAGAAAGCGAATACGCGGCTGAACACATCGAAGAAGCATACAGCAAGCCCTTGGCATACATCAATGACTGGATCAAGGATGTGCAGCCACAAGAGCACTTCTACCTGCATTGTGCAGGAGGTTATCGAAGTATGATTGCTGCAAGTATTTTACAAGCACGAGGATACCGAAACTTTACGGAAGTTGCCGGTGGATTCAATGCCATTTCGACAACCAATGTGCCTAAAAGTGCTTTCGTATGTCAGAGCAAAGTGCACAGCTAATTGAATCTTATTTTATCAAGCAGATTATACAACAATGGAGAACGGAGAAAAAAAACTACAACCCCTGACAAAAAACAAGGAGCAACAGCTTGATGTTTCTTATTGGAATGAGCGATGGGAAATGAGCGAAACCGGTTGGGATACCGGTTTTGCTTCTCCTTCAATCACCAACTATTTATCCCAATATCCCAACAAAGAAGCAGCCATTTTGATTCCCGGTTGCGGAAATGCTTACGAAGCAGAATACCTGCTTTCAAATGGATTTACGAATATCACCTTAATTGATATCGCTCCAAAAGCAGTTGAAGGTTTACAAGCCAAATTTGAGAATCAGGAAGGGATCCGAATTTTATGTGAAGACTTTTTTCTGCATCAGGGAACCTATGATTTGGTCATCGAACAGACATTCTTTTGTGCTATTGATCCCAAGAAGCGCAATAGCTATTCGAATAAAATGACCTCCCTATTAAATCCGCACGGAAAACTGATTGGAGTTTTGTTTAATCGCACATTTACACATCAAGGTCCGCCATTCGGAGGTGATTTACTGGAATACAATTCCATTTTCGAGCCGAATTTCGAAATTACAACAATGGCCGAATGCTATAACAGTGTGCCAGCTAGAATGGGTTCGGAAGTATTTATCAACCTGCAAAAAAAACAAAACCGGGAATTTGCTTCATGACAACCATCCCTTCTTAAACCTCATCTTTCAGTTGAAAACTCCTTTGACAGAAATGTGCAGAAAAGAATATTTTCGAGAATCCCCCTGATTTCTTTACCGAACGATTAACTTTGTAATTCTATAAAAAGTGAATCCATTTTCTATGAAAGAACAAGATATGAAATTCGGCACCAAAGCGATTCATGCTGGTGTGCAACCTGATCCAACAACGGGAGCAATCATGACTCCAATTTTTCAAACTTCTACTTACGTTCAGGAATCTCCGGGAGTAAATAAAGGTTACGGATATGCCAGAGGGAAAAACCCCACTCGTGATGCACTTCAGGCAAATATTGCTGCTTTGGAAAATGGAAAACACTGTGTTTGTTTTAGTAGTGGTGTTGCGGCAACTGATGCTGTACTTAAGTTATTAAAACCGGGTGATGAAGTCATTACCGGAGACGATCTATATGGTGGAACATACCGTTTGTTTACTAAGATCTATGAGAAATTCGGGATCAAGTTTCACTTCATTGATTTGACAAATGCAGCAAATGTAAATCAATACATCAATGCAAATACCAAGCTGATTTGGGCAGAAACTCCGACAAATCCAACGATGCAGATTATCGATATCGAAGCAGTTTCTGCAATTGCGAAAGCAAACAATATCATTATGGTTGCTGACAATACATTCGCTTCTCCTTATTTGCAAAACCCATTGGATTTAGGAGCAACGATTGTGATGCATTCCGTTACCAAATACTTGGGAGGTCACTCAGACGTTGTTATGGGAGCTTTGATCACCAATGACGATGCGATTCATGAACAATTGTACTTTATATTAAACAGTTCAGGAGCAAATCCGGGACCAATGGATTCCTTTTTAGTATTAAGAGGAATTAAAACATTGCACTTACGTATGCAACGCCATTGTGAAAATGGGAAACAGATTGCACATTTCCTGAAAGATCATCCGGCAATTGAAAAAGTATATTGGCCAGGTTTTCCTGAACACCCGAATCATGAAATTGCGAAGAAACAAATGCGCGATTTTGGTGGAATGATCTCGATTGTTCTGAAAGATAAAAGCATTGAAAACACGTATCGTGTTGCTTCCTCATTCCATGTTTTCTCTTTAGCAGAATCTTTGGGAGGTGTTGAATCATTGATTAATCATCCGGCAACTATGACGCACGCTTCTATTCCAAAGGAAGAAAGAGAAAAGGCAGGTGTTGTAGACAACTTACTTCGATTAAGCGTTGGTGTTGAACACGTGGACGATCTGATTGCAGATTTAAAACAAGCATTGGCTTAATAACAAAATATCTAATTTAGGAGCGTTCTCTATCAGCTGATGGATGAACGCTTTTTTTGTTTAATCAGGTACCTTCGACTCCGCTGCGCCAATGCTGTAGCTCTTGCGCAAGCATTCAGTTACCTTTTCAATATTTTATCCAGCGGAGTCGAAGTCAGTATTTTTGCATTTTGCTCCCGATAGCTATCGGGACATCATTTTGAATTATATAAATTATGGTAATCATCACAGGCACATCCAAAGGAATTGGGAAAGCAATTGCAGAAAACTATTTATCTCTAGGGGAAAAAGTAGTTGGTATCGGACGAAACCATACGCTTTCGCACCCCAATTATTCACCGGTTGTTTGCGACTTAGGCGATCCGAACTTGGTTGAGCAGATTTCCTTTCCTGATTTTAATGAAGAACCCATTATTTTCATTCACAATGCGGGTATTTTGGGAAAAGTGGATTACTTCGAAAAACTGGACTCGAATGAAATTGGTCAGGTAATGCAGGTTAATTTATTTGCAGGAGCAGTTATTTTACAAAAGTTGCTCAAACAAATCCCGAAACCAACTTCCTTCAAATGCGTTTTCATTAGTTCCGGAGCCGGAAGAAATCCTATTGCTTCCTGGGCTTCGTATTGTGCTTCCAAAGCTGCAGTAGATTTATTTTGTCAAACGATTCAACTGGAAGAACAGCAACTTGGGAGAAATGATTTTCATTGTATTTCAGTTGCACCCGGAGTTGTAGATACGGACATGCAAGTTGGTATACGCACTAGCTCCGAAACTTCATTTTCAGAAGTAGCACGCTTCAAAGAATACAAAGATTCGAACCAGCTTTACTCTCCTGAACTGGTTGCCAAAAAATTATTCAAACTGGTTCATGAAACATCTTTGCAGCAGGTTCTCTATTCTCTTCGTGATATCAATTTGTAAAGTAAATTTTAAATAATTGTTATTCACATTGTTGTAAATTTTTTAAAGAACGTTTAATTTCTTAAACAAATATTGTAACTTGTTGCACTCAAATTAGGAAACTAAAATAAAACTAGCTAGAACTTTAGATAATGAAAAAGCAACTCTCTACTCTTTTAACCTTAACCCTATGCGTTTCTAATTCAGTCTTTTCTCAAAATCATGAAAGGAAATTAGACGAAGGAAATATGCGACATGGAGAACATGTTGAATATTGTACGACGCACAAAAAAATGAATCAAATCTTGTCTGATCCTGAACGTGCAAAGCAATTTGCTAAGGAGCAACAAGCTTTTGAGAACTTACTTCTTGCAAAAAAAGGAGATAACTCTACCAAAGCGCTTGTTTATACTATTCCGGTAGTGTTCCATGTTTTGCATAATGGTGGTACTGAAAACATTTCAAAGGATCAAATCATGTCCGCTTTGGCTATTATGAACAGAGATTATGCCATGCTGAATGCCGATACAGCTTCAGTACAGGCACCTTTTCAAGGTATTCGCAGTAAAGCAGATATCAAATTCGTACTTGCTACAAAAGCTCCAAACGGAGCATGTTTTTCCGGAATTACACGAACACAGAATGTTGCAACAACTAATGGTGATGATGGACAGGCACAGGTAAGTGCTATTGTTGCCGGAAATGATGTTTACAATGGTCAATGGCCCGGAAACAAATACTTGAATATTTTTGTTTGTAAGGATATCGGAGGTGCTGCAGGCTACACCTTTAATCCGGGAGGATGGTCGGCAAATTCCATGGGGAATGGGATTTGGGTTTTAAGCACTTATGTTGGTGATATAGGTACTTCAACTACATACACAAGTCGCACACTAACTCATGAAGTTGGACACTGGTTAAACTTATCGCATGTTTGGGGAGGAACCAATGATCCAGCTGTAAGTTGCGGCAATGATGGTGTGGCTGATACACCGGCTTGTATTGGTTCAACAGCTTGTTTTGTAAACTCAAATACATGCAACAGCGATAATGCATACTGGGGCTTTGATCAGATAGATAATGTAGAAAACTACATGGATTATTCATATTGTTCTAAAATGTTTACTCAAGGTCAGGTTGACCGCATGAGAACTGCTCTTACAGTTACTTCAACAGGAAGAGCTAATGTTGTATCGGCCGCCAACTTATTGGCAGTAGGTGCAACTACAACTCCAATTCTTTGTACAGCAAAATTCAGCGCACCAAGACGTGTAATTTGTGCCGGAGAATCTATTCAATTTTCAGACGAATCTTTTAACGCTGTATCGGGATGGAACTGGTCATTTGCCGGAGGAACACCTGCAACTGCAAGTACTCAAAATCCTACAATTACCTACAATACTCCAGGAACTTATGCAGTTCAGTTAGATGCTACTGACGGAAGTAATAACAGTACGGCAAATCTTGCAGGTTACATTACTGTACTGCCTGCAGCAACCGGAATTCCATATTATGAAAGCTTTGAGACATTTACCAGTTTTACAAGCCCTAACTGGTTTCCAGTAAACGGTGGAGGAAATCCATGGACAGTTACAACAACAGCTGGCCACACAGGTACAAACTCTGCAAAATTGGAGAACTTCGGTCAAACAGCAGGTCAAATGGACGAATTGGAATCTCGTTCAATTGACTTATCCGGAATTACTTCTGCAACCAATGCAACACTTTCATTCAGATATGCATACAGAAAAAGAACTTCTACCAATACGGATCTTTTGAAAGTGTTTTGCTCGAAAGATTGTGGTGAAATTTGGGATATCCGCAAAACATTGACTGCTGCAACGATGTCAGGATCTAACTTGGCAGCATCACAATGGACACCAACTCAAGCTGATTGGGTTACAGTACATATGACAAATATTACAACTGCTTACTGGAACGAAAACTTCCGTTTCAAATTCCAATTTACGGCAGGTGGCGGAAACAATGTATACATTGATGACATCAACATCTATGCAGGAGCTCCGTCAGATGACATTGTTTTAGGAATTACTGACTTAGGATCATTAGCGGATATTAATTTATTCCCGAATCCGGCAGAAAACGAACTTCAAATTAGTTTTAGTTCTCAAACAGGAAACAACCAATTAGAATTTGTGATTACGGATCTTTCCGGGAAAATGATCAGATCACTTCCTGTCAATGCGCATGAAGGATCAAATTTGGTATTTATTGAAACTACTGATCTATCTGCAGGAACCTATTTAATTAAAATGATTGGTTCTTCGCAAGAAAGAACATTCCGGTTTATAAAGAAATAATAGACACTTTTCAGATAAGGTTGGGAATTGATTTTTCCAACCTTATTTATTTCTGTTTAATCAACAATTCAGACACTTAACACAAAAGCTACTACACTCAATTCAAAAAGTACTTAAATTTCGTGGATTGAACTGTACTCTTTTCCAACTTTTCCGGATCATTTAAATCATTGTAGTAATAAACTAGCTAGAATTAAACAAATGAAAAAACAATTTTACTCTCTCCTAGGTATTTCCCTTCTTTCGGCAACATGGAGTTTTGGACAACAGCAAGGACGCATTTTAGATAAAAGTAACATGCGTGCCGGTGAAGATGTAGAATACTGCATCACTCACAAAAAGATGAATGAACTCAAATCAAATCCTCAATTCGCTAAACAATATGCGAAAGAACAACAAGAATTTGAAAATTTAATGCTTGCCAAAAAAGGAGACAATAGTACAACCAAAGCAACGGTATATACTATTCCTGTGGTTTTCCATATCCTACATAACGGAGGTAGTGAAAATATTTCGAAAGATCAGATTCTGTCCGCTTTGAGTATTCTAAACCGCGATTATGCGATGTTAAATGCAGATACATCTTCCATTCAAGCTCCCTTTCAAGCACTTAAAAGTAAAGTAGACATCAAATTTGTTCTTGCTACCAAAGCACCTAACGGAGCTTGTTTTTCAGGAATTACAAGAACTCAAAATGCAATCACAAATGACGGATCAGATGGTTCCGCTCAAATTACTGCGATTGTCAACGGAAATGATGTTTTTAATGGTAACTGGCCAGGGAACAAGTACCTGAATATTTACGTCTGTAAAGAAATTGGCGGGGCAGCAGGATACACCATGCTTCCGGCAGGTTGGTCTGCAAACAGCATGCAAAACGGAATTTTCATCTTAGATACCTATACCGGTTCTATCGGAACATCCAATTTAGGATCAAGCAGAGCATTAACACATGAAGTTGGTCACTGGTTAAACTTAGATCACGTTTGGGGAGGGAATAACAACCCTGGATCAGCCGGCTGCGGAGGTACTGACGGCGTTCAGGATACTCCTGCAACACAAGGTTCAACAGTTTGTAACCCTACAGCAAATACGTGTTCTACGGACAATGCATATTGGGGATTTGACCAAATTGACAATGTTGAAAACTACATGGATTACTCTTATTGTTCGAAAATGTTCACTGTGGGGCAAGTTGCTCGTATGAGAACTGCAATAACAGTAAGCAGTACAGGTCGTGCAAATGTAATTTCTGCAGCGAACCTGTTAGCAGTTGGGGCAAGTACTCCATTAACGCTTTGTACTGCTAAATTCAGCACTCCAAGAACCGTAATCTGTGCTGGTGAATCAATTACTTTCACAGACGAATCTTTCAACGCCGCAACTGGATGGACCTGGACTTTTACTGGAGGATCTCCAGCTTCTTCAACAGTTCAAAACCCAACAATTACTTACAATACTCCTGGAACTTATGCCGTTCAACTTCAGGCTACTGATGGAAGCAACAATAACACAGCAAATGTTCCTTCATACATCACTGTATTACCGGCAGGAGGAAATCTTCCTTTCTATGAGAGCTTTGAGAGTTCGATGACTTTAAACAGCCCGAACTGGTTCGTATACAACTCTGGTGGAAGCGCTTGGACTGTAACAAATACAGCAGCTAAGACTGGAACAAACTCAGCAAAACTGGATAACTTCAGTCAAGCAAGTACTGGTCAGATAGATGAATTAATCTCCGGCCCTATTGATTTGTCAAGCATCACTTCAGGAACAGGAGTTACCTTATCATTCAGATATGGATATAGAAAGAAAATTTCTTCCAATACTGATTTGTTGAAAGTATTCTTGTCTAAGGATTGTGGTGAAGTTTGGGATGTACGCAAAACACTTACGGCTACTACTATGTCTGGTGGTTCTACTGCTGCTTCAGCATGGACTCCAACTGCAGCTGATTGGGTTACCGTTCACGTAACAAATGTTACGACTGCTTATTGGAATGACAATTTCCGTTGTAAGTTTCAGGTAACTTCTGGAGGAGGAAATAATGTCTATATTGATGATATCAATATCTATTCGGGAGCACCATCAGAAAATCCTGTTACTGCAGGTTTAGCGGATCTTGGAACTGTTGCAAACATCAACTTATTCCCAAATCCTGCCGACAATGAAGTTCAAATTTCATTCAGCTCACAAACAGGAAGCAATGAGATCAAGTTCTACGTAACTGATTTAACAGGAAAACGTCTTCAACAACACAGCATCAATGCAAACGAGGGAAATAACCTGGTTTATATTGCAACTGAAAATCTTTCAGCTGGAACCTATTTGATCCAGATGGTAGACGGGACAAGTCAAAGAACATTGACTTTCGTTAAAAAGTAAATAAGAACAAGCGCAGCTTGAGAAATGACAAGCGTTAGTGCAGTTAAACTGAAACCAAATAAAAAGCCCCTGACGAGCAATCATCAGGGGCTTTTCTTTTATCGTTGTTTCTGTTAGAAACCTCTTTTCTTTTTGATTTCGTCAATAAAATCAGTTAGCTGTTTTTTATCTGCAAAGTAAACTGTAACATTTGTTTCCTTGAATGTTTGAGCTCCTGATTTCTCATAAACAGTAGCATTCACTTTGTCTAAATCCGATAAAATCGTACACGAATACATCTCACCGTACTTATCGAAATGCTCTACTTTAAAGACATTATCCGTAATCACTTTGACTGAAACTTTGCGAACAGTCAACTCACGAATGGTTCCATCTCCACGCTTTGTCAAAACGGTAGCGTACAAATCATCACCAACTATCTTTTGATGATATTCAAGAATAGTTCCGTTTATTTCCATCAGAAAACACTTACCACCGTGTATTGTAATGGATTTGTCGTTGTATTTAATTACTTCTTGAGCGTTTAGGTAATTTAAACTCATTAGGAAGATGCCAAAAAGCACCACTTTTTGTTTTGTAAGAATCATAAATTGTAGTCGTTTGTTGTAGTTTTTACTTAATATAAATTTCCCCTTCGTCTACCAAAGGCTCTCCGTTCATTCTCAAAAATAATTGAATTAATGCAATCACATCCTTTTCACAATAAATTCGGATGCGATCCAAATCTGCTTCCTCATAATAAACCCTTGCTACGTCAGCACCGGAGATATCATCTTTTGGTGTTGGGATCTTAAAAATATGACAGAGTAAGGCTAAACTCGTATAAGCTTTGTAATCTCCGAACTTCCATAGCTCCATTGTATCCAGATGCTGAATTTCCCATGGCTTTTTCCCCGCCAAGTTCAATACGTTCGGCAAAGCAATTCCATGGATCAGCAATCTGCGGCAAATGAATGGGATGTCAAATTCTTTTGAATTGTGTCCACATAGTACATGTTTTGGAGTGTTGTAATTATTTTCCAACAGGCGAACAAATTGTCTTAACAAGGTTTCTTCGTCTTCGTGTGCAAAGGATGTCATCCGAATAGATTTCCCCGTTGCGGATTGATGTACAAATCCAACAGAGATGCAGACTATCTTACCAAATTCAGCATAAATACCTGCTTTCTCATTGTAAACATCTGCTTTTGTCTTCTCTTCGGTGAGATAACGCGCATTTTTCGAATCAAATAATTTGGTGGTTTCTAAGTCTAAATCAGCATAGTGGTAAACTTCCGGAACGGTTTCAATATCTAAAAAAAGAATTTTGTCCAATTGGCTCAAATCAAGCATAATAATTTTTGTTTTCCATTTAAGTTATGTAAAAATATCATTTACCAGAAAGCTTTTTTTCATTTTTTTTCGGGAATAAATGCATTTTCTATACTTAAGGAATAGTATTCCTTATTTTTGCATATCATGGCAGAAGAATTATTTATAGCAGAATCCACAAAGAAGGAAAAGTATATCACTTTGCTCCCTCAGGCACAAGCTTTATGCACCGGGGAACCAAACCTCGTGGCTAATTTAGCAAACATTGCTTCTGCTCTAAAAATGACCTTCGATTTCTTTTGGGTTGGCTTTTACCTCGTTGAAAAAGAGGAATTAGTACTTGGGCCATTTCAGGGACCAATCGCCTGTACTCGAATCGCTTATGGAAAAGGGGTTTGCGGTTCTTCGTGGAAACAAAATGAAACATTAGTTGTGCCTGACGTAGAAGCTTTCCCCGGACATATTGCATGTTCCAGCGAAAGTAAAAGTGAAATCGTTGTTCCTATTCGAAAAAACGGTCAGGTTATTGCTATTCTGGACGTCGACAGCAATGCATTGAATGATTTTGACGAGATTGATGCAACATATTTAAACGAACTTTGCGAATGGGTAGGTACTCACTGTTTCTAGGACTTTTACTTTTTTTAGTCGGTTGCGCCGAAATCGTTCCTTTAACAGGTGGGCCTGCTGATGAACGTGCAGCAATTCCTGTGGACGGAACACAAAATCCGGAACAAGGAGCTTTACATGTGAATCAAAACGAGCTGCAGGTAAAATTCAATGAATTCTTCACCCTGAATGACCCTTCGAATACGGCAGTAATGAACCCAAATGCCGGAAAGCTGGATGTTACTTCCAACAAGCGTGATCTAAGCATTAAATGGGATGGCGCACTTCAACCAAATACTACCTACATCATTCAGCTTAATGGAACAATTAAGGATCTGAATGAAAAAAATGATACGATTCATCAGTTTGTTTTCTCAACCGGAGATCGAATCGATTCATTGAAGATCAATGGTGTTGTAACGGATGGATTTTCTAACAAGCCTTCCAATGCATTTACTGTTGGATTGTACGATTCGGTGAAGGATCCTTACAAAGTAGCACCCAGTTATGTTTGTAAAAGTAATGCGAAAGGTGAATTTGAATTTTCTTACCTGAAAGCAGGCGAGTACCAATTATTTGCCTTTCTCGACTCAAACAAAGACCGACTTCCTTCCATCGGAGAAGAGATCGCCTACTCTACCAAATTTATTTCGAGTGCAGACAGTACTTTTTCTCATATTCTGGCATCAAAACCCAAAAATCCATTAAAGCAGCTACAGGTAAAAATTCTCAATCCGGGAACTTTCTATGCGTTCGGAAAGGAAATCAACGAATCCAATCTGACTATTAATTCACAACCGGTTCAGATCATTAAACGATTCACTTCCGATTCTGCATTAATAGTTCTTCCAAGTGTTGCAAACGATGTGTACACTTTTATTTCTGATCAGGATACCATTACCAAAATCATTCCTTTGAAGGATCGCAGTAAGAATTTTTCGGTTTCAAGTAAGGTCTACAAAAACTCCTGGTTACTTGGCGATACGCTCCTTTTTGAAACAAATGAATTCATTGATCAATTGGATACTTCTCTGATTATAGTTGAAGACAAAACAAAATTGAAAGTGAAATACGACTTTCTTTTTTCCGGAAATCAGGTTCGTATCATTCCAAAATCCGCTATTGCTTTTGACTTGATAGTGGATTTCAAAATGGGCGCTTTGAAAGGGCTTACCAATAAAAGTGACTCCATTAAAATCGAACTGAAAACATACCGGACTTCTGATTTATCGAACCTTAAACTGAATGTAGGAAGTCTGAAAGGGCGTTGGGTTATTCAATTAATGGATGGTACAAATCCGATTCGAACATTTTTGAAAGCAGATTCAGATTCTGTTATTGAGTGGATTAATTTAATTCCGGTTGGTTATCAGATACGCTGTATCAGAGACGTCAATGGAAACGGAAAATGGGATACCGGGAATTGGGAATTGAAATCGCAACCGGAAGAAGTGGTTCGTTTTGAACTCAAATCCAAGCTCAGACCAAACTGGGATATTGAAGAAACACTTGAAATGGAACCGAATGAGTGATTCCATTGAAAAAACCTTTAGTAAATGGAGAATCTATCTCGCTTTGCTGATTGGTGTTTCAATTTCGGGTGGAATACTCATTTACAGTTTTACACGATCTGAATTTCACGAAGTAGAAAAAGGAACCGGCAGTTATTCCTGGGTTGACTTTAACAATAATAAGAGGATAGATTATTCTGACCCGGGAGATTTTGTTTTGGTACCCAAAGGAGATTTCGAGAAAAAATCAGCTTATCAGGTACTTTCGGATGTTTCATGGAATAGTACCACACTGTTTTGGCTTTTTCTGGCACTTCTCGCAATGGTAGGTCGGGACTTAGGATACATGCTCCGAATTCGGATTTTGACTAAGAATCACTTAACATGGAGGCAATCTTTTCATGTGATCATGTTATGGGAATTTGCCTCTGCCCTCGCTCCTGGTGTAATGAGTGGAGCAACGGTTGCCATGTTCATTTTAAATCGGGAAAAAATAGCTTTGGGAAGAGCAACAGCTATTGTAATCATAACCGCATTCTTAGACAATTTATTTTACGTAGTCATCATCCCACTCTTATTCCTTTTTATTCCTGCCGGGAAATTATTTCCAAGTACCGGAAATGAATCCATGATGGTTGTTTTTTGGACCGGATTTTCTGTCTTTGCATTGCTTTGTGTGGTTCTGTTTTCAAGTATCGTCCTTTATCCGAAACTCGTTTTTCATCTACTCACATTCATTACGCGCATTCCTTTCTTAAAACGTTTTCAACCAAGTGCAGAAAAAACCGGGAATGATGTAAGTGCCACAGCAACTGAAATGAAGAAAGAGCCCTTTTCATTCTGGTTAAAAGCATTCGGTGCAACGATTTTTTCCTGGTCATCCCGTTTTTTGGTGATCAATTGTATTATGCAGGCTTTTTTAAGTCTTGGATTCCTGCAGCAAGCACAAATCTTCTCCAAACAATTCGTTTTGTGGATGTTCCTGCGGATTTCTCCAACACCCGGCGGAAGTGGTGTTGCAGAATGGGCATTCGGTGAATTATTGTCTGAATTCAGCGCAAGTGTTATTCTCTTGGGAACGATGGCCGTATTGTGGCGTTTGATCTCCTATTTCCCGTATTTGATCATCGGATCGATCATTCTTCCACGTTGGTTAGCGAAAAAACAAAAAACCAAAGACTAAATCGTTTAAGAGAGTCTACAAAAGCCTTTGTTTTTCGGATAATATCGTTATCTTTGCGCTCTTAAAACGGTCAATATCATGTCTTACGGCGTCAAAATTTTTGCAGGAAGAGCGTCCAAAACGCTTGCAGAACAAATAGCTACCAAGTTTGGTGCTACTTTGGGTGATGTAAAAGTTACTGAATTCAGTGATGGTGAATTTCAACCGTCATTTGAAGAAACGGTGCGTGGTCAAGACGTATTTATCGTTCAATCTACCATGCCTCCAACAGAGAATTTATTCGAAATGTTGTTGATGGTTGACGCGGCAAAACGTGCTTCGGCTCGTAAAATCATTGCTGTGATTCCTTATTTCGGATTTGCACGTCAGGATCGTAAGGATAAGCCAAGAGTTGCTATCGGAGCAAAATTAGTTGCCAACATGTTAATGGCAGCTGGTGTTGACCGCGTGATGACGATGGACTTGCATGCGGATCAAATTCAAGGTTTCTTTGAAGTTCCGGTTGATCATTTATTTGCATCGACTTTGTTCTTCAACGAGATGAAAGCTTTGGATAACGGAAATCTGATTATGGCTGCTCCGGATGCTGGTGGTGCAAAACGTGCTAATGCTTATGCTAAGAAATTAGACACCGGATTAGCAATTTGCCACAAACACCGTAAGAAAGCAAACGAGGTTGCGGAAATGACTGTAATCGGAGACGTTGCAGGAAAAGACGTGATTTTGATAGACGATATGTGTGATACAGCAGGAACTTTAACAAAAGCAGCTGAGTTATTCATTGAAAAAGGAGCAAAAAGTGTTCGTGCATTCTGTACACATGCAGTATTGTCCGGGCCAGCGTTAGAACGCATTAATAATTCAAAATTAACGGAGTTGATTGTTACAGATACTATTCCGTTAAAAGAAAAAAGTGACAAGATTCGTGTCATTACCGTAGCTGATCTATTTGCAGATGTAATTGATCGCCTGGTTAAAAACGAATCCATTAGTACGCATTTTATAATCTCATAAAATAAATAAAAATGAAAGTAGCACAATTGAGCGGTTCGCCACGCGCGAACGTAGGGAAGAAGGATGCTAAAGCTTTGAGAGACTCAGGCTTGGTTCCATGCGTTCTTTACGGACAAGGAACACAGACACATTTCTCTCTTCCGGACATTAAAGTTGAAAAATTAATTTTCAATCCGGATGTATTTAAAATCGAATTAGATATCGATGGTAAAAAATCAAATGCGATTATCCAGGAGATCCAACAAAATCCTATCACGGATAAAGTAGTGCACATTGACTTCTTAGAATTAGATGCTAAGAAACCAGTTAAAGTAGCATTGCCGGTTCGTTTAACAGGAGCTTCTCGTGGTGTATTAGCGGGAGGTCGTTTGATGCAAGTTTTCCGTCGTTTACGTGTAGTTGGTCTTCCGGCAGATTTGCCTGAGGCTATCGTAATCGATATTACAAAATTGCGTATCGGACAATCTGTTCGTGTGAAAGATTTAGAAAACGATGGTTTAACTATCTCTGAAGCGAAAAATGCAGTTGTAGTTTCTGTTAAGATGGCTCGTGGAGCTTCTAAAGCTGCAGAAGCTGATGACGAGGATGAGGATTAAGATTCTTTTTGAACTCTAAATAAAACCCCGACATTCGAACGAATCGTCGGGGTTTTTTATGCTCATTAATTTTACGCTATAAAAAAGCCATCTTTACTTTAACGCGAAGATGGCATAACTAACTATTAGATTTAGGAGTAGGTTCTAATTTCTTTACCTACTTAGGCTAGGTCAAATTTACTGTGCAACTTTCGTTTTCGATCTGCCTTCTTTCTCTAAAGCCGTTTTCAGTTTTTTAACCGTCAATTTTAAACAAAATCGATTTTCTAATTTGCCGGATTTAATGTTTTACAATCGATTTCAGGCTGCTCTGCCCATCAATTATATAAACCAAATGATACATTCCATTTGATAAATCGGCTATTTTCAAATCAATCGTCGGAGTAAGGAGCCTTTTTTCCAGTACAACTCTTCCTAAGTAATCAGTCAAAATCAGCATTCCTCCAACTTTATCTGATTCAATGACCAAAAGATCGGTGGCCGGATTCGGGTAGACTTTGAATTGAAGCTCATTTAAATCAGTAACTCCTGCAAGATCTATCACATGAATCAATTGACTCATGGTATCATCCGGACAAGCATCATTCACCGCAATTAAAGTCAATTCATAGATTCCATCTGCTGAATAAGTATGCCAAGGATGTTCATCCTGACTTTGAATTCCGTCACCAAAATTCCAATTGTATCCATTCGCATTCGATGACGCATTCGTACAGTTTAAGACTGCATTGGGTAAATAGAGTGTGTCACTATTGATCCCAAACTGTGCTGTTAGCGGTAAACTCACCAATACATCAACAAGCTGCTGCACCGTATCGGAAGTGTTTGGGCCGTATGCAATCAACTGAACCTGATATGAACCGGAGGCAGGAAATTGTACTTTCGGATTGACCTGATTACTCGTCCCCGGAGATCCTCCCAGAAAAGTCCACGAATAAGTAGTTCCGTCAACGGAAGTGTTTTGGAAGAGAAGTGAATCACTTGAACAAACATAAGTATTCTGAAGTATGAATGAGGCATTGGGTGGATTGGTCGGTAAAGAAACGGTTTGTCCGTTAGAAGACACTATACCGGAAAAAGCACCAGCTCCATTTTCTGCCTTTACCGAAACGTAATAAGTAGTCCCTGTATTCAAAATCAAACCACCGATACTTATATTGGTATTCCAGTAGTTATTCGTCCACGGAACCACATCAGCGGTTCCTGCAGCGGTTCCTGCAGCAGTTCCCACTGCAACCCAATAATTCGCCACATCAGAATTCGTATCTGAAGAAGTTGTCCAATTGGCTTCCAGCATGGAATTATTGGTCGTAAATGAAACGTCAGCGGCTCCACCATCATTTACCGTTTGAATAGCCGACGGAGTAGTCCAGTCAATTTTCACATCCTGAGACGAGATAGCAGATAAATTTCCGGCTACATCCTGAACAATTGATTTGATGCGACCAGCTGCAGTAGAAGAATTGGGACTTTCATACCGCATATCACCACTTGTTCCAACAGCAATTGATGTACTGGAACTTCTGGAACGATAAACTCTCAAATCATTTACTTTGTAAACACAATTCCCGCTTCGGAAAGAAATGTAATTCCCGGTTGTCAGAGGAGTTGCATCCGTCCAGGTTCGCATCAACACATTATTTATGTATACCTGATGTTTCCCAGTAATCCGGTCGTAAGCAACTTTGTAATCATACCATTGATCCACGTTAAAATCATAGGAAGATTCATCGACCAAACTGTAAGTATCATTTGTCACTTCATAAATCTGGATTTTATCACTATCAAGGCGGAAAAACACGAAGTAAGAATTTCCACGGTTTGTCAATGTCGGATCACTGCAGAAATAATGTAACCCCGCCCTGCGATTTGTCCCGGTTCCGGACATTGCCCCGGACCAATGATAGAGGTAGCGGTCACTTAAATTACTCGTTACTCCTGCCCAAATATTCGAATTCCCATTGGCTTCATCACTTTGCATCAAGCTACCGGAACTCAATGCCCATGTACCTGACTGAGAAGTCCAGCTCGAATGAATCGCGGATTGATCGAAATTGTCGTTAAAAAATCCCTTAGCCGAGTTCGACCGCCAATCGCTCGTGTTATAATCCGTAACCTGATAATACGATTTTTCTATTCCACTGCCTCCCGAATTATCTGTATCGGTGTAAGTAGCCGTGAAATTTTGTGTTATCCAGCTTCCCGGAACACTGACTGTGGTCATTGGAGCAATCGCGTCTCCCAAAGCAGGATTCGTGATAACACTTGTCCAGTTAGCAATCCACCCAGCAGCAGTTGTTGCGCAATCACTCCGGAATTCGATCAGTAAAGCGCCACTTGATGAAGTAATTGTTCCGGGAGAACTGGTTCCGGTATAAGTTCCAATAAGAGGTGCACTATTTGTAGCTCCGTCGTAGATATACAGGTAATCCCAATTTGCTTCGATAGAAAAACTGGAAAAGTTTAGGGTTACGGAACTTGCATTCGCCGGTTGGATTAATGTGAAATAACGTTGATCATTGCTGTAATTAGCCCCACTCCCACCTGTATCAGTAAAAGTGCCACTTGCCGCATTCAGGGTACTCTGAGTCGGATTATTATTTACCAACTTGTAATAACGCGCCCAATCCCAGTAAATTCCGGGATCAGTATGTGTTTGATTCGGAAAGTGCTGATGTCCTTTGATCTTGATGCATCCTCCCAACACATTTGCACCGGTGGTTGCCGCTCCGGAAAAGGTTCTTAACGGATTAATTCCATACCCACTTTGGCAGATATCGCGGGTGATTCCGGCAGATGCATTGTACAAAGCGGACGTGTACCACTGAGCCTGACTCACATAACCTTCATGCTCGTATCCGATGGTATACGGATTTTCAGATCCAACGTGCCACGCTTTGTTTGCTTCCAAAACCATTTGTGTCACTTGTCCATCTGATGAACGAACGACATAATGATACGAAACACTGGAAGAACAATTCTGTGACCAGGAGATTGCCCCGGCATATGTTCCTTGAATGGTATGAATCGTAATAGCAGAAATGGCTGTTCCGCTTCTGGAACTGAAGTTACATGTTGGTGCGGGGTTCCAAACAGCCGGGGTATATTCTATTGATTTCTGAGAACTTTGAGTTTGCAGCGGAACGTATTTTTGACCCGAGTTCGATTGAATTCCAGTTTCAGAAAAAATGACTTTTTGAGCACTCAACACCGCCAGATTTTCTGCTCCGAAAAGAGCCGTCAAATCAAAATTGTAATTCGGGAAATGATACAACACCGAATTTTCATCCTTATTCAAAAAACGGAATAATTCATACAATTCGGCATCTCTTGCATAGGCATTCACACGCCCGGAATCCGACAAATAAGACAATCTCCCAAAAATCTCCTTCAATGAATTCGGAAGTGAAGTTCCTTTAAGTTCTGTCATGTATCCGTCTACGACCTTCGCAAAGGCATTGATTTCAGCAGCAGGATTATGCTTGATTTGAGAAACAGGAATTCCGGAAAGCTGAGACACCAACTTCATATTCTCTTTGAAATACGCTTTTCCCTTAGCAACCATTCCTAAAAAACCGGATGACTTTGGAAGTCCTGAACAAGATTCCAACTCCGAAGAAGTCAAATAAGACATTCTGGTTTGGGTAAAAGAAACGGCTTCAATAATTCCTCTCGGAATAGTTGGATAAGTAGTATAAGCTTGTTGGCAGTATGCCTCAAATTCTGCACTTGTTTGAGAAAATGATTGGAAACCAAACAAACAACTTGTAATTAGTAGCAGTCTTTTCATAGCGATTTCAATTAGTAGTAAAGAACTAATATATTTAATTCTTTACGCATCTGAAAATCAACTGAAAGGAAAATGGATTTAGTATCTCAAATTTAACAAACCAGTCACTTTTTATTCATGAAAAATATGAATCCAAAGTATGCGGGAAGCTCTAAAATTGAAAAACATAGCCAAAATAAGAACTACCAGCATCAATCCGAAGATCCATCCAAGAGGAAGAAACCAAGAAAAGATCAAGAACACCGGCAACAGCTCGGCAATCGCCAAACCATAACTGATGTACATGGCTCCAAAGAAATATCCGGGCTCCTTATCAAATTTGTAATTACATTCGGAACAGCGTTCGTTCATTTTCGGAGCTTTCAACTGAAGCAATGATCCTTTTGTTTCAAATATTTTACCTTTTCCGCATATCGGACAAGATCCACTGAGTATCGGTCTAAAATTTGACATCTCTTTATTTTTTACAAAGTTAGCCTGTTCAATATGTTCTATCACTAATCCTTTAGCTCACATAATTATACTATTCGGACATACCCAAGTTATTTCCGCTCTGACGTTTGTTATAATTTGTTTTTCAAAAGCTGTCGCTTTCTCTTATCTTTGAACATGAATCTTCCACGGCTTCCAATTGAGAAATTTGATGAAAATGGCTTGCTACAGTCTTTTTATGTCAATCGCTTTTCGGAACATTTAAAAAAATACCATTCGGACATTAACCATCCTCACAAGCATGATTTCTATTTAACGGTGTTTTTTGAAAAAGGAAAAGGCAGGCATGAGATCGATTTCAATTCTTACGCTATTCATCCCAACAGTGTATTCTTCCTTCAGCCGGAACAGATCCATCATTGGGAATTTGAAGAAGACGCGGAAGGATGGATCTTTTTCCATTCGGAAGATTTTTACAAATTATATGTGACTCATTTTGAGCTGTATCAATGGCCTTTTTTTCAGTCTCGTGATTCCAATCCAAAACTCACTGTTTCAGAAGAAACTGCTTCTGCTTTGCAGCAACGTTTTGCGGAAATTATGGTGGAATACAAGGAAAATACAAAACATTCCTTCCTTAAAATTGCGAGCTTGAGTCAGCTCATTTATGCAGATCTTGCACGGGTTTACGCAGAAGAAACAACTGATTTGGTTCAAAAGAATAACCTATACCAAGATCATTTTCACCGATTTGTGAAATTGTTAGATGAAAATTATATCCAGCAAAAAAACGCTTCTTTTTATGCTTCCGAATTGGCGATGACTACCAAACATTTACACCGCATTTGTTTATCCTGTGCGGGAAAAAGTACTACGCAGCTAATTGCAGAACGATTAATATTGGAAACAAAACGGAAATTAGTCAGTGATTCGAAAAGTATACAAGAAATTGCCGATGAACTGGGATTTGACAACTACCCCTATTTTCATTTATTCTTTAAGAAACATGCGGGAGAAACACCGAAACAGTTTAGGGAGAAGAATACCTAAAGTAAAAATGCATTTCGACTCCGCTCAATGACCTTTTTACTCTAAGCTAATTGGTGACTGAATGCTTTCGCATAGGCGCAGCGGAATCGAAGTCCCAATTCGTAATTCTCTAAGTTAGTTTGTCACACAAAATCTTCATCTCAATCACCGGAGAGATTTTCTCATACAAAATATTGAAAACAGCCTCCAGAATAGGCATTTCAACCTGAAACTTCTTGTTGATCTCTTTCACACATTTGGTTGCGTAATATCCTTCAGCAATCATATCCATTTCCAGTTGCGCTGTTTTTACAGAGTATCCTTTCCCGATCATATAACCAAAGGTTCTATTTCTAGAAAACTTAGAGTAGGCAGTTACCAATAAATCACCCAGATAAGCGGAAGATTTCACATCCCGGTGGATCGGACTTACTTCATCAATAAAATTTTCAATCTCCTGAATGGCATTTGCGATCAATACCGCCTGAAAGTTATCTCCATAACCCAAACCGGAGCAGATTCCTGATGCAAGTGCATAAACATTCTTTAAAACCGCCGAAAGTTCAGTTCCGAATAAATCATCTGAAGTAGTCGTTTTAATGTAACGGCATGCCAACATCTGAGCCATTTCTGTAGCAATCGTTTCATGCTGACAAGCAACGGTCAAATAAGACAAACGCTCCAATGCAACTTCTTCCGCATGACAAGGCCCACAGATAATACCAATATCCTTATACGGAGTTCCAAAAGTTTTATGAAAAAAGCGGGCAGGAATTGCATTGTATTCCGGAACAATTCCTTTTACAGCTGAAAAAACGATTTTTCCTTTGAAAAGCTCAGGAGTGGTTTCTTTAAACAGATCTACCAAAAAAGCAGACGGAGTTGCAACGATTAAAACATCACAACGACTGATAATTTCCTCGAGATCATTCGAGACGTGAATTTTGTTCAGATCAAACTCAACTGACTGTAAATAAGTGGGGTTGTGTTTGTATCTCATGATATGAGCTACCTGGTCTTCCCTGCGAACAAACCAATTTACCTGCGCAAAATTATTGCACAATATCTTCACCAAAGCGGTAGCCCAGCTACCTCCTCCAATGACACCAACGGTTTTCATGCGCTTATTCATAGTCTTGGCAAATGTACATATAATTCTCTTCGTTGCATTCAAACCAACTCTTTCGAATCGGGAAAATAATTCGTTATGCAATCTAATAGAAAGCACTATCTTTGCTAAAAAAATTTATGGCAGAAGTTTCACGTATTTCAACAAACAAGGCACCAAAACCAGTTGGATTATATCCTCATGCGCGCAAAGTTGGCAATCTTCTTTTTTTATCAGGAGTTGGACCAAGAGTAGCAGGCTCTGATGATATTGATTCAGCGGTTCCGGGACTAAAGTTGGATAAAAACGGAAATTTCATTGAATTTGATTTTGAAGCACAATGCCGCAGCGTTTTTGATAACGTACGCATCATTTTGGAAGAATCAGGATCAAGCTGGGATCAATTGGTGGATGTTACCGTATTCTTAGTAAATATGAAACGTGATTTCCATGTTTACAATCGGGTATATGCTGAGTATTTTAAAGACAATTTACCTTGCAGAACTACTGTTGAGATCAATTCGCTCCCAACTCCTATTGCCATTGAATTAAAGTGTATTGCAACAATTGACTAATTAAAATTATGATCGGATTTGCTATTCGCAGTTTTATCGCTGCAGGTATGTTATTCTTAACAGTTTATTCTTTTTATACCGGTTATTGGGGTTGGGGAATCTCCCTAATCATTCCATTGGCCTTGGTAATTCTTTCTTTCATTTATAATGAAAACCTGGCTTTCACGCTAAACCACATGCGTAGCGGAAATCAAGACAAAGCACAACGTGCAATTAACCGAATTACTTCGCCTCAGTTTTTACCAAAGCGTCAGAGAGCTTATGTGATCTATATGCAAGCACTTTTGAATGCACAGGTATTTCCTCCTACAAAAATCGAAGGGATGTTGCGTCAGGCAATTCAAATCGGATTGAAAAGAGGTCATGACAAAGCAATGGCACGCATGCATTTGGCAGGAATCTGCGTTCAAACAGGTCGTAGACAAGAAGCGGTAACGCTTTTGGCTGAAGCAAAGAAAATGGATGACAGCGGTATGTTGAAAGACCAGATCAAAATGATGCAGGGTCAAATGCAAAACGCTCCTTCTAAAAACCAAATGCGAATGGCTCAAATGATGGGTGGTCGCAAGAAGATGCCTAAAATGCGTTAATTCAGCTAATGAAGTCATTTGCTGAATTTCCTGAAAACTATGAGCTCATTGATGCAGGTGGTGGAAGGAAATTAGAACGTTGGGGAAGTGTTACCACTATTCGTCCGGAACACCAAGCTTACTTTGGCGCTGTTCTTTCCAGAAAAGAATGGAGCAATTTAGCTGATTGGGAATTCATCCCGAAAACCGAAGGTTCTTTACAAGGAAATTGGAAGAAGTTAAATCAGCAAGCTCCTGAAGAATGGCTTTTTTCAAGCGCTAATTTGGTATTCAATTTAAAAATCACGAATAACAAGCATCTTGGTTTATTTCCGGAACAACAGATCAACTGGGAATTTCTTTCCAACAATCTAAGTGATACAAAACGCTTTTTGAATGCTTTTGCATATACCGGTGCTGCTTCTCTTTTCGGGAGAAAAACGGGTGCAGAAGTCATTCATTGCGACAGTGTGAAAACCATGCTGGATTGGGGTAGACAAAATCAGGAAGCATCGAATTTGGATGGAATTAAATGGGTGCATGAAGATGCGCTGAAGTTTATTCAACGGGAAGTCAAGCGAGGAAATAAATACGACATCATTCAACTGGATCCGCCAGCCTGGGGTCTTGGCGCGAAAGGTGAGAAATGGAAGTTGGAAGAATTATTAGGCACTCTAATCGGTGAAGCCATTCAGATCCTATCCAAATCAGGAGTTTTGATTCTAAACACCTATTCTCCCAAAGTAGACATTGCGTTTATTCAAAAGATCACGAAAGAATTAGCTATTCCAAACAAACAAATTGAGAATTCCGAATTGTGGTTCAAAACTACCAGCGGTAAAGAGCTTTACTACGGGATTGTGACTAGGATTTATAAGTAAGTTCAAACAAGGTTCAAAGGGTTCAAAGGGTTCAAAGGTGTTTAAGTAAATCTATATTGAACTATTGAACTATTGAACTATTGAACTATTGAACTATTGAACTATTGAACTATTGAACTTTCTCAATCACTTCGCCTTCTGATTCACCATTCCATTCTGAAGGGCGTACATGACCAAACCAACCACATTTCTGGCTCCGATTTTATTCATCATCAATGTCCGTGCACTTTCTATGGTGCGTCTGCTTTTAAACAATTTATCGGCAATTTCCTGCGTGGTCATTTCATGGCAGATCAATTCCAGGATCACCAGTTCATTTTCATTGAACATACTCGTGGAACTCGTTTCAAAAACCGGTTGAATCTTTCCCGAATGAACCATTTTAGCAATAAACATCTTAGAGGTTCTGTCATTTAAGTAATAGCCGGTTTCCACTGCTGATTTGATTGCCAATTGAATTTCTTCCGCATCATCGTCCTTAGACAAATAGCCATTTGCACCGTTTTCAATGGCGAGTTCAACAAACTCAACATCGTCATACATGGAAAGCAGTAAGACTTTTAACTGGGGAAATCGCTCACGAATCTCTTTGGTAGCTTCAATCCCGTTCTTAACCGGCATTCTAAAATCTATCAGTGCCAAATCAACAGCTGTTGTTTGCAATCCATCAATAAGCAGTTGGCCATTCTCCACAGCCAAAACCACTTCAAATCCCTGAATATCATTGAGTAATTTCGTCAATCCATTTCTAAAAATCGATTGATCTTCCGCAATTGCAATTCTTATATTTCCTCCTTCGCTTGCCATGTTAAAGTAACTTTAGTTCCCGGATCCATCAATTGATAGTCAATTTTTGCCTCAATTTGATGACTCCTGCTTTCAATATTTTTTAATCCCAAACTTTGGGATTTTCGTTTGTCTTCTTGAGTTGGAATGAATCCCTTTCCGTTATCAGTAATACTCATCTGAATGCCTTCTTCATTTTGCTCCAGAGTAATTTCTATCACTGTCGCATCGGCATACTTCAAAATATTGTTTATTAATTCCTGCAAGATACGATAAACGGCCAAGCTAACTTCTCTTGTTTGAGACTCATGTTTCGGATCGTTCACAGCAATAACAGAAAAATGAATATGCGAAATTTGCAGCGTTAGGGTATTTACCAAACTTTTAACAGCCGGTACTAAGCCTAATTCTTCCAAAATACTTGGTAATAGACGATTAGATAAACTCCTCACTTTTCCGATTGAGATCTGAACCCCTTCATTCAAGAGGCGCCGTTCTTCCTCATCAATGGGCAATGAAGCAAATGAAAGCTTGAGTGCTGTAAGTGAAGACCCAATATCATCGTGTAATTCGATTGCAATTCGGCGCTGTTCTATTTCCTTTGCATCCAAGGTGGCCTGAACCATATCATTCTTGTAATTCAGTTCCAATTGAATCATCTCCTGCTTCTTACGACGCATTTTCTGCTGGTATAAGACAGCGAACATGATGATGCTCAATGACATGATAAACATAGCCAAAGTAGCAATGATCAGTAATAACCCTAAGTTAGACGGTGCCTGCTGAGCCATAATGCGTATGAATATAATACATTATAAAACAATATTAATCCGAGATTTACACCATTCAGAATGAAATGGATTTGGATTCCAAAATAACCATTAACCACATAATCATAAACAACATCGTAAATGAGTGTACAAGAATGCCCTAATAATAAGGTAGCTCCTACCACGAAATATACATCTGTGAATGGATTAAAGACTTTCTCACTTTGAAACATTTCAACGAAATACATACCAATTATAAAAGCAATGCACCCAAAAGTGATCGCGCTTTGTAAAGAAGGTTGATTTTGCCAGTCATCAAAAAAATTAGTTAGACTAGTCATTATCATTGAAGCACCAAATACCACTAACAGTAAAGTTCTACCACTTCGTTTCGAAAATTGATTGTAAAAGAAGAGCGTTGGAAATATTAGTTCTGCATACAAATAAATGCGAAAAAGCCATAATGTATTGATTCCATTACTTGCTAAAATTGCACTTATTATTTCCACACAAAGTGTAAATAACATATAAACCCACAAGATTCCACCAATAAAAGGAAGGCGCCTCTGAATCAAAAGCGCCAACCCCATTCCTATTGGTAAAATGTAGGAGGAAATAACAAAGTATCCCCAGTTCCCCATCAATTATCTTGAGCTACCACCATCGTTCAATGGATTAATACTGCCACACGTTGGAGGACATGCAACCGCTCTTTCAACAATCACATTCAAAAGATCGTTCTCATTAGAATCTGCTCCAACCATTACCAATGTTGGACTTCCATCTTCATTTTGTGCAAAATAAAAACGCACTCCCTTACAATCTCCTTGAGCAAAAATCTTATCAAAGTGATTTTTACCAAAAAAAACACCCTTTTTAGCACTTGGATTTGCAGAACGATATCTCAGAGTATAATCAGCACCTTCTTGTAAAGTAATTTGTTCCCCTTCGTTTCCTGTAAATGACATAATAATATAGTTTAAGTTATATGGATCAATATTATATTGAATTATTTGAACTTCCAAACCGCTAAAACACCCAAATCAACCATACCCTTGATTTTAATGACTTTAAAATTTTCACAAAACCAAAAAAATGTGGTTTTCCGCAATGCATTTTCAGTAAAAATACGGTTGTTTGGATCAAATCTGGGATATACATTTGTTCAACAAAAAGAAATTAATTCATCATTTGACATGTTACAAGATCTAATAAGCAAACCAAGAGTCGATATTCACAACAAAGTGAATATTACCTATTGGAGTAGTGAATTGAAGTGTTCTGAAGAAGAGTTGCTTTATTGTATATCGAAGGTTGGTTCCTCGATCACTGCTATTGAAAGTTACTTGCATATGAACAAGTCATTGCTGCAGGTTTGGTCTACACACAACATTGCAATCTAATGAAACAGAATACATTATAGCAACAGGTCGTTAAGAAATTACCGCTTCCACTTTCACTGAGTTTTCGCGGCCTGTTGCTTACTTTTTTTTCCTCCGCTCACTAAGCCAATTGGGTACGTTGTTCGGAGTCTTATTACCACTACTCTTATTACCACTATTCATAGTTTGACCGTGTTGATCTCCCAGTAATTGGGAGATTAGCTCTGGTCTTTTTGCTTTAGTCAAACGATCCTTAATCCAATCCCTGTTCTCTCGCTTGTACCAAAAGAAAAAACGGTTTTGATTTTTCTTTTCATCAGTGCCCTTTGCAGTATAAATCGGCTTCAAAGTATACGGATGGACGCCTGTGTAATAGATTACTTCAGAAACAGTCATTGGAGTTGGTGTAAAATCTTGAACCTGCTCCAGCTGGAATCCCATATCTTTCGTTTCGGCAGCCAAATTTGCCATGTCGGCTTCCTCACAACCCGGATGAGATGAAATAAAATACGGAATCAATGGTTGATTGATGTTATTCTTCTCTGAAATCCGGTCGTACTTTTCCTTGAATTTATGGAAATACTTGAATGACGGTTTACGCATAACCCGCAAAGTCGCATCGGAAGTATGTTCCGGAGCAACTTTCAATCGACCACTGACGTGTCGCGTTATCAACTGTTCAATGTATTCGTCGTGATTTCCGTCCTCGTTATTTTTATTGAAATCATCTACCAGCAAATCGTAACGGATTCCTGAACCAACAAACGCTTTTTTGATCTTCGGATGTGAATCAATTTTGCGGTAAAGATCCGTCATTGCAGTATGTGAAGTATCCAAATTATTGCAAATAACCGGATGAATACAACTTGGGCTTGAACAACGCTCACAAATAGCTTCATCTTTCCCTTTCATGCGATACATATTCGCCGAAGGTCCTCCAATATCGGATAAATACCCTTTAAATTCCGGGAGCTTTACAACCTCATCAATTTCATTCAAAATGCTTTTTTCAGAACGAGAAGAAATGAATTTACCCTGATGAGCAGAAATAGTACAGAAACTACATCCACCAAAACAGCCACGGTGTAAATTGATCGAAAACTTAATCATCTCATACGCCGGAATAGCACCTCTTTTCTTGTATTTAGGATGTGGCATTCTGGTGTAAGGCAAATCAAACGACTGATCCATTTCTTTTTCAGTCATGGTTCGATACGGTGGATTTATAATCAATGTTTTTGAACCTACTTGCTGCGTGATTCGGTTTGCTTTCAGTTTATTGGACTCAACCTCTACAATTTTGAAATTTGCAGCATACGCCAATTTGTCTTTTTGACACACCTCATGACTCGATAACTCAACGGTTTCCCATTGTTTATTTTTCGGCAATTCTTTTGATGAATCTTGGACAAATGCCACCTGATTAACCGTTGTCAAGGAACTAAACGGAACTCCTTTTTTTAGCAGGCGAAGTACATCCCGCAAAGGTTGTTCACCCATTCCATAAACCAATAAATCGGCCTGAGAATCAATTAAAATGGAGGGCAACAATTGATCCTTCCAATAATCATAATGGGTAACTCTTCTGAGTGAAGCCTCAATTCCTCCAATCAAAACAGGTACATCCGGATACAATTCTTTTAGAATTTTGGTGTAAACAGTTGTAGCGTAATCCGGTCTGAAACCAGAAACTCCGCCCGGAGTATATGCATCGGTTGAACGTAAGCGTTTTCCGGCAGTATAGTGATTCACCATGGAATCCATGCAGCCTGCTGTAACTCCAAAAAAGTACTTAGGTTTTCCCAATTTCTTGAAATCACGCAAATCATCTCTCCAGTTTGGCTGTGCTATCACACCAATCTTAAACCCTTCACTTTCAATGATTCTCCCAATAACTGCTGTGCCAAAAGCGGGATGATCCACGTATGCATCACCTGAAATCAAGATGACATCCAGTTCATCCCAACCTCTTTTTTCAACCTCCTTTTTTGTAAGTGGCAACCAGTCTGTTATTGGTCTTTCAATATCCATGCGGCAAAGTTAAGGAAAAAGACCCGTTGAATCCTTATAAATGAAGGTTTTGTATTACATTAACAGCACCAGAAGCAGGTTCAAAAGGTTCAAGTGTTCATTTTTTTGAACGCTTTACATCATTGGAACATTTTGAACCTGAGTATATGAACATTTTGCAACTAAAAACTTCAAATCAGCTAAGTTTTAGAACAAAACAAAATATATTACCTTTAATTGGATGAAAAGAACCCTTGTTTACCTGCTAATCTTATCCGGATTTATCCTTTCTAATTGTACGCAAAAAAAGAAAGTTCAGATCCGGAAGACTGTGATTGTTGCCGATCTGATCCATCCGCTTTATTTTCAAGAGGAAATTTCGTCATTAATTAATTTTCCATTCTGG
The DNA here is from genome assembly GCA_002483265.1 of Flavobacteriales bacterium UBA7666. Classification (GTDB taxonomy): domain Bacteria; phylum Bacteroidota; class Bacteroidia; order Flavobacteriales_D; family Crocinitomicaceae; genus Fluviicola. Next base: position 172,667 of record DLHO01000009.1, on the reverse strand, counting down.
TTTAATGATAGTATCGTTTCGAAGCAAAAAATACAACAATTAACCATCACTTCGTTTAAAGGAGTCATTTCGGATACAAGCGTATACAATCCGGAATCCGAAGATGAAACTTTTCCAAAAAGAACACTAATCTATACTTTCAATCAAGGTGGTAGATTAATTCAGCTTCAGATAACAGATTTTTCAGAAGGGATAGTCATTTCAAATCAATCCTTTCGAATCAGTAAATCGGGGCAGCTGAACTATTGCGAAGCCGTTCAAAAAGACAATCTATATGGTGTTGAGAACAATACGTTCACTTATGACCCAGGTAAAATTTCTTCCAATTACGCTTCGTTCGTAGCTTCCAATGATCTGGATCTGATCCACTTCGTATTGAACAGAAAATTCTTCGGCCCACTTTCCGTTGATTCATTAGCAAGTCCACTTCCAAACGACTGGGTGGTTTTAGGATTTCCGGACAAACCTGTGAAACGCTATAAAGTGAAAAATAAAGTAAAGGAAACTTCCATTTCGAACTATGAATATTATAGTGGAAACTTCCCTAAGACCATTACAAATGAAGATTATCCGTTCTTTAAAAAACGTTATTTCTATTACCAAAACGGTCATTTTAACGGTTACATCGATTCCACATTTATTGACGAAACATTTGTAACATCTGTGAAATCCCTTGTTTATTATGACAATAAACGCTTACCGACAAAGATCATTCATAAAAAGGAACATGCAGAAGGAGTCAATAATTATCAGACCCATGAATTATTCACATATACCTACTATCCATAATATTCGCTTATTTTCGCATTCAATTAAACCCTATAATTCCATGACCAACAATCAATTAGGAAGGAAATTCATCCTTGCTTTCATTATTTCACTTACTTCGCTCTTTGGACATACCCAAACAGAAAAAGTAACTATTGAAGGCAAAAGTTATCATGTATATCCTCACCAACAGGCTGTTGTGGGAATGCAGGAATACTATATGAATTTTGCAGATCGCAAGGAAGTAATCAAAAGAGATGATCGAAACGAAAAAATAGTTTCAATAAGTGAAGAACCGGTTACTGAGTTAGAGAAAAAAACCGCCATTAAATTTCCTAAGTCTTATAAAAAGTACCTGAAGGATTTTGAAGAAATCCTGGAGTCTTATCCCTATTTCATGGTAACTACCGACAATACGATTACGGTTGATCCTACTCCGGCACTTGTTAGTCTGCCAGATGGCGATTATGTAATGTTCTATCGCGACATTCCCTACATTTCCAAGCGAGTTCTTCGATACAAAAACGACATTGTTGCGGCCTACTTTTCGATTAAAAACAACATGATCGAAGGACAAAGCACTTGGTTTACTCCTGAAGGAAAAATGGTGAAATCCGGAAGTTATTTGAACAGTGAAAAAACAGGTACTTGGCGTTTATTGGAATATGTTCAGAAATTCGATGAAAATTACACCTACAACCCGAAAGAAACGATAGAAAACCGTTTGCAAAAAGCGATCTATGATACAACAAAAACGACTTTTACCTTTTTAGACGGATTAAAAAATGGACCTTTTAGTATCTATGAGAATCAGGAGTTGCTGACTTCCGGGAATTTCCTTGCTGACCAAGCTTCCGGATCATGGGAGATCTACGAATTTAAAACCACCGTTACCGTTGATAAAAAAGGGAAATTGATCGTAACAAAAGGAAAAGAAAAGGTTCTGATCGACCGTTACACACTTCGAAGTGATAAAAAAAGAGGAAAATCTCCCATCATTCGTCACAGTATCATTCCCTACGAATTCATGAATGATGAAAGAAACGATTCTTTGATACTACACAATAGCATAACTTCCACGGCTCTTCCCGGGGATTACGATCAGGGATACGAAACAGAATTTCCTGATTTCATCTATTTTCTGACCGTGCACAATACGGAAACCGACAACATTGAATTACCGGAAGAAAACCTCACCAGTTATGAAGGTGAAGAGGAAATGTATGAAAGAGAGTATTACGAACCAGAAATGGATTTTTCAGAAGGGGCAGACTACAATCCAAACGAATTCTATGAATTTGTAAATGGAAAAAGATACAAACTCAACGACCTTATTGACTCAATGGGTTATTTATATAGTTATGAAGGAATTGTAGAAAATTATTACCAAAACGGACAACTTAAATACCGATTTGAAGTCAAAGATGGAACGCTTTTGAAAGAAGAGCCAGTTTATTGGGACAACGGAACCATTGCAAATGAAGTTGTTTTCATTTCAGATTCCAATAAATATGTTCAACGCTTTTACGATTACAATGGGGTGCTGTACTACGAAACATGGCACGATTCAAAAGGAAATATGACAAGCAGTCCACCTAATAAAAATTACGCTTTCATTACAATTAATAACAAAGATTACGATCGCAATTATGGCAATCCGACTATCATTTATTCCGAAGACAAAGAGCTGAAATCGGGCGAAATGCCTGAAAAGCTTTTACTGATCGAAGAGCTTTTTAAGGTAGATTCTTCCCTTGCCAAACAAGTTTATTTTTATCCCAAAATTAGAACACTGCATATTCTACAAAAGAATTTGATGGGTGATACTGTTGCAACTGAAGAAGTCGTTTTCTCAGAAGACTACCTAAATGCCAACGCTGTTAAGACTTGGAAATTCAAAAATCTGGAGCTCAAAACAATTCAAAATGGAACACTGGATGAATACTGGAAAAGCACGATATCTGATACTATTCCGCTTGAAAGATTTGCATTCTACTGGGAATACAAATACTCCGTTGAGAAAGATCAGGAACTGCTTGTCAATGGAAAACCTTTCACCGGAACATTTAAATTAACGGATAAAAAAGGAAGTTTCAGTGTAAAAGCAAGTGATCAATCTATTCAATTATCACTCCCAAATGCCAAAACAGATTTGAAATTGTATCAGGCAGCAGTAAAATCCTATCTGAAATCCAAAAAGAGAAACGACTTGCTTTTGGGATACGTTTCAGAATTCGGTGGTTCCAGTCAACTTTCACATACGATAACCGGAATGTTTTCAAATCTTTACGGAGTATTCTTAGCACTTTATGAGCGTCAGGAATACAATCTGGACGGACGATCAGATGCGGGTGATGAAGAGTATTACGGTAGAAACACTCCGGTAATCGGACTATCTGAATTCACTTCTGTTGAAGGAAAATACCTCAATGGAAAACCGGAAGGAATCTGGACTTACAAAGATCAATACGGAAAAGTAAGATCTACCATTGGTTACAAAGACGGCGAGGCACATGGCGACAATCTGGATTATGGTGTAGCTATGCCAAAACCGAAACCAAAAGGCGACGAAGAAATGTACGGTTACGAGGATCCGCTTGCTAAATATCAAAGTTACCCCCTAAAAAAGACCTATTATCTGGAATCAAAATGCTCGTTTAAAAATGGAGATCTGACCGGTTCATATACCACAACCAGCTGGCAAGGTGATACGCTGACTTACGCAAATTTTGTAGAGGGCGCTAAGGAAGGTCTTGAATTCAAAAGAAACAAGTTATTCTTCAGCCAATCTTATTATAGAAACGGATATATTGATGGAAATGTAAAAACATACTTTACCAGTCCGGAAAAAGATTCTGTGTTGATCTTTGACTTAAGTTTCAAAAACGGGGCTTTGCAAGGAGAATCCGTTGCCTATCATTCCAATGGTAAATTGGCAAAAAAGGGATTCTTTTTAAGCGGTCAGCCCATCGATGATTACGAAGCTTTTGATACTTTGGGTTTCAAATATCAGTACGTGAAATTTCAATACAACCAACCCATTGAAGAAAAGATCTGGGAAGAAAATGAATTGAGTGTTCGCTATGAATTCGATTGGAGAGATTCCATTCCGTTCAATTTTGGAGATATCACCACCAGTTCAAGTATTGATCAACTGATTTATCAGGCAGGTTATTCAGATTATGGTCTTTATGAGCCCTATTATGGAAGACCAAGCCTGGTAAACAAGGCAGGAATTGATTACCACATCACCAAATACTATCCGAATGACACCATTGCAAGAATCGGAAGCATTTCAAAAGGGATCAAAACAGGTTGCTGGAAATACTTCAATTACTTCGGAAAAAAATTGATGGAAGTGGAATATTTTGACAGTATTATCTCAATCAACGACAGCATCAAATTCAAATCAAAAGGAATTGTTTATTACCTGGATGAGAATGACAATCCTTTAAGCAAAAGCTGGATTATTGAAAAATTCGAGAAGTATGATTGTTCCCACACAGATCATAACGAAGAACGCATGCTTTATTGTTTCTGGGAAAAAGACAGTACGCAGCACCGGAAAAACGGATACGTCAAAAACTATTACGATAACGGTTCCATCCAAAATGAAGGATGGGTCAAAAATGGTTTGCCAACCGGAATCTGGAAGTTATATGATGTCAATGGCAACCTGAATCAGGTTGGTGAATATGTGTTGGGAAAACGCAACGGTAGATGGCTTAAAGGCGATTTAGGAAGTGTGAAGAACATGAGTGAAATTTGTTTGAATCCGAATTTAGAAAATCTCGATGCCATTCTGAGTTACCAGGAAAAATTATTGGACGTAAGTGTCATTACCTATCAAATAGGGAAAGAACTAAAACGAAAATATTACGGAATAAACATGAACAGTGGAGATGCTCCGGAAGGTTATTACGGAGAAGAAGAAATATACATGAATTACGGAGAATAAGGTAATTTATAAAATAAACCAAGTGCCAAAGGGTGAATTATTTATCCCTTTGGCAACCAATCACTAAACAAGTCATACACTTCACTAATTTTCAAAGCGTTAGTTACATTAAATAACCGTTTTGGTCGTAACTTAGTGCTTTGACTTAAATCACAGCATGATTGAAATAGAAAATACCAATATGGTTAAATTGATAGAATTGATTGATTCTATCAAAGACATGCGTTTTATCATTCAAACTTATTTTAAAAAGCAATTAAAAAACAATGATCTGGGAATCACTGTTGAAATGCTCGAGGTTTTGATGGTATTATCCAGAAGCAATCAGGTCAATCAGAAAGAAGTAGCAGAACGCGTTCGAAAGAATAAAGCTAATCTCACACCAATCATCAACAAACTCTCTTTAAAAGGCCTGCTGCTTCGCAAGGAAGATCCAATAGACAGAAGAAACAACATCCTTTACTTGACTGATAAAGGAAAAAAATTGTGTCGCGTTTACAACAAAATGTTTGAAGAGTTTTACACCAGCTTTTTAAAAGACATAGACATTAAAAACCTGAATAAAACAATTAGTATGCTCAAAACAATCGGGCAAGAGGTCTCGAAGTCTTAAGATTTTTTTATTGCGACCAAACTGAACCCAATTAGTAAACGTTTGTACAACAAGTTACTAAATTCAGAAAAATGAAAAAATCAATCAACCCTTACCTGATCATTGGAATCTTCTTCATTCCGATCTTCATGCTCTCCTGTTCAAACCACGCAGAATCAAAAAATGCGGTAGAGCTTAATAGCTCAGATTTTGCAAAAGAGGAACAAAGTTCCGGTGTTACATCTGCCAATTCAATTGACCAGGAATTCAAAAAAGAAAACGATCAGGTCTCTAAACTAAAAAAGAAACTGATCCGAACCGGAAATCTGGTCTTAGAATCAAAGCACATCGAAAAAAGTAAAAACCGCCTGGATCAAGCGCTCAAATCTCTGGGAGGATATTACGACAACGAGCAATTCAGTAAATCGAATTATGAATTTCGTTATTCCTTAAAAGTGCGGGTTCCTGCAAAAAATTTCGACAATATCCTTCAGGTAATTCAAGGTGGAGATGACGAAATCGTTTCAAAAAACATTCAAACAGATGATGTAAGCGGCGAATATGTTGATCTTGAAACTAGATTAAAAAGCAAAAGGGCCTATCTGCAACGCTATGAAGCATTCCTCTCAAAAGCTCAAACTATGGAGGAACTTCTACAAATTCAAGAACAAATCAGGGAATTGATCGAAGAAATTGAAAGTCAGGAAGCGAGATTAACATTTTTAGACGATCAGGTTGGATATAGCACGCTGGATATTGAATTGTACAAAGTAATTTCTAATACACCTATTGCAAACACTCCCGGATTTTCAGAGAATGCCCAAAATGCGTTTTCAAAAGGTTGGATCGGAGTTGTAAGCATTGTTTTATCCCTTTTGTCTATTTGGCCGCTCCTTTTAATTCTTATCCCTGCTGGAATTTTCGGCTACAGAAAACTCAAAAACCAAAAAAATTAAGAAAACCTTCATTAATTCGGCATTCGGCATTCGTAATTCGTAATTCCAATCGTATCTTTACAATTCACATAATTTGACTTTATATGAATTTTAATACATCCGCTGCGTTCGACCAGCAAGAAGGCCTCGTTGTCCTTGTTGGGAAGAAAATTGAAACGCAGATCAAGCTTCCAAAAGTGGTGGCTGAAGAGTTAGAAATCTTCCACAAAAATGCAGACATCCAATTTCTACATTTGCCACTGAAAGGAAAACACTTTGTGTTTATCAAAGATCAGCCAACTGACGAAAAGCAACGAATCATGGGGCACAAGCTTCGTGGAGCTTTACCCAAAGAAGTCAAAAGCGTTTTCATTGATGGAGCAAAATCTACTAGCTTAATGCTCGCAGAAGGATTTGCACTTTCTTGTTATCAGTACTTGAGATACCGAAAAGAGGCAGCCAAAGAAAAATTTGCTTTAGAAACAATTGATTTCTCTGCAAAGATCACTTCATCAGCTATCGATGAACTTTCTGCAACCATAAAAGCAGTTTTCTGGGCACGTGATCTTGTAAATGAGCCCGTTTCAGGATTAAATGCAACACAACTTGCAGAAGCAATTGAAGAAAAAGGAAAAGAAGCGAAGTTTTCAGTAACGATTCTGGAGAAATCTAAAATCGAAGCATTGAAAATGGGTGGGCTGTTATCCGTAAATAAAGGTTCAGTAGATCCGCCAACATTTACCATTATTGAATACAAACCAAAGAAAGCAAGCAACAAAAAACCAATTGTACTAGTTGGAAAAGGAGTTGTTTACGATACAGGAGGTTTGAGCTTAAAACCTACCGCAGGTTCCATGGATTCCATGAAATCTGATATGGCAGGTGCGGCAATGATGGCCGGAACCATTTACGCAGCAGCAATGATGGAGCTTCCAATTCATTTAATTGGATTAATTCCTGCCACAGACAATCGCCCGGGATTGAACGCATATACTCCGGGTGACATTATCACCATGTTCGATGGCACAACAGTAGAAGTCTTGAATACCGATGCGGAAGGACGCATGATTCTGGCAGATGCATTGGCTTATTCAGACAAATTCAAACCGGAATTAGTCATTGATGCAGCAACCTTAACTGGAGCTGCTGCACGTGCAATTGGTACCCGCGCATCCATCATCATGGGAAATGCTGACAAAAAGTATTTCAACCATTTAAATGAAGCCGGGATGGAAACATACGAGCGCGTGGTTGAGTTTCCTTTTTGGGATGATTACTACGATGACATGAAGTCCAAAATCGCAGATTTAAATAATATCGGAAACGGTTACGCTGGAATGATTACCGCAGGAAAATTCCTGGAGCATTTCGTGAAAGCACCTTATATCCACATGGATATTGCCGGGCCAGCTTTCCTAGACAAACCTCAGGATTACAGAGGTTTTGGTGGAACAGGAACAGGAATTCGCTTAATGATTAACTTCTTAAAACGACTTTCATAAGATGGAAAAAGAGAAAGAAAAAATCAAAGAAGAAGGCCGCGCTGTTCCGATTCGTGTCGGGATCTCCATTGGTGATATCAATGGAATCGGACCGGAGGTAGTGATCAAAGCATTGGCAGATAATCGTTTGCTATTGGATTGTACACCCATTATTTACGCCTCATCCAAAACGATTTCCTTTCACAAGAAGTCAATGAATGAACCCGAATTCAATTATCAGAGTTGCAAAACAGCGAATGAAGCCGTTAATCGCAAGATCAACATCATCAATGTTTGGAACGAAGAAGTTCAGTTTGAATTAGGTAAAGGAACCGAAGCAAGTGGAAAGTATGCTTTCCTTTCATTAGAAAAAGCGACAGAAGATCTGGCTGCCGGAAAAATTGATGTGCTGGTGACAGCTCCAATCTCAAAAGAAGCCATAGGAAAAGCAGGATTTCAATTTCCGGGACATACAGAATACCTGGCTCATTTAGCCGGGATGGACGAAGCTTTGATGATGATGGTGAGCGGTTCACTTCGCGTGGCTTTGGTAACAACACACGTGCCGTTAAAAGATGTCTCAAGCACATTAACTCGTGAGAAGATCCTGGCAAAGATTAAAGCATTGGATAGCAGCTTGAAAAAAGATTTCGGAATTCAACGTCCGAAAATTGCTGTTTTTGGCCTGAATCCACATGCAAGTGAGAACGGAAAAATGGGAACTGAAGAAGCAGAAATAATCACTCCGGCAATTAATATGGCACGCGGTGAAGATATTTTTGCACTTGGACCCTTCCCTGCCGACGGTTTTTTTGGCAGTCCGAACCGTGGTCAATACGATGCGGTTTTAGCCATGTATCACGATCAGGGATTAGCCGCTTTCAAAGCATTGGCTTTTGAAGATGGTGTGAACTATACAGCAGGATTGCCGATTGTAAGAACTTCACCGGATCACGGTACCGCCTTTGATATTGCAGGAAAAAATGAAGCCAATCCTCAGTCAATGAGATGTGCCATTTACCTGGCAATTGACATTTTCAACACCCGCAAATTTTTGAAGGAAATTGCAGCCAATCCATTACAAATTCAGGAGTCGGCCCACCACAGAAAAAGAGGCGACCGACAACACGAAATTGAGTAAGAGAAAGCACTGCTTTCGATAAGAATCCGACGTAGCGGATGAAGACCGATCAAGCAATTTCAGATTAATAAATTGACGCAACAAACATTAACACAGAAATAAAATACATGGGCAAAATAAAATTTAGGCGAATTTAAATCGATAATGATTTATTTTTTCTACCTTTGCCCTCCAATTTTTGTGTAGTGAAGGAATCTACGAATGAGTTCATAATCCCTTTTGTCGGATTAAAAATAGGGACGCATCGCTATGAGTTCAACATAGACAAATCGTTCTTTGAAGGTGTTGAAGACACGCTGATTGATGATGCAAATGTTCTGGTAGAACTTGCATTTGAGAAAAAGGAAACAATGATGATTGCGGAATTTTCGCTTTCTGGAACTGTTAACACTCCATGTGATCGTTGCAATGATCCGATGGAAGTAAACATTCACGGTGATTACCGCATTGTTTATAAATTTGGAACAGAGATTTCCGAAGACGAGAATTTAATTATTCTTCATCCGGAAACCTATGAACTGAATATTTCAGCACCGATCTATGAGTTGTTGGTTATTTCATTACCTGCTCGAAAAATTCATCCGGAAGGAGAATGCAACGAGGAAGTAATGGGTTTGTATAACAAATATATTGTGAATGCAAATGAACCGGATGAAGACGACGAATGGGATGATGACGATGAAGATTGGGACGAAAATGACGAAGACCAGGAAGAAAATGGTAACGATGATGATGAAGACGAAGAGGATGACGATTCGGATGAAACTGACAACGACAAACCAATAGATCCCCGATGGTCCGTATTAAAAAATTTGAATTAACGATTGAAATAAATAAGTAAAATGGCACATCCAAAGCGCAGAATCTCCACAACACGACGTGACAAGAGAAGAACTCACGTTAAAGCAATTGCGAAGAACATTGCAACTTGTCCTACAACTGGGCAACCACATTTGTTCCACCATGCTCACTGGCATGAAGGCAAATTGTACTACAAAGGAAGAGTAGTAGCAGAGAAAGAAGTAGCGATTTAATTCGCTGTAACATTCCTCCTGATGAAGATAGGAATAGATATTTTGGGCGGTGATTTTGCACCTGAGGCCAATATAGCCGGTGCTGTACTTGCTAGAAAAGAACTTCCTCAGGACGTGCGTCTCGTGTTGATTGGCGACCAAGAACAAATCTTGAGTGGCCTTAACGCGTTAAATGAAGATTCAGCAGACTATGACATTGTTCATGCTCCTGACCTCATTACGATGCACGACCATCCTACCCGGGCAATTCCAAACAAACCGCATAGTAGTATTGCTGTTGGTTTTGATCTGCTCGCTAAGAAGGAAATTGACATTTTTGCCGGTACAGGAAATACCGGTGCAATGTTGGTTGGTGCGATCTACAAGATTAATACCATTGCTGGTATTATTCGTCCGTGTATTACTTCAGTATTGCCAACGGTTGATGGCAAAAACTCCATTTTATTGGATGTTGGTGCCAATGCTGATTGCAAGCCCGACGTTCTTTATCAATTTGCCGTACTCGGAAGTCTTTATGCCACTAGTGTTTATGGCGTAGACAAACCAAGAGTTGGTTTATTGAATATTGGTGAAGAAGCAACCAAAGGAAATTTATTGACGATAGCTGCTCATAAACTGATGGCTGAATCGGATGAAATCAATTTCATTGGTAACATTGAAGGTCGCGACCTGTTTACCGGTTTGGCAGATGTTGTTGTTTGTGATGGATTCACCGGGAATATTGCTTTAAAGCAAGCCGAGGGAATCTATACACTTATGCGTAAAAGAGGTATGCACGATGAATACTTCGACCGTTTCAATTATGAAAATTACGGCGGAACCCCGATCCTTGGTGTGAAGGGCAATGTCATAATCGGTCATGGCATTTCTAACGACAAAGCTGTGAGAAGCATGTTACTACACTCCTATGAAGTAGCAAAATCAGATCTTACAAAAAACATTAACGACGCTTTTAATCAATAAAATGAGTAAAATCACTGCAGCAATAACAGGCATTTGTGGCTATCTTCCCGAGGAAGTAGTTACGAATGACGACTTAGCTAAAATTGTTGATACTTCTGATGAATGGATTACATCAAGAACCGGAATCAAAGAACGACGTATTCTTCGTGAAGGTGCTTGTTCGGATATCGCAGCAGCAGCTGTAAAAGGATTGCTTGAAAAGACAAATACAGATCCATTAGACATTGAGCTGGTGATTTTGGCAACTGTCACTCCTGATTACCCTTTCCCGTCAACTGCAAATGTTGTTTGTGATAAATTGGGGCTGAAGAATGCTTGGGGCTACGATTTGATTGCTGCATGTTCAGGTTTCATTTATGGTTTGCAAACAGGAGCTAGTTTTATCGAATCCGGAAAACATAAAAAAATAATCGTAATTGGTGTTGATAAAATGAGCTCCATTTTGGATTATGAAGATCGCACAACCTGCGTTATTTTTGGTGATGGTGGCGGAGCTGTTTTGTTAGAACCAAACACAGAAGGTTTAGGAATTCAAGATGCAATTTTGAAATCAGACGGAGCAGGAAGACACTACTTATATCAACCGGCAGGTGGATCAGCAAATCCCCCTACTCACGAAACAGTCGATCAGCGTTTACATTTCGTAAAACAAGAAGGAAAACAAGTATTCAAGTTTGCAGTTACGAACATGGCTGAAGTTTCGGCTGAAATCATGCAGCGCAATAACCTCACTGCTGAAGATGTAGATTGGTTAGTTCCACATCAGGCAAATTTGCGCATCATTGATGCAACTGCTGACAGAATGGGTGTTCCGAAAGAAAAAGTAATGGTCAACATTCAACGTTACGGAAATACAACTGCCGGAACTTTGCCACTTTGTTTGTGGGACTGGGAAAAGCAATTAAAAAAAGGCGACAACTTAATTTTATCCGCTTTTGGTGGTGGATTTACTTGGGGTGCCGTGTATTTAAAATGGGCTTATAACTCTTAATATAATCGAAAAAACAACTATTAAATTATACTGATATGAATCTGAACGAAATCCAAGACTTAATTAAGTTTGTAGCCAAATCAGGTGTTACGGAAGTAGAAATTGAGCAAAAAGACTTTAAAATAACGATTAAATCAGAAATCAAAAGATCTGAGTCTCCAATTATTGTACAGGCAGCAGCCCCAGCTGCTCCTCAAATGATTGCCGCTCCGGTTGCTGCTGCTGCTCCGGTTGCTGCTCCAGCTGCAGAATCTGCACCTGCTGCAACAGAAGATTCAAAATACATCACTGTTAAATCTCCAATGATTGGTACATTCTATCGTTCTTCAGGACCAGACAAAGAGCCTTTCGTTAGCGTTGGACAATCAGTTACCAAAGGAGAAACAGTTTGTATCATTGAAGCAATGAAATTATTCAATGAAATTGAAGCTGAATTTACTGGTAAAATCGTGAAAGTATTAGTTGACGATGCTACTCCAGTTGAATACGATCAACCGTTATTTTTGGTAGATCCTGCTTAATAAGACAAGTTGTCTTGCAACGCTTACAACTAGTTATTCATTAAACATGATTTTATGTTCAAAAAAATATTAATTGCCAACCGTGGTGAAATTGCTTTACGTATCATTCGTACATGTAAAGAAATGGGAATCAAAACGGTTGCAGTATATTCTACTGCTGATAAAGAAAGTTTACCTGTTCGTTTTGCTGATGAAGCAGTTTGTATTGGGCCACCCCCAAGTAATAAATCTTATTTATCCATAGCAAATATTATTGCTGCTGCAGAAATTACAAATGCAGATGCAATTCACCCCGGATATGGATTCCTTTCTGAGAATGAAAAATTCTCTCGTGTTTGTCAGGAACACGGAATCAAATTCATTGGTGCATTGCCAGAGCAAATCGCCGGAATGGGTGATAAAGCAACTGCAAAAGCAACGATGATTGCTGCAGGAGTTCCTTGTATTCCGGGATCTAAAGGTCTATTAAAAGACTTGGCTGATGCACGTGAAACAGCTAAAGTGGTTGTTTATCCAATCATTCTTAAAGCAACTGCCGGTGGTGGTGGAAAAGGAATGCGCATCGTTTGGAAAGAAGAAGAACTAGAAACTGCCTGGGATTCTGCACGTCAGGAAGCAGGTGCTGCTTTTGGAAACGACGGAATCTACATGGAGAAATACATTGAAGAGCCTCGTCATATTGAAATCCAAATTGCTGGTGACCAATATGGAAACGCATGTCACTTATCTGAACGTGATTGTTCTATCCAACGTCGTCACCAAAAATTGGTAGAGGAAACTCCTTCTCCATTCATGACCGACGAATTACGTGAGAAAATGGGTCAGGCGGCAATTAAAGCTGCGAAGGCTGTAAATTACGAAGGTGTTGGAACAGTTGAATTCTTGGTTGATAAAAACCGCGATTTCTACTTCATGGAAATGAATACACGTATTCAGGTAGAACATACCATTACGGAGGAAGTAATCAATTACGATCTAATCAAAGAGCAAATCAAGATTGCATTTGGAGAAAAAATTTCCGGGAAAAACTACTATCCGCAAATGCACGCGATCCAGTGTCGTATCAATGCAGAGGATCCGTATGCTGATTTCCGTCCGTCTCCGGGTAAAATTACAAGTTACCATTCACCAGGTGGACATGGTGTGAGAATCGATACACATGCATACGCAGGTTACACGATCCCTCCAAACTATGACTCCATGATTGGAAAACTGATTGTAGTTGCTCAAACACGCGAAGAAGCAATCCTTAAAATGAAACGTGCCTTGGATGAATACATCATCGAAGGAATTAAAACAACGATTCCTTTCCACCAAAAATTGATGGAAGATCCTCAATTCAACGAAGGAAACTTCACTACGAAGTTCATGGAAACGTTTGAGTTTTAAGAATTCAAAAATATAATAGTAGGGGCACAAAATTTTGTGCCCCTACTTATTTAATCCGTTTTCTCCTCTTTTTCCTTTTTTCGCCAAAGGCTCCATTGAATTCCAACCTGCAAACCGATGCTGCTTGCCGCAAAATTCTCTCTTAACATATGTGCTGGTTCATCCGGAGTAGAAAATTGCTCATCAACCGAATTATAATATACTACCTCTCGATCCCAAGTATCGAGAATATCTGTATAATCATGACCACCAGATACAAATTTCGTTACTCTACCATTAGTTGGTGAAAAATAAGCATTGGTTAATGTTATGTCTGCAAACAAATTTAAATTCCCAATGACTTGATATGAAATACCAATTCCTGCTTTAAATCCAAGGCAATAACCTCCAGAAAACTCATTGTCATATCTAAACGATGGTGTTTGCTGATTAAAATACATTTTTCCAAAACCAATCAAACCACCAACAGACATTTTTATAGATAGTTCTTTAAGCGGACAAATCAAATGTACACTTGGACTAATTCGATAAAATCTCCCCCAAATTTCCTTTTGGAAAATATCATATTCATCATAAATTTGACTAATTCCGACTGTTTTCATTCCCAGTAAATAAGAACCTTCTAATTCAAAACCAATATGCCTTTTAGTAGTATATCCTACTCCGATATTAAAATTCATTCCTTTACCAAGAGAATATTCAAATAGATTCTTATTCTGAGTATAAAATGCTCCAACTAATTTGTTATAAGTATAATTCTCAAAATTGGATTTCCCGAAAGATAAATTGTAACCCGTTGAAGCAGTCAAATACAAATTTTGACTCCACAAATTAGTAATTTGAAAGAATGTGAATAGTAAAATGGTGAGAATAGTTCTCATGCTTTTTTCTTGCAATAATAGTATTTGTCCTTACAACAGAACCTGAAAATGAATAATTATTCAAATCCAATGAATAAAGACCAACCCATACTACATTTGCCCTATTTATTCCTCTTAAAACCCTTCAACTCTTTTATACTTCAACTATTTCCATAAATTCACGATGTGAAAACGAAACGAAGTATCCTACGACAGCTGCTGGTGAACATCCTGGTTCCCGTATTGCTCATATTTTCCATTGTTTTCTACCTCACGTACAAATACAATCTGGACAAAGTTGAAAGCGATATTCTGCAGCAAAAGAAAAACATTGTAGCCGAAACGCGGAATTTGATCGAATACTACGATTTTTCCATGCGCACACACGAGCAGTCGCTGATTCAACGCATGCAGGATGCTTCCGGAGAGATTCAATCGGTTCTTGCAAAACAAAATGCGAAATCCGTAGATTTGAAAAACTTGCAGCTTTCACTTGGTATGGATCCCGACCGTGAAGACATTTACCTCATCGACCGGAATCTGAAGATTGTCAATACGACCTTCAAACCGGATTTGGGTTTGGATTTCAAGAAGCTCAATCAAACATTCATTCCCTTCTTCAATCAAATCTTTCAATCCAAAACATTCAAGGAAGACCGTTTCGGACTGGAAATCAAAACCGGGAAGATTAAGAAATACAGTTATCAAACTTCTTTCGACGGCAAACACATCATTGAACTGGGTTTCTATTCCAAATCAGCCGATGAATTCAAACAACTCCTGCTTTCTAAAATCCGGAGTTTGGATAAAAGGTTTGAAGCAATTGACCGGGTAGAATTGTATTTGGGAGTGAAAGAAATCGTAGATATCTCCATCACCGATCCAAAGCTTCAAAAAGCGTATCTCCGATGCCTGGATCAGGAAAAGAATATTACCATTGAGAATGACAATCCTTCTTCGAGAGGAAAAGAATCTACCGAGTATATTTTTCTTCCCGTTCTGGAATCCAAATTGTATTCCGGTTACGTCTTGGAACTTGGAACAAACGACCTGCCCTATCAAAACCTGATGGATGATTTGCTACTTCGATTCGGAATTATCTTCATCCTAACTCTACTGATCCTAACTGTTATCGTTTACTTCCGTTCGCGCAAATTAACCAATCCAATCAAGGAATTAGCGCTGAAAACAGAAACCATCTCCACTGATAATTTAGACCAAACGATTGAAATAACGGGGAGTTTGGAACTGGATCTGCTTTCCCGAAACTTCAATTCCATGATGCAGAAATTACGTCATTCGTATGAAAATCTGGAGGAGAAAGTCGTGGAGCGAACGCAGGAATTGCAGGAACAAAAAGTAATCGTTGAATCCAAAAATCACGAGATTGTAGAAAGTATCCAATATGCGCGCTTCATTCAGCAAGCATTATTGCCATTAGAATCCGAGATTCAATCGAGCTTTGACGAAAATGCCTTTGTTTATTACGCTCCGAAGGACATCATTGCCGGAGATTTCTTTTGGTTCGAGAAACGGAACAATCTAAGTTGGTTTGCAGTAGCAGATTGCACAGGTCATGGTGTTCCGGGTGCAATGGTCAGCGTTTTATGCATTAACGCCTTGTATCAATCTTTGGCAGCGAATGAAAACCAACAAACCGGAGAACTATTAGATCAAGTGCGGCAATTAGTTGTTCAGACTTTGACAAAAGAAGCACGCTCCGTAAAAGACGGAATGGATATTTCATTGGCTTGTTTCAATCATCAAACCAATATCCTTCAATGGACAGGTGCCAATAATCCTTTGTGGATTTTCCGCGGAGAAGAGATTTTGATTTCTAGTCCGGATAAACAACCGGTTGGTCAGTTTGATGGCGCTAAGCCGTTTACAACACATGAAATTCAACTGGAAACAAACGATTGGATCATGCTTTTCTCGGATGGATACGCGGATCAATTTGGCGGACCGAAAAACAAAAAATACAAGTATGCAACTTTCAAAGAGTTCATTCAGGCGCACAAAGACAAAACAGGAATGGAATTGAAAGCTTCATTAAAAGAAGAATTCGAACACTGGAAAGGAACTCACGAACAAACGGATGATGTGTGCGTGATGGGGATAAAGATTACAATTTAAATGAAAAAGGGAGCATGTAAGTACTTGGGATATTTTTGCCATCTGCTGACAACGCAGGAATCCATTTTGGCATTGACTTGATTACCCTAACTGCTTCTTTATCGCATTCCGGGCAATTAGTAATCCCCTTTTTTACTATCACATCTGTGATCTCTCCTGTTTCTGAAATTTTTAAAAGTAAATGACATTTCCCTTGCACTCCTGACTTCAAAGCATTCTCCGGATATTTCAGATTTTCAGCAATAAATTTATTCATGGCTGCTCTTCCACCAGGATATTCTGCAGGCGCTTCAGCCTTTTCAATGGGATTCGGTTGTATTTCAGTTGTTTTAGGTTGTGGATTTTCCTTCTGCGAAAAAGGAACTCCGCAAACCAATTGAAACACGGATAGTACTAAAAGATTTTTCAGTTTAAATTTCATAGTCCTAATTTTAGAATTACAGTTTAAAAAGGACAGGAAGGGTAAAAATACTATTCACGACTTTTCCATTTACCTTTCCGGGTATCCACTTAGGCATCGCTTTTACCAAACGAATTGCTTCCATATCGCACTCCGGGCAATCTGTAACTCCTTTTTTCACTTTAACATTTGAAATATAACCGTTCTCACTCACAATGAACTGCAAATAACATTTTCCTTCCAATCCATTTTCCTTAGCAGTTTCCGGATATTTCAGATTATCTGCCATGTATTTTTTCAGGGCTACCAATCCTCCGGGAAAGTCAGCGGGCTCATTTACTACATCATAAATAACCGGCTCCTTTTCTACACGCTCTGGTTTCGGAGGAGCTTCAGGTGGTGGATCGTTTTGTGAAAAAGCAACTCCGCAAATAAAATGCAGTGCTGAGATTAAAATGAGTTTTTTTAAGTTGAATTTCATATGATGATTTATTTGAAGCCAATAATACTCTTTTTCCAAAAATCAACAAGAAAAGAAAATAGCAAGTGCTGTTTTTGTTTATTGAATGGAGATTTCCAAACATTCAAGCGACCAAGAACTAAAAAGCGGAAAAGAGAATGAATCCCTTTCCCGCCAAATAGCAACAATTACAAGTGGTTAGTAACTAACTACATTTCAGTTACCCTGAATTCTGTTCTTCGGTTCAGCTGGTGAGCCTTTTCAAAATCTGCTCCTTTCAATTTAGAAATCGCTGTATCCTGGATCAATGGTTTACTTTCTCCATAGCCTTTTGCTTTGATACGGTTGGAAGCAATTCCTTTGGAAATGATGTAATCAACTGCAGATTTTGCACGCTTTTCCGAAAGTGTCAGGTTCTTGTCAGCGCTACCCCGCGTATCGGTGTGTGATCCCAATTCGATCTTGATTTTCGGATTATCCACCATCACCTTCACAATCTTATCCAATTCCTTTGCAGCATCCGGTCGAATGCTCCATTTCATGTAATCGTAGTAAATGGAATTCAGGTCGATCAACTTCGCTAAATCCGTACCAACGGTTACTTTGCCCATAACCGGGTCAATAAATGCGTTCACATCGATGCGTTCTACCAAATCCAGTGTATCATACAATACAAACGTCGTTGTCAGATAACCAGATCTTTCCAATAACAGGGAAATACCGAACGGATCTCCGTAATGGAACTCTTCAATGGTATCCGTTTCAAAATAACCTTGATCGTCCGTTTTTAATGTCATCATATCTTTTGCAGTCCGAAGGTTCGTCACTTTCACAGTCACATTGCTCAAAACATTTCGAGTGTCTTTGTCCCGAATCGTTCCAACTACATAATACTTGAGTATCGGGATCATTTCCACATCCTGCTTTAAATCTGCTTCGTTGTTCTTCCAGCTCAGGACCTGCTCTGTATCCTCGAAACGTTGCTTTTCGGTATGCAGATTCATTTGCTCATCCGAAGAAGACACATCAAATGAATAAAATCCATGCTGGTCTGCTTTCACCGTATCAATCGGCTGCTGGTTTTCATCTCTCAGTACCAACACTGCATCCGGAATGGTATCTCTGCGCAATTGATCAATCACATATCCAGAAACCGTTTTTGCACCATAAGGTTTGAATTGTTTGAATGCACAGATATCGTCATCTCCCGTTCCTCCTTCCCTATTCGTCGAAAAATACCCTTTCTTTTGCTCTACGTCGTTCAGGAAGCCAAAATCATCGGCAGTGGAATTCAGTGGTTCTCCCGCATTGGTCAAGTCCTTTGCTTCTCCGGATTTATTCAGTCGGGAAACAAATACGTCCAATCCTCCAAAACCGTAATGGCCGTTGGAAGCAAAAAACAAGAGTTTGTTCTTGCTGTGATAGAAGGGAAACAACTCGTCCATTAAGGTATTTACAAGAGGTCCCATATTTTTCGGTTTCCCATAGTTCCCCAAACTGTCAATACTTACTTGGTAAATATCCATTCCACCATAAGAGCCCGGCATGTCCGATGAAAAGTACAATGTTGTTCCATCAGCAGAAACAGACGGATGTGCACAGGAATATTCATCACTGTTAAAACTGCATTCGTGTGTATTCACAATCTTACCTTTGTACCACTCTCCTACATACACTTTCAAGCGCATATTGCCTGTCGAATCGTTTTTCCCACGGCCATCGTCGAAGTTGTTTCGGGTAAAATAGAATCTGCCGTGAACCGTATCCATTGTTCCGGAAGCATCGTGATAGCGCGTATTTTCATCAAACCGTTTTACCTTACTGAATCCCTCATCGCTGCAATTCGCTATGAATAAATCATACAACGGTTTATTATTCAAAGCATGATACCTGCGAACAGCTACACGCTGATCCCTGGTGCTGGCAAAAATCACCTGCTTGTCCGATACCGGAATAACACTCATTTCGGCATATTCACTGTTACCCTTCTGTGTTCGGATTTCAAAATTCGGTTTCTCCTTGGCAGATTTCATGAATTTATCCAATTCACCAAGTCTGTATACTGTAAGGGAATCCTTTCCGTACTTAGTCAGTGATTGTTCCAATACCTCACGAGCTTCCAGGTATTTCCCTTTCGTTCCAAGTAGCAGGGAATAGCGCATGAAATCCTCCCGCGTAAGGGTGTTATTGCGTTTCTTGTATCCGTACCATTCCAGGGCTTTATCCTGATTTCCGGATTGATCGTATGACTCGGTGATGTGATCCGAAATCTTTACGGAATCTACTCCTCGTTCCAATACATCTTCATAAGCTTCAGCTGCATCCGCATATACTCCACCCGAGTACAATTTTTCCGCATATTTTAAGCGGTTTTGCTGAGCGAAAAGCTGGGAACTCATTACAAAACCGAGTCCCAATAGTAATAATGCTCTCATAATCTTAAAAATAGCGTGGCGAAGCCAAATCTCTGTGTTTGTAAATAAAGTCATAGCTAATCATCAGCTCATGAGTTCCATAATTGTACTTTACCAGTTTCGAAGTCGTTACTTCAAATCCATAACCGATCTTGAATTGATTATTGAGCTGGAACTGGGCATATGCTCCAGCACTCTCTTTGATCCGGTAATTTCCTCCCAGCCAAAAACGGTCGTAGAAAATCACTGCCAGTGAACCATCTATTGCAATAGGAGCCTGTTCGGTGATCTTCACCATTGCTGCAGGTCGTAATTTCAACTGACGGTTCAATTTTACATAACCACCAACCATTAGATAGTAGTGGCGTTGTTCTTTCATCAACAAGGAAGCCGATTTAAAATTCTCCAGTAGTTTTGGAACCGCAATTCCTGCAAAGAACTGTTTGGAGTAATAATAAATTCCTCCTCCGAAATTGAATTTCGCCACATTGTTATAGCGGTATTGCAAGGTCGGATCATCAGCCTGATTCGTATACAAGCTGGTCAAATCTCCATTAAGCAGTTGCACTCCTCCCTTCAGTCCGAAAGCCAATTTTCCCTTGTTCTTAAACCGCAGTGCGTAGGAAAAATCCGCATTGATCCAGTTGGTATTGATTGGCCCCACCTTATCATTGATAAAGCTGAATCCAACTCCAGCAGACTCATACTTCAAGGGTGTATGCATCTGAAAAGTAGTTGTCATCGGAGCCCCTTTGAAACCCATCCATTGCTGGCGGTGAAGAGCAGAAAGGTTCAACATGCCCCTACTTCCCGCATAAGCGGGATTGTAGTAGAGCATATTATCTAAGTTTTGCAAAAACTGTGGTTCCTGCTGTGCGTAAGTCGGGAAAATCATTCCTGCCAGGAATAATACTCCGCATGCATGTAGTAATTTCATAAAGCCCAGTTTATTTTCGTTTCAGGTAGATATAACCTGTATATACTTTGTGGTAGAACTTGCTTGCAGCATCTCCTCCGATTTGCAATACATAGTAGAATGTACCTTCCGGCAATTCATTTCCACCGATATTCATTCCGTTTTGGGAAGTTCCGTCCCAGTCATTTTTGTAATCATCGGATTCAAAAACCACAGCTCCCCAGCGATTTACGATCTGAACCGTTGAGTTTGGGTAGCTTTCCAGGTTCTCAATGTACCAGGTGTCATTCATTCCGTCTGCATTCGGGGTCACTGCTTCCGGAATGATCAACTCACAAAAGTCTATCGATACCATGGCATCTCCGTAAGCCTGACAGCCTCCCGGTAAAATCACTGAAACAGTATATGAACCACTCTGATTGATATCGCCGCTCACAAACTGGTAGGAAGAACCTGTTCCAACTTGCGTATTGTTGAAACTCCAGGTATAAACTGCTCCGGCAGATGGATTAGTCACTGCTAGATTTACCTCATCTCCTACACAAAATGCACTGGAAGGAGAAACTGTTACCTGAATGGTACTCAACGGATATACATTCACTACGAACGAAACTGTCGTTTGATTACCGGCAACATCTGTTGCGGTATAAGTCACCGTTGTATTTCCCAGCTGGAAATTTGTTCCGCTCGTATAGTCTGAAGTATAGGTCACTCCCGGACAGTTGTCCGTAATCACTTCCGACCAAGTCGGAACATTACCTTCACAGACAGACAAATCTGCCAAACCACTAATTACAGGTGCTTCCACATCGTTTACTGTCACATCAAATGAACAGCTAAAGGTGTTTCCGGCTGCATCAGTAGCGGTATAAATCACTGTCGTAGTTCCTGTCGGGAAGTTGTCTCCCGAGGTATAATTACTCGTAAGAGAAACTGCCGAACAATTATCCGTTGCTGTAGGAGCGATCCAGTTTACAACTGCGCCACACACTCCCGGATCATTATTCACCGTTATATCTGAAGGGCAATTCGTGAAAACAGGAGCTTCCGTATCGTTGATCGTAATATCAAACGAGCATGTTGCTGTATTTCCGGCTGCATCCGTTGCAGAATAGGTAACCGTTGTAGTTCCAAGCGGGAAATTATCTCCCGAATTATGCGTTGATGTCATCGTAACACCCGGACAATTATCCGTTGCTGCCGGTAAAGTCCAAGTCACAATTGCACCACAAACAGACGGATCATTTGAAACCGACATGTTCGACGGGCAACCATTAATTACAGGTGCTTCGGTATCCGTTACTTCCACATCAAAGGTACAAGTTACCGTATTTCCTCCTGCATCCGTAAGCGTATAGGTTACAGTGGTTGTTCCAAGGTTAAAGAAATCACCCGGGTTATGCGAACTTGTCACCGTAAATCCGGAACAGTTATCGGTTGCAACCGGCGCTGTCCAGGAAACTACTGCCCCGCAATCTCCGTTATCATTCGAAACTGAGATATTCGAAGGACAGCCGCTAAACGTTGGGGCCGTAATGTCGGCTATGGTTACTGTCTGGATAACACTTGTGGTATTATCGTGTCCATCATCGAAAGTCCAAAGTACATTGAATGTTCCCTGAGTGGAGTAACTTGTAGGATTTGAAGTAGTACCTGTAATTGTTCCCGGACAATTATCTGTTGTAGTCGGTGCAACAAGGTTCACCGCACATTCAGCTGTAAGCGGATTAACTGTTGGTGTAACCGGAGGTGTAATATCATCCACAATTACTGTTTGTGTTGCAGTAACTACATTTCCCATTCCATCATCAAAGGTCCAGGTAATTGTATAAGTTCCTTGTTGATCATAATACAATGGATCAGAAGTGGTACCAGCTATTAGTCCGCTACAACCTGTTGCTGCATAAACTGTATCAGCGGTCACTGAGCATTCTCCGTATAGAACAGCTAGTACCGGAGCTGTAGGTGGCAATGAATTATCAATAATAACCGTCTGGTTTGCAGTTGTACTATTTCCTGCAGCATCGGTAAATGTCCAGTGGATGGTAAACGTACCCTGTGAATTGTAAGTTAAAGGATCAGAAGTTGTTCCGTTCACAAATCCAGCACAGTTGTCAGTTGCCACCGGAATCGGTACAGTTGCAGCACATTGTCCTGACACATCAGGTAAAGTGGTTACAACTGGTGGTGTTGCATCTGTAACTGTAACCGTAAAGCTACAAGTTGACGGATTATTCGCTGCATCACGAACCGTATATTGGATAGTTGTGGTTCCCGAATTGAATGTTTGGGTTCCAACCTGATTGATTCCTGATGATAGAGACACAGCAACTGTTGCTCCGGTCATAATCCAGGTTACGGATGAAACCGTACAGTTATCACTGAATGTTAAATTCGGAATCGCGATAGAAGCATCACAGCTTGAAGAAGATGTATTGGCAGTAATATTCGCCGGACAGCTTATTGTTGGAGCTACATTATCCGTAACCGTAACTGTATATGAACAATTCGAAGTGTTTCCCGAAGCATCTGTAACAGTATATGTAACTGTTGATGTCCCCAGGTTAAACACCTGCGTTCCCGCATTACCTGTTCCACTTGCTACAACCAACGCTCCCTGAGTAATAGACCAGTTTAAAGAAACTACCGTACAGTTATCCGAAACAGTTGGGTTCGGTGTTGCAACACTAGCCGTACAAGCTGATGAGCTCGTAAATACATTCATGTTTGCAGAACAGGAAAGTGTTGGATTTACATTATCCGTAACTGTTACCGTATAAGAACAAGTCGATGAGTTTCCGGATCCATCAGTAACAGTATAGTTAACAGTAGATGTTCCTAGGTTAAACACATGTGTTCCTAGGTTGCCTGTTCCTGAAGCCAATACGACAGCTCCCTGCGTAACCATCCATGTCAAAGAAGACACCGTACAGTTGTCAGAAACCGTTGGATTTGGTGTAGCAATGCTGGCAGTACAAGTTGATGAACTCGTAAATGCATTCATATTCGAAGGACACGAAATGGTTGGATTCACATTGTCTGTGACCGTTACCGTATATGAACAAGTTGATGAGTTTCCGGATCCATCCGTTACCGTGTAAGTTACCGTAGATGTTCCCAATGAGAACACACGTGTTCCTAGGTTACCACTGCCTGAAGCAACCACTGTTGCTCCCTGCGTGATTGTCCAAGAAAATGAAGACACCGTGCAGTTATCAGAAACGGTCGGGTTTGGAGTTACAACACTTGCCGAACAGGAAGAAGTGCTTGTAAAGGCATTCATGTTTGCTGGACAAGAAATCGTTGGATTCACATTGTCGATAACTGTAACAGTGAATGAACACGTTATTTGGTTATTGGAAGCATCCCGGATGGTGTAAGTCACCGGAGTTGTTCCTAAATTAAATGTTTGTGTACCAACATAGTTGATTCCGGTTCCCGGCGAACTACCAGGTGTAACACCTCCCATAGACCAAGTTAACAATGCTACTCCACAGTTGTCGTTAATTACCGGATTCGGAACAACTACACTTGCATTACAAGTAGAAGTAGTTGTATTCATCGATATATTTGACGGACAGGTAATGACCGGGGCAATATTATCTGCGATATGATTCACTGCAACAGATGAAGTAGACGTACATCCGGTAGTTGGATTCGTAACCAATACCGAATAAGTTCCCGCTGCATTCACTGTAGCTGCATTGGTAGAAGCACCCGAAACAACACCCGGGCCTGTCCAACCAAACTGCGCTCCCGCAGTAGAACTGCTCGCAGAAACAACTGCAGTAGGAGTATTACAATCCAGGTTTTGGGTTGCACCAGGAACCACATTCGGACGGGGATTCAGGTTCACCGTAAAATTCACCGGTGTTCCAGTACAGCCGTTCGCTGTTGGTGTTAATGTATAAACCACAGCTGTTGGTGCGGCATTGGAAGTTGTCATGGTTTCCGTGATCGTTCCTGAACCGGAAGTACCATGTCCGCTAACCCCCGAATAACCTGAAGATGTCCAGTTCACGGTTGCAGGAACCGTTGTCGTAGGAGTTATCGTAACTGCATCCCCGGAACAAATAGCTGTTACAAGTACTGCATTCGTTAATTGTGGATATGGGTTCACCGTTACTGCCACACTACCTGTACCCAACGGACTGACATTATTGAAACAACGTTCAATGGCAATCGTTCCTGCTGAATACGTTGTACTAGTTGTAGGCGAAACGGTTGTTGTATAGGTAAATGCATTTGTTGAAGTATTGTAGGAAGCCAATTGTGCCGAGTTCGTAATATCCACGGAATAGGTATTCCCATGATTATCCGTATAATCCATTGTAAAAGGAATAGCTCCGATTCCTGTAATCATCAAAGGCACGCTTTGACCCACACAGATGGAAGGAGATGAGCTGGCTAAAACAATAGATGGTACCGGTGGATACGGTCTGAAATCCCATCCTGCGTTTCCGGGAATTCCCGGTTGGTTATCTGCAAATGCTCCAGCCGTAAATGCAGCTCTTCCCCGCATAGGCTGAGTTGGTTTCCAAGAACCACAAGTGGAAGCGTCATCCGTAATCGTATCGCAACTGGAAACGATCCAAGGATTTGCAACAGCAGGAGAACAATTGGTAACTACTCCGGTTTGAGCGAAGGTATTACATGAAGCAGGATTATTCCCGTTTCCGATAGCCCAAATGTCTTTGATATAGATATAATCGGCACAAACTGTTGCACTGTCCTTTCTTAGGTAAGAAGTTACATTTAGCTGTGAAGAATACATTTGAATGATTTGGGAAGAAGTACCCAACAAATTCACCGGACAGTCATTGTCAAACCACTGCACTTCATTTGCACCGCTAATAAATGTAGACCCTGGTTTTACTTCAAATATGTCTCTAAAGCGATTAGAGGAAAGGATTTTGTGTGTATTCCCCAACAATTCCATCGTATCAATAATTGAACGTAATGAGCTTAACTCGAAGCTATTAGCAGTATTTTTGATCCGCTTAGCCTTCAAATTTGGCCCACCAACGATAAGTGCTGACCCAGCACCTGTAAATTCAATGTAGTCAAATTCGTCTCCATCGGTAACCCCTACTATCCCGTTCCCCGAAACTGCCGTTAAATAGACATTGTGATACTTGTAACCACCTCCGGAAAAGGTTCCTCCCGGTATTCGAATGTTGGATCCTGAAGCATTGATAGTGGTATTGGTAACCGGTCCTAAGTTGCTGACAGACCATCCACCGGTAGTTAAAACATTGGAATTGGTAATATCCATTGTTCTTAATTCGGTTGCATTCAAAGCAGTGATGTAGCACGCGCTATTATAAGCCGCTCCGTATAGCGGAAAACCGTTAGAGTAAAACTTCCCTCTATTTAAGGTAAAGTTGAGATTATACGCTAATGAATCTTGTAAGTCCCATCGCGCATTGTCTGACGTGGAAGTAAACAATAGATTTCCTCTCAAACGATTCCCATTGGTGCGAATGGTAAATGAAGGGAACTGAACTGTTGGAATACCTCTGAACTCAAAATTCGATGTGTTTCCAGTCATGAAATTGGTTTGGTTGGCAGCAGGAAGTTTTAAGCTTCCATAGATAGAAATGGTTGCTGTGCCCAATAGACGTGGTGTATTTGATCCGTTGTTGTCCCAATACATAGAAGCCACTTCCAAGGGTGTATTCACTCTGAATGCCTGATTTGCCTGAGGAAACGATCCGTTGTCGAAAACAATTGTATCCACTTTGGTAGGAGGACATTGTGGTGCCGGAACAAAAGAAGGCAAGGTTTGTTCCCAATGGCTCGCGTCATTCCAGTCACCCACATTATTGGCCAAACCAGTGTTATCAACCCATCTTAATTTACGTGGAGGAGAAACAGAAATGTTCCAACCCGTGGTATTCGTCAAAACACCATTTGCGTTAAATCCAGTGGCTCCAGTAACAGTATTGTTCTTAATGTTTAAATACTGCGCATTGATCGGATGTGGTGAAGTGACATTAAAAATTCCGTTATCAATGTTAATGAATTGCGTACAACTTCCATTGAAATTTGTGTTTGCTCCTGTGTAAGAGGTTGGCATCGGTACACATGCGCTATATGAAGGAGCGCTTGTTGGACCAAGAATATCCATTTGAATTGCTGGACTAACACCTGGGAAAAACAAGTATTGCTTTCCTGGAGCAAATTGAACATACGAACGGATCCCCAAGCGTTGATGAAATTTTACATTTCCATTAACAATCAATGAATCGATTTGTCCAACACTTGTAGGTGCGGCCCCCCAGCTGTACCCAAAAATATGATCCGGAGCATCTACTAGCATTTTTCGCACTTTCGGCGGGTTAGCTAGTGAACCATTGAAATAAAAGTAGCTGAAACTTGCTGGAAGCACATTTGCGTTGATATATAGATTATCAATCGTTCCAGTCCCAATTCCGTTGGATTCAAGAGACATACTATATCCTCCACTTCCAGGACTTAAGAAAGAAACTTTGTAATACGTTTGTGTACGGAAAAAAGCGGAAATACTACTGTTTACAGGAGGAATAAACTTCAAATGAGAAATTCCACAATTCAAGACTCCATTGACGTAGTTCAATTCGCGAGTGACAATGATATCACTTCCATACCAATGCATGTTTCCTCCTGTTGAACAGAATCCGAATAACTGCATGTTGTAAGACCCTATTGTTGAACAAGCCGTTAATCCAGTATGAAAGTTTCCACTGTAAATGCGGAAGGAATAATAACCCGCTACACCTACATTATCATCGCACTCTTCGTCATAATTTAATGCTATTAAATCACCATCCGTTAAACGCCAGCTTCCTGAAGTATTGATTGGGTTCATTACCACTCCCGCCTGAAACGGAACATTTTTGGTGACAATGTTACATTCATACGTTTTGTTGTTTCTAAAACGTACGGTTCCCAAGAAGGAATTGGTAGTTCCGGTTGAGAACGTTAATCCTGCAAAGATCTCCCACTCGGTTGTTGCCGATCCATAAATCCGGTTGGTTCCGATAAAATTTACTCCGGAAGAATAGATGACTCCGGTAGTTGTGCTGAGCGGATCTGCCATAACGTAAGAGTTATTAGGAAATACAACAGAATCTCTGAACGTTGGAGGGCATGCTGCAACTCCAATGGGATTGTCGGGCGTTGCAGTTGGCGAAAGACTCGCATCTCTCCAGTTGGCACTGTTTTCCCAACGACCGTAAACCGATTGGTTCCCGAGATTAGCTGGTGTTGGAACCGGACCAACCCAAATCAACGTTCTGCCACCTGTAGTATTGAAGTTCCAACCGCTTGAACCACCCGTAATAACCCGGCTTTCAGTTCCAGGATTATAAGGTGTAGAAGGACCTGTAGCGCTGATCCCTTCTGTAAAAATATGATTACTGACAACTGTTGTTCCTCCTCCGAACACAAAATTCGTGTTTACAAATTTGATAGGCGACTCACACGTTCCTAATATATCACAGACACCATTCACCTGAATTTTGGCGATGGCGTATTGCATGCTAACCGTAATTCCCGGATTGACTTTAAAATTGGTACTTGTAAAAGTGAAAACAGTCGGCGATGATGGTTGATTGTAATAGGTATTTCGCTGAATTACAAAATTGTCAAATGTCGGAGTGATATTCGTAATTCCATAAATAGATCCGTAGATGTTAAAGGTACTTGCTGCAGGTTCGACCGTAACTGATCCAAAAGTGTAATCGTGTGTACGAAATTGCGAAGCTGAAGCTTTAAACTTGATCAATGAACCTGTTGAAAGTATAGACCAATTTCCAGCTGTACCAGATCCGTAGGTCCATGCATCGAGGATGTTAATTATCGTTTGGTGAAAATCCAGGATTGCCCCTGAAGTAGCAGTGTGTCCGGATACCAGAGCTATCGTATATTCAGGATTGGTTCCTGCATAATTCAAATTCACATATCCAGAGTTATAAAGTTCTCGAACCATCCCGTTCGCTTTTGAATAGAGCTTACCATTCTGTCCAACAATAAACTGGTAGTTACTTCCTGTGAGGCCATCAAAACCTCCCTCGAAATAAATTTCACCCTTTACTACATTTAAATTGTATTGAATGGTTCCCGGGTATAAATTGTAACCTGTTCTGAAAAATTTAGGATTTCCTGTCACAACCACTTTATCATACGTATTCACCGAGTTAATCTCGAACCCATTTCTCAATTCAAAATCTCCGTTTATCGTAATTGTTGCAGCAGTAACCCCATTCGTTCCGGCATCCATCTTCCAGGGTCCGTAAAAGATATTGCCATTGGTATTGACCGTTCTGTTCAGTGAGCCCGGAGTTGCAATAAAACGGGTTGTGCATAAGAAATTGACAAAGTTCATCCCCGCCTGAAAATCAACATTCCCATAAACATCAAAATACTGCGACGCATTTGAAAAGCTGAATGTGGGAGAAACTCCAATTATTCCAGAAACCGAGATGTTCCTAACGATGGTAGAGTTGCCGAATGTAATCGTACTATTTCCAGCTGAAAACCCCGAGTTTGCATCAAAGATCGCATCATCGTTAGCAGTCGGTGGTGGCGTAGCTAAAGGAAGTGGTGCTCCACCGGAACTCAGGGACCAATGATTGGTTCCAACCGTGGTAACCCAATTTCCCGAACCACCTACCCAATAATAGGTTGTTGCCTGTACTCTAGAAATCGTTAATGTAAAAAGCAATAAAAATAACAAGGTCGGCAATAACCCTTCCTTTCTTAAAAAAAGTAGTTTTTTCCACATAATCCGTAACAATTAGTTAGTAAGTTGTCGTAGCAATCGCTAATAACTTACCAAAAGTAGAGTGACTAAAATGAGGAATTCAACTAATTTTTGCGGACCGCAGGTTATTTTTTACGACTGGCTAATTCATCAATCATTTCTTCTGAAATAATTTTAGGAACGGTAATTTTTACCAGTGTTCCTTTGCCTCCGGATTCCGATTTATCAATGATTTGGATTCCGTAATGGGGGGCTACCTTCTTGAAAATCTCAAATCGTTCCTTAATGATTTGTGTTCCCAAAGAAATTTTTAAGGCATTTTCGGTTTTATTAATCAAAGATTCTTTGATCCCAATACCGTTATCATCTACACAAATCAGAATGTCTTTTTCCCGTTCTTCCAATTCCAGAATGATCCTCCCTTTTAATTTGGAATCATTGGTGGTCAGAATTCCATGCCAGATAGCATTTTCTACAAAAGGTTGAATAATGAAGGACGGAACCTGAAACTCCTTCAAATCTCGCGAGGTATTTATAATAGTCAGGAACTCAAACTTACGGGAAGTTCTTACCTGCTCAAAATCGGTATAAAAACGGATACTTTCAACCTCTTTGCTTAAAGGAACCATACTCGAATTCAGCAACTCGAGGTTTAAACGCATTAATCGCGCAAACTGGGACAAGTACTTCAGTGTTTTTCGCTGATCGTTCATCACCACAAATGCCTGAATGGAATTGATTGCATTGTTTAGAAAATGAGGATTCAGCATATTCATGAGCGATTTTTGCTTCAATTCATAAACCAGCCTGTTCGTTTCCAATTCCAATGCTTTCCGTTTGTTTAATTTTTGAAGCCGTTTGGAGAAAATAAACCAAATGAACGCAATAAGTAATATCAAATAGATGATCAGCACCATCGGGTGGCGCCAAAATGGATACGGATTATAAATGTAATAGCTTTTTTGAGCAATTATTTTGCTATTCTCATCCAGAGCAAAGAACTTAAACTTATTCGTTCCATGTGGGAGGTTCAAGAGACTAAAACGACCTCTTACGGATCCCTCGAGCTCGATTTCATCGTTGACTTTGACAAAAAAACGGGAACCGCTTGCATACATATGCCTTGGAAGTACAAACTTAAAAACCGCCTTCTTAAGTGGTTCTTTCAGTAAAACATGATCAGGAATAGTATAATACTCCTCTTCCCCGAAAATCACAAAATCCAGATTCAACCGGAGCTTTCTCCTGAAATGCTGCTTCAATAAATTGTGAGCTGACAGTTCAAGAACCCGATCCCGGTACATGATATAGAATTTACCGTTTTTCACAATTAAAGATTTAGCCCAAGTCGGAATCCCGTAATCGGATGAGATCAGGTCTGCCTTCAGGTTATCTTTGTTTATTCGAATCAATCCCTTATCGCAGAGTGCCCAAACATACCCGTAGGCACTTATAATTTTCGAACAAAAAACATCTTTGCAAAGCACCTTCCGTTTTCCGGAATACCGATTAAAATAAAAGATCTGTTTATTGGAACCCGCAATCAATCTGTTCGAATCAAATAACAATACAGAGCGAATCGATTCTGTCTGCTGCTGTTGCGGAAATCGAACACGCGTAAGTTTTTTCAAATTTCCAACAAAAACACCTTTGTTGGTGCAAAATGCCAAAGTTTGATTGGCATAATGCACGCTGTAAACGATTTTATTTTTCAGTGTCTCAAAGTACTTGGCTTCTCTTTTTTGCTTATCAAATAGGAAAGCTCCTTTCCGGGTTGTTATGATAAATTGATGCCCATTTATCGGAAGCACCTGAGAAATTAACAAGTTTTTATTCGAACTTTCGGTCTTCACCTCATAAGTCAGATTTTTCCAGTCATTGTAATACAAGGTATATTTTCGGCAATAAAAAAACTGTTTATCATCCACATAAACAATCCCTTGCAGATTTTCAGTCCGGACCTGTTTCCGGAACAAATTAATATCTCGAAGCATTTGGGGTTCATTTCCACGAAGATACAATTGGCGGTACCCTACAAAATAACTGGACTTGCCACGTGAAACAACTCCAAATCCCGTACTCAAATGCCCGTCGAATAAATATTCCCGAGCTCGGAAAGGAGCGATTTTCCACAACCCGAACCCATACGTTGCAATCCACAGATTCCGGTCTTTATCTTCAAAAAACTGGTTCACAACGGTGCGTTCAAAGATCAGGTTCAAATGTTGCTGGTTTTCATTGTACTGATACACATTCCCGTCCAGCAACCCTAACCAGATTGTTCCGTAAGAATCTTTAAATGCCGGTTTATATCCTGTCATATACATGGAAATCCCTTCTGTGCCCTTCAAAACGGACATCTCCTTTGAAACCGGATTAAATTCCAGCAATTCCTCCGCTGAAACAACCATCCAGTTTCCATTTTCCATAGGAACAATCTGAACCATGTACTGGTTTTTACTCCGGTAGAGAGTACCGAGAGAATACGAATCCCCAGTAAGTTTCAATTCCAGAATACCGGCCAGACCTGCTGCCAGATAGATTTTCCCATCCGACTCAAACACACAGGACACAGATGGCATTCGAGCAATCGTCTTTCCATTCTTAATGATCCAAAGTGTTGCAACATTATCAATTACCAGCAGAAAATCCCCGTGAACATAACTATCGATCGGTTTGGCTACTTGCTCCGATTTCTTATACTTCCGGAAGGTTTTGTCGCGAAAAGAATAATACACCAGCCCATTATTGTAACTTGAAAATAAAATTCCCGATTTCAACTCGGTCATCCCGAATAAATAATCGGAAATCAGCTCGGAGCGATTATTCATCGAAGAAAAATCTTCCCCTTCAAAACGATTTAATCCATTATCGGTTGCTGCCCAAACAAATCCTTCGGAATCCTGAAAAACCCGATAAACCACACTGTGGTTCAAGCCTTGTTTATCCCCGTATTTTTCAAGTATGTAACTTTGACCTCTTGAATGAAGACTACAGATTACTACGAGTGCAACAACAAGCCCTTTAACCCACATACAATTTAAATTCTTTTTTGAATTTCCTGGAGACCTTGGCCAAAACACCATTGGGAAGATCTACATCAAATTCTCCCCCACTAACCCGATAACTCCTTACCAAGGAAGGATTTATCGCAAATGATCTGTGGACACGCTTAATTTTCTGACCGTTCAGTTCAATCATCAGTTGTGTCACATTCTTTGAGACCAATCTTTCCGAACCGTCCAACAAATAAATTCGGGAATAGCTTCCGTTTGCTTCTATGCAAACAATATCGGATTCTGAAAGAATTTCCCTTTCCCGATTTGTGAACACGGAAATAGATGCCTCAGATGCCTTGGAGTTATCTTCAAAATAATCTAAAATCTTATCCGAGAGCATGATTAATTCATCGATGTCTATTGGTTTCAATAAGTAGTCAAAAGCTCCGGATTTAACAGCTCGGATACCATATTCATCATGGCCGGTTATAAAAACGAGCAAAAAATCCCGGTGATTCTTGGAAAACCTATCAAGCAAATCAAAACCATTTCCACCTGGCATATTGATATCCAGAAAAACAATATCTGGCTTAGAAGCACGGATTGCTGCCTCACCTTGAACGATGTCCGGATAATCATTCAGAATGACAATGCCATGAATGTATTGACTTATCAATTCCTTAATCAGCTTTCTATCGAGTGTTTCATCATCAATGACAATGGCTGTATATTGTCTGGATTTGTTGAGCATTTCACAAAATTACGGTCTCCGATGATGATAACCTGCATTTTCCACAAACAATTTCCAGCCATTCACAAAAATAAAATAGCTTTTACAGCTACCAAAGAAACTGTTTATCGAAAATGCAATGCATCTTTTCAACTAAAAACAACGTATTGACATCCTTATTTACAACCATCCGTAAAGAATTTAACGCTATCAGCAAAAAAACAAAGTTCCCATTAATCCTCACCGTTACCTTTGTTTCAAGCAGTATAGTATTAGAGCTACTAGTGTTAGGTTAAAAGAAGGGGTTCTAACGAATTCCTTCTTTTTAAAATTCAAGAAAACATTATAGTCTGAATTCTAAGAGTTCATTTTCCGTTTCTCCAAACGTTTCAGAAAAGTAAAACCCACGTCAAATTTAAAATAGAGAATAATTGCGCCCTGAAACGCTCTTGCAGTGCACAAAAAGATGAAACCTGCAGAACAAATCATCAGCCAGATCATTGGAAAAGCAGCCCACTTATTCAGGCTTTGCAAAGGAACATTTAAAAAGATAGCGCGCATTAAGTCGTGTTTCTGTGGTGTTAGTTCCTTCACTAATTTTCTTAGGTGAATTCCTTCTAAGATTAAAAAGTAAATTCCATTGATCCAAAGTGTTTGAATAAGCAAGCGACCTGATTCTCCATCAAACGGTCCCGGACCTCCATAGGTGTATTGACGCGCAACCGAATCATAATACATCCCGAAGAAAATAAGGTAAATAAAAAGCCAGACAGACAAAACGACCGCAAATCCAATAATATAGGATACTGCTGATCCAAACCTTGACAGAGTTGATCTACCGATTGCTTGCAAGACATGCAATTTATAATCGTAAACAAAGGAAATCCCCATGGCGATTTGAATCCGCAAAGCAAAGATGAGATACCCCAGAATCAATACCAGAAAACTTTCTTTTGAATCCAGCCATCCAAGCAGAAACAAAATCACCGGATGCAATTTCATAATCAATGAAACCACTTCCTGAAACCAAAAACGATTGAACAAGAATTCCTTCTTTTCTGTCATCCTCAACAATCAAAACAAATTCAGGAAAACAATTACTCCAATCCCAATATGGCTTTTATTTGTCCCCAGGCTTTATCCCTGTTTGAATTATACCTCGCTTGTGCATCCTCACTTTTGGAACCGGCATAATCACTCAAACCTTGTGCTTCCGCTTTTAAGGATTCCAAACAAGCAATCAAGTCCTTGATGTAAACAACATCGTCTGCGGTAAGTCCGTCCGTTTTTACCACCTTGCATTTGGAAAGCATATCGATTACAGATTGCAGCATCGAAGTTTGTTCACCCATTAATTCTTTTACACGCGTGGCGTCATACACCTCATTCACATGAGCATCCGCAATGGCACCAATGGTGATATACGTATTGTAAATGGTGATGGAAGAAACTCCCCCGAAAGCTTCACGAACATCTGCATCGCATTGAGCTCTTGTGATCGAAAATCCGGAAAAAGTTAAAAAGAATAGTACTATTAGTTTCATAAGGAAATTTGTTAAATCCATACAATATTACACTTTATAAACTACTACAAAACAGGGGTTTTAGAACTTTTTTCAAAAAAAATCAATTTCAGCTGTAACTTTATAACCATGAAACGGTCTTAGGATTGTTAAACGACTACATGACTAGGAAAGAATACAATGAGGCAGTTGAATTGTATGCTGATAATCTTTATCGGTTTGTAGTCAAACACACCCAAAATCGCATGTTGTCTGAAGACGTTGTTCAGGAAACGTTTGCGAAGGTTTGGGAGAAACACGAAAGCATTGATGCTGCAAAAGCAAAGTCGTATTTGTTTACCACAGCTTACCATCAAATGGTGGATACGCTGAAAAAAGAAAAACGCACAACCAGCTTTGAGAGTGAAGATATAAAACAAGATGATCCCTTAAGTCACTTGTTCGACGTTCAGAAAACGCTGCAAGAAGCAGTAAACAAATTACCGGAAATTCAAAAAACGGTCATTCTTTTAAGAGATTATGAAGGATACAATTACAATGAAATAGCAGAAATTACGAACCTGAACGAATCGCAAGTAAAAGTGTATATC
The DNA here is from genome assembly GCA_002483265.1 of Flavobacteriales bacterium UBA7666. Taxonomy (GTDB): domain Bacteria; phylum Bacteroidota; class Bacteroidia; order Flavobacteriales_D; family Crocinitomicaceae; genus Fluviicola. The sequence goes on along the minus strand of DLHO01000009.1, from coordinate 137,120 downwards.
TTTAGAGCTCGTCAAACCTTAAAGAACTACTTAAAATCAACAGAATTAGTAGCATGAAAAAACTCATTCATATCGACAATTACGAATCCTTTTACCTGGATTATTTGGAAGGAACTCTTTCCGAAGCTGAGCGTGTTGCGTTTGAAGAGTTCTTAGCTGCTCACCCGGATTTACAGGTTGAAGAGGAATTACTATTCCTGGATGATGCTCCTGAAAAAATGGATCCGCTTCAAAAATTCTTGCTAAAAAAGGAAGACCTTTCCATCGTTACCAATGAAAATCTGGACTATTTCGCGATCGGAAAAGTAGAACAGGTGCTTTCTGCTAAGGAAGAAAAATTGTTTGATAACTATTTAACTTCAAATCCGGAAGCACAAAAATTGGTTGCAGCTTACCGGGAAACACGTTTGGAAGCTTCTTTTGTGGCTTATCCAAATAAAGAAGACCTGAAAGAAAAAGAGGTTGTTCTTATTCCATGGAAACTTATTGTCGGATTAGCCAGTGCAGCTGCGGTATTGCTTTTATTTTTCCAATTAGGATTTAATAACGCGAAAGAAACAAATCTGCCTACCACCGCTCTGAATAACAGAACAGGAAACCAACCAAAACCGGACAGTAAAAAATCGTTCAAAGTGGTTCCTTCTACCAATCCGATCGAGGAAAACAACTCGTTCGTTGCACAAAAAAACAATGCGAATGCAGCACCGCATTCAGACAATCCACGCAATCCGAATCAAAAAGAGAAAAACAGTCCGGATCAATTGATTCCTGTTCAACCTGAATTGGAGAAAAACCCGGTTGCAGAAAACAAACCGCATCACCCCACTATTTTGCCTCAGGTAAAAGACGATAAACAACCGGTTGCTCCAACGTTCAATGAAGACGTTGAGAAAGCACCAAGTAAAGATTTAGCAGTACATACCGGTGGTTCGAACATGAAAAATCCGATTCCGATTATCACCAATACGCTCTCTGAGAAAACAAAAACTCCGGTAGATTTCCAAACCGGAAAGGCAACAGAAACGCAAAAAGGAGGATTTTTTGTCAAAATCGGAAAATTCGAAATTTCACATAAGTCTTCAAAGAAAAAGTGAATTAATTGAGAATGGAGAATGTAAAATTGAAAAGATAAAACGTTGCTTTCAATTTAAAACACCCATCCTCCTCTTATCATACCGATAACTATCGGGACTCAATTGTCTATTTTCACTTTTAATAAATTCCCTCATTTTAAGAATGAAAAAATAATCCCCCCCATTTTGAGCTATTATCTCGTTTTAAGTAAATAAAACACATCAACTTATGAAGAATTATTGGAATCTATTTCTCGGGTACACTTTTTTATGCATAGTGCCCTTTTCAGTTATCGGACAACAGACTGAACTCACGGAACCTGAAAAAAAAACAATTGTCACATCCTTTTCTGAACGTTTGATAAAATCTTATGTATTTGAGGATAAAGCTCAAAAAATAAGTTCCACCTTGAATGTGATGAAACTTCCGAATGATCGAAACGCTTTTGCTAAAGCAATTGATGATACAATCAGAAGCCTTAGTGATGATGTTCACTTGCGATTTATATTTGATGAACAACAATACAATGCCCTTAAGCAAGCAGTAGACACGCCAGATCCGGGTTCTGAAGCGGAAAATCCTGATGAAAAATCTTCAAACTATGGTTTTGAGAAAGTAGAAATTCTGAATGGAAATATTGGTTATTTAAAAATAAACCAATTCTATGAAACAGAAGCCGCATTTAAGGCAGCTGAAGCTTCTATGACATTCCTGAGAAACGTTGACGCCTACATTATTGACCTTTCTAATAATGGTGGAGGAAGCGGGAAAATGGGACAATTTCTTGCCAGTTACTTTTTTGAAGAAGGAGACAATAAATTATTACTGACTAATTACAACCGGGAAGCCAATGAGCTGATTCAGGAATGGTCCTTGTTTACAATCAATGGCAAACGTGTTCCGGATAAACCATTATATATCATTGTCAGCGCCAAAACCGGTTCTGCCGCTGAAGCCTTTCCGTATGCCATGCAGGCATACAAAAGAGCTGTTGTCGTCGGTAAAAAAACTTGGGGAGGTGCTCATTCAGGTGAATTACTACCCATAGAAAATGGATTCATTGCTTTTGTCCCATCCGGAAGAGTGCTTTCACCGGTAACCAATAGCAACTGGGAAAAGGTAGGTGTAATTCCGGACGTGGAAATCCAATCTGATTTGGCAATATACAAGATCCAGGAATTGTTGTTTTCAAAATGGAAACAGGAGGAAACAAGTGAACCGCGCAAAAATTACCTGAACTGGTATGAAATGTACAGTAAACTGAAATTGAATAGCGAACCTGTCAAACTAAACCCCAATTTATCAGGGAATTATGGGGATGTCAATCTTAGAATTGAAAATAATAAACTGATCTTTGGAAAAACGCAGGAGTTGATTCCATATAGTGAAACCGTTTTCTTTGCCAAAAACGGGTACGATAACAGCTATAAAAACGATCTTATCATCGAATTTGACAATCCGAAGAAACCTACAAAATTATTCTATAAAGTGATTCTGAAAAATGGGGAGATTGTTACTTTTCCATTGGATAAAACAAAATGACCAGGACTTCCTGATTAAAAAGTCAACTAGTTCTGATTTCGTATAGAAATTCAATCAACAAGACTATCCGCTATATGCGGGTAGTTTTGTCCAAAGGGGAAATCCCGGAATTCAATAGAAAGTTGAAGAAGATTACTCCAATTCTTCTCTCCTTATTCTAAATCGGGATTTGAACTTCTCTCAAAACCAATAAATAAATTTCATCCGTGAATGGTTTCCAGATTCAATAAAACAACTATTTTTATCGAACCGCATGAAAGAAACCTCCTTCATAGAACAGAACAAAGAAAAGTGGAAGAAATTCCAGTCTTTGACTTCAAATCAAACAAGTGATCCTGAAGAAATCGCAGACTTGTATTCCGACATTACGGATGATTTAAGTTATGCGCAAACGTTCTATAATAAGCGGACAGTTCGTGTTTATCTGAATCAAATAGCACAAGGTGTACATAATTTGGTTCACAAGCAGCGGAAAGATTCGTTTAGAAAACTCTTTACTGTTTGGAGGGTTTCCATTCCATTGGAAATTTACAGATCGCGCAAAAATTTATTGTTCGCATTATTCGTATTTCTTTTCTGGACTATTGTCGGGGCGATCTCCACACATTTCAACCCGGATTTCCCACGCATGATTCTGGGAGACGGCTATGTGGAAATGACGTTGAAAAACATCGAAAAGGGCGATCCTTTGGGTGTTTATCACAGTGGATCTCAAGTCAGCATGTTTCTTGAAATCACCCTCAATAACATTACGGTCTCCTTCTACACCTTCATTTTAGGGATTTTCTTTACGATCGGAACGCACATCATGATCTTCAACAACTCTATCATGTTGGGTGCTTTTCAATATTTCTTTCATCTGAAAGGCTTGCTCATTGTTTCCTTTCTTGGAATCTGGATTCACGGAGCATTTGAGATCAGTTCGATTGCGATTGCGGGCGGAGCAGGAATTACACTCGGAAACGGTCTGCTGTTTCCCGGATCCTACACCCGCTTACAAAGTCTGCAGCTCTCGGCCAAAAGAGGTCTGAAAATCATGATGTCGCTCATTCCTTTCCTCATTGCTGCCGGCTTTTTGGAAAGTTTTGTCACACATAATTACCAGGAACTGGCAGATTGGTCCAAATGGGCAATTATTTGCATTTCATTCGCAATTATCATTTTCTACTACATCATTTTTCCCATCGTTGTGGCAAGACGCCATCCCGAATTGGTACACGAAAGTGATCCTCCGATCAAAACCTATATCAATGTGTTTGATCTGAACAAGATCCGGACTTTCGGTCAGATTTTTTCGGATACCTTTTCCTTTTACCGGGTACACATTGGGAAAATCATGCGCTACAACCTGGTGCTTACAATTCCTATCATTATTGCAGTTGTTATCTTCCAGGATTTGATGCGCTACGAAGATCTGACGCATCAATACGAATACGACTGGGCTTCGCAATTGAGCATCATCATGGGATTTGATATCCAGTCAATCAGTGATTTTGTAGTCACATTGCTCTGGACAATTATCTTATCCATTTTCACACTTTCTATCCTGTATCATTTCAAAAATCAGGAACAAAAAGCAAGTCTGAAGCTGTTTATTCCTTTTATGCTCCAAAAAATTCCGGGCACCTGGCTTGGATTAAGTTTCCTATTCCTGATTCTGTTTTATGTTCCCTGGTACTGGATGTTTTTAGTGGTATTCATTGCGCCATTCTTCTGGCTTCAGGGAGCGTCTGTCATTTTAGGCGAAGAACGTTTCGGAAGACGATTTGGAAACGGATTCAGATTTGGAGCACGAAATTACGGAAATGTCTTACTTGGAATTGCTTTAATGGGCTTGGTACTTTTTATCTTCGCTCAGCCAATAGCTTGTGTTCTGAGTTATCAGGAAGTCAATTTCATGAGAGAACCCGTGCTCGAAGATTTCCTGGATAAATTTGCCGATTTCGTCAAAAACGTTTCGCGTTATTACACTACAGACTTTTTGGTTCCGGCAAATATTGTCCGACAACTTATTTATGTCATCTTCATCCTGTTCTCCCTTCCTTTCTTTGTGATCATGATGGGATTCATGTTCTACACTTTTCAGGAACAAAGTCAATCAACAGGTTTGAAAAAACAATTTGCCAACTTCGGGAAACGCAAACGTTATCAGGAAACTTCACTCGACTTTGACTAAGTTCATCCTACATATCGTCCTGTTGATTCCCATGCTTATCGGGATTCCGTTTTCCGGTGAAGCACAAAAGAAGGAGAAGGAAGTTACGACGCGTGAAAAGTGGATTCAAATCCGCGAAGAACACGGCTACAAGCAATCCGATAAATACAAAGGTCCGGAGTCTGACTATTATCAAAGTCCTACTTCCATCAATGAATCTTCTTCAAGCGGTTCCGGAAGTCCGAACGGAACAACGAAACCTTACCAGGGAACTCCCTATTCTCCGAAAGATCTGGAACACGGAAAAAGTGGAAAAGAGGGAGATGGCGGAACCGGAAGTATTGAAGAAGATCCAAATATTGAACCTTCCGAATCGGTAGATATTCCTGACTTTGATGCGCCGAATGGACCCAATATTGATGCACCGGACGTTTCCGTTAACTTTTGGAAATGGCTTGGAATTATTTTATTGGTTGTGGCATTGGCCATTCTGATTTTCTACATCATCAAAAACAGAAGCCCGCGCATTAAAACCATTCCGTTTGAAGCATTGGTAGAGGATTTAAATCCGGCTGAAATCAGCAAGACCGAATTGGAATTGCGTTTGGATGAGGCAACAGCTGCCGGCAATTACAAAGAATGTGTTCGAATCTACTTCCTCTTTGCCATGAAAGAATTGATCCAGCGAAGATGGATCTTCTGGAAAAGAGAAAAAACGAACATGCATTACATTATCGAAGTACAGGGCAAACCAATCTCCCGGGAATTCGAACAGATCGTTTCGATCTATGACTTGGTTTGGTACGGAGATTACACCATTGATTCCAACAGTTACCAGGTTATTGAACCGCAATTGAAAACGGCCTTCCAAAAAATTGAAAAAGCGTAATGAACAAAAAAGTCATCATATCATTTTTGGCATTTGCGCTGTTCATTGGTTTGGTCGTCTGGTTTCTTGACGGTGCCAGTGAGGGATCATCGAAACACATTCAGAAAAAATACAGTTCCGATTGGAAAAAGGTGTATGAATTAAAGGACGAAAATCCACGAAACATTTCCTTCTTCATGGAACTTTTGGATGTTCATGTAAAAGATTCCATTTACAACCTGAAATACTGGTCGGATCTGGACAGTATTCCCAATCACGAAGAAGCAACCTATTTATTCATCGGGAACGAATTAGGTGCTCCGGATAGTTATTACGACTCCATTTTGCATTACGCAGACAGCGGAGCTACTGTTTACCTGAGTTTCAATCACCTGACAACGAATCTATACGATCGTCATTTTGAAGAAGCTGCTTTTTACTGGGATTACAGCAAAGTACTTTTTGCGTGGATCGGCGACACAACGGTTCCTTTCTACCATGTGTTCGAAAATGATACGATCAATGAAGATTGGTTTTCTTTCTCGGAAACAGAGATTATCGACACGAACTATCGCTCATACATGTACGCAATGAAACATCCGTTTGCGTTCTATGAGAAACACAACAAAGGAAAAATTCACTTTCACAGTATCCCGAATCTGTTTGAAAACTACCAGGTCATTCAACCAAACGGATATGCACACGCTAGCATCGTTTTAAACAAAATTCCAAAAGACAAACCGGTCATTTTCCTTACTTGTGGGGTCAATGATTCCAGCGAACCTATTTCCTCGTATGAAGACGAAGATGCAGAATCAGACGGTGCGGAAAAAGAAGACAATTCCTTGATCCAGTTTATTCTCAAGAACCCGATATTGCGTCTTGCATTCTTGTTATTGATCATTCTATTGCTGCTTTACGTATTCTTCAGAGCGAAAAGAAAAGAGGAAATTCAACCCGGTTACATTCAGAAAAGAAACATGTCTTTGGCATTTGTGGAAACCTTAAGTTCCATCTACATTTCCCGCAATTCTCCGATCGGTGTGCTGCAGGTAATCCGTAAGAACTTCTACTCTGCTATCAACAGACATTACTATATTGATCTGTCGCGAAAAGAAACACTGGAGCAGAATTTACAAAAACTAATTGCAAAGGTTCCTTACGATTCAGATAAACTCATTGACATTGTCAATAGTCTGGATTCCAGAAAGAATAATGTAGACAACAGACACTTAGGCATCGTTAATGCCAAGATCAGAGCATTTTATATTGAAATGGGAATCATTCACCCAACGGAAAGCTTTGTTGCTTCCGATAAAGAAGTGAGTTTGGATAAATCCCTTCTGATGGGCGCATTTATCTTGCTTATGGGGTTAATAACAATGATCCGCGGATTGTATTTATTGTCCCTGGGGGGAGGCATCGGAATGATCTTCATTATTCCTGCCATCGTATTGATTTATTTTGCTTCCCGCTACATTCGAATCCCGGTGGCAACCATCAAAGCAGACGAGATCATTATTTACGGTCTGGTTGCTGGAAAACGTGTAATTTCATTAAATCAAACCATTCGATGCACCGTAGAGAAATCAGGTGTAAGATTCGAATGCGAAGACGGAAATACCTTTATAATACGTCAGACCTTACTTTCTAGAAGAGCAAAGTCTGCATTGAATCAATTTGTAGAATTCATTAAACTTCATAAATCATGATCCAGGAAGGAAATGACGATTTAGCGGCATACATGCCAAGCAATGAAGAAGGTCAGTCAAACGACGCTGCTTCAAACAATCCTGCTCCGGAGGAACAAGCGAGTGCTTTGTCACAACCGAACGAAGCTTCGGAAACGGTTACGCCTAGTTTTGTTCAACGAGATCAAAGCGAGCTGCTTTGGGTTGCGGAAAAAGTAAACCGCGTACGCGAAGAGATGCGAAAATATGTCATCGGACAATCTGAAATGATTGAATTGCTGCTTGCAGGTATTTTCTCTAACGGACATATTTTATTGGAAGGTGTTCCGGGAGTTGCAAAGACTTTGTCTTCAAAAGCATTGTCTAAAGTATTGCATGTAGATTTTTCACGGATTCAGTTTACTCCCGACTTAATGCCTTCGGATGTAATAGGTACATCGGTATTCAGTATGAAAGAAGGGGAATTCAATTTCAAGAAAGGACCCATCTTCTCGAATATCGTATTGATCGATGAGATCAACCGTGCACCGGCAAAAACTCAGGCAGCTTTGTTTGAGGTAATGGAAGAAAGACAAATTACGTATGATGGAACACAGTATACGATGTCTTTCCCGTTCCTGGTTATTGCAACACAGAACCCGGTTGAGCAGGAAGGAACATACAATTTGCCTGAAGCACAATTAGACCGTTTCTTATTCAAGATCAAATTGGATTACCCAACATTGGAAGAAGAAATGATGATTTTGACGCGCTACAAAGAGCAAATCAAATCTCCGGATTTAGCAAATATTTTGGCGGTATTCACTGCTGATGAATTGCACAAAGTGCAAAAAATAGTGGAGAAGATCATTATTGAAGACCGTTTGATCCAATACATTGCACAAATCGTGAATAAAACACGGAATCATTCCAAAATCTATTTGGGAGGTTCGCCGCGTGCTTCACTTTCAATCATGAAAGCAGCAAAAGCATTTGCAGCAATCCGCGGGCGCGACTTCGTTACACCGGATGACATTCAATTCGTTACCATTCACGTATTAAATCACCGTTTGATCTTAACTCCGGAAGCTGAAATGGAAGGCACGCTGATGGAAGAAGTGATTCGTGAAATCGTTCAAACAATCGAAGTTCCACGTTAATGAAATTGCTTGCAAGTTTACATCTCACCCGCTTCTTTTTCCTCACAGCAGGAATTGGAATTGCATTGGTCGGAGGGGGCTTTTTTGCTCCTTTCCTCGGCATTATTGGCAAAACAATTTTGTTTGTGCTGCTATTTGCCCTGATCCTGGATGTATTGCTTGTAAACCTATACAAAGAACCGATCCGCGTACAGCGAAAATACATGGAGCGCATGAACCTGGGCGACGAAAACAAAGTCGTGGTTTCCGTATTGAACCAAACTGCACAACCGCTGCAAGTTGGAATCTACGAAGGTTATCCGCTGTTCATGCAAAAAAGAGCAGCTGTTTGGAACACCATTCTGTTGCCGAAAAAGACAAAAGACTTCAACTATTCCTTCACACCTACTGAACGCGGAGAATATGAATTCAGAGATGTGGTAATCTTTGTTCGCTCTACCCTTTTCCTTGCCCAAAGACGCATTGTCATTCCATTGGTGCAGCGAATCGAAGTCTATCCTTCTGTTTTGCAAATGAAGCAGTACGAATTGAAAGTCTTCAACCAGCAAACGCTTTCACAGGGAATCAAAAAGGTGCGCCGCATTGGAAACACCAGCGAGTTCGAGCAAATCCGAAACTATGTTCAGGGCGATGACCTGCGCACAGTGAACTGGAAAGCAACGAGCCGCAAGAATGAATTGATGGTGAACCAATACCAGGAAGAGCGCTCGCAGCCTGTTTATTGTGTGATCGATAAAAGCCGCCCCATGCAGCTGGCATTTCACAAAATGACCATGCTGGATTATGCGATCAATTCCACCTTGGTATTCACCAATATTGCCCTGCGAAAAGGCGACCGTGCCGGTTTAATTACCTTCTCCGACAAAATGGGTTCCATTGTCCCAGCCGAGCGGAATCAAGGGCAGTTAAAACGCATTTTAGAAAACCTCTACAATCAGAAAACACTCTTCAAGGAAGCGAATTACGAATTGCTGTATCAAACGATCCGCAAGCAGGTAAAAACACGCTCCCTCCTACTGTTGTTCACCAATTTCGAAAGCGAGTTTGCCATGCGCCGTGCCTTACCCATGTTGCAGCGCCTGAACAAACGCCACGTGTTGGTCGTGATCTTCTTCCAGAACAACGAATTGCAGGAATTGGCCCAACAACCCGTTCACACCCACAAAGAACTCATCGAAGCCACCGTTGCCGATAAAATGTCGAACGTGAAGTGGAACATTGCCCGCGAATTGCGCCAAAACGGCATCCAAACCATCCTTTCCAAACCGGAGGATTTGTCGATCAATTCGATCAATAAGTATTTGGAGTTGAAGGCGAAGGGGGTGATATGAGGAATCATTATTTATCTAATTGTCGGGCGCATAAAAACTAAACTATGCAAAGTGTAAGAATAATTGTTCATGAACCGAAAGAGTTTAAATCTGGAAAAAATCTATTCGCAACAATTATTTCTGAACGTAGAAATACTTTGTGCATAAAACTTTCGGAACCAATTCAAGGAAGTCGAATCAAAAGTGATTTAATGGAACTGGCTACACAAAATAAAAAAGAAAATTTCAATCCGTTAAAGCAAAACTATTCTGTAATGTTTAATGGAAAACTCGTAGTTGAAAACACAAACGATTCTGAAGACTTTATTTCCGGAAGCATATCTTACGATTAGTTTTAAAAGTAAATGAATTAAACAGACGTTTGGGCAATAGTTTTAATCATCATTCCAAACTATCATATCTTTTTCAATCCAATCAGAGTCTCTTATTAACTCTAACTGAACTGGACTTTCATTTACCTCTAGTTCCTTCTCATAATTAGCTGATATTACATTAAACTCTTTTACTTCTATTAGCTTCAACTTTCGATTTACTGTATTGGGATGAACAGCAACATTATCATGAATGTGCTTCCAAGCAACACTTGGATAAATAATAAAGTCAATAGTAGCTTCTGAATGTTCTTCGCTGTAAAGAGATAAAATCTTATCTGAAAAATATGCACTATACAAATATTCATATTTTTTAGCGCTTTTAAAATCAATCTCCTTTACAAATTCTGAAGCAAGAAAATCAAGCACAATATTGATTAGTTCAGCAAACAAAGGATGGATTTTCTCACCTAGTTCTTGCAATGCTTGTTTAGCTTTTGAAACACCTTCGTTCTTAACATGCGAGTTAGCAATCGCATATGAATTGAATGGACGACCTGTTATATTCCTCCAAGTAGAAACAATTATCCTATCTCCAACTTTAGGTTTTGTCTCTCGCAAAGCAACATTTTTATAGAATGAAGCATAAAAAACCGTTTTATTAAATGAATTTGCTCTATTGTAAACTCCATTGGATTTAACAATTTCTAAAGGCGGATAAGTCAGGTATTTTGGAGAGCGAATTTTACCTTTTTCTAAGAAACTATCTCTCACTATGGATACTCTAAATAAATGTTTAAAATCAATAGGGTTAGTTACTGTTATTTCGAAACTAAAAACTTGATTTAGATAAGATTTGAGAATACTAATCTGATCATCGTTAAGGTTAGCTAAATCAATAGACTTTAATAATGGAAAGACTTCTTTATAAAATCCTATACATTCTCTTAAAGTACTCTCATCAGAATTATCAAGTTCAATCTTGTTAATACACTTAATTAAAACACTTTGTTCAATTGTCTTACCATTAACATAGTTTTTAACCTGTGGGATTTCAGGAAGTTTAATCATTTCAAAATTGATTTTTCTTATTAAACTATTAAGATCGTTAATTAATCAATAAATGAATCACTCTTCCATTCGAGAAGTTGAAAATATTTTCCCCCTTGTTGGTGCGAGCGTCCCGCTCGTGTCGGAAAAAACAAAAGCTTCGAACCGATCGTACTAAGATCAAAAAGTCGGAAACAGAGTAGTGCAAGAAATCATACCGGTGATCAAACTGTTTTGGAAATCGATTTAATGAGAACCTGATTTAGGTTAATTTAGCACGTTAACACGAGTCAGACCCCGAATATTCGGGACCGGAACTCGCGCTAGCTTGGGGAAAACAACTGGCAATAACGATACATTTGCAATAAAATGAAAACCTATGGGGCTATTTAACTTTAAGAAAAAAAAGAGTGAATCTATTAATTCAAAGACTTCTGCAGAAAAATATTTAAGGCATTTGGATCATATTTTTCAACAGGAACCGGAATTTCACAAAAACGAAAGTTTAATTGACGGGATACCGGGAGTAACGGCAATCGTCTATAAAGACATCCCGGAAAAGGGTTATACTACCGCTTTGACATACGGACTTTCGCTTGTTAAACATCCGGAATGGAAATTTGGAAGACCTGAACTTTGTATTTCAGTTGAATCTCCAAATTTAGATTGGGGTCAGGTAGTTGGATATATTGCTAACAAACTTCGTGGCGACTGTCCATTTACATATGGTCAAACGATCAACTTTGGTGAAAAAATAAGTGACGATTCAGAAATGAACGCATTCTTCATTTTTGCACCGAGTACATTAGACAAAAATGACTACTTAAATATTGATATTGGTGCGGATTATAAAATAAGTATTGCAGGACTTTACCCAATCTATTCAGAAGAACTTGAAACAATCAACGAAATTGGACTTGAAGCATTTTGGCATCATCCAGACTTTGATAATTATAGTGTGACAAGGAAAAGAATAAAGTAGGTTTTGTGCTGTAAACTTTAACGTTGTCCCCTAAGCTGACGCGAGCACTTGACAATAAAACTTTTGAAAATGGGTATATTCGACAAAATATTTGGCAGACAAGAAAACAAACAATCATCTGGACACACTCATAAAGAGAAAACAATTCCTACCCTTGACGAGTTCACTAAGTTAAATGCGGATGACAGAATGGGCGTAATTATGTTTGTTGGTGACACTGGTAAATCCGACTATTTCTCCCTTATTAAATATGCTGTTTTAAATGATACCGACCTTCATGTAAAACTTGCCGCATTCAAACGAATTCATCTTTTTAAAGACAATCCGGAAGTTGTACCAATGCTTACTGAAATTAAAAACAATGGTGGTGGACAAGAATTTGAACCTTACTTTTCCATGGCGTTATCAAGACTTGGTATCATCACCATGAAAGAATTTGAAGAAATCATTAATAACGCCAAGTAGAAACAAGTAAATGATCAATTACTGTATTTCCTGTAGAAGAGAGGTTCGTAACTAATCCGGTAGACTGGAAATACAGCAGCGCACGGAATTATGCCGGTGATCAAACCGTCTTGGAAACCGATTTAATGGGAACGTGATTTAGATTAATTTAGCACGAGTCAAAGACTCGCGCTAGCATAGGGTACTCGCGCTAGCTTGAGACCTACAATCTACTGTTTATCAAAAAGAAAATTGCCAATCCAATAACTCCTGCAACCACAGAATAGATCACAACTCCTCTTGTATTTGACTGACGCGTTTTACTATTGTAGGTGTAACTGCAGCTTTGACATTTCGTATGGTTCATCATTTTGGGTCCGATCATTCCTCCCCACCAGGTCCAGCCTACCGAACTAACCGAATTACTTCCGCACTTGGGACAACCCGTGTCTTTTGATAGTTGATCTAGAATATCTCCGTTCATAGCATTTGTTTTTAGTATGATTAAGTCCTACCAAGATAAAAAGGATTTTTTAAGTTCATAGACAGAATCGGCAAATTTATTCAGGCTGGAACAGCATCACAGCTAACTTCGCTCTGATATTGAATCCGATTTATTCTTCACCCGTCCCCTGTTCGATGATTTCTATTTTTTCTTTCAGAACATAACGGACCTTATCTTTAACGATTGTGACATTTACTTTTTGTAAATACGCTTTGATCTCTTCCAGGGTTAAGATTGCGTTACAGGTAAATTCTACCGAAAGAATTTTGCTCCAATCTTCATTCAAATTCAAAGCATAATCAAGCATTTCAGGTGCTTCGATGATGTGAACATCCAAATCGGCTAAATAATAACCTATCGGCCCTTCAATTTTAAAAACATGTTTTGCGGCGATTCCTGACAAGGGGTTTTCACCGTTCTTTTTATTCGCATCGATCTTGTTTTTAACTTCCTTTGATGCCGCGGAATAAACCTCCTCAGGTGTTTGTGCTTCTACGGAAAACACCGTCAATAAGATGAGTAAAGCTGAATAGATGATTTTTTTCATTGGATCTAGATTATGAATTAGACCTCAAAGTTAGATTTTTTTATTTCTAATGCTATTAAATCCCACCCGCTAAGCCGACTAAAATCGTAACGGCCGCACAAATTCAAAATAGTTGTTAATAACTACGAAAACATACAAATTAAGTATGTAAAATTGCAGCAACAAAATCTAAATCAGGATGAACTACTATTATAAAATTTTCAGTGCTGCATCAATCTTATTCATACTGACAGCATGTTCCGGTAAACCTACATTTGAGGAATTAACTTCAGATATTCCCACAAACATCCAAACCCGAATCCATTCCAGTTCAAATATGAACTACCAAATTTCTCTCTCAAAGGAATTAAAACTGACTGAGAAAGACTATAAGGACACTTTATCCATTGAGTTGTTTCTGGATTCGACCATTGATTTTATGAAAGGTACCAACATCATATCTGTTGTCAGATATCAATCAAAAGAGAAAACTCTGGAGGAAGCCTGGAAAAAATTGGTCTCAAAAAGAGAAAAGATGCAAGATTTTAAAATTCATTCGGAAGGGAAGACAAACTTTCTTTCCAGTCCTGCATATTACGAGCATGCCTCTTATCCCGTCAGTAAAAAAGACCGGGAATCAATCTGTTTTCTGATCAAAGGAAAGTCTTCCGATTTTTATGCCGTGAGTCTCGAAACTAGTAAAGAAAATAACTATCCGGATAACATGAAGCGATTGCTCGCATGTGCAAAGACACTACGCATTAAAAAAGTGGATGACAATTCAAAGAACATCACTCAAGCTGGCGCGAGCAGCCTGTCCCGATAATTCGGGATCTTGCTCGTGCCATGCAGAAACAAAAGCTCCGAACCGATCATATTATCTTTTCTCAAAGCGACCGGTTTTTTCAATCAGTTTTATCCTGAAAAGGACAGCGTGTAATCCGTGGACATCCAATTGATGTGAATCCGAAAATCCATGAGATGGTTGGGCGCTTTCACTCGTCATCAGCGGTTTCAATCTATTCATCAGGAATTGCATCCCCTTCATGCGAGTCTCTTCATCCTCCAGTTCCTCAAATTTCCCGGATGCGATCACACTTTGCCAATTCGCCATATTTTGCATCTGATCGATTTCAAAACATACTTCCGGAGATTTGCGCATCATTTGGATCTTCAGACCTTCCTTGGAATGTGCATACACATAGGTTCCATCATAAGCATACGTTACCGGAACAACATATACCTTATTGTCCGCACAGCAACCTATTCTCCCAATAACCTCGCTCTTCAAGAGCAGTTCTATTTGCTCAGTGTTCAATTCTCCTAACATGATCTTTTTTATGTGAAAATAGGAAACTGCAGAAAGTAACTCTATGATTTTGATCAGTATGGAGATGATATTGATTACGTTCTTCCGTTTGAATTTTCTGCTATGCATGAGCCGTAGGTTGGCGCAAGTGTTTGTAACGACTCCGGGATTAGTTCGTGCTTCCTTACACTGTTGGGAAAACTGGCCCGAAATACTAACTTAGTAAAAAGGAAAGAAGAAATGGCTCAAGTTGATGTAATCGGAAAATCTAAATCAATAGCAGGAATTGTAGGCCCAACTCTGATTGTTATGGGTTTTTCGGAAATGAAATTATGGAACCCTACGCTTTATGACACCCAAATTGTACCACTCATTTATTTGAATGGAGTCCTGCTTTTTGTAGCCGGATTGGCAATTGTAAGGAGCCATAATATCTGGGTTTACGGATGGCAAACCGCAGTAACAGTTATCGGATATCTTGTTCTTATACTCGGCTTGCTCCGAATGTTTTTCCCCCAAATACAAAAAACGGAATTCAAGAATAATCATTCGGTCTTGATTGTTGAAATCATCCTAATCCTCTTGGGACTATTTTTAACCTTTAAAGCTTACGTTCCAACAAAGAAATGACCTGTTAACTTTTCATATGCTCGTTCACCAAAGTCTACCAACATCTGCTAACAATCTAATCTTCGTAAGGACATGGTTACCTTATTCGAAAGTATATCCATAGATGAAGCATGTTTCAAGCATGGATAAGAAGTCAGTATCCTAATTCGGAATTAGGAATTAACTAACTTTACCCGATCCGCTGCTGCGGATAGCAATCATTGCACGTAAATCAAAACGTCCAAAATGAAAAAAGAAACTATAGCAACTCAGGTATTGCTGACCGGAAGTAATGATGGTATTGGTTTTATACTTAGATTCCACTCCAATGAAAAAACTAATACAATTGAATGAAAACATTTTTGACCTTTATAATTCTAATGCTGACCGTTTTAAATTTGTCAGCACAACAAACAAAAAAAGTAAAATCAGAAGATTTAACAAGTCTCTATAACATTCAAGATAGTGTTTCTGTAAAGACTAGGGATGGAGCAATACTCTCCTTAATGGTTGTTAGGAAAAAAGGAGATGAAGATCCGCATCCTGTCATACTTCAATCTACTATTTACGTTAGAGATACTGGCAGAGACATCGCTTCGTTAAAAAAATCTGCAGATCATGGTTACGTAGGCGTTATTGTATATGCTAGGGGAAAAAGATTCAGTCCTGAAGAAATATGGCCGTATGAAAATGACGCAAATGATACGTATGATGTAATTGAATGGATAAGCAAACAAACATGGTGCAACGGAAGTGTTGGAATGTATGGCGGCAGCTATAATGGATTTACACAATGGGCAGCCTGCAAAACACTCCATCCTGCCCTTAAAACAATTGTACCTTATGTAGCAGCAAGGCCGGGCCAGGGTTTACCTGTAGAAAATAATATCTTCGTAAACCCAAACTATGAGTGGTCATTTTACGTGGGGAATAACAAATATCTAGACACAATAGCAGGATATGACAGGCAACGTTTTAGAAAGATGCAAAATACATGGTGGGAAACAGGTGTTGCTTATAATAAATTGGACAGTATCGATGGTGTACCCAACAAATGGTTCCAAAGATGGATAAGTCATCCATCTTTGGACAGTTATTGGCAAAAAATGACACCTTATAAAAAGGATTTTGCACAAATAAAAATACCCATTTTAGCTTTTGACGGTTATTACAACGATGGACAAAGTTCGGGTTTGTATTATTTAAGAGAACTTCAAAAATACAGCCCTGAAACACCTGCATATCTTGTAATTGGACCTTACGGACACTTTGGTACGCAAAGTGGTGGTGAAACTATCTTGTATGAGTATAAAGTTGATACTGTTGCATTGTTTGATATCAGCAAAATTACTTATCAATGGTTTGATTACATTTTAAAAGATGGAACTAAACCGGAAATTTTAAAAGATCGAATTAATTATGAGGTAATGGGTGCAAATGAATGGCGAGGTGCACCATCAATTGATAAAATGAGCAATGATGTTCTAACGCTCTATTTAACCAATGAAAAGGCAGGTAAATTCCATTCTTTGAATTCAAAAAAACCTTCTAAAAAGGGTTATTTATCACAAGAAGTTGATTTTGCAAATAGAGAAGTATTCAATAACGATTATTACCCTGAACCAATCATTCGCAAAGAAATTGATACCAGTAACGGATTTAATTTCATAAGTGAACCATTGAAAGAACCAATGCTGATAAATGGATCATTTTTAGGAGAAATTAAAGCAAGTATTAACAAGTTGGATATGGATATCGGCGTAACATTATATGAAGTAATGCCAAATGGGGATTATTTTCATTTGTCCTATTTTATCGGACGAGCAAGTTATTCAAATGATATTACACAAAGAAAATTATTGAAACCAAATGTTATTGAAACCATTTCGTTCTCGAACACACATTTAGTAAGTAAACAACTAAGCAAAGGCAGTAGGTTATTGATTTATCTGAATGTAAATAAAAATCCATTTTCTGAACTGAATTATGGAACTGGAAAAACAGTAACAGAAGAAACGATAGCAGATGCGAAAGAGCCGCTTAAAGTGAAATGGTACAATGATAGTTTTGTGAAAATTCCAATATTGAAAACTAAGTAATGAAAAGCCCTGAAGTTCAACAGGGTTTTGCGCATTGGTGAGACTAAGTTAAACCAGCATTTCCCAACCAAATGCAAGCAATACTTTTCCAACCATAAACCCCAATTCGTTCTGAAATTGTACCTTTACCCATCCGCTGCTGCGGATAGCAATCATTGCACGTAAATCAAAACGTCCAAAATGAAAAAAGAAACTACAGCAACTCATTCAACAGCGCTAGTCGACGATCCAACACCGGATAGGCGAATAAAAAGTGCCCATTTATTGGTCCATCCAGAATCTCGTTTGGATTCTCAGGCAGCGAAACCTCATCCCATCAGTGATACAGGTGTTCCTTACCGTGATTTGACGAATGCGGAAACCAAAAAGGCAAGCATAGAACAGATCATTGAGAAACTGGATGTGAAGCACAATCTGAGATACCAGCGAACAGTCGATGATACCTATTGCAATGTGTATACCTATGATTTTTGCTATTTCGCACAAGTGTATATCCCTACCGTTTGGTGGACGGCTGAATCACTTGAAAAAATACTTGCCGGACAAGATGTTGAGCCTGTTTTTGACCAAACCGTTGCCCGCATCTACTCGAGCGCCATCCACGATTGGTTATTACTATGGGGAGCCAGCTTCGGTTGGAAACGGATGACAGACCTGGACGAAATTCAACGAAAAGTAAACGAAGAAGGCGGAGTGGGGATCATTTGTGCCAAACGGAAAATTGTAGGACTTTCCGGACACATTGCACCCATCGTTCCCGAAACCGCTGCAAAAAAAGCATACAGGGAAAATGGAGTCGTGATCTATCCCTTGCAGTCACAAGCAGGAAAATTGAATTACAACTACTTCTCAAAAGCACGGAAAGATTGGTGGAATCACGAACGGTATTCCTCACACGTGTTCTATTACCATGATTAAAAGGGCGTTCTTCAGACAACACTTAAACACATTACTAAGCCAATTAAAATAAATGAAAGCAAATCAGAAACATAAATACTACTGGGGAATTGGATTAGAAAACGAAACCTACATGCAATTCGAGGAATCGCTCATCGTTTCCGGTGCATTCATACAAGAAAAAATTGGTTGCGAACGCTATAGTATTGATTACAGAACCTGCTATAAATCCGGCGGTTTGGAACACCTATTGGAAGCTGCTTTCGACAAAACTAAAAATTACAAAATAAGCCGAATGATCAATAGTCATTCATTGGATAAACTGGATCTGAACTACCAACACAAAACTTTGGCAACTACCAAACCGGTAGTAGACAATCCGGAATACCACGGAAAATCAATCCTGGAAGCTTTCCTGGAAACCCAGCCTTACAATATTCAAAGTATGCTCACTCAAAAAAACAATCCCATGGGATCAGTGAATTTTGATGGCGATTCAATTGAATTTGTTACCAAATACTTTGAAAACAGAACGATCTCCGATTCCTGCGATGAACTAAAAGCCACCAAGCAATTATTCATCGATAAGCTGAACGAATCTTCGGTTCTGAATGGAAAACTGCATTTCCCGAATTACAACATCGGACTGAACATGTTCATGTCGAATCAGGAACACCTCGTTCTTTTCAATAACGGAACCTACCATTTTCATATCACCTTACCAACCCTGACAGAAAATAGCCGGATCATAGATTATCCCGGTTTTGACAAGATACATTCCAACGCCATCTACCTGCTGCAATGGTTTGAGCCCTTTTTCATAGCAACACTGGGCAGCCCGGATATCATGCAAACCATTAGCAAGAAGTACAATCTGAATGAGAAATTCGCTTCCGGTTCCATGAGAAATGCCATGTCCCGTTACACCGGAGTTGGTACCTTCAACAAAGCGATGGCAAAAGGAAAGGTGCTAACCTACAACGTAGACGAATTCAGAAAACTCCTGAAGTTTGGCAAAGAAGAAAACATTTGGTGGCGCGATCAGATCGAATCAGATCTGGATTATGAATTGCTTTCCGATGTCGGTTTGGATTTCAACCAGGAAAAAATGTACCAAAGTGGTTTTGAATTCAGAAGCTTTGACGAATTCCCTGCAAGCTATTTGAATGATGTCCTTTTGGCGATTATTGTAATCTGTGAGCACTCTTTAAACCTGCCGGATGTAAGCTGGGGACATGATAGTGTAGTTTGGAACAATTTAGTTTTCAAATCCTTGAAAAATGGCCATCTGACGGAAATTAACGAAGAAGAAAAGCAGGAAGTTTTAGATTTATTGCAATTAAACTCCCATAAAACTGAATTTGATGCAATCACTTTGCTTGATGAATTCTTCTTTAAAATTCTGGCGGTATTGCATGAAAAATACAAGGACGAAAACACTTGCATTGATTCCATGGTCGGTGAAAAGACCACTTCGGCTCCCAAATGGGACAATTTCAATAAATACCAGGTAGAGCAGCATTTGAAACAGATTGAAGGGGTTAAATAAGAATGGAGAATCTAAAAAAATTACTTGAAAACTATCTCGGAAAAGATTTGCAGATAGAAATTGATGGGGAAGTTGAAAGCTGCTCCATGCTGGATTGGAATCAAATCATTCGTGACAACGACCAATGGGCAAAAGGAATGGAGGGGATGACAGATGAAGAGAAAGATGCCTATTGCAACCATTCAGTAAGTGATTTCGTAAACATTTATCAGTACTTTTTGGACGAAGAGGAGTTTGAACAAAAAGTGGATAACAAGCAATGGGTCCCGTTTGCCGTCTTAGGAATGTATAAACCCCACATTCATGGATACGCAGAAATGAACAACAGCGGAATGCTGCTTTTCAATGTAGAAGAAGATCCGGAAAATCCTTCGATCATTCATATACTAGATGGAGAAGAGCAAGAGCTTGCAAGTGATTTTTCAGAATTGAGTATCACGGAGGTTGAAGAGTTTGAGTAGAACCGGACAAAAAATGAACAATTGATATCATTCCGGATATATGGCTGAAAGAAGGATATATATCGCAGTAATGATTGGTTTCTTTATTTTATCAGGAATCGGAGGTTTTTTTGGAAATCCCAAAGGCTCCGTGTGGTCAGAGTGGATTTTAGAAAAAGGAAGATGGGGAATGGTGATTCTTGAAATTTAAGTTTTAGCTGAATTTCTTTCGGTCAATTTCGAATTCCACTCATTATCAATACGTTTTTAATCATTTCATCAAGTATATTCAAATTCAATTGTTAGTTTTGGACTTTGATTTTACTACACTTAAATCACTCTTAATGAACAACTCTTACCTGGCAAAAATTGCGTTTTCCCTTTTACTTTTCGTTGGTATTGGATTCAAGTCCAATGCGCAGTATTATACCGTACCAGATGTCTATTTCGCTTTATGGATTGAAATAAACCATCCGACATGCATTATCAACAGTAATCAATTGGATACAACTGCTGTTGATTTATTAGCCATCGATTCTGTAGATGTTTCTCTAAACGCGATCACAAACCTGGACGGCATTCAATTTTTTGACGGATTGATTTCACTGAAATGCAACAATACTCCCTTGACAAATATTCCGTTGCTTCCTCAGAATTTAAGAGAGCTGCAATTGAATAGCACTCAAATTGTAAATTGGCCGATTCTACCGCAAAGCCTGAGAGAATTTCGATGTGACGATAACAACATCACAACAATGCCTGTTCTACCAGATAGTTTAACCAGACTGGATTGCATGGGTAATCAGTTAACTTCACTTCCTCCACTTCCATCTACTTTATTGCACCTTTATTGCTCTGGTAATCCAATCGGAGTACTACCCATACTACCTTCACACATACAAGAATTAGCGGTTAATAACTGCGGTTTGACCTCAATTAGTAGTCTGCCTGCTGATCTTACTTCTCTCATTTGTAGCGTTAATCAAATCACTTCATTACCAGCGGTCCTACCTCCCAATCTGGAGTATCTAAGCACAAATTACAATCTGATCACAACCTTACCGGATCTGCCCGTTGGTCTTGTGAACCTGGAATGTGGTGCAAACCTGCTTACAACACTACCTGATTTACCTCCCACATTAAGAACGTTAGATGCCTGGGAAAATCAACTTACAGTACTACCTGATTTACCCCAATCCTTAATTGCTCTTCAATGCCCTAATAATCTAATAACAAGTTTACCGGAATTACCTGATTCCTTATGGGCCCTGGCAGTTTCCCATAATTTGTTGACGACATTACCGCATCTACCTTCCACTTTAGCATTTTTCCGATGCGACACCAACCAGATCCATTGTTTCGAGAATTTACCTGAAAACACCCAACAGATATATACCTGGTACATCTCTGGCAATCCATTCACCTGTGTACCAACTCATCGGTCTTACACAGGGAATACACCGGTTTGTCTGAATAATATTTGGAACAATCCTTACGATTGTTTCTCCAATTACACCCACGGAATAAAAGGAACTGTTTATACAGACCAAAACTCCAATTGCAGCGCCGATGTATCAGATCAGGAAGTTGGAAATGTCCGTGTCAATCTGCTTGACAATTCAGGGAACTTTGTCTCCTTAGCTTATACTGACAATTTCGGGGGTTACTATTTTGAAGTTCCCAATGGTACATATCATGTAATAGTGGATACAGCCGGAGCAGCCTATTCTTCCAACTGTACTATCGAAAATACCGTTACAGTCTCAAGTAATCTGATTGACAGTGTCGATTTCGTAATTGCTTGTGCTAATAACGATGATCTATCTGTCAGCGGCATAGCACCAACCGGAATTGTATTCCCTGGGCAAACACACGGCTTATTGGTTTTTGCAAGCAATCAATTCGGGAATTTTCCTGTTTCCTGTTTGGATAGTTTATCCGGAGAATTAACCGTTTCAATTACAGGTCCGGTCACTTATGCAGGAATTCCTCCACTAGGGTTTCCACAACCTGCACAGGTAAATGGAAATACGATCACTTTCTCTGTGAACAATTTTTCGAATATGAACTGGAACGATCCTTTCCTGATGAATCTGCTTGTTGATCAGACCGCACAATCCGGCGATTCTGTTTGTGTTTCAGTTACCTTGGTTTCTGCAACCGAAACAGGTAATTTACTAAACAATCAAATGGACTTGTGCTACGCAGTCGGGAATTCCTACGATCCGAATATCAAAGAAGTCTTTCCTACAGTAGTTCCACCGAATTACAACGATTACCTGACTTACACCATTCATTTTCAAAATACAGGTACTGCACCCGCAATTAATATCAAACTCACAGATCTCATTGACCCGCTTTTGGATCCCGCAACTTTCGAATTAATGCATGCAAGTGATCCGGTTGAGTCTAAAATTCAGCACGATTCATTATCCTTTCAATTCAATAATATCTGGTTGGCAGACAGCACAAGTAACGAACCGGAATCGCATGGTTTTGTGCAATACCGAATCAAACCATTCGCTCCATTAATCAATGGAAGTGCTATTGAAAATAAGGCATCCATTTACTTCGACTTTAATGCCCCTATTGTTACAAATACAGCTGTAACAAATGTGGGTTATTTATCCGTTTCCAAATCCACGAAAAATGATCCGGTAATCTATCCGAATCCAAGTAATGGTGTATTCCATATCCGGTTTTCCGAATCGGTTGAAGATGTATATGTATATACTATTTCTGGTGTACAGATCTCACATGAAATCAATCCGAATGCCCATTGGAATTTGGATTTGAGCAACCAGCCAAAAGGGATTTATATCTTAAAGACAAGTATTGGAAATCAAACCCATTACTCAAAACTGATGAAACTCTGATCGGAATCAAAACCTTAACAAAAGTTACAACTTAACTCACCAAAATTGTGTAAATTTGCACAAACTAATCGAAAAGGAATGTCAGCAACAGCAACAGATCTTGGAATACAAGAAACATTAAAAACATTGGGAATCGAAGCGGTAAACCGCGGAGCTTCAACAGGAGGATATTGGTTTAATACACGTGGAGCTCAAATCGATTCAGTTTCACCGGTAGATGGACAAGTTATTGCATCCGTTTCTTCGGCAACGGAAACAGAATATGAGGCGATCGTTTTGAAAGCTCAGGAAGCATTCAAATATTGGAGAATGATCCCGGCACCGAAACGTGGGGAAGTGATTCGTCAGTTGGCTGAAAAAATTCGCGAGAAAAAACAAGCATTGGGTGAATTGGTTTCTTACGAAATGGGGAAATCATTGCAAGAAGGTTTAGGAGAAGTTCAGGAAATGATCGACATCTGTGATTTCGCAGTAGGTCTTTCCCGTCAATTATATGGTCTTACTATGCACTCTGAGCGTCCCGGACACAGAATGTATGAGCAATACCACCCGCTTGGAATTGTAGGAATTATTTCTGCATTCAACTTCCCGGTAGCAGTTTGGAATTGGAATACCGCTTTGGCTTGGGTTTGTGGAGACGTTTGTATCTGGAAACCATCCGAGAAAACACCTTTGACAGCTATTGCATGTCAAAAATTGACACAAGAAGTGTTCGAAGCAAACGGAGTTCCTGAAGGAGTTTCTTGTTTGTTGATCGGAGACGCTGAAATAGGAAAATTAATGTCAAACGACACACGCATTCCATTGATCTCTGCAACTGGTTCTACCCGCATGGGTAAATTGGTTGGTGAAGCAGTTGGAAAACGTTTGGGTCGTCATTTATTGGAGTTAGGCGGAAACAACGCGGTAATCATTACGGAAAGTGCAGACTTGAAAATCGTTGTTCCGGGAGCTGTATTTGGTGCAGTAGGAACAGCTGGTCAGCGTTGTACTTCAACACGCCGTTTGATCATTCACGAATCTGTTTACGATAAAGTAAGGGATGCTGTGGTAAATGCTTACAAACAGTTGAAAATTGGAAATCCATTGGATCAAAACAATCACGTTGGACCACTTATCGATAAAGATGCAGTAGCTGCTTATCAAAATGCATTGGTTCAGGTTGTAGAAGAAGGTGGAAAAGTATTGGTTGAAGGTGGCGTTCTTTCCGGTGAAGGATACGAATCCGGATGTTATGTGAAACCTGCAATTGCTGAGGCTCAGAATACATTTAAAATTGTGCAGCACGAAACATTTGCTCCTGTCTTGTATTTGATGAAATACTCAGGTGGTGTAGAAAATGCAATCGCTGTTCAAAACGGAGTTCCACAAGGATTGTCTTCGGCAATTATGACGAACAACTTGCGTGAAGCAGAAGCATTCTTGTCTCAGGCAGGATCTGACTGTGGAATTGCAAACGTAAACATCGGTACTTCAGGTGCTGAGATCGGCGGAGCATTCGGTGGTGAAAAAGAAACCGGTGGCGGACGTGAATCAGGATCTGATGCATGGAAAGTATACATGCGTCGTCAGACAAACACGATCAACTACACGGATTCATTGCCATTGGCACAAGGAATCAAATTTGATTTGTAAGAAATCATTTCATATAAATAAACTTTAGGGGTGCGATTAATCGCGCCCCTGCGTGTTTTAAATGGTTTATCTTTGTATAAATCATCCAAATTCAGGAATTATGAAAAATGCATCAAAACTCTTAGGCTTCCTGCTAGTCCTTGCACTTTCGCTGGGTTGTAAAAAGCAAACCGTCAACCTGAATGAAGAATTCACATTGGATTTCAACAAAACAGCCACCGTGAAAATGGATGGTGAAAACATCAAAATTAAATTCAACAAATTAGTTGAAGATTCCAGATGTCCGCCGGGCGCGAATTGCTTTTGGGCAGGTCAAGTTGCGGTGCGCATCGAATTGGATGATGAATCGGAATTCATTCTGGGGTTTCATGCGTCCTATCCTTCCAGCATTGTATACAAAGAACGAACGATTAGATTATTGGAGGTGAAGTACAACAAAACGGAGAACTTCAGCAAAGAAAATCATTGTTCCATTCGATTGAAGGTTGAATAAAAATGTTCTAATCCACTTCTGAGTCCAAGATTTCCGTTACTCTTCCTACCAATTTGTCGACCGTCATGATCTTGATTCCATGCGGATGAGAAGGCGCACTGGTAAGCAGCGACTTCACAATTCCTTCCGTCAATTCGCCGGAAGCCTGGTGCTTCTTTTGTACAAACAACACCAACATTCCCGGTTTAATATCTTTTCGTTCTGGTTTCATAGTTCAAAGGTAGTTCTTAATTTATTTAATCCCCATCTCCTAATTGTATCCCTGGTATTCGATTGTGAATTAACTTTAGTGCAAGAAAAAGCAACAGCTTTTGATTTGATACAGGCAAACGTAAGAGCAGCCTAAACAACAATTTTGCTTGCAAAAGCGTATATCTTGTTCAATTAATTAAATTTCTAATCGTGAAAATCGCTTTTTTTAATCAACAAAATCAGTTCAAAACCTATTTGGAGCAGCTAAAACAAGTTTCCGTAATGAGCTATAAAAAAACGCAATTACGTGAAAAGATCAGTTCCATTGAAATCCAAAACTGCTCAAACCTGAACCAACTGGATCTTCAATTTTTCTTCGATTATCAGATTTTTCCGGAAAACATTTTATCCGGATATACCCAATGGAAAGACGAACACAGAAGTATAAAAGCAGGTGACACAATCTTACAACAGGTTTATCTTCCGCCCATTCCGAAATTTTCTCAAAAAGCACTTTTCGGAGTTCGGATTAAAGAAGTGATTCGGGAAGAAAAGAAATGCGGTTTCAGTTACGAAACACTCGTTGGACATGTGGAATGTGGAATTTCCTATTTCCTTCTGGAGGAAACAGACGGAAAAATTCGTTTCAAAATTCAAACTTTCTCCAAACCGGGAAATTTTTTCACCCGATTACTTGGTCCAATCTTTTCCATCCCCTATCAAACTTATTGCACCAAAAAAGCATTACTTAACGTCAAAAACACCATCGAAAACAATCTTCCCACCCAATGAAAAAAGCACTCTTCTTATTCTTATCTCTCATTGCAACAAGTACATTGGTTTTCTTTCTCTACAAAAAGAACCAGATACCAAGTCATAATTATCAAATTGGTGATCGCTTAGACAGCTTAAATAACGTGGTGGTTTATTACAACGGCGGAATGGGAAATGTAAGTGGACGGAATACTTCTCCCGACGGCTACAATATTGGTCTGAAGTATCAATGCGTAGAATTTGTGAAACGATACTATTATGAATACTACAAGCACAAAATGCCAAATGCTTATGGAAATGCAATTGATTTCTTCAACAAAGCATTAAAAGATGGCGAATTGAATCCGGATCGGAATTTGATTCAATATACCAATCCAAGCAAAAGCAAACCCGAAGTTGGAGATTTAATCATCATGGATGCCACTTTTTCGAATGAATACGGACATGTAGTGATCGTTTCCGGAGTTACTGCCAATGAAGTGGAAATTATTCAACAGAACGCAGGAAACCCCGATCATCCAAGAGATGTATTTGATTTGGAATTGAACGATGGTTTATGGGAAATAGATCATTCGCGGATTTTGGGATGGCTGCGCATGAAATAAGTAGGAATGTAATTAATCGCGTGCCTACTTATAAATCGTGTCCTGAAATTTAATCCTATTTGACTCCAATAGAAAACGGAGATCAAAATCCAAAGTCCCAATAGATTCTTCCGTTTCCCAATTAAATCGATTTTCGTGGGCATGGATTATCAGGAAGGGCTTGTGAAATTCGTATTTAAACCTGCGCTCACAACATATTTCCGCTGCGTCTTCAAAGGGACAATTCTTCAATATCAACTGCAGTCTGTCATCTTCTTTTTTCACAGGTTTTCCGTCTAAATGAAATACCAATGGATTATCATCACAATACGCATTCCCCGAAGATCGTTGCGAAACAAGAATATATTTACCCACCGGAATCAACAATCTTTCCAATTCATAAGAGCATTCTCCGTAAAGAGCCGGAATAATTCCCTTCCGAATCAGTTTGAAACTCCGCTCCTTTTCCTCTTTCAAGCAGAAAAACGGATTATCGTCCTCACCCAGATAACAGCTTGCTATCCAAAGATACGATCCCGACCTTACAAAATAAGCCAATGTATCTTCCTCATCAAATCCGGAAAAATCGTACTTATCGAGCGCCTTCAGGGAAAAATTATAATCCAGCCGTTTTAATTCCAGGCTATTCAAATAGCCTTCCTTCTCTTTTAGTTTCTCAAAGAGTTTTCCGTCGTTGATCTTCTTCTGCCGTTTGGGACTGTTGCAGGAAAGGACTAGCGAAGCAATCATTAAAACAATCCAGAAACCCTTCCAATTTTGCATTTTACCTTTTGAATTTTGAATTACTCTTTCTTCCCGCTTGCCAATTTGAAACTAATCCGGTAATAAAAGATCGGAAGGAAGCCCAACTGCGTTTTTTCAGCCAAAGGCTCCTTACTCGGATCAGCTAAGTCTGGTGCATATGCCAAACCTAAGATGTTTCGTGTATTCAGAATGTTCACCAAATCCAAACCGATCTCGTGCGTTACTTTCTTCGCATTCATTTTCCAGCTGATTTTCAAATCGGCACGGAAATAATCTTTGAATTGACGTGTATTGAAAGCGGAATCACTAAAGATCAACTCTTTTTGAGCACTGGTTGCAGGCAGGTTGATATAACCATAGCGCTTTCCTCCTGCAACGGTCACTTTTCCACCCAAACCAATGGTATGTTTCTTTCCTAGTTTGAATTCCTTCCCAAACAAAATGTTTGCAGTATACAATCCGTTGTAGCTGGTATTTCTGGTAACGCCGTCACTTCCTTTGTACTTGCTGTCGTAAATGGAAACGGTCGTTAAGATGTAAAAGCTTTTGTCAAAGAACTTCTGTAAAGTCAATTCCAAACCGTAATTCACACCTGTTCCCGTATTCTTCAGTGTATCCGGGAAGAACCGCGCAAATCCACTTCCCTGATTGATCATAGAAAAGGAAGAAGGCTGAATCGTTACCGGAACTTCATACAAGTATTGATAATACACTTCCGTTTTAAACTGGAATCCTTTCTTGAAATTCTTTTCGTAGCCTAAAGCAGAATGCGCCGACTTGGTGAATCCCATGTTCTTATTATGGTAAACTTTGTTTCCCGAAGCATCAAATTGGTGATAAGTATAGGTGTAATACGGTTGTGTTTGACTGTGCAATCCGGCACCGGCAAATAATTTCTGATTGCCTTTCATGGACCATTTCCATCCCAAGCGTGGTTCCACCGGACTCAAAGAATTACTGAACGAATAATACTGCGCATGCAATCCGGCAGTGAAATCCATGGTTTCGGTGATTCGGTATTTCCATTGGAAGAAGGGTTGAATTAAAATTCCTCCCATTCCTTTATAATCCCAACGATTCACAAATTGTGTTCCGGCTGTGTTCAAAACACTATCGACCATTTTGAAGGTGAACACATCTGCATTCAAACCCATTTTGATAATGTGTTGCTTTCCAATTTTGTGGTTAATACTGAACATTCCCGAATAGCGGGCAATATTGAAGTCATAACCCATGATGCGGTAAATACTGTCCACGCGGATTTTAACTTCAGGTTCCGTTCCATTATAAGTGGTATCCAAAGATCGGCTCAATAAATCATGCTTTGAATGCTGGTCTTCGATACTTCCTGAAAAAGTCGTTGTAAGGAATGTTCTTTCGGAAAGTGACTTTTTGTACGTTATTCCGGCAACTCCCATTCCCGTTCCGAAATACTGATCGCGGTCACCTTCTCCATACAAATCAGTGGTATATTCCGTTTGTTCTGAGATCAAAATCTTAATATCGCTCTTTCCTCCCATTCCCCAAAAAGAAAGCTGTCCTCCTTTTTTTAGTGGAAAGTTGAATTTAAAAGCACCATCTCCATAAACCGGAACAGCGTCCGTTCCGATACGAATTCCCATAAATTGAAACAAACTCAAGGTTGAATAGCGCCCCATGATCAAATAACTGGCATTCGATTTTTTGCTCAATGGTCCTTCAGCTAGGACTTCGGTTCCAAGAAAACCAAACTGACCGGTAAACTCGTGTTGTTTAGAGTTCCCATTACGAAGTTTCAAATCAAAGATCCCGGAAACCGAGTTACCATATTCAGCGGGAAATGCCGACATGAAAAAATCCGAATTCGCTAAACTCTTGTTGTTGATGATCGAAACCGGCCCGCCCGAACTTCCTGAAATAGAGAAATGCGATGGATTCGGAATATCAATTCCTTCTACTTTGTAAACAATTCCAAGTGGCGAATTTCCGCGTACAACGATATCATTTCGGGAATCATCTGCACCCTGAACTCCGGCAAAATTGCTGGCCATCCGGGCAGGATCTCCACGTGAACCGGCATAACGTTCCGTTTCTTCTACCGAAAATTGCTGTGCGGAAACGGTGGCCATTTCATTCTTAACTTCTCCCTGCTTTTGGGCAACAATTACAACCTCTTCTACTTCACTGATCCGTTCTTTTACCTTAATCTCCAAAACTGTTTGTCTTCCTGAATTGACATCCACAGAAGCTGCATAGTTTTCATAAACCGTTGATTTGATCAGCAAGGGATATTTCCCGACCGGCACTTCCGGAAACTCAAAAATTCCATCATTGTTGGTCGTTGCTTTTAATCTCGTGCTATCGGGAAGCGTAATAAAGACTTGAGCTCCAAAAACGGGAAAATCCGATTCAGAATCCAGAACAGTACCACGAACAGTTTGAGTAGGTTGTGCAATTAGAATAGAACTAAATGCACAAAGCAATAAGGTAAGGATAGTTTTCATTTTTTGAGTATATCAACCCGCAAATATACATTTATTGAATAGACTTCAAATATTCTTCCTTGGTCCATTCTTTGATGTATACCCGGCGCAAATCCAAAAATTCCATCGGATTATTTTTTAGGTTTCGAACCCGTGAATAACTCAAAGTAAAATCATTTGCATACCAAAGCGGAATGATCGGCGGATCTTTCATCAGCTCAATTTCAGCTTTCGAAAACAATTCCAATCTTCTTTTCTGATCGGCAGAACGACCCTGTTCGAAATACTTGTCAAACAACGGATTAACGTATCGCGACTGATTACCACTTGAGGGCATATCCTTTTCCTTTGGAACCAATTTTCCGTAGAAATTTCCTAAGAATGTTTCAGGACTGGAATAATCGGCAACCCAGGCAGTGCGGAACATATCTCCTCTTCCCATATTTCCGTCTTCATTGCGTTGCTCAAAATTAGAGCCATCAATATTTACATTGATTCCCAACGTTTGATAAATCTGATCAGCCAATTCTTCTGCCACAGCCGTATTCAAATCCGTGATATCCAATCTCAAATCCACACTTCCAAAGCCTTTTCCACCCGGATATCCTGCTTCAGCTAATAATTGTTTCGCTAATTCTGGATTGAAATCATATCCGTATTTCTTGATCTCCGAAAAATTGTACCCTTTAAACACCGAACCAATTGGCGGAGTGATTCCATAAATTCCGTATTCATAATATTGGTTTCGAAGTACGTTATCTGCCAATCGTTTTCTGTCTATGGCATAATTGAAAGCCTTTCTTACGCGCACATCCTGAAAACGAGGATCATTCATGTTGAAGAAATAATACTGCGTTGTCAGTAGCGGATTGTTATACAACTCCTTCAATGGCGGCTGAGCATTAAAATCAGAAATTCTTCCTTCCAGCATTTCAGTAATGCGTGAAGTTGGCAAACCGGAAATCAAAACCGTCTTTCCTTGTTCAAACATTTCCAACTGCTCTAACTTTCTGGTTTGAACATAGAAAACTACCGAATCCAAATAAGGCAATGCATTCCCCTTGTTATCAACCATGTAATAATCCGGGTTCTTTAAAAGAATATAAGTCTCGTCTTCTGTAGGAGGTGTGAAACGAAACGGACCTGTTCCTACCACATCTGTTTCCTTATCAGCCTCAACTACTTTTTTAGAGACGATACTTGCACTCAAATTAGCCAGCTTATTGATATATGTTTGATCCGGATTGATCAAGGTGATTTCAAACTTATTCTTCTTTACTTTGATTCCACTGATTGATTTTGCTTTTCCTTCATAATACTCTTTAGCACCTTTCACTTGATTGGCAAGTAGGAACAAATAAGCAGCAGTTGGATTTCCATCAGCATTTGGTTTACACGCTTTTTCAAAAGTAAAGAGTACATCATCGATTGTCAATTTGCGATCATCCAATGATTTGAACACCGGATTTTCGTGAAAGAATACATCATCCCTTATCGTAAAGGTAAACACGGTTCCATCACCGCTGATACTCCATTTCTCAGCAACTTGTGGTTGAAGAGAAAGATCTTCCGCATTGAAGCTAACCAAACCTTCCATCACTTGCGAAAGCAATTCAAATGAATAGACATCATTTACTTCCCTAGCAATAAAGGTAGAGGGTGTATTATCCAAAGCCATTTTAAAACTTCCTCCGGCAAACTCAAATTGCTTTTTATCTGAACCGCAGGATGTAAGGATAAGGATTAGTAAAACTACAGGAACTAATTTCATAGTAGATTAAGCGTTTATCAATACAAGAATAGAAAAAATCTTTTACTAAAATAACTTAAAAAAACAAAATATTCATATCCCAAATATTAAGTTATCTATTGATTTAATCGACGAATGGGCAATATTTCATGATAAATTAACGCATAAGGTAGTTCAAATGAAAAAAAAAATGTAATTTCGTTATGTAAAATGTTGGTAATGTAAAAAATAGCTATTATACTTGCCACAGTTTTTAGTGTAGCTACTAGATAAAAATGAAACAAATAAAATTATTCTTACTTTGCTCTTTTGCGTTACTGCTAAGCTTTTCAAGCTCAGCGGTTCTTTCTATTGAAGGAAGCTATCAGGGTAAAAATTTATACGTCCAGAATCCAGAAGATGGAGACGGTTTTGGCTTTTGCGCGACAAAAGTTACTGTAAACGGTGATATCCTTCCTGGTGGAACAGCCATATCGGCTTTTGAAATTGATTTTTCTCTCTTTAATATAGAAATTGGTGAACCTGTATTTATTGTGATCGAACACAATGATGGTTGTAAGCCGAAAATTTTAAATCCGGAAGTACTGCTTCCAAGAAGTACTTTCAATACTGTTGATATTCAAATCCAAAATAGCGGAATGCTTACATGGAAGACTACCAACGAACAAGGAAAGCTTCCATTCATTATCGAACAATACCGTTGGAACAAATGGGTGAAAATCGGTGAAGTTCAAGGAAAAGGTACTCCTGGCACTAACGCTTATGAATTCTTGGTTGCTCCGCATTCGGGTGAAAACACCGTTCGTGTAGTACAAATTGACCACTCTGGGGCTAAAAGAAACTCGAAAGATGTGAAATTCACTTCCTCCGTTCCGATAGTCATCAAGAATCCGGTCAAGGTCAAGGATGAAATTAATTTTACCGCATCCGGAAAACCAATTGAAACGAAGTACGAGATCTATGACGCATATGGAAATATCGTCAAGAAGGGTATCGGTTCGTCAGTTCCATGTTCAAACTTATTGAAAGGAGCTTACTACATCAACTTCGATAACAAAACTGAAAAATTCTTTAAGGGATAAACCTTAATCAATGATATTGAAAACCGGCACTTCGACTTCGCTCAGTGACCGGTTTTTTTTATTTGTATAATTCTGTGAATTATTTATTTCCCGCAGAAGAACACGGACAACCGGAGTTTTATTTATTCAAACCTTCCGTGCACTTCTGTGCCCGTCTGTGGGAAAAACCCAAGTTTTATTTTAAATTCGAACCATGAATAAAATTGAACACATCGGAATTGCAGTTAGAAATCTGGAAGATGCAATTCTTACATACACCGAACTTCTTGGTACTGAATGTTACAAAACCGAAGCGGTAGAAAGTGAAGGAGTGAAAACTGCTTTTTTTCAGGTCGGCGAATCAAAGATTGAATTGTTGGAAGCAAGTAATGAATCGAGCCCCATCGCTAAATTCATTGAAAAGAAAGGCGAAGGAATCCATCACATTGCTTTTGATGTAACAGATATCCAGGAATCCATGAAAGATTTAGCTTCAAAAGGGTTTCAACTATTGAATGAACAGCCAAAAAACGGTGCGGATAATAAACTAGTTGCATTTATTCATCCAAAATCCTCGAATGGAGTTTTAATAGAACTTTGTCAAGAAAAAAAATAAGATGAAAATAGCACTCTTTTTCTCATTGCTAATTGCCGGAATAACTTTCGGTCAATCTAAAAGCGATTTAAAAGCACAAGTTGTATCCTATCAACAGCGGCTTGACTCAATGAATCTGGTGCTTGAAAAAACGCAGCACATCAACGATTCTTTATCAAGTGAAATCAAGCAGAAAGAGAATGCATTGAAAAACAAACAAGCTACCCTTGACTATAGAACAAAAGAGTTGGAAGACCTTAACTTCCAAATAGAAAACCTGAAATCATCCAAAAAAGAAGAGCCTATCTCCAAAATACGCCCACCGAATACGAATCCATTTGGGACCGGAGGTGGAAATGGTTCTGGAAATGGAAGTCACACACTGGGAGACGATAATGGTGATGGAGGTCGGTACTTAATAAAGAAACCAAATACCAGTGCAATCTCTTCTGAGGAATCTTGTCGGATTGTTTTCCAGGTGATGGTAGATGAAAACGGGGAAATTATTGGAATACCTACAGTTAGCAAGATAAATACTACAACTTCAGATCAAGTATTAATTCAAAAAATTTCTGCAATTATAAAGTCCCAGGCAAAATATAACCCGGTTAAAGGAGCTCCGAACAAGGAGGAAATTATTACGATTCGGATTAACCCCAATTAACTCAATCAAAAAGACTGCTCACTTCCTGATTTTTTTCCAAAAGGATCGCTTCAATCCCCGCTAATTTTGCCCCTTCCACGTGTTGCGGACTATCATCAATAAAGATCGTTTTTGCAGGATCTAACTTATTCTCTGAACAAACGAATTCAAAAATGTTTGAATCGGGTTTGCGCATTCCGATTGCAGACGAGAAATAGGTTTTCTCAAAGTACTGTTCCAGGTTCCGGTGACCAACTGCTTTCTCCAAAGATCTTCTTACCGCATCGATATGCAGATCATTGGTGTTACTCAGCAAAAAAAGGCGGTATTTTTTAGAAAGCTCTTCCAAAAACTGCAATCTTTTCAACGGGAAATCCAAAATCATTGCGTCCCAGGCATGAACCACCTGATTTGCCGTCGCACCCAAGGGCAGACGATCCAGAAGCTGATTAATAAAATGAAAGGATGAGACTTCTCCCCGTTCAAAACGATCAAACAAATGCGTTTGCTGCAATTGAGAATAAGATTCTCCAAAATTGGTCATCCCAAGAGAAATAAATGCTTTTTCTGTTAAATCGTAATCCAAATTCAACAAAACTCCTCCCAAATCAAAAATGATTGCTTCTTTTGAGTTATTAATCATACTGCAAAAGTAGCAAGTTCACTTGAATGACTGAATTATGGAAGAAAAAGATTTAAACGCACTCGTTCGAAAACTTCAATTGCGATTGAGTCAACGCAAGTTGCTTGAAAAACTACAAACGCAACTATACAAAGACTTTCAGCGCTCTGGAATTGGTGATTTCGAACTAAGGAGTACAGATCCAGCAGAGTGGAACGAAGAAATCCAAACTGTTCTTCAAAAACTAAGTGAAAGCGAACTCCAGCACCTCCTCTACCTCATCGATATCCCGGAATTGATTTTAAAACAAACATCTGATCATGAAAACAGGTTGTTTTATCTCTCAAATGCGATTCTTCACCGTGAATTGATGAAAGTCTTTTACCAGATCCAATATAAGTGAACAGAAATTATGAAGAACATAATTATCAAGGTCAAAAAGGAACCAAACTTGATAATTCATTCATTCATAATTGATCATTCTGTTTGCCTTTAAACAATAGTTAGCAATTTTGCATTTTTTTATCGCTAATTCCTACTCACGCTTGGTATAAAAGTTATAACTTTACCCACCATTATAGTACACGAACATGGATAAAGTGACGTACGTCGGAAATGCAGATGTAAATGCGATAGATCATTTATATCAATCATATATTAAAGACCCTGAAAGCGTAGATATTAGCTGGCAAAAATTCTTCGAAGGATTTGATTTTGCACGCATGAACTATGAAGATGGAGGTGAAATTCCTGAGAATTTTCAGAAAGAATTTAAGGTGATTAATTTGATCAACGGATATAGAACGCGTGGTCATTTATTTACAAAAACCAATCCAGTTCGCGAACGCCGCAAGTATGAACCAACATTAGCGATCGAAAATTTCGGTTTAGATGCATCGGATTTAGACTCCGTTTTTCAAGCGGGAGAACAAATTGGGATCGGTGCAGCAACATTGCGTGATATCATTCAGGATTTAGAGCAATGTTATTGCCAATCCATCGGAATCGAATACATGTTTATGCGTGAGCCGGAACGTTTGGAATGGTTCAGAAATAGCATTGAAGTAAAAAACCGTCCGAAATTTGACGTTGAGCGTAAAAAACACATTTATAAAAAACTGGTTCAGACTTCCAATTTTGAAGCCTTTTTGGGTAAAAAATATGTGGGTCAGAAACGTTTCTCAGTTGAAGGTGGTGAAGCCCTAATTCCGGCTTTGGATGCCTTGATTGAAAAAGGAGCTAGTTTAGGAGTTGAGTATTTTGTAATGGGAATGGCTCATCGTGGTCGTTTGAACACATTGACAAATATCTTCCAAAAACGTCCTCAGGATATTTTCTCCGAATTTGAAGGAAAAGAATTTGATGCAGACGGTGCATTCGATGGTGACGTTAAATATCACCAGGGATATTCCAGCTCAGTGGAAACTTCAAGTGGAAAAGAGGTTGGCCTTACACTGGCACCAAACCCTTCTCACCTGGAAGCAGTTGACCCGGTTGTTCAAGGAATTGCACGCGCAAAACTGGATTGTCATTTCAAAGACGAAAGCAAAGTTTGTCCGGTAATGATTCACGGAGATGCAGCTGTTGCAGGACAAGGGATCGTTTACGAAGTAATCCAGATGGCTTTGCTTGACGGTTACAGAGCCGGAGGAACAATTCATCTGGTAATAAACAATCAGGTTGGTTTTACTACGAATTTCCATGATGCACGTTCATCAACTTATTGTACAGACGTTGCTAAAACAACATTAACTCCGGTCTTCCACGTAAATGGAGACGATATTGAAGCGGTAATCCAAACCATTGAAATAGCAATGGAATACCGTCAAAAATTCCATCGTGATGTATTCATCGATTTGTTATGCTACCGAAAATACGGACACAATGAAGGAGATGAGCCTAAATTCACGCAGCCGAATTTGTATGACATCATCGCAAAACATCCAAATCCGAAGTTGATTTACCAGAAGCAATTAACTGCTGAAGGTTCATTATCTGAAGGTGAGGCTAAAAAAATCGAAGATGAGTACAATGAGTATCTGGAAAATGAGTTCGAAACAGCCCGCAAAAATGAAAAAGCGGTGGTATGGGATTTCTTAAGTAAAACTTGGGAAGGCTTCCGTCACAGTACTTCAGCAGATTTTGATTCCAGTCCTGAAACGGGAATTAAAAAAGAGAAATTAGTGGAACTAGGCCGTAAACTGGCTACTTTACCGGAAGGCAAAAAGTATTTCCGTAAGATTCAAAAGATATTTGATGATCGTTTAGCTGCAATCGAAACCAATAATTTGGATTGGGGAACAGCTGAAATGTTAGCTTATGCGACATTGTTGGAAGAAGGAGTTCCTGTTCGTATTTCTGGTCAGGATGTAGAACGCGGAACATTCTCTCACCGTCATGCTGTTGTAAAAACAGAAGATAATGAAGAAGAAATCGAAACATTGAACCTGCTTTCAGATAAACAAGCTTTGTTTACAATTTACAACTCGTTGTTGTCCGAATATGCAGTTCTTGGTTTTGAATATGGTTACTCATTAGCTACCCCGAAAGGATTGACTATTTGGGAAGCACAATTTGGAGATTTCTTCAACGGTGCGCAAATTATGATCGATCAATTCATCACAGCAGGTGAAGATAAATGGTCTACTCAAAGTGGTTTGGTGATGCTTCTTCCTCACGGATATGAAGGTCAGGGCGCAGAACACTCAAGTGGTCGCATGGAACGTTGGTTACAACAATGTGCCGATGACAACATTCAAGTTGTAAACACTTCTACTCCTGCAAATCATTTCCATTTGCTTCGCAGACAGTTGGTACGTCCATTCCGCAAGCCATTGGTTGTGTTTTCACCAAAATTATTATTGCGTTATCCAGCTGCTACTTCCACATTGGAAGAAATGGCAAGTGGTCGCTTCCAAGAAGTAATTGATGATTCAACTGCAAAAGTTGGACAGGTAGACACGCTTGTTTTCTGTTCCGGGAAATTCTATTATGAAATGAAGGAAAAAGCAGCGGAAATGGGAGTTGATACAATGGCATTTGTTCGTATAGAACAATTGTATCCATTACCTCAAAAACAAATAGATGCAATCGTTGCAAAATACAATGCGAAAAACATTATGTGGGCTCAGGAAGAACCTGCAAACATGGGAGCTTGGACTTACATTGCAATGAACTTGAGACATATTCCATTTATAGGAATTACAAGACCTGCTTCTGCAGCTGCAGCTGAGGGTTCTAAAAAATTACACGAGCGCCGTTTGAAACAATTGTTTGCAGATGTATTTCAATTCGCATCTGTAGCGGCTAAATAAGATAAGACAAAACTAAATACGATCAATTATGTCAATGCTTGAAATGAAAGTACCTAGTCCGGGAGAATCAATTTCTGAAGTGGAAATTGCAACCTGGCTGGTTTCGGACGGTGACTATGTAGAAAAAGACCAAACTATTGCAGAAGTTGATTCTGATAAAGCTACTTTGGAATTGCCGGCAGAGCAAGCTGGTATTATTACCCTGAAGGCTGCAGAAGGTGATGTAGTAAAAGTTGGACAAGTTGTTTGTCTGATCGATACTTCAGCTGAGAGACCTGCCGGATCTGCAGCTCCTGTTGCTGAAGCTCCGAAAGTAGATGAAAAAGCTACCGTGGCTCAAACACCTGTTGCAACTCCTGAAAAGGCAAGTACTCCGGCTCCAAATCCCGGACCGGTAAGCGATAGTTATGCAAAAGGAACTCCATCACCAGCTGCATCAAAAATCATGGCTGAAAATGGTGTTTCTGGAACGAAAATCAATGGTACTGGAAAAGACGGTCGTATCACAAAACAAGATGTTGTTGAAGCAATGGCTGCAGGAATTCCTGCTGATGCTGCTCAAGGATGGGGAGGAACTCGTGATCAAAATCGTGAGAAAATGTCCATGCTTCGTCGTAAGATCGCTGAGCGTTTGGTATCTGTAAAGAACGAAACTGCTATGCTGACTACGTTCAATGAAGTGGATATGAAACCGATCATGGATTTACGTACGAAGTACAAAGATCAGTTTTCTAAATTCCACGAGGTGAATTTAGGCTTCATGTCTTTCTTTACAAAAGCAGTAACAGAAGCTTTGAACTTATTCCCTTCAGTGAATGCTCAAATTGATGGAAACGAAATGATTTTCCACAACTACGCAGATATCGGTATCGCTGTTTCATCTCCAAAAGGATTGATGGTACCGGTTGTTCGCAATGCAGAACAAATGAGTTTGGCCGAGATCGAAAGAGAAATCAAGCGTTTGGCTGTTAAAGCACGTGACGGGAAAATTACTCCGGAAGATATGACTGGTGGAACGTTCACTATCACAAATGGTGGTGTATTTGGTTCCATGATGTCAACACCAATTATTAACCCTCCACAATCAGCTATTTTAGGAATGCACAATATCATTGAGCGTCCGGTAGCAATCGACGGAAAGGTTGAAATTCGCCCTATGATGTATTTGGCATTGTCTTACGATCACCGAATCATTGACGGTAAAGAATCTGTTGGATTCCTAGTAAAAGTAAAAGAGATGATCGAAAATCCGGAGCGGATTATCTTCGGCGGAAAAGATCCATACGCTGTACTTTTAGGATTATAAAATTCCATAAATCAATACTAAAAGGCTGTGACAGAAATTCTATCACAGCCTTTTCCCCACTTCACCGGTTCATAGGTCAATAAACTAATAGTATTTCTTGATATCAAGAATGACAGATCAGACCATATTTATCTCTGCTGATTGTTTCAATGATTAAAATTTCTTTAAGGGATCTCCTTCTATAAATGGATCTGCAAACTTTGGCCAAAAGAAATTAGTTTGACCAAAAAATACGTACGCAAGAGTTAGAAGAACAATTAGTAATAAATCATCTTAAGTTTCAGTGGATCAAAAATAATCGTTCAGTTAAAAGCCACATATACAGATGTATAGAATATTCCTTAAGATGAATATTTCTCTTCCCGGGGCGAACATTGTTTCCGTGGCAATCCCTTCACAAAAGATTAAAATTCCAACGCTTCCGCAGAAGCATACGTTTGCTACTCATAGCTAAACGAGCGTGCGGAATAAGAATACTTATACCGAACCCACGTTAAATACATTTCTTATTTTTGTTGTCAGATTCATTCAACTATGCGCATTCTATTTTTTATTGGTTTTCTTGTACTATTAAGCTCTTGCGGCGGAAACAATTCAAAAAAACCTCAAAAAGAACTTTCAATAGATCAGTTATTCAAAAAATATCCTGACAGTGTTCCTATTCTTATCAAACACGGTAATTTAATGTTGGAGCGCTATGATTACAACAAGGCACTTCAGGATGGTGCGAAGGCGTATCGTATGCAGCAATGGAATATCGACGCACGATTTTTATATGCAAATGCACTAAACAATAGAGCTAACCGAACGGCAAGTGACGTAATGTCGGCTCAAACTCATTTCAAATTTGTAGTAAAGAAAGATCCGAAAAACACCGCAGCTTTGGTTGCCCTGGCTACAACTTATGCCCAACAGGGTGATAATGAGAAAGCTTTCTATTATACGAATGAAGCGCTTCGAATCGATAAAAAATACAGAGATGCATACATTCTGAAGGGAAGTATCTATTTGAGTTTGGACAACCGCGAATTAGCAAAATCATCTTATCAAACAGCGATCGACCAGGATCCGGACTTTTTCGCAGCTTACATCAAACTTGGATTGATCTATCAGGAAGAAAAAGATCCGCTGTGTATTCAATATTTCATTACCGCAACTCAAATTCGACCAAATAATATCGAAGCATCTTATAACCTTGCATATGCTTATCAGGATTTTGATAAATTGGTGGAAGCACAGGAAACTTATCGTGAAATGTTGAAAAAGGATCCGAGTTTTACTCCTCCTTTGTTTCAAATGGGATGGATCAAACAGTTCAAACAAAATGAGGTAGACAGTGCGATCTACTTTTACAACGAAACTTTACAAAAAGAGCCACGTTATGTAGAAGCATGGCACAATCTGGGACTGATCTATGAAACAAAAGGTGAAAAGTACCAAGCAATTCAGTATTACAGAAAAGCATTGAAGTACAATCCTGACTTCGCAATTTCAGGTGATGCTATCAAGCGTTTATCCAAAACCAAATGACGCCAAAAAGGGCACTTCTTTTTCAAACACTTATTGAAGGCCTGATTCCGGTTTTAGGATATTTTTATTGGAACTGGGACGCAAGCTTTATCCTCTTATTCTTTCTAATTGACTGGAGCTTATTTTGGAGTTTAAGTTTACTGAAAGCACGAAAGAGAATCCAATACAGTGAAACTATTTCCGAAAAGCAATTAGCCGGCAAACATTTGAGCATCGCATTCTTGTGCATTTTAAGCACTTCTCTGGCTGTTTTCTATACACTTCCGAATATTCACCCCAATTTCAGTTGGACAGAGCGCATATGGGCTTTTTTAAGCTATAGCGATATGGGAATTCAACAAGGATTTATTTTGATTCCCTTAATGGTTCTTAGTGGTTATCTGACTTACAAACAACAATTCCTGCTTCCTCAACTCTATCGTAAGTATCCGGTAAACTATTTCACACGGGAA
The DNA here is from genome assembly GCA_002483265.1 of Flavobacteriales bacterium UBA7666. Lineage (GTDB taxonomy): Bacteria > Bacteroidota > Bacteroidia > Flavobacteriales_D > Crocinitomicaceae > Fluviicola. The sequence continues at coordinate 95,545 of DLHO01000009.1, read as the reverse complement.
GGCGTGAAACAGGGAATTATCCTTTCCTTAGTCTATGGAATTGTTTTGATGGTTTCTTATTTCGTACCATTTCCGGATGAAGTTCTCCTTTTTGGAACCGTACTGGGAGTCATTGCTTATCGTTTGATTAACAGAAGTTCTTTACTTCTATAAATCAGAGAAAAGGCTAAATCGGTTAGATTACTTTTTCCAATTCCTGAAATACAATTCCCAGTTCTTCTAATTCATCTAAGATCGGGTTGTATACTTCCGGTTTAGTAGGTAATAAAACTCCTCTTTCCGAAATCCGATCCGTTAGAATGAGCTTTGCACAAATTCCTACAGGATAACCAACCGTTTTAGACATTGCCGTATGCTCCTGATCATCGCCCAAATTCACCATGGAAGATTCAATGAATCTCTTTTCGCCATTCAGCATAAAGGTAAACTGGTGAACCATCACCAACATATCTCTGTCATGAGGTTCCAAAACCCATTTATCCAACAAGATTTTTTCTAAAATCTGAGCAGCCGTTGCATCTTTCAATCCCAACTTCTTAGTACCATCAAACAATCCCAACCACTCAAATTTAGAGATGTCCGTTATTCCTAAAGGCTCACAAGCGTTGATCCATTTCTGTTCAACCGGTGTTTCTTCTTCAAATGGAAGAAACGCATTGATAAATGTTCTTGGAGTTAAATTTTCGGAATCCTGAAGGATTAAATGATCGTCTGTTAAACCCAATTGAACAAAAACATTCCAGTCTTTAGAAAAACCGGGTCTGCGCAAAGTTCCACGATACATTGTGGGGATATCTTCCAAACCATAGATCTGGCGATAAGACAATGAATCTCTGTTTGCATATCCTTCAAAATCTCCGTATCCATCTACAGAAATTTTATCCAAACGCGCAAAAACCTGCGTATAAGAAATATACTTATATTGATGTCTGTCGATGTAACAAGCCATTCCACCTTGAGCAGCTAACACCACATTTCTTGGATTCCAAGTGAATTTATAGTTCCATGGATTTGTATCGCTTTCCGGAGCTACTAAACCTCCACAATAGGATTTAAACCCACTAATTTCTCCTCCTTGATTTTTAATTGAATCCACGATACGCATTGCACTCATGTGGTCAAGTCCGGGATCCACTCCTATTTCGTTCATGAAAATCAATCCTGCATCTCGAGCTTCCCCGTTCAGGGCGCTCATTTCAGGTGAAACGTAAGAAGGAGTAATTAAATGCTTTTTTAATTCCAAACAGTCCTTTGCAATCTCCACATGAAAACGTGCAGGAAGCATAGAAATGACTAAATCTGCTTGCTGTAATTCTTCCCAACGCTCATTTCGATCTAAAGCATTAAATGAAAGCGCAACACCTCTAGGATGATCCGCCAACTTATGCTTTACCAAATCCAACGATCGGTCAACTACCCGAAGCTGCCAATTATTCTGATCAGCATGATCAAGTAAATATTTAATAAGAGTAGAAGCAGAGAGGCCGGCACCTAAAAGCAAAATTCGTTTCATATCAATAAATCTGTGCACGAAATTAACGGAATTCAATGAATTCAGATAGAGAATTAACCTTAATTAAATTGAAAAGCTAAAAGAAACTGTGCAAAACAAAAAAGCCTCTTAAAAAAAGAGGCTTCTTGTTCAATATTTCAAGAAATGATTTATTTCAATTCAGAAAGTTTGAAAGACTTACCATGCATTGAGCTGGTAACTTTAAACCAAACTCCACCACAATTACTTCCGTCCAAATGCTTGATCTCTGTTCCTTCACTATAACTAAATCCCTTAGATGCTCCGGCACTAATGTAGTTATGACCACCATTCACACAGTATTTGTACTCAGAAGATGTGTCATTGATCACTTTAAATTCGATATTGCTTAATACTTTCTCAGAAGATATTGCCTTCGTTGAAGTAAACGACTGAATTCCTAATGCTCCAACAAATACCAATGTTGCAAACGCAGAAATTTTGATTAGTTTTTTCATAGTAAAAAAATTTTTGGTGTATAAATATATGAAAACTGAAATTAAAACTCTAATAAATTTATTTGGTTGCGTCAACCGCAAACATTAACACCAATTTTCCTGAAGAATCGTAAATGTTAAATACTTGTTCTGCAAAATCAACAGTTAATCCTTTACTTCCTAAAATTTCCATAAAACGTCGTTCAGTTGTTGCTACCAACTCATCCGTACACATCATTTTTGTAGAAATAATATCTGAGAAAGCTACCGTATTTCTGGTCGTAGACATATTTCCGGATATGCGGTTGCAGCCATTGCTTCCCGTGAAGGAATTATTCGACATATCCATCTTTAACGCTGCATTGGTTTTCTTAATTGAAACCCCATCCATTTGGATCAACTTTAAATTTTGCTGATTAAAGTAATTCCAAGGTGTTTTTTCAGGTCTTTCCCCGGTTGTTCCAGCAGGATCTTCCGGAAGTGGTTTTGTGCCTGCCTCAAAAACAAACACTTCTTTTTTCTTCGCTTTCCAAATCATTAAGTTTCCACTGTGTGAAATCTTAAATGATTTATCGGAAATTGATTTGAGAAATTCGTCTTCAATGTTGCTTTGGATATCCGGACAAGCCATTTTTGTAGCCGCCCCAGATTTTACACAGATTTTACTCTGTTTCTTATTCATCTTGATTGAAGCCATGAAGTTGTTACACCCACTTTTTCCTGAGATCTTTTGAAAGGTGCTATCGAAACTCAATGAAACATCTGCATTCACTACTTCTTTTCCATTCATTCGAATAACTTTATAAAATATTCCTTCGCTTCCACTAACCATGGGAGTAACGGAAATCACTTTATCTAATTTGTAAAGATACTTTGACAAATCTTGTGGAACCGGAGCAGGTCGTTCTGTTTCAATCACGTCAATGACGTATCTGTTTCCCGGAACATAATCAAATCCTTTAATGCGTTCATAAAACAATTCCCATGTTTTGGATCCGTCCATTTTCACCTGAAAGCAAGTCATCGGCATCATTCGACGGCATGGAACACATTCCTCCTTTACGGTCATTCGGATTGTCTTTTGCCCAAAGAGTGTTGTCTGTGTAAGCAACACCATCATTAATACACCAATGCTTTTCATAGAATTCATTTTGACTTCAATTTACAAATTTGTTGCCAAACTTTTCGGCATACCTGCGAATATAAAAAAAGCTCCCCGAAGGAAGCTTTTATTTATTGAATTTTTCAGTTTACTCAATCACCAATTGTTTCACTTGTGATTTTTGATTATCCTGATCTAAAACGTGAACAAAATAAGTCCCTTTCTTCAAATCACGAACAGATAAAACAGCACCTGTTTCATTGACTTCCTGACTCATTACCGTTCTTCCGGAAATATCTATTACAGAGATCATTTTTGGCCCTACTGATTCGTAACTGATTGTTACCTGATCAGAAGTTGGGTTCGGATATAAAGTCATTTCACTTTCCTGACTGTTTTCAGCCAATCCTAATGCACACAATTCATTTACAGGACTTCCGTTACAGTAATTGATTGGGTAAAGATTTGCCATTTCTGAAGGAGCATTCGCAGGCTGCAAGTCCATATTTGTACAACCTAATTGATTTACTAAGAAATCTCTCACGAAATTCACTGTGGTATCCATATAAGCAGCTGCTCCAGTTCCATTTGCATATGGAACGTGATCCGCACCGCGGAAAGTATACAATTTATGCGGATGGTTCAGAGCACAGCTTCTTTCAATCAACATGCGACTTCCATCCAGATACATGATCGGAACTCCCGGATTTACCATCCCACGATTGTATTTTACAGTACCATCTGCAGTACCATGAACAGACACTAAAGGAACATCTCCCGATTCTAACCAGCTGTAGCGGCCCAATGCACCACATAGATTAATCACTCCTTTTACATTTGTTGAGTAACCAGGATTTCCACTCGCACCTTCCATTCCTCCAAGGGCAGCAAGGTTTGTTCCGTTAATGTAATCCGCGATTTCACAATCCTGATCTAAATACGCCACATGCAAGGCAGTAATTGCTCCGGCTGAACTTCCTCCAATAAAAATACGCGTGGTATCAATCTTATAGGTATTCGTTGTTGCTCTGTCTTTATAGAAATAACGAATAGAAGCCTTCAAATCCTGAGTTGCACGAAGCACCGCTTTAATTGCATTCACAGAGTCAAAAGGTAAAAATCCCAATCGGTAGTTAATGGATGCACAAGCGTATCCTTTTTTCGCAAAACGATTAGACAATGCCTGAACATCACCATCTGTTTTAGAACCAAACTGGAAACTACCTCCATGAACCCAAATAATTAATGGCCTAGCGGTTGCTGTATCTGCTGCTGGTTGATAAAAATCCAAGGTTAAAGAAGTTGTTGCTCCTGTATAACTCGTATTAGATCCGTAAACGATATCACTCGTAACGGTCACATTGGAATAAACATCGCTGGCATATCTTCCACTCTGACATGGTGTTTGTCCAAGTGCAGCAGAAGATAAAACAACGGATAATAGTAAAGTAGAAATTTTCATGTGTTGTTTTTTAAGATTATGGGAATGTAACTGATGGATAATTTACAGCATTTACAGCTGGTATTTTGGCGTTGTATTTAGCATTCAACACCCGAATAAACTCATTTGTAATAATGGCATTTCCTCTTGGATTAAAATGGATTCCATCCAATGAAAAAGCTCCGCCGGAAACAAATTTTGCACTCAAAGTAATTCCGTTATAAACTATTCCGGTTTGGAGTTTATTAATTAGTTCATTTGGTTTTGCAAGAGCTAAATTGTAGTTCTGAGCAATCGTCGTGATCACTGCATTATACTCAGCAATTTGACTTCTGATAGCTGCCAATTCCGGCAATGTTAAAACAAATTCATTTCTAAAAGGAAAGAGCGAACCCATTGAATTGCACTTGACAGAATCTAAAGGAGTACTTAGTAATACTAATTCTCCGGCTACCATCTTTCTGGTATTGAATGCACCTGCTCCGGGATCCTGTATCAGAAATCCGTTTGGACCTTCCTGAAAAGAAATTCCAATCGGGTTATAGATCCCATTTAATGCTGTGACCTTATCCGGTGTCAAATTCAATCCGTTATAAGGAATTGTAGTGAAATAAGGCATTTCCGTAATATCAGGGATCAGGGAAACCACCCCTTTTGCTCCATTTGAAGTTAGCAAAAGAACGATTTGTTCGTAAGCCATGCTGAAAACAGCCGTATTGGTCATTGAACCATTTTTCGCACCACTTTGAACGTATGGAAGCATGTCTTCAATTCCAAGAAATAAAGCAAAGCAGGTCGGATCCGAAGCCGTTGCATCTGTCAAAACACTCGTACTTGCCGATGAGTTCATTCGTCCAAAAAACGGATTGGCCATTCCGTAAGAAGAAACATTGACCGCAGTTACCGTCATTCCGGGAATTCCAAAGTTTCCAAAGGGTTGACCCGCTGTATAAACATTTGCTCCCAAAGCTGCTACATCACCACTCGATGCTAAACGAACCGGTGATAAAGAGGTAACTCCTAAACAATCTGTTTTGTAACCCAATTTAAATCGGGACATTCCTGAACCACTAACACCCACTGAACCTGTAGGCATGTAAGGTTGATTAAATGCACCTGCTCCTACTTTTTGCAATTGCATGCTGAGCATGTTCGCAATGGAATACTGCTGACCATCATAATACAATGCATCATCCATATAACCAGCAGTATGCGAGCCTCCAATCATGACAAAACGAGTTGTATTGATCTCACCTGCTGAAGTTTCCGGAGTCTTGTACTTGGGTTTACACGAACTCAAAGTAAGAGTTCCTATTCCAATAACAATTGGAATCCATATGCTACTTAAAATCTGTTTCATTTTCTTACCATTTATAGCTTAACCCAATTCCCGGAGAAATTGCGATCGTAGTGAATGTTCCGCTCAAGTTTGATTCAAGATTTCTATCAGTTCGTTTGATATACGTGTAATAGAAAGACAAATCTAAATTGAAATGCTCATTGAATTTAAAGCCCAAACCTGCTGTTCCGTAAATTCGATTTCCATCCGGTGATTCTGGCGTTACATAACCCGATTGAACCGGTGAAAATCCATATCCTCCTCCTAATCGAACGGCGATCATCTCTGTTGCTTTGAAATTAGCTCCTCCTCTGAATGCAAGAATGTTTTTATATCTTCTGGCGGATTTCGTATCAGCCAAACTTGCTGTATTGGATTCATAGTCAAACGCCAAAGTATCGTAGGCCTTCCACCCCACGTAGTTGATATCTAAAACAAATTGCCATTTCTTTCCCGTGTCATAAGATGCACCAAGTGTCAAAACACTCGGTAATGGAAGTGAAGATGTAAATGGTCCGCTTGGAAAATTCGCACTTAGTGATTCCGGAACAGTGAATTTAGCATCACCCTCTTTTACTTTCATTTCAACTTTAGAACGATACGTCAAACCAAGTGAAAAATGTTCGTTGATCTTGGCAGTTAATCCTAAGTTATAGCCAAAACCTAGTGCTTTGCCCGTTAACTCTGCATGACCGTAAGTTCCATCCGCCGATTGAACAGGAATATCTTTTTGCAAGTCAACTGCTCCGGTAGAGATAATGAAGCCGGCTCCAAAACCAAAATGCTCATTAATCTTATAAGAAACGGTTGGTTGAATATAAACGGACTTTAATGATAATTTGGTTAGGGCAAATCTTCCGATCCAGGCATCTTCGTATTGAATAGTGCTTCCGAAAGGAGTGTATACCGCCAACCCTAATTTTAGAGATTCCAGTTTTTTGAAGCCAAAAAGCGCATACACCGAAAAGGGTGTTCCCATAGGAGATTTTGTTCGATATCCTTCTCCGGAAGCAGAATCTACAAACAAGGTGTTGGCGAAAATCGGTGAAAATCCAGCGTTAATTTCGCTCTTCTTGACAAAAGCTACTCCACCGGGGTTGTAAAATAAAGCAGATGCATCTTCAGAAAGCGCTGTTCCTGCCAGCCCCATTCCTTGTTGCTTTTGTCCTTGAAAATTCACTTGAAATCCTTGTGAATAAAGCGCGTTTACAGCCAAAAAGCTGCAGAAAAGTAGTACTAATTTTTGCATAGTTGATAGAACGAAAATGCGTTTATGGGGAGTAAGATAGTAAAAATCTATGAGCGCACAACAAATTTAACAATCCGGTCATTTTTCCAAACAGATTTGTTAAAACAAAATTCATATCCAAAATGGATTTCATATATTGCATTATTAATGAAGCTATTATGAGAACAATCTATTTAATTTTTGTTGGAACCTTATTGAGTTTTAACTCCGATGCGCAAAACTTAGTAAATGAACCGAAAGGGAATTATGGCGGTGATGGAAAGAATGCCCCCAATTTGCAGTTAAATGAAAATCACACTTTCATTTACACGGATCTCACCAAAGTATCCAAACCTATTGTTGCAGAAGGAACCTGGTCTATTGAGGCAAATGAATTGGTTTTACAACCAAACTCCAAAGCAAAATTAAATAAACATTACACCGTGATCCGTGAAGGAATGTGCATTAAAACAAGAAAGAATTTTGCGTTCTATACACTTTGCAACTGCAAGTGAATAACGATAGTTAAATGAGATACTCAGATAATTCGAAGAAAGGTTAAAGAAATTTTCAAAGAAAAGTTAAAAGTTGTTTCATCCCGTAAATTGCATGGTGAAATGGATTACTATTGCTTTACGAAACTTAAATAAAAACCCAACTTTATGGCTTCATCAAGTCAAAAATCATCTAAAGCATTACATATTCTGCAAGCCGTTCAGTCGGTCTCGAATATCGTAAAATCTATAAACGACAAAACCATAGTCGATGTTAAAGACGATCGATTACCCATTGAACTAAAAGTCAGCGAGGAAAGCACAACGCTTCGCAGAGCATTTTTAGAAGAACAAACTGGATTCGAACTTCCCGTACTTACTGGAAAAAAAACCTTTTCTGATCTAAATAAACTGGAAGGAAATATTGAGAATTATATTGGAATGTCTCAAATTCCAACCGGAGTTATTGGACCTGTCCGTGTAATCGGTTCCGCCGCAAAAGGCGACTTTTTTGTTCCGCTTGCAACTTCGGAAGGAGCTTTGGTGGCTTCTTATCATCGTGGTGCAAAAGCATGTTTGCTTGCCGGTGGAGCAACTTCGGTTTGTTTGGTTGAAGGTGTTCAACGCAGTCCGTTATTCAAATTCCACAATCTCGGCGATCTGGGCCAATTCGTAGTTTGGGTCTTGACTCAAGTTGATAAATTCCGGGAAATCACGGAACAAACCAGTCGTTTTGCGAAGCTGGAAGATATGCGTTCCAATATTGAAGGAAATCATTTAATTCTGACTTTCGAATATCATACAGGCGATGCTTCCGGACAAAACATGGTGACTATTTGTACCGATAAAATTTGTCAATACATCATTGAAAACACACCCATTCAACCAGAAATGTGGTTTATTGAAGGAAATTATTCAGGTGATAAAAAAGCAACTTCTCAATCATTTACATCTGTTCGTGGAAAGAAAGTAACTACAGAAATTGTTCTTCCTGCTGAAATCATTCAGGGAGTTTTGAAAACTACTGCACGCGCAATGGCCGAATATTGGCGTTCATCTACCATTGGAATTATTCAAAGTGGCGCAATTGGTGCACAGGGACATTATGCAAATGGCTTAGCGGCTTTGTTTATTGCAACCGGACAAGATGCAGCATGTGTAGCAGAAGCTGCAACAGGAATTACAAGAATGGAAGAAAAGGAAAACGGAGCATTGTATTGCAGTGTGACACTTCCAAACCTAATTGTGGGAACTGTTGGTGGTGGAACCGGCTTACCAACACAGCGCGAATGCTTGGAATTAATGGACTGTGCCGGAGCTGGAAAAGCACGGAAATTCGCGGAAATTTGTGGCGCTTTGGTATTAGCGGGTGAAATTTCCATTGCGGCTGCATTATCAGCAGGGCATTTTGCAAGCGCACACCAGAATTTAGGACGTAAAAAGTAAGCATGACCCGGAAAAAAAGTCTGTGGAACATTCCCAATGTCCTGTCGGGCTACCGCATCTTGGCATTTCCGGTGATTTTCTATGCATTGTTTACAAACAATGCCAGAATATTCATCATTTTGCTTTCAGTGAACTTGATTACCGATATTTTGGATGGATTCATCGCCCGCAGATTCAATATGCAAACGGAATTCGGAGCGCGCTTGGACAGTATTGCCGACATTGGAACATATATCTGCGCTTTTACCGGAATGTTCTACTTCCACTATCCCTTTATTCAAGAGCATGTTTTTGAATTTAGTCTGATGATGACTTTGTACATTATTCCGCAAGTGATTTCATTGATTAAATTCAGAAGAAGTCCGAGTTTGCATTTGTATAGCAACAAGATTACGGGATACATTCAGGGAATCTTCATTTTTACCTTTTTCAATTTCGGAAATTATCCGCCGTACTTCTATTTCATGATCGTTTTCAGCACATTGGCTTATTTGGAAGAATTGATTTGTGTGCTTTATCTGAAGGAGCTCAGATCAAATGTTAAAACGGTTGTTCACGTACTAAAATCGCCGAACAATGCTAGTTAGTGTCTACTTATTAGTCATTATCTATTTTGTAATCGGAGCAGCAGCCATTGCACTAATCAATAAACGCGAAAAAACGAGTACGGAAAAACGCAACAGATGGATTAAATACCTTGTATACCTTGGCATCGTTAATACTGTTATCTTGAGTACCTATTTTAACTTTTTCTTTTGGCTTGCGCTCCTCATTTCACTGGTGGCGTTTTTTGAGTTGATCTTGTTATTACCAAGAACAAGTCTACGGAATCGGATTGTTGCGATTCTTTCGTTTTTGATTCTGATTTCCGTTTTTCAGTCGGCAACATGGTTTTTGCAGACACGCGAAATCTTATATGTGTACTTATTAGTTTTTTGTTTTGACGGATTTGCTCAAATCATTGGACAACTAATCGGAAAACGAAAAATTACACCCAGATTAAGTCCGAACAAAACCTGGGGTGGGTTTATCGGAGCGTTTCTGATTACTATAGCAACATCCGCATACTATTTGTTGAGTGACGATTCCTCGCGATCATCCTGGATGGAAACAATTTTGTTCGGTGCATTTATCGCATTACTCGCCTTTGGCGGTGATTTGTTCGCTTCGTTATTCAAGCGCATTACCAATGTGAAAGATTATGGGAATAGTATTCCGCAGCATGGAGGAATTCTAGATCGATTTGATAGTTTTATTTTTGCTTTGGCCGGATATTTTTGTTTATCTCAACTACTACAGATCAATGGATTTTAAACAAAATGAATTCTCGAAACCTGAGGAGAAAGGCAAATCCCTTCTTTGGCGTTTTTATAACTATCAAAAGGAGCGATTTCCTCTTTTAGGACATGGATTGTTGGTTGCAAGTTTCAGCTTTTCAGCTATTGCATTTTCACGAATTTGTCGCGGTGCCGAAGGTTTTGTTCCTTGGTCAACTTATGGATTAGGTGTTTTTATCACCGTTTCTTTTTTCTTACTCGTTCGTATTTTCGATGAGTTCAAAGACGCTGATGATGATGCCGCTTACAGAAAAGAACTCCCGGTTCCACGCGGATTGGTTTCGCTTCGTGAGCTACTAATTCTTGGAATTATAGTCGTTCTGGCTCAATTAACTGTCATCCTAATTTTCTTCCCCAAACTCGTTTTTATTTGGCTGATCGTTTTAGTCTATCTCTGCCTCATGGGAAAAGAATTCTTTGTCCCGGAATGGTTGAAGAAGCACCAATTTTGGTATGTCACCTCCCACATGTTGATCATCCCGTTAATCGATATTTTAGCAAGTGGATTGGACTGGGCTTTGGAAAACGCAGCACCTTCAGCAGGTTTGGGTTTGTTCTTCCTGGTTTCTTACTTCAACGGAATTGTTCTAGAGATCGGACGTAAAATTCGAACCCCGGAAAATGAACGAACAGGAGTTCTGACCTATTCTTCCATGCTTGGTTTAAAGAAAGCACTTGTTTTATGGCTTGTGATTTTAACCGTTACGCTTCTCTGTAGCTTATCTGCCGTTTATTTTGCGGGATACGGAGCAATTGCCTATTTCATTTTCGGTGGAATCTTTGTTTTATGCTCTATTCCGGCTTGGCTTTCGCTGAATAAAATCACAGAAAAGCGGGCAAAAATGATGGAATATACTTCTGCCTTGTGGACAATTCTGATGTATTTGTCGCTCGGTGCAATTCCTATGATTCAACACTTATTGCCATGAAAAGCGTTTTAACCGCAGCTTTGCTGCAACAAAATCCGGATAGTTCCATTGGTGGAAAGGCAAGAAACTTGAGCGAATTATCGCATTTGGGATTAAACGTTCCCCATTGGATTGTACTTTCTCAACAAACACTAAAAACCTATTCCGACGAAAAAGGAAAACTGAATTTGCCTTCGAATTTAATCGCAGAAATTTGCTCTCATTTCTCCGATACCGATTTTCTGGCCGTTCGTTCCTCCGCGCTGGATGAAGATGGTGGCGATTTCTCTTTTGCCGGTTTATTCGAAACAAAATTGTTTGTTCGCAAAGACAATTTAGCAGAACACATTCAGGAAGTTTGGCTTTCATCTTATGCAGAACGTGTTCAGTTGTACCGCCAAAAGAACGGATTGAAACAGTTGAATGGGCTTGGGATTATTGTTCAGGTCATGATTCCATCTGAAAGTTCCGGGGTGGCTTTTGGGATTAATCCGGTTACAGGAAATCGAAAACAGCAATTGATTAGTGCAGTTTATGGCTTGGGTGAAGGCTTGGTTTCCGGAGAATTGGATGCCGATAATTACCTGGTTGATTCAGAGATCCATGCTGAAATTGCTAACAAAACACACTTATTTCAGTTTAATGTTACCAAGCAGTCGGGGGTTGTAAAAGAAGAACTTCCTGAAAAAAAACGAAGTAAACAAGTACTTTACAAAAAGCAGATTTTGGAAGTCCAAAAATTGCTCAAGAAGTTAGGTGCTCATTTCCATAAACCACAAGATGTTGAGTTCGCATTTTATAAGCATAAACTATACTTACTTCAATCCAGACCTATTACTTCTTTAGGAAAAGTGGCGGATAAGAACGATACGTATGTTCTTTGGGACAACAGCAATATCATCGAATCGTATCCCGGAGTTACGACTCCGCTAACGTTTTCCTTTATCAGCAAATCCTACGAAGGTGCTTACCGTTTGTTTTGCGGGTATTTAGGCGTTGACAAAAAAGTAATTGAACAAAACAATACCGTCTTTGAAAACACGCTTGGATTGATCAACGGACGTGTTTACTACAACCTAAAAACGTGGTACCTGATGTTGGCTCTCTTGCCGGGGTACAGTATCAATGCGCGCTTCATGGAGAAAATGATGGGAGTAAAAGAGCGTTTTGATGTTCCACAATCTTACATTATATCCAAAGGTCAGGCCTGGTGGCGCATTGTGAAAATGGTTTTCAAAATGGCTTCGCGCTACTATTCACTTCCACGAAAAAGGAGAGCATTTGAAGTTCTGTTAAACGCGACCATTGCAAAATACAAGGCCATCGATTTCAATGAAAAGAGCGCAAATGAATTGCTGCAATTGTATTTGGATTTTGAAAGCACTTTATTGAATGAATGGAAAGCGCCACTCTTAAATGATTTCTTCGCCATGATTTGGTTTGGTCGCTTGCAAAGTGCGTGCGAAAAGAAGCTGAAAAGCTCCAATCCAAACATTCACAACGATTTATTGTGTGGAAGCGCAGATATTATTTCCACACAACCCATTCATAGAACCATTGCGCTTTCTTCGGAGATTTCTCAATCACCGCAATTGAAAGAGCTCTTCCTGAATTTGCCGTCAAAACAACTTTGGAATGAATTGAAAAGCGGTAATTCGGAAGAGGCAAGAAGAATTCACACTGAAATTGTGCGCTACATTGCCGATTTTGGTGAAAGATGTATCGGTGAATTGAAGCTGGAAACCATTTCGTATACACAGGATCCAACCTTGTTCATAGACATTCTGAAAAGCTATGTTCAAAACGAGATTACGGCAAACAAACGCTCCGGAAATACAGAACATGAAATCCGTTCAAAAGCAGAAGCAGAAGTTAATCAATTGCTTCGAGGCAGATTTTACAAGAAATACAAGTTCAATAAAACAGTAAAAAAGGCTCGGGAACTGGTTTCTTCACGTGAAAACCTGCGTTATGAACGTACGCGTGCATTTGGAATTGTACGCGAATTGTTCTCAGCGATGGGTGTTCGTTTCTATTCAGAAGGAATTTTGAATAGCGACCGGGATATTTTCTATCTGACAAAAGAGGAAATAACGCAATTTATTCAAGGTAGATCAGTGACTCAGGACTTGAAAAAGTTAGTTGAATTAAGAAAATCAGAATTTGAGGCTTACGAAGAAATGGAAGTTCCGGCAGAACGTTTTGCCAGCTATGGGCCGGTTTATCATGCAAATGATTTCTTCAGTACAGATAAAGTGGAACCATTGGAAGGCGATTTGAAAGGAATTGGTTGTTGTCCCGGACGAGTAACAGCGCGCGTTCAGGTGGTGAAAAGTCCAAAAGACATTGCTTCCCTGCACGGTTCTATTTTGGTGACCTCGAGCACCGATCCGGGCTGGGTGACACTTTTTCCAAGTGCTTCAGCAATTATTGTGGAACGCGGAAGTTTACTGAGTCATTCTGCAATTGTATCGCGTGAAATGGGAATTCCATGTATTGTGGGTGTAACAGGTTTGCTTCGAACTTTGAAAACGGGAGATATTGTAGAAATGGACGGAAGCACGGGAGTGATAAAAGTAATTGAAAATGCCAAAATGGAGAATTGAAAAGATGAAGACGAGTTCCGAGCCAAGATTCAAAATCTTAATATCCTAAAATCCTGAAGTCAAAAGAAATGAAAAAACTAACAGATAAAGTCTCCTTCGAACTGATTCGCTATGCGAATTGCTGGGAAGATGCAGATGTGCTTTTGAAAGGGTTGAATCCCGAGGAAAACAAAAAGTTTCTGTCGATTGCTTCTGCCGGAGACAATAGTTTTTCGCTCTTGATTTCGAATCCGGAATTAGTGGTTGCTGTTGATATAAACAGGATTCAACTGCATTTGGTTGAATTAAAACGAGAAGCCATTCGGCATTTGGAATACGAAGAATTATTGCAATTTCTCGGCTTCAGGGTCTATGACAATCGAATCAAGATTTACAATAAGCTCCGTCCGTATTTATCCGACAAAACGAAACTTTATTGGGATCAGCACAAGGTGCAATTGTCCAATGGAATAATTCATGAAGGGAAATTTGAGCGCTATTTCCAGCTATTCGCCAACAAAATTCTTCCATGGATTCATACCAAAAAACGTGTTGCGGATTTGCTTTCTGAAAAAACAAAAGAAGAGCAGGAGAAATTTTACGATAAAACCTGGGACAACTGGCGTTGGCGATTCATGTTCAAGTTGTTCTTCAGCAAAACCATTATGGGGAGATATGGTCGGGATCCGGAGTTTTTGAAACAAGTAGATGTTCACGTAGGTCAAACCATTTACAATAAGGCAGCAGCTCATTTAAAAAGCAAAGGCGCACAGCGTAATTTCATACTCAATTACAATTTAACGAGTGATTTTGGTTCCTTGCTTCCACATTATCTTGAGCCGAATAATTATACATTAGTCAAACAAAATCTGGATAAATTGCATGTTTTTCATGGATATGCCGAAGATGCAATTGCCCAATACGGCACCTTCGATTACATGAATTTGTCGAACATTTTTGAATATATGACGCCCGAACTTTTTAAAAATACCGCCCAAGGATTACTAAACGGATTGAATTCGGGAGGTAAACTAGCCTATTGGAATTTGATGGTAACACGTTCTATTGCTGTAGAATTTCCACATGAAGTTAAAAATGAAGAAGCATTATCAAAAGAATTGACTGCGATTGATAAAGGCTTTTTCTATCAGCAGTTTCATTTAGACACGAAATTATGATTGACGATTTATTACCCATAACCTGGCTTGCAGCCTGTTTTCTTGGTTTATTCGGGCTAAGTGAATTGATTCACCGAACAACTTCTGCCAAAGTGGAACACACCCGGAAATTGGTTCATTTCGGAACCGGAGTTTTGACGCTGCTATTTCCCGTTTTCCTGACAAGTTCCTGGTCGGTGCTAATTCTCTGTGCTTCATTCGCAGTAATTCTTCTATTCAGTTTGAAATACAAATTTCTGCCATCAATCAATGCCATAGATCGCGAATCACATGGAAGTATTCTATACCCTCTTGCCGTTTACTCGTGCTTTCTGTTGTACCAATACCACCATCATGATTTGATGTTCTTCTATGCACCCATTTTAGTACTTGCTATTTCAGATCCATTGGCTGCATTATTTGGGAAACGTTGGCCCAAAGGAAAATTCACCATCGGGAAAGATACCAAAACCCTGGTGGGATGCACTGCTTTCTTACTTAGCGCTTTTGCCATTTTATTAGGACTTTGTTATTTGTTCAATCACAAAATTTCTTTTCTGGATGGATATGAATTAGTGTTAGTTGCACTAGGCGCCACATTGACAGAAGCAGTGAGCGGAAAAGGATCCGACAATCTCACGATTCCGTTGTCAGTTGTCTTACTTCTCAGTTTATTTGCTTCATTATGAGTTTAGAACTTCATAAAACGCTTCCCAGTGAGGACAATTTCCACCTGTTTTCAGAAGTGAAAAAGCAGGTTTATGCTGAAAATTCAATTGGACAAAATCAATCCGATGATTTGAATTTGGAATTCTTGGTTGGTTGTTTCATTGTAACCGAAAATAGTCTTCCGGTTGGGAGATTAGCTTTGTACAACAATCCCGAATTGTTTTGGAAAGATGAAAAAGCGTGTTGCATTGGGAATTTTGAATGCGTAAATAATAGAGAAGTTGCTCAATTAATGCAACATGAAGTTGATAATTGGGCGAAAGAAAACGGCTTCAAATACATTCTGGGACCGATGAATGGTTCAACGTGGGACAATTATCGTTTCAGTATACATCACAACAATCCGTTGTTTCTGTCGGAACCGTTTCATCCGCTTTATTACAATGAGCTATTTCAGGAATTGGGATTTGAAGTGATTTTAAACTATCAAAGCAGAATTGAACGTGGAGTTACAGTAAATAATGAAAAAGTAGCCCATAAGATTCAGGAATCAGAATTAAATGGAATTACTCTTCGTGAATTCGATGCTTCACGGATCGATGAAGAATTAGAAAAACTATTCCCCTTGGTAAAAGCTGCTTTTGAACGAAATCGGTTGTATACACCCATTTCTTGGGAAACCTTCTACAAGAAATATGCAGAAGTCATTCGTCAGTTGGGAACGCGGTATGTTCTGTTAGCGGAAAAAAAAGGAGAACTAATTGGTTTTGTATTTGCCTTCCAAAACTTACTTGAAAAAACCAAGAAGCAACTCATTTACAAAACGGTAGCCCGGAAATACGGGAAAGAATATGCAGGTGTTGGACATGTGATTGCGCTGGAAGTGATGAAACGAGCTATTGAAGACGGAATGGAAGATGCCATTCATGCGTTTATGATTTACGATGCTACTTCCACTGAAGTTTCTCAGAATTTCAATTCACAACCCTACCAGGAATACGCACTTTACGCAAAAACAATTTGAAATGAGTAGAGTAAACGTCACCGATTTGTTCTTTCAGCATGCCGATAATTCACCCGAGCGCTGTGCTATTGTGAATGGCAAGAACCGAATTTCTTATGGTGAATTAGCTATTCAGGTAAAAGCAACAGCTGCGTATTTCCAATCAAAAGGAATAGCAAAAGGTGACCGGGTTTTGGTTTTTGTTCCAATGGGAATTGATTTGTACAGAACCGTACTAGCTATTTTCGATATTGGAGCTACCGTCGTCTTTCTGGATGAATGGGTCAGCAGAGAACGCCTGGATGTTTGCTGCCGATTGGCCAACTGCAAAGCATGGATTGGTGGATGGAAAGTGAAATGTTTGTCGCTTTTATCCAAAGAACTTCGAAAAACATCGTTGAAACTGGGTTTGAGCTACCAATCACCTAATCCGTATTTGAAAACAGAAACGGCTACTGACGATATTGCACTCATTACATTTACAACCGGAAGTACCGGAATTCCGAAAGCTGCAATCCGGACACATGCGCATTTGAAAAGTCAGTTTGACGCCTTGATTGAGAAGATTCAACCACAGGAAGGTGAAGTTGATATGCCCGTTTTGCCCATTGTTCTGCTGATTAATTTGGGAGCTGGTTGCACTTCCGTTATTGCGCCGTTTAAGTCAAAGAAAGCGCAAAAAATGAAACCGGAAGTGATGGTGAAATTGATTCAGGAAGAAAAAGTGAATCGCTTGGTTTCATCCCCTTATTTCGCTCTTCGTATTGCAACATATTGTGCTCAAAATAAGATTCAACTTCCAAACCTAAAGAAAGTGTTTACCGGAGGAGCTCCCGTTTTCCCGAATGAAGCAACAGTTCTGAGCGATGGTTTTCAGCATGCCCAAGTATCGATTGTTTACGGTTCAACCGAGGCCGAACCAATCAGCGCAATAGCTTCCGATCAATTGAAAAATGAAGATCTGGAAATCAAAAAAGGACTATGTGTTGGATCCCTTCACCGAACAACCGAACTACTGATTCTTCCCATTACTGACAATTCGATCTCTGTGAATTCTTCTTCGGAACTTGCCGAAATGCAATTGAAGATTGGAGAAATAGGAGAAATTTGTGTTGCCGGTTCGCATGTATTGAGTGATTACCTGGATAATGAAGAAGCAGTTCGTAGAAACAAGATAAAAGTCGATGGGAAATGCTGGCACAGAACAGGAGATAGCGGATTTATCGGAATAGACGGATTGCTGTATCTAACCGGTCGCTCAGCTAATTTATTTGACGCTCACGGTATTGTTTATTCACCCTTTCTTTTGGAATACCAATTGAAACAACTAGATGGTGTGAGCAACGGCACTATCCTGAAAATAAATCACACCATTGTTTTGTTTATTGAACCGAATACTTCAGTTGAATCCACTGTTTTTTTGAAAGAGAAATTCCCGTTTATAGATAAAATAATACTAGGTGAATTACCCAAAGATCCCCGGCATTTTTCGAAGATTGATTATGAAAAATTGAAGAAAAGCTATTCCACAAAAAAATCCGTTTCCAGCGTGATCAAGTAACTACCTCATCATATTCAAGTGTCCATTGAACACTTCGTATCGGTCATCATCCAGACTTTTGATTCGAATAGTCCACGTATAAATTCCTGCCTGAACCAATTTCCCCAGATAGGTTCCATCCCATCCTCTACTCACATCATGAGATTCAAACACCATTTCTCCCCAACGATCAAAAATCGTGAATGAATAATTTTGAGTATCATAACCAGCAGTGATTACCGGAGCAAATACGTTGTTAAACTCATCGCCATCCGGAGTAAAGCTGTTCGGTACGTAGATAATCTTATTGTCTTTTATGGTAATGATCAAGGAAGCAATATCTACACAGCCATTGGCACTGGTAACGGTTAATGTTACAGGATAATTTCCGGGAACCTGTGGATATAAGTGACTTGGATTCTCCACATTACTGTTATCACCATCACCGAATGTCCAGAAATAGCTATTCCCATTCACCGAATGATTGTGAAACTGAGTAGTTGGTTCCGTTTGCGAAAGCACTTGTGGACTTGCATTAAAGATTGCATCCGGAATAGGATAAACTGTAATGTAATTGGCTTTCGTTGTACTTGATGAACATCCGTTTGCCGTGTTCGTTAAGGTAATGGAATAGGTACCTGCTGCATTGAATGTATGATCTGCGCTTCCGATAGTGTTTGAAGTTGTATTGTCTCCAAATTCCCAAGAAGAAGCTGAAACCGAAGGATCTGAAGTGAAATGAACAGTCACCGGGTTGCAACCGGTTAAAACATCTGCTGTAAAATCAGAACCCGGCAAGGGATTTACTACAATATCCATCGAATTAGTTCCACCACAACCTTGCGTATAAACATACGTAACGGTGTGTGTTCCTACATTCGCAGTTGCAGGATCAAAAACTCCGGAAGGATCCGTAATTCCGGTACCCGACCAAGTTCCTACGGCAACATTGGCAGCTAAATTTACTGGAAGTGAATTAACACAGAATGGTCCTGCAGGAGTCAAAATTGGTGCCACCGGATTATTTACTGTAATGGACATCGTTGCTGTTGTAGCACATTGTCCTGCATCCGGAGTAAATGTGTACGTTCCGGAAGTGGTATTATTCACCGTTGCTGGAGACCATGTTCCAGTGATCGAATTGGTGGAAGCAGCGGGTAAAACAGGTGCTGCATCACCCGAACAGATTGCCGGGATCTGAGTAAATGTTGGCGTAGGTGCTGCACCTACAACGATTGCTACTGTTACAGGTGTAGCACACGGATTTCCAGTCGGGGTAAAGGTATAATTTACTGTTCCCGCAGTTGTTGTGCTAACTGTTGACGGCGACCAGGTTCCTGCAACTCCATTATCTGAAGTAAGGGGTAACGTTTGTGGTGCTGCATTCAAACAATATTGCGGATGCGCAGGGAAAGTTGGCGTAATCGAGTTATTGACCGTAACAGAAATGCTTACAGGTGTAGTAGAACATTGTCCTACATTTGGTGTAAAGGTATAACTTCCCGAAGCTGTGTTGCTGATTACATTTGGTGCCCAGGTTCCAAGTACTGTTGGTGTATTCGTTTGAACCGGGAATGCTGGAGCTGCCTGACCCGAACAAAATGCAGGAACTGCGGCAAAGGTTGGAGTTACTCCCGAACTAACTGTTATAGTCGCTGTTTCTACAGAAGTACATCCTGTAGTGGAAGTTGCATTTAAGATCGCTACAAATGTTCCCGGATTTGGGTAAGTCACCGAATGTGGTCCGGGTCCGGTAGGATTTACAGGTGTTCCGGAACCATTCAAAAAGTTCCAACTTAGCGTACTATAATCTGTAGATGTGCTTCCATCAAATGAAATGGGAGTTCCCGTACAAACGGTAAATGGTCCTCCGGTAATATTTGCATCCGGGCCAACAAAAGTACCCGTTCCTCCCCAATTCAATGAAAATCCGTTTGTAGCATTGGTATTATTGATCAGGACTGCATAACTGGTTCCAACTGTCATGTTGAGTTGTTGCACATAACCGTCCTCAATACCTGACCAGCCAATCGCTTCGTTCTGATCGGTAGAAGTGGCGTTCAAACCTGTTCCCCCGTTTGGTCCGGTAAAGGAAGTGGCTGAACATCGGATTGCAGTTCTTGGTCCGCAGGGATTTGCCGTACTTAATTGGAAAACGATGAAATCGATATCGTCAATTTGATTTGCAGGAATGATATCCATTGTTAAGGTTCCTGCCGTTTGACAAGTCCAAGTATACCAAACCGAATTGGTTTCAACAATTCCAAAACCAGACAAGCAAGTCCCCGCATTTTCATTGTTATTCGCTCCACCGCTTGTCAAATTAGTGACACTGATCGAATTCTTATTACACAATCTTCCCGCTCCTCCGCAATCTGCAGAAGCGCTTGGCGGCGGCGTATAATTGTTGATACATAACTGGAAAGAACCACGTTGTGCGGCGGTACTGCTGATTCGGATCAAATAAGTGGTTCCCTGAACCAAACTTGCATTGTACAATTGAGAATCCGGCGAGCCACCTGTTCCATTGGTACAGGATAGCTGAGCTAATGTTCCGGTACAGCTTCCTGAATAGATTGCAATTCGGGGTTGTTGAATAGTTGCTCCGTTAATGGAGATCAAGACGTTTGTTCCAACTGCAACAAAAGAAAACCAAACATCCGAAGTTGCCGAAGCCGTCCAACAAGTAGCAGGTGTAAACGCACTAACAGTAGAACCTGCGCTGGTATATTGAGTAGCAGACGAGCAATAATTCGTGACATTCGTCAAAGCCAAAGCTTGATCACAGTTATCTCCCTGCGCCTGTAATTTAGAGGCGAAAAAAAACAGCGAAACGAATAAAAGACCTTGCAAAAAACGGCGTGAACGGGTTTGTTTGTAGTCGGTCTCATTCGATAAAAATGGGGGTGTATTTTTCATCGATTTCAGTAATAATTTGGAAGATACAAAATCCTCTGAATTATTAACGTAATTGGTTGGGATAGGTTGCTTTAGGAGCTAATATTCTGTCTTCTGTTATTTGGTTTCTATTTCGTCCTGTCAGATATTTTGTATCTTTCAAAAAAGTCAGCACCATTGAAATTTCTTTTACTTTTTATCTCCATTCTCTTTAGTCTTTTGACGATTGCACAAACGGATAGTCTGGCACTCGAAAAATTCTATCTGCAAAAGGCCGATAGCTTATTTGAACGAGGTGAATATGAAGCCGCACGGACTTATTTTTGGTCGGCGCAAGAATACCCCTACAGCGCAAAAGAAGCAAAAGAAAAAGCAAATTTCTACATCGAAATAAACCGGAAGATTGATGTGGCCATCACATACAATTTGACTGATTCCATTAAATACAAATACCGAATGGAAGAAGGATACCGTTGGTTAAAATTCAAAGATACCGTTACCTCCATGTCCTACTTTCTGGAAGCAAACAGATTGTTCCCTCAAAATCCCGAACCGATGAAGGTTATCAAATCGGTTTTAGATTTACCACATCAAAGAATGGACACGGTTGTTTTATCCAACAAGGGTTCAGGCAAATTTCTTTTTCTATCTAAAAGACCGCTTTACGGAACGGGTAAGAAAAACATTATTGGTTATCGATTTTTCTATCCCAACTACAATCTCATAAATCTTCAAATAGACACTGTGCTTTGCTTAAAAGATAGTTTACCTTTCAATGGGGTGTTGATTTCTGAAAGATCCTACCATTCCGAATTTATTGGCGGAAAACCTTCTCGCTACTTTTCCTCGTATCGGTTTGAACATGGGATGAACGTTTCTCAAACGGACTATTACTTATGTAAATCCGAGACACCGGAACGTCTGGAAAACCCATTAAAACATTTTGTCTCGTTAGAACAAGGTGAATGTATTTGCCGAATTAATACAACTTATGACAGCATCGTCGAAGAAATATGGTATCATGAATCCGGAGATCTGGGCGGTAAATCATTTACCTCCCGGGGGGGGGCTACTCTATACGAAGCAGTTAGCTACTCTGTGAAAAATGATACAACGGGATTCTCATACCGCAGATATAGTGAAGATAGCTTATACCTCATTACATTCTCAAAAGAGTTTTTCGAATCGGGTCAATTGAAATCTTTCAGTTATACAAAGGAAACACCCGATGGAAAAGAACTTGCGGATGAATTTTTTGAAAGAGATGATCGGGGCGACACCTTGAATTACATCCGATTCAATGCGGACGACAATACCGAAATTACTGCCAGACAATGGGACGACGCAGCCCATTTACTGTATTTGTGCTATCGTAAAGGTGATAGTTTGGTTGGGATTCCTACTCCACGAATGTTGTTTTTGGATGAAAAGTATCAGATCATTTCAGAATCCGAATTTGTCCGTTGCTACAATAAGCAGTTACTTGAGAGGAATGGAGCCGAGCCACTTTTTGAAGCGTTTGAAGATATTCCGGGATCAGAAAAAGAGCCCCGATACCTATTTTACGCTTACCCCAAAGGGATATACGGGAAAGAAACCCGCAGGCATTACGAACGGATTAGGAAAATCCAATCAAATGTGGAGAAGGAATAAGTTTAAGCAAACTATCACTTCCCGATACAAAACTTACTGAAGATGTTCGCTAATAAATCGTCTTCGGAAATCTGACCGGTAATGCTTCCCAACCAGAACATGGCCTGACGGATATCCATGGCTACAAAATCTCCGGTGATTTGTGTTTCCAATCCCCATTTTGCTTTTTCAAGCGCGTCTTGCGTTTTTTCCAAAGCATCCAAATGACGTGCATTGGTCACAATGGTATCTGATTGCGTGTTGAATGAACCCAGAATTTGTTGAGACAACCACGATTTTAATTCGGCGATTCCGCTTCCGTTTTTCGCACTGATGGGTAAGAAAGGAGTTTGGAATTCCCAGGCACTATTTAATTGATCTGAACGTAGATCGTATTTGTTTCCGATCACCAAAAAATGGGCTCCCGGATGAAGTTTCGCCTGTTCGTCTGCCCACCGACCCGTCTCTTCCGAATCCATGGATAAGTGTCCTTCCTGCGAAGAATTCGTTCCACTGAAATCGCTTAACATCAAAACAATTTTGGCCTGTTTGATTTTATCTAATGAGCGCTGAATTCCCAATGCTTCGATTTCTTCGGCTGCTTCTTCACGAATCCCTGCAGTATCAATTAAACGAAATAGAATTCCGTCGATATTCAAGGTTTCTTCGATCACATCGCGTGTTGTTCCTGCAATGTTGCTCACAATTGCGCGGTCTTCACCCAATAGTTGATTCAAAAGTGTACTTTTCCCTGTATTCGGTGCACCGACTATTGCCACCGGAACTCCGTTCTTCAAGACATTTCCCAATTCAAAAGATTGGATCAATCTGCGGACATAAGCCAGTACCTCTGTTACCAAAGCCAGTAATTCTGTTCGGTCTGCAAACTCCACATCTTCTTCCGCAAAGTCTAATTCCAGTTCAACCAGGGAAGCAAAATGAATCAATTTCTCACGCAAATCTCGCAACTCATTAGAAAACGACCCGCGCATCTGGTTCATAGCAACCTCATGAGAACGTGCAGACTCAGAAGCGATGAGGTCGGAAACTGCTTCCGCCTGACTTAAGTCCATTCGTCCGTTTAAGAAGGCTCGCATGGTAAATTCTCCCGGCTTTGCCAATTCGCAGCCATTCGCTAAAAGCAAGCGAATAATTTCCTGCTGAATGAATACCGAACCGTGACAAGCTATTTCAACCGTGTTTTCTCCGGTAAAGCTATGTCCTTCATGAAAAATGGTTACCACCACCTCATCCAAAACAGAACCATCTCCGTTCTTCAAGCGAACGAAATGTGCACTGTGAGATACTGCCTGTTCAAAAGACTTACCGGCAACTTGTGACAAAATCGAAATGGCATCCTTACCCGATAAACGGATTAGGGCAATTGCTCCCATTCCCGGGGCAGTTGATAAAGCACAAATGGTTTTTGGAGAAATCATAGTGCAAAGTTACGAAGAGTAATTGCAAATTACACCGATGCGGGTGAGACGCTGGCATAAACTAGTTAAAAAAGAAAAGCTGGCGCGAGCGTCACGCTCGTGCCAGCTTTTCTTTAAGGCAAATCTATTATTGTTTCACAAACGCTTTTACAGAAACTCCTGCTGTGTGTTCGATAATCAGGAAGTATTTTCCACTTTCCAACACGCTCACATCGATTGTCGATGAAACCGCTATATTTGAAAGCACTTTCCTACCTGAAAGATCCAAAATGGATACTGTTTGAATGTCTTTCAATTCTCCGAAATTCACATTCAACGTTTGGCTTACAGGATTTGGATACAATTCAAAATCTCCGAATGATTCTTCTTCCAAGCCGGCACAGCTTTGAACAGTAACCGTGAATGTAGCGCTGTTTGAACAACCATTTCCATCTGTTCCAACCACCGTATAAATTTGTGTTGAAGCCGGTGTTGCCGAAACATTTTGGCTAGTCGCACTATTCAGTGATCCAGCAGGACTCCAAAGGAAATTTGTTCCGCCATTTGCTGTTAATGAAGCAGAACTTCCCGTACAGATAATTCCATTTGCAGGAACGGAAGAAACAGAAACTGTTGGAGGAGCCGCAATGGTAATATTGGTTCCGTTGTCTGTTCCGATAGTCGCAGGACTAGATGCGTCTACACGAATGCGGTATCCGGTTCCGGCAGGTAATCCACTTGGAATGTTTGCAGCAATACTCAATGCACCAGTAGAAGTGGAAGATAATGTTCCAATTGCAGTTGGAGAAGCAAATGATCCGGCACTATTAGATAATTGAGCCGTATAAACATTCCCCGCTGTAACAGTTCCTGTAACAGTAAACGGAACGGTCATTGCCGTACTTAGATTCGAACAATAGGTTGTAGTCGTAATTACTCCGGTTGCAACTGCCGGCGCTGATGCGGAAGTTCCAGTGATTTTCACTTCATCGATCGAAAATGAAGGGTCAATTGGTGAAGTCCCCGTCTCATTCAAAAAACGGAATGCTATTTTCAGGGAAGCAACATTATCCCAAGCAACGTCAGTTAATGTGTTACTCGTCCAAGTGGTAATGTTATTTAAGTTTCCGGTCTTTAAAATCCAGGAAGAACCATTATCAAGCGAATAATATACTTCGCCTGCAACAGTTCCTGCTTCTCCGCCAACCAGTTCCCAAAAAGATAAGGTCACATTTGAATAACCAACCGTAGAAACTGAATTGGTCATTTTAGTAAAGTTACTTTCATCAAAATTACAAAAGCCATCTGAAGCAATGAAGTTCGCATTGGTTAAACCCGATGTTTCTCCGGCGAAACTAGAAATATGCATGTAATAACCATTTGCATTTGAAATCGCGACAGGTTGTGAAGGTGTTGTACCAACACTGAATGAAAATGGGAATCCCATACAAACGAACGAGCCACTTCCTCCGGCATACGAATTGTTAACGACCCAATGATTGGAGACATATGAACCACCTTGGTCATTTGAGTTTAGAGTCCAGTTTCCTGCACCTGCTTCAAAATTGTCCTGAAAAAGAGTTGTTTGAGATTGAACGGATAGGCCCATAAAAAGGGCTCCACATAGTAATAGTTTATTCATAGTAGAAGTTTAATGTCCCGCAATTTAGGACACAGACTTCTAAATTCCAAACTTGTTACTTTGTTAACATATTCAACTACAAATCCTTACGATTCAAACGAATATCCTCTACAAATCTTTCTTCTTCAATAAGTAATAGGACAGCAAGAAAAACAAAAGCACATAGATCAAACTCAGGATAATTTGGATATTGGTATCCAAAATCCACGGAGTTTTTCCACCTTGATCTTTCATGGATACCACGATAGATTTAAAGAAAGGAATCGGTGTTAAATCGGCAAACACTTTGAGTGGGAACACCTGATAGGCATCCGCATTCATGATTTTACCAATAATCGTTTCAACCGGGAAATACAAAATGAACGATACAATGGCAATTGCAGGACGTTTCACAATAATAGCGAACAGGAAGGCGAAACTAAAATATCCCAATGTTTGAATAAAATACAAAACGATTAGGTGAATATTCTGATACCAATCATAGGATGTTGATTCGATCAAACCGATCACCAAACCAACAAGCCCGGTATAAAGTGTGGCAATAGTACTGAGGAAAAACACCAAAATGAATTTACTCAAAATCACTTTTTGTTTACTCATTCCGTCAATGATGTTCTGACGCATGGTCTTATACTGAAAGTCATTGGTCGTAACCACAACAATAATCACTGCAAGCAGCACATTGAAGAAACTTGCACTATAAGTAATATAGCTCCAAATGTGTGGGAAATCAAAGGGATTATCACTTGTAAACAAGGCCTTCATGCCTGGTTCCATTTGGAAAAAGAAATTCATAAAATACATCCAACCCGGAACGGTCAACATGTATACTGCAAATATGATTTTTAACGCATGAAATTTTTTCAATTTCGCGTATTCAATAGCAATTAACTCTCTCATTGGGTCAATTTTTCTAAGAAAATGGTTTCTAAATTCTTTTGATATGCATGCAATTCGGACAGATAAATTCCCTGCTCAACCAAGCGTTTGTTGATTGAACTTCCATCTATTTTCTCACTGCACGTAACCAGCAAATCCGTTTCTGTTCTTTCAGTAATGGAAATTCCGGAAATCGCATGGAGCGCTTGTTCCAGCTGTTCCATGTTTGTCGCACTCAGTCGGAATGCCTGCTCCTGATTTAATAAACTGTTCATGGAACCGTTGTAAACCATTTCACCTTCACGCAGAATTACAATATGCGAACAAATTACCTGCACCTCAGCAAGTATGTGTGATGCCAGAATAATGGTTTTACCTTCCTTAGCGATATCAATAATCAATTGACGCATTTCTGCAATTCCCTGGGGATCCAATCCGTTGGTCGGTTCATCAAGCACCAAAACTTCCGGGTCGGAAAGCAATGCAGATGCAACTGCCAATCGCTGTTTCATTCCCAAAGAATAGGTTCTGAAAGGTCGTTTACCGCGTTCTTTTAAATCCACCAATTCCAAAACAGAATCAATTCGCTCTTGCAGGTTTGCCACATTTTTGATAATCCCGACAACTTTTAAATTGTCGTAAGCATTCAAATAAGGGTAGAAATTAGGTGTTTCCAATAAACTACCGATTCGCTTCCGGTTTTCGTCTTTTGTCCCATTATTAAACCATGAAAATGATCCGCTTGTAGGATGAAGGATTCCCAATAACATGGCAAGTGTAGTCGTTTTACCGGAACCATTCGGACCAAGTAAACCAAGTACTTCTCCTTTATGAAGGTTCAAGTTAATCGACTTCACTGCTTGAACCTTTTTGAAGTTCTTTACCAGGTTTTTGACTTCCAATACAATTTCTTGCTGCATAAAATGTCTTTCCTCAAAAATAGCTAGTTTTTGGTTCTCCCGAAATGGAAGCGGATAAAAGGTGAAATTTTATTGTTGTAAGGACGGAACGAATTACGAATTACGAATTACGAATTACGAATTACGAATTACGAATTACTTAATTCAAAAATAATTCGGAACTCGGAATTGGGCATTCGTAATTAACTAACGCTTATTCTGAAAAAACTCAACCATCAACTGAGAGCACTCGTTTTCCATCGGGCCCTTGCTCACAACAGTTTTTGGATGATACAATTCATTTTGAAAACGTCCGGCGCCGCGTTTTTCATCGCGTGCAGCAAAAATGATCTTATCCAATTGCGACCAATAAAGTGCTCCTGCACACATCACGCAAGGCTCAAGCGTCACATAAAGGGTGCAATCTTTCAGGTATTTTGCTCCCAGGTATTCTGAAGCTGCTGTGATGGCCTGCATTTCCGCATGTGCCGTTACATCGTGAAGACGTTCAGTTAGGTTGTGTGCTCTTGCAATAATCTGATTATTCACCACAACAACAGCACCAACCGGAATTTCTCCCAATTCGAAAGCCTTTTGTGCTTCCATATATGCCTGACGCATAAAATATTCGTCGTTGTAAGGAGAAATCATCTGCTTATTTGTTGAATTGAACTTCAAATGTTTTGGTCCAGTATTTTCCGGTCATGTAAGTCTTCTTGGTTAACTTATTGTAAGCAATTCCATTCAGAACATCTCCCTGACCTTTCCCACGAATTACCAATTCATTTGCATCGATTTCCTGTAAAACACGACCTGTTGTAGGTTCAATAACCACTACTGTTCCGGTTGTGTAAACGTTAGCGTAAATCTTTCCGTCAATGTACTCCAACTCATTCAAATTTGTTCTTGGCCCGACCATATCATACACTTCAATGGTTTTCGTTGCTTGAAACGATTTGGGATCTCGGAAAGTAATACGCTCAGTACCATCCGACATGATAATGGATTTCCCGTCATTACACAAGCCCCAACCCTGACCAACGTAAGTAAATTCAGTCTTCAGCATCATCGTTTTCTTATCATAAACGAAACACTTACTATTCTGCCAGGTAATTTGATAAACCAAGTCTCCTAAAATGGTAATTCCTTCACCAAAATAAGTAGCATCCAAACCATTCTTAGGATCCATAAAAGCACCGGTTTGCAAAGAAACAGGTCCAACTAACGTTTTTCCCTGTTGACCGGGATCACCGGTTCCTTCATACAATTGATTCCCATCAAATTCATACCCTTGCGTGTAATTCGCCGGGTTGTGTGGAAGCTCGTTCACGATCTTAACGAACAGTAATTCCGGTGCAACATCAGAAGTAACCCGGACAATTGTTGAGCTTTCCAAAACAGTTCCATCCTTGAAAGTAGATCGAAGAACCAAAGTACGGGAACCAACACCGTAATAATTCGTCTTCAGGGCAAGGGTTCTTTTTTGAGCTTTCGGATTATTCCATGTTTCGAAGATTGAATCATTGTAAAGCAATTCTACTTTTACCAATCCTTCCGGAATAATGAACTTAATTGGAATATCATCACCGTACTTTGCCTGAGGATCTCCCGGAAGATCAAACTTAGCAAGTTCAAGTTCTTCCGATCCGCCTCCGGATTTCATCAAAGGAACAATGATAAAGGCTGCCAACACCAAAATGAGAAGTATAATGATTCCGTATCTTCTTTTCATACTTAAATGAGTTTCAAAAGTTCTAACGCATTTATTTCAGTGTGAGTTGCTGAATAAATGACTTCGTGATTACTTATTAGAATTGCCTGAGGAGATTGGTGCTCCACTTTCGTCAGTGCTTCAATTTCGTTCGACAAGGATCGGTATGCTATTAAATCCAGGTAAACACAAGTCGCCTTTTCCGGATCCATATTATTCTCAAAACGATTGAGTGCCATAGAAGAAATACTGCAGCGTGTGCTGTGTTTAAACAACAACAACGGTTTCGTTTCAGAAGACTTCAATAATTCCTGCAATTGTTCTGAACTAGTCAATTTCACCCAGGGAAATTCTGCTTTTTGTTTGCTTGAAAAAAGTCCCATATCAGAAATTCACTCCTTTAAATTGTTTCAGGAAGCGCACATCGTTCTCAGAATACAATCTCAGATCGTTTACTCTGAATTTCAATTGAGCAATTCGTTCAATTCCCATACCGAAAGCAAAACCTGTGTATACTTCAGAATCAATTCCGGAAGCTTCCAATACTGCCGGATCTACCATTCCACATCCTAAAATTTCCAACCAACCTGTATACTTACAGACATTACATCCTTTGGAATTACAGATCGTACAGGAAACATCTACTTCAGCACTTGGTTCCGTAAATGGAAAATACGATGGTCTTAAGCGGATTTTTGCTTTATCCCCAAATAAGGATTTCGCGAAGTAATCCAGCGTTTGTTTCAAATCAGCGAAAGAAACATTTTTATCAATATATAGTCCTTCCACCTGATGAAAGAAACAATGTGCACGAGCAGAAATAGCTTCGTTTCTGTAAACTCTTCCCGGAGAAATAGTTCTGATCGGTGGTGTTGAAGATTCCATTACGCGCACCTGAACAGATGACGTGTGGGTTCTCAAAGCCATTTCGCGCTCACCCTTCTCAATGAAGAACGTATCTTGCATA
This sequence comes from Flavobacteriales bacterium UBA7666, assembly GCA_002483265.1. Classification (GTDB taxonomy): domain Bacteria; phylum Bacteroidota; class Bacteroidia; order Flavobacteriales_D; family Crocinitomicaceae; genus Fluviicola. The sequence continues at coordinate 65,282 of DLHO01000009.1, read as the reverse complement.
TCCCGAGCCGGATGCTCAGGCGGGAAATTCAAAGCGGAGAAATTATGCCAGTCATCTTCAATTTCCGGCCCTTCGGAAACAGAATAACCAATGCGTTCAAAAATAGCAATGATCTCACTGCGTACAATGGAAAGCGGGTGTCTTGCACCAAGCGGAATGGGTTCTGCCGGTCGTGTAACATCCACATCTGATTCTGCACCTTGTACATTCTCCAGACTTTCTTTGGAAAACATCCATTTTTCTTCAGCTAAGATTCTTAAACCATTCAAAAGTTGCCCAACTTCCTTCTTTTCTTCATTCGGCACGTTCTTCAACTCACCGAAAAGATTCTTTAATTCTCCTTTGGAACCCAAAAAATGGATACGAAATGCTTCAACAGAATTCAGATCTGTTACGGCATAATTTTCAATAGCTTCCTTAGCTGCAGCGATTTGCTCTTTCATTCTTTTAATCCAACCTTTTTATTTTCTAAACGTCTATCTAAAAAAATATTACCAGAAATGTAACTTTTTCTTTTAATTTGATGTTTAAAAACATACTTTTTCAAGCAACGAAGTTACGAAATTGTAGACAATCAGATTATAATCGCAAAAAGATTATATTTACATCGAAATAAAAACAACACTATGAACAAAATGATACGTAACATTGGATATTTCTCCTTGATTTCGATACTTATCGTATTGTCTTCTTGTAAGAAAGACCCTTCCATATTAAAGGTTTTTGTGCGTTCGGAAAACAATGAATTGGTTAATAATGCGAAGGTCGTGATTATCGGAGACGTTAATTCAGATCCTGCAACACCTGCTTATGTAGATACAGTTCAAACGAATTCATCTGGTTTTGCTTATTTCGATATGGAGGAATTCTTCAGCATGCTTGGAAAAAAGGAAACGACGGGTTATTTTGATGTTCTTGCAAAAAAAGACATCGCACAAGGATCAGGATACATTCGCTGCAGAGCTCGCATTACAAACGTACTAACGGTTGTTGTTGAAGAATAATTATAATATTGAATAACATGAATACACTTATTAAAACGGCATTTTACGGAGCACTAGTTATTGGTATGGGTGTTGTTTTTTCCTCTACGGGTTGTAGAAAGAAAAAAGACACCACTGCATTGATTTATGTTTTGGATGCTAATAATCAACGAGTAGCTGGTGCACAAGTTGTACTAAAAGGCGAATCAACGGTTCCTAACTCACCGCCAGTTGTTCTTTTTGACACAACGCTTAGTGATGGTGGTGGTGTTGCTTCTTTCAACTTCAATGATGTTTACCAATTAGGACAAGCTGGAGTAGCTGTTCTAAACATTGAGGCTAAAAAAGATGCCCTTTCCGGTGAAGCAATTATCAAAATTGAACAAGAAGAAGAAAACGAAGAGACCGTATTTATTCAGTAAATTCTGAAATTCATATAATTTAAACCCCGGCTTCCAACAGGAACGTCGGGGTTTTTTATTCGCACAAACTTCAAATAGGAACATTCGTAACACGCTTTTATTCATTTCACGCAGATGAATCCCTTTTAATATCGGAAATTGACCATATTAAAGGAATGCACTATGATCTCACGTTCTATTTTGACTTTGGCTATTGGAGCAGCAATTATAAGTATCGGTTCTTGTAGAAAGAAAGAGGATACGATTGCTAAGATTTATGTCTTGGATCAAAATAACAGTCGTGTAGCAGGTGCAACAGTAGAACTAATTGGTGAAGAAACCGCAGGTTCTACTGGTCATGGATCAATAAGAGATCCGAAAGTAGCAACGACCAATGAGCAGGGTGAAGCCACATTCAATTACAACGATATCTATCAGTTGGGGCAATGTGGAGTCGCCGTATTTAAAATAAAAGCAAGCTTGGGTGGTGCCGTGGGTAACGGCATCATCAAAGTTGAACAAGAAGAAACAACAGAAGAAACTGTTTTTATTTAATCGGTTTGTTAAAATATCGGTAGGCACACGATTAATCGCGTGCCTACCTTTTTTGTTTTAATCTGTCAATTCATACCTGTATTGCTTTCCTTTTTGGACTGCAGGAATCCCTTCTTTCAGCCACAAAGGTTCGGGTTTATCCAAGAGATAGAAATCGAAGAACTGGCGCATACGAATACTCAAATCCATTCTGTTTGCCGGTTTCATCAGGTTATGATCATCTCCGTTGTAGTTTAGAAGCCAAACCGGTTTTTGAAGTCGACGTAAGCCTGTGTACAACTCAATTCCCTGATACCATGGAACAGCACCATCTTCATCATTGTGCATAATCAATAATGGCGTTTTCACTTTCGGCAAACCAAAAACAGGACTGTTTTCTACATACAATTCCGGTGCATCCCAAATGGTTTTTCCAATTCGGCTTTGAGAATGTTCATATTGGAACTGTCTGCTATATCCGGATCCCCAGCGGATTCCTCCGTAAGCTGAAAACATATTTCCAACCGGAGCTCCCGCCATTGCAGCAGCAAATCGATCCGTCATAGTAATCAATTGTGCGGTTTGGTACCCACCCCAACTTTGACCTTGCAATCCCATTCTCTTTGAATCGATATTGGAATACTTTTTCAAAACAGCATCTGTTCCACTCAAAATACAATCGTATGCACTGTTTGCAGGATGTCCGGCTGTGTAACGAATATTGGGAATAAAGACCACGTAACCTGCAGAAGCATATTCTGTTGGATAAATGATGGAAGCCGTTGGTTTTGGCGCGTAATGATTGTGGATATCATCCGAATACATCTCATAGAAATAAACCAATAAGGGATATTCCTGATTTGGATCGAAGTTTTCCGGTTTGTAGACCAATCCTTCCAATGGAATTCCGGAATAGCTGCTCCATTTAATCAATTCCACGGTCGACCAATTGTATTGACTTTGCTGCGGATTCGCTTTTGAGATCTGTGTAACTTCTGCACCGGGTTTTGTAGTCGTGAATAGATCCGGAAAATCGCTGTTGGAAGAACGATTGAAAACGATCCGATCACTTTTCTTTGCCTTATTGAAATTGAAATAATGATGGCTCGATCCGGAGATCAATTCAAAATTCGGATTTGAAAAAGAACCCTTCACACGGTAAACATCCATCATTTTACTTGTTTTACTGAAACGCGTTAAAAGTGTGTTCTCCGGGTAATAGCGCACTGAATCGGAATTCAGGTTGAAAAGCGAATAATTGTAATTGGTATCCAGATCTGAATTCTGCAAAATAGTTGTCAATGAACGCAAGGTCTTTGAAGTCAGGTCGTAGGACAAAATGTCTTTATCCGCCTGAACAAATACCGTCTGATCGTTTGCTCCCCATCCAATGATTCCCTTAGGTTCATCGTCTTCGATCATTCCGTTCTTATCTTCAAAGAAATTTCCTTTCCACGCACAAGTGATACATTCTTCGATTTGAGAATCGGTATTCATCAAATAATATTCCTTTGTTCGCTCGTTCCAGAACACAAATCCCTTTCCAGACGGAGACAAATACCCTCTAGTAAAAACCCTTTCCCTCAAGGTAGAAATTTTGCCATCCGACACCCGGATCAAATAATAGTTAGTAGGATTTATTGTATTCCACGTTTGATAACGATACGCTTCATCGCAACTAGCTAAAATAACTTGCTGATTGATTCGGTCGGTCGATTGAAGGTATAAACTATCGTTCCCTAGCACAACGGATTCTCCTGAATTCAGATGATAAACAGCCAAATTGGTTCTGGTCTGATCTCGTTTCAGTTCAACCAGCTGCTGGGGTTGCAAACGTTTATCTTTCCAATGCCAAACATCTACTTTTGATTTTTCCGTTTCCAATAATGAATCTTTGAATGGTTTTTCCGGTCTGTCAGCCACTCCAAAAAATACATCCGCATCATCGTTATTCAAATAAGGTCTGAAATTAGACGACAACACCTCATCGTTATTGAATTGCATGGAAGTATCGATCAATTGTTTGAATTCTTTGGTTGAAGGTTGGATCATAAACAAAGACCAGCGTTTATTAGAAGCTGTATCAACAGTTGCCATTCCAAGTAATGTATTATTCTTTCCGGAGAAATTGATTCCTGCAAATTCCGAAACACGTTTTTTATCATTCCAAACTTCATTGTTCGTGAAATCGTAAATACCTAAACGAACAGAATCCTTTTTGAATTTCTCTTGCTGAATAAACGCAGCATATTTTCCGTCTTTACTGACTTCAAATTGTGTTACGTTCTTAAAGCATTTTTTTTGTTTGGAAGCGGGATTGATAAGTGTAAGGAGTTTTCCATCCGTTTTTACCTTTCCTTTTTTAGCCTCTTGTTTCTTCTCTTTTTTCGCTTCACTTTTGCTCAAATAGGCTTTCGGCCACTCGTTCTTCGTGGAAAGAAAACCAATTGCATTTCCTTTTTCGGATAGTTTAAATTCTTTTACCTGATCATACTTCGTTAATGAACCATCAGAAAGAGTCCAAATTCCCAATGAATCTTTCGGCCATTTTTCCTTGTTCACTTTTGCAAGCTCTACTTTTCGCAAGGTATCAAAACCGGGATGAATCTTAAAAACTACAAAACTTCCGCTTTCATCAAATTTAGGTTCGTATCCGCGGGCAACGGAATCTTTCTTCCCCGTTTCCAAATTCACCAGATACAAAACCCCATCTCCACGATATGGTTTCACGGAATACACACTAAACTTCCCATCTTGCGAAAGCTGCACGTCGCCTACTCTATTCCAGGAATTGTATACTTCCGGACCAAGGATTTTCTTCTGCCCAAAAGCATGGAAACCCAAAAATATTGCAACCAAAACACTAAATCCAACTGATGCTTTCATGAAAACCAACTAATTTTAAACTCAAGGTTAAATATAAATACTTAATTTGTGACTCAAATAATAAAAACATGATCCTGCGAAAAGGAATATTACTTCTGATTACTATACTTTCAGTATTCCAATTTTCTGCATTTTCATATGAAATTCCGATCCCGATAGCTATCGGGACCGAGTCAAACATTAAGAACAATATAAATCCGAGACCTGCTTCAGTAATCGAATTGTTCAATTTGATAGATCCGGCAGAAAAGTCCGAATCAACAGATGAATCCGGGAAAAAGATCGCCAACACAGATAAAAAATCAACCGCAAACGACAGTATTGCCGTACTAAAACTATTGAATGCGGCACAGCCAATTGCGCATTCAGATTACAAAAAAGCCTTCAAATTGACTACCGAAGCGATGCAAATTGCAGAAGGAACAAAGGACAAGGAACTGATGGGAAGAGTACAAAATTCCATGGGAAACTTGTATTGGTTTTCCGGAGATTACACGCATGCTTCAGAATATTACATTGATGCCCTTAAGAATTTTCAAAAAACCAAAAATCAAGGACAAATTGCAGAATGTTACCGAAACATCGGCTGGATTTATCTAGGACAGGAAAAATACGATCTTTCGGAAGAATACTTATTGAAGTCTTTAAACCTGAATATCAAAATTGACAACAAGAAACGGATCATTATCAATTACGATGATTTGGCAAACTTGTATCTGACTTCCGAACAATATGAAAAAGGACTGAAATCGTGTGAGAAATCTATTGAACTTGCAAAAAAGTATCAATTTCCGGATGCAATCGGAACCATACACATCACCACAGGTAAGCTCAATTATGAATTGAAACGCTTATCTGAAGCTGAAAAGGAATACAATGCAGGAATAGGAATTCTGGCAAAGGTTCCAAATGAATCCTACAATTTATGTTTGGGTTATCTAGGCTTAGGCAAAGTTAAAAACGACCAAAGCAAATTATCCGAAGCACTGCCTTTATTTGAAAAAGCAATCTTTCTTTCAAAAGCACATAATTTCCCGCCAGAATTAGCGGAAGGTTATTTTTTGGCATCCAAAATCTACCGAACTCAGAACAATCCTGGTAAAGCTTATGATTACATGGAGCTCTATGCCGAAACCAATGATTCTGTGAATGCACGAAACAACCGGGATTACATTCAGGAAATGGGCGCCAAATTGGAGTATGAACAAAACAAACTTCAAATTAAATCGTTGGAACAGGAACAGAAATTATCGGATGCGCAATTAGATCGCGAGCGCAATTTTAAAATCTTCCTGATCGTTATCATCTTTTTCCTGTTTCTGCTTGGTTTCTTCATCTATCGCTCCTTTTTACGCAAAAAGAGAGACAACGAACTTATTGCAAAAGCGTATTTGGAAATTGAAATAAAAAACAAAGACATTTCAGATAGTATCGAGTACGCATTGCAAATTCAGCAGGCCAGATTGCCTCATGTTGCAGCCATTCAGGAATGTTTCCCGGAATTCTTTGTGATGTACCTCCCACGAGATATCGTGAGTGGTGATTTCTATTGGTTTACTGAAACTGAGAATGGAAAGAAGATTTTTGCAGTTTCGGATTGTACGGGACATGGAATTCCCGGTGCTTTTATGAGTATGATGGGAATTGACGGGTTGAATTATGCCATTCTTGAAAAACGTATTGAAAGTTCGTCCCAGATCCTGAATCATGTCAATAAATTCATCATTGAATCCTTGAAACAAGATTCGGCAGACACCATTAAAAACAAAGACGGAATGGACACGGCGATCTGCATTTTCGAAAAGGATTTGAGCAGTGTAAAATATGCCGGAGCAAACAGACCTTTATGGCTAATTCGCGACAAAGAACTAATCCAATATTCACCGGATAAAATGTCAATCGGAGGAAACAATTATTCTGATTACGAATTCACAGAAATCACCATTCCACTTCAAAAAGGAGATTCTGTTTATTTATTCTCCGATGGATACCCGGATCAATTTGGTGGTGAACGAAACAAAAAATTCATGACCAAAAATCTGAAACAATTACTTTTGGAAATCACCCATCTATCAGCAAAAGAGCAGGAAGCAATTCTTCAAACGAGTTTGCAAAACTGGAAAGGGGCCTTTCCTCAAATCGATGATATTATTCTGGTAGGAATTAAACTTTAATCTTATGAAAATTACGCTTGTTGTTTCGTTGTTATTCTTTACAACCAAATTATTAGCTCAACACGGTGTCGTATTTCCACAACCAATTACGATGGAACAAACCGCAGATAAATTTGTGTTTAACGGTCGGATGACGATGGACAATACACAAATCCCAAGCGAATTGTTTCCTTACCTTCAAGAACTATTCGGGCGGCAATTCATCCACCTGGAAGCGAGTTCTGCAAAAGAAGCATCCATTCGTTTACAGCAAATTCAAACTTTTGTTTACACGGAAGGCTATCAATTAACGGTTTCAAATTCCGGAATTGATATTCAATACAGTAGTGCCGAAAGTTTGCGTAATGCATTCCAAACGCTGAATCAATTGATTCAAAACCCAAAAGATATTACCGGAATCAAAATTTCCGATCAACCTGCATTTTCCTATCGCGGAGTCCATTTGGATTGCAGTCGTCATTTCTTTACCATAGCAGAATTACGCAAATTCATCGATCAGATGGCCAAACTGAAGTTCAATCGTTTTCACTGGCATTTGACCGATGATCAGGGCTGGAGAATTGAGATCAAAAAGTATCCGAAATTAACAAGTATCGGAGCCTGGAGAGACAGTACTTTGGTTGGACATTTCAGTAAGCGTCCTGTGGAATGGGATTACACCAAATACGGTGGTTTTTATACGCAGGAAGAAGCAAAACAATTGGTAGCATATGCACGCATTCGCGGAATTGAGATCATTCCCGAAATCGAAATGCCCGGACATGCAAGAGCAGCTTTGGCGGCTTATCCGGAATTGAGCTGTAATGAAAAACAACTTCCGGTGGTTGGAACCTGGGGCGTTTTTGACGAGGTATTTTGTAGTCAGGAGAAAACCCGTTCCTTTTTAAAAGATGTATTGGACGAAGTGATTGAGATCTTTCCTTCATCCGTCATTCATATTGGAGGGGACGAATCTCCGAAAGTGAACTGGGAGAAATGTCCGAAGTGCAAAGCCGTGATGACCAAAAACCACTTAAATACGAGCCATGAACTTCAAAGTTTTTTCATCCGTGATATTGAAAAACACCTAAACTCAAAAGGAAGAACCATTATCGGCTGGGACGAAATTTTGGAAGGTGGTTTGGCCCCAAATGCGCAAGTCATGTCGTGGCAGGGAATGGAAGGTGGAATTGCAGCCGCGAAACAGAAACATCAAGTGGTTATGACTCCTACTTCTTATTGCTACTTTGATTATTACCAAAGCGGACATCCTTCAGAACCCTTAGCAATTGGTGGTTATCTTCCTTTAGAAAAAGTATATCAGTTCGATCCGGTAAAAGGTTTGGAAGATGAATACAAACGATACATTTTAGGTGGACAGGCAAACCTTTGGACCGAATACTTACCTACTATTCAGTCTGTGGAATACGCTGCCTTTCCACGTTTAGTTGCTATGTCTGAAGTTCTGTGGAATAAAAGTAAATGCCGCTATTCTGATTTTGTGGAAGCATTATCAAATCACTATTTACCACAGCTTCGAAATGATGGTGTCCGGTTTTCCACTTCATTTTTAGATCCCAAACTAGAGATCAGACCTTACAAAACAGGTGTAAGTTATGGATTGATCAAACCAGTTGAAGATGTGGTTTTTTCAGTGAATAATGAAATTGTTACCGGGATTAACATCCAAAGAACGGATCAGATTCAGGAACACCGCTACCTTGTTCACTCCAATATCGGAGATCAGGAATTGCGTGTTTGCGATTATACCTTTACTTCACACCTTGCATTGGGGAAACGGGTTTCTTTTGACACCCAACCGCATGAGAAATACGATCATAACGGAGAGCTGGGACTCACAGATGGCGTTGTAGGTAAAACACCATGGAAAGGAAATGAATGGCTGGGATTTAATAATGACACCATTCAATTCACGTTGGATCTGGATTCAATCACCTCATTCAATACCATTCAAATCGGAACATTAAATGATCCCGGATCGTGGATCTACCGACCCGAACGATTTCAGATCCAGACCAGTTCCAATGGTAAAAAATTCAAAAACGTCGCTAAATCAAAAATGAACGGAGACCTCATCGAAGTAAAGAAGAAAATGAAAGCACGTTACGTCAGAGTACTCATTTACAACAAGGAATTGATTCCTCCGGGGCAAACCGGTGCAGGTTTCACTCCCTGGACATTTATCAACGAAATCATTTTAAGCAGATGAAAATAGAAATTTGTGTGGGTACGCTGGAAGCTGCGCGCATTGTCAGCAAACAGCCCATCGATCGCATTGAAACATGCATCGCTTTGGAACAAGGTGGATTAACACCTTCAAAAGCAATGGTTTCCTGGATCCACAACACCTTTCATTTGGAACAACATGCTTTGATTCGTGTGCGTGCCGGAGGTTTTGTTTACAACTACGATGAAATTGTGGTGATGCGTGATCAGATTCTGGAACTGAAAGAATGCGGAATTAAAGGGTTGGTAGTTGGTGCGCTCACGAAAGATTTCAAATTGAACCTCGAGGCTTTGGAGACCTGGAAACGAACAGCTCCAAATATAGATTTCACCTTTCATCGCGCGTTTGATAATGTGGAGGATTGGAGAACAGCAATGGATCAACTCGTAAAACTCGGGTTTAAACGAATTCTAACGAGCGGTTCTGATCTGAGTGTTGCACATGGAATAAATCGTCTCAAAGAGCTTGTTTCACATGCAAACGGTCGCATTGAGATCATGGCAGGCGGCGGTGTGAAGGAAGAACTGATTCCGGAACTAAAAGCAACTGGAGTAAATGCCATTCATTTTTCAGGAACATCGAAAGTAACAGTGGAATCCGGAACTGCCTTTGAAGAAACACTCTTACTTCCTGATGAAAACAAACTTACAGCCATTCTCGCTGCAATTCAGGGGTAATCTCATTATATCATGAATTCGTTATATAACGAAATGATGAAAACATGATATAATGTTTTGTAAAAAATAAAAAAGCCCTGAGGCGATGTTACCATCTGCTTCAGGGCTTTCAATTATTCTGCTAATTCTTAATTCTTAATCAACTTGAAAGACTGAATTGCTCCGCCTACTTCAATGTTCAGGAAGTAAACTCCCTGCGCTTCAGTAGAGATATCGAAGGTTATTCCACTGGTTGTTTGCGGTTTCTCTTCACGGATCAATCTTCCTGTCACATCACGAATCACAAATGATTTCAAATTCACTTCTTTGTTAAAAGAAACAGTGATTTTTCCATTGGAAGGATTCGGATAAACCGAAACATCTTCAAAGTTCAAATCGTCGATTCCCAAGTTGGTGATATTTACACAAGCACTTGTATCCGAACAACCACTTCTAGTCACAATTACTGCGTAAGATCCATTTGCAGGAGCAATGAATGATTGGCTTGTAGCGCCAGAAATCACACTATTCCCTGTTCCACAATTGATCCATTGGTATTGCGCAGTTCCCTGAGCAGATGAGATCGTTGTACCTGCTATTGTTGTATTCAGGTTTAAAGTAGTTTGAGTAACTGTTACAGAAACACATGTCCCAGCACTAACACAACCACCTTCTCCTCTTACAAAATAAGTTCCCGGAGTAGATACATTGATGGATGTTCCTGAACCAGCAGCTGTTCCACCACAAGATCCGGAATACCATTGCCATGCTGTTGCATCATTCAAAGTTCCGGCAGTAACAGACAAAGTTGTTGATCCACCCGGACAAATTGCATTTGTTCCACCAATGGTTGCAGCAGTTGGAGGTGTACAAGGTGCCGCAGGGGTATAACAAATCTCAAGACCCCAAGAGCTCAATGAGCCACCATCCTGATTAACAGCATCAGAGATAGACAAAGTCCAGATTCCACTCATGTTTTCACCGTCGAATGCACTAAGGAGACCTTCTGACTGATAATCCCCTCCACCTACTGGCGGACAAGGAAGTGCTCCAGCAGCAGCTTCATCATCAAAGTTTACATTGAAATCGTTTTCACCATCACAGATTTGATCCCATAAAGTAACAGTTGTACCACCCGGGCTTGTCAACGTAACTGTCAAGTCATTAATCCAGGAATGTGTTCCAGCTAAATTCACCACATTCAGATCGTTAATCGTTCCTCCTGCCGGAATATTTAATGTGGAAGTAACTGTTGGAGTTCCTGATGCGGAAATTGTAACAGGTACATTCGTTGAATTGAATGTCATACAAGAAGCAGTTGTGAACGAGAAGGTTGCAGAAGCTACCGGCGCAGAACAAGAGTTTAATGTTTCAATTTTCCAGAAATACGTTGTAGCCGGACTTAATAAAGTAGCCGTGTAAGTCGGAGAAGATAACGCTGTTGCACTTTCAACCACTGTAGCAAATCCTGCATCAGTAGCAATTGTAATATTGAATTGAACACCAACTCCTGCATTCGTCCAGGTCATAACCGGACTTACAGGAACACTTGTCGCAGCATTCGCAGGACTAGTCAAAGTTGAAGCAACAACTCCTGATGTAGAAATCAAAACCGTTCCATTTGTAGTATGAGGCCCTGATGTTGAAGCACCATTTACTGTAAAATTATAACTCCCCGGAATTGCACTTGCAGTGTTTGCGATTGTCATTGTAGCGTTCGTTCCCGGAGTTACAGGATTCGGAGTAAATGTTACGGTTGTTCCAGCAGGGTTACCCGTTGCTGATAAAGTTACCGGATCAGAATAAGAACCAATTTGACCAACAAGGACAGTAAATACTGCGTCTGTTCCCTGACAAACAGATACCGTTGCATTTTGCAAGTTCAGGGTATAATCATTTGTTGCTGCTGTAATTGCAAAAACATTGTTTGAAACATCGAAGAATGTTCCGTTTTCACACATTACCATGATAATTGCAGTTGTAGTAGATGTATTCGGTACTGTAATCGCTTGTGATCCGTCATTCGGAACATCATTCGCAATTACCGAGAAAGTAGCTCCACCATCTGTAGAGATCCATACATCTACATTCGCACAAGCAACAGGCGCAACGTCTGTATTTGCAACAGTCCAGGTTACTGTTTGAGTAGAATTCCCCGGCCAGCTAATTCCTGTTGCACTTGGATAATTCACAATAAATGGCCCTGCAGAGGTTGTTGTTGTGATGACAAGGTCTTCATGATCGTTACATCCCCCATTTACTTCATTATCTCTAACCGTACAACGGAAGTTCATTGTTCTATTCACCGTAGGAAGTACTTCCCAGGTAAATGGCCCACCTGACATTAAACTTGCAATAGAAGGAAAATAACGTGTTCCGCTAGTAGAAGGTGTTCTGGAACGGAAATTTGGTCCGTTTGTAGAAGTACCTACCGGCGGCTGTGTGGAGTTTTGATTATCCATCTGTTCCCAGCAGTAAGTCAATACATCTCCGTCAGGATCTGTTGCTGTAGCCGTCAATGCGAAAGGAGTATTTGCAGGAATAGTAACGGTTCCTACAGTTCCAGTAATTGTTGGAGCCGATTGACTTGGAATAGCTGTTGAAACAGCACAACCATTTCCTCCTGCATTAATGAAAATGTGCATTTCATTCATGTTCACACCGTGGAAATGGTCATCCGAATTTGGCTGAACATTTTGCGGAGAACAAATTCCCGCATAGGCCATAATGGAACTTCCGGAACCCGGTTCCATTGCTGTCGTACCATTTGCATTTCCCGAACAAGAACCAGCATTTCCTCTGAAACTGTGGTTTCCTGAGAACTGGTGCCCCAATTCGTGTGCTACGTAATCAATATCGAAAGGATCGCCAACCGGAGCACCTGAACCAGTAACACCTCGTGCTTTATTCCCGGAACTACATACAACACCCAATCCTGCCAAACCTCCGGAATTTGTTCCGAAAACGTGACCAACATCGTAGTTTGCAGAACCAATGTTTGTATTTGTATAGTTTTGGTTCTGAGTGATCATTGTACCCGGGGTTCCGTTTGTAAAGGGATCCGTTCCTGAGTTTGTAAAGATCAAAATGTTATTGTTCGCTATAATCGTCATTGTTACAGCCAAATCACGCATGTAAACACCATTTACACGGTTCATGGTTGTAACCTGAGCTGCCTGAGCCAATGCAACTGTTCCTCCATGGAAAGTGGTATACTCGCCAGTTGCAGACAAAGCCAAACGATAGGTACGTTTTGTACAATTACCAAAACTTTTCACGATTCCATCATTCGCTCCTTTGATTTCAGTTCCAATTTCTTCCACATGACAAGCAAATTCCTTATCAGTAATGAAATCTCCTTTGGAATAAACGATATAATTCTCGATATCACCTCCACCAAAAGAGTAAGGGTCAATAAACAGGGTTGCTTTTCCGGGAATTAAAGTCATGGCGTGGAAACCTTGTGGAGTCAAGTCAAACTTTACAACTTCACCGGAGTTATCCATTGCTACACCATCGAAGGAACGAATTTCGGGAAACTGAGCAGCTAGCCCCAATGACATAGTTTCATTTTCATGAATCTGATAGTTTCCAACAGTACCATCGGGTTTGGGAAGTTCAATAAAAACCGGGATATAGTTTGGATCATCGATACGTTTAACCTGCGACAAAAGCTGATGCATTTTGGAAATGTCCAGTTTAAAGGTCAAGAATTTTGTTGGTTTAATGTAACGAGTTCCACTTGCAGGGATCTCGCTTTCCGAAATCATTTTCCAGGTACCTTTTTGTGGTTTTGTAGTTTGTGAAAAACCTACAGAACATAGAGATACACTTAGGAAAAATACGCCGGAGAGTAGTATTCTTCTTTTCATAAGAGAGTAATTTGAGCTCTGAATTTACTATTTAAATCCTTATCTCAAATCACTTTTAACGCTAAAGATTGAATTCTCAAAATGTCTTAGATGGCTTATCGGTCATTTCAAACACCAGTTTCGCCCCATTTTTCAAGGCTTGGTAGCTCAATTTAAAACCCTTCATTTTAACACCATTCAGGTAGACCGCTTTGACGTATTGATTCTTTTCACTTTGGTTTTTCGCCATTATTTCTATTATTGATCCATTCTCCAAATGGATTTTTGCATTTTGAACCAAAGGACTTCCCAAAATATAGTCATCAGAACCCGGACACACTGGATAAAATCCGAGTGAACTGAAAATATACCAGGCACTCATTTGTCCACAATCATCATTACCACTTAAACCATCAATTTTTGGAAGGTATTTGGTTTTCAGTACCTGACGAATGTATTTCTGGGTCAAATCGGGTCTTCCCACCCAATCAAACAAATAAATAACGTGATGTGAAGGTTCGTTTCCATGAACGTAAGAACCCATAATTCCTTCTCTTGTAATGTCTTCCGTGTGTTCAAAATACTTATCTGCCAATTGCATGCTAAATAAGGAATCGAGATGTGATGCAAAACGTTTCTTGCCACCCATGAGTTGAATCATAGAATCTACCTGATGCGGAACGTACAAACTATAATTCCATGCATTTCCTTCGATGTAACCTGCCTGATGTGTTTCCAGAGGATCAAACTTTTCAATGAATTTTCCGGAGCTCATTCGCGCTCGCATAAAACCGGAAGCAGGGTCAAAAACATGCTGATAGTTTGTACTTCGCTTTGAAAATTCCTCGTAAATATCCATGCGTTTCAATCCGAGTGCCAGCTGTGCAATACACCAATCATCGTATGCATACTCCAGCGTTTTAGAAACCGAACTTCCACTTTTGTCTTCAGCTACATAACCCAAATCCGTGTATGAATCAATTCCTTCGAAATAACGGGTTCGTGCTGTCTGAACACACGCATCCAATGCCTGATTATAGTCAATTCCCATTAATCCTTTGTTATATGCATCTGAAATAACGGATACTGCATGATAACCAATCATACACCAATTTTCATTGGCATAATGAGACCAGATCGGAAGCATTTTTTCTGCACTCTGTTTTTGATGGGCAATCATGGAATTGACCATATTCGTATTGCGATTGCGATTTACCAGATTGAATAAGGGATGTAATGCCCTGTAGGTATCCCAAAGCGAGAAAGTTGTATAGTTTACCTCGCGTGGATCCTTATTGTACCAATCGTCAAAATCCAATCCACGGTATTCCCCATTAAAATCCTGATAAACTGTTGGTCCTAAACACGTATGATATACTGCCGTGTAGAAATTCGTCATATCCGATTCATTCACCATCTGAACGTCAAACTTATCGAGTTCTTTTTCCCACAGGGTTTGTCCTGCCTTCAAATATCCATCAAAGTTCCAATCGGGTGTTTCGCGTTTCATGTTTTCCACAGCCCCTCTCATACTTACAGATGACAAGGAAACTTTCAGAAGCAATTCTTTTGAAACATCGAGATCAAAATCAAAAAAGGCTCTTAATTGTGCAGCAGACATTTCCGGGAAATTATCCTTCAATTTGAATTTGCGCCAAAACCCCTGATAGACTTTTTTGGATTGAAAGTCATCGTATCCATAGGACTTAATTGGTTGGGAAAATTCAATCGCAAAATAAACAGTTCTGTTTTTTGCCCAGCCGGAAGTTTGTCTGAAACCAATGACATGATGTGCATCCACAACACGAACGTAAGTCTTTACGTTCTTCCCTTCGTAGTTGTAAATTCCTGAAACGAGGTCGAGAATAATATGGGCAGAATCTTCTTTTGCAAAGGTATATCTATGAAGACCCACTCGTGTAGTTGTGGTTAATTCTGCTTTGATGTCATGATCTTCCAACGCGACAGAGTAATAATTAGGTCGAGCAAGTTCATTTTCATGACTGTAAGCCGATCGGAAACCGCTTTTGGGAGTTGAAGCCACCCCCGGATTCAACTGCAGTTTTCCACTGGTAGGCATGATTAGTATATCTCCTAAGTCAGAATGACCTGTACCACTGAAATGCGTGTGACTAAATCCTACAATTGTCGGGTCTTCGTATTGATAACCGGCACAGTATTTATAGATATCCGGATTGTATTTACCATTCACAGCATAGGAAAGCGTATCTGTATCAGGACTTAATTGTACCATTCCGAAGGGAACCGTTGCCCCGGGAAAGGTATGTCCCATTTTGGAAGTTCCGATCAAGGGATTGACATAGTTCAATTTGCTTTGACCAAGTGCAGAATGAGTTAGAAGAACTATTCCAACGATGAAAAGAGAGAAACGCATAGATTTCGATTTTCACGAATATACCAATAGTTTCCCGCAGAAGCACGCAGATTTTTAACCACTAAGAGCACAAAGCTCACAAGGAATACTAAAACAATAAGTCCTTTGCTTACGCAAAGGCACGTTAATATGTTTGAACAGCAATTTCAATACAATGTAAAAAGAACATCGGGGTCTTCGTGTGCTTCGTGGTCGTTTAAAAGCGCAGGTGTTTTACCGTATGTCCGTTATAGATCAATTGTTTCAAAGAATCGATTCCAATAGTAAGGTGTGCGTCTACATATCCTGCAGTTACTTTCGAATCGCTTTCGCTTGTTTTCACTCCTTCTGGCGTCATGGGCTGATCACTCACTAAAAGCAATGCTCCGGTTGGGATTTTATTCGCAAAGCCAACCATGAAGATTGTAGCGGTTTCCATATCGATAGCCATTGCGCGAATGCTGCTCAGATATTCTTTAAACTTTTCATCGTGTTCCCAAACCCTGCGGTTGGTTGTATAACAGGTTCCTGTCCAATAGTCAAATCCGGCGTCACGGATGGTTGTAGAAATCGCTTTCTGCAAAGCGAAGGCAGGTAATGCAGGAACTTCGGTAGGAAAATAGTCATTACTTGTTCCTTCTCCACGAATAGCTGCAATTGGCAAAATCAGATCTCCTACCTCACTTTTACTTTTCAAACCACCACATTTCCCCAAAAACAAAACTGCTTTTGGTTTGATTGCAGATAAAAGATCCATACAAGTAGCAGCTGAAGCACTTCCCATTCCGAAATTGATAATGGTAATTCCGTTTGCTGTTGCACATTGCATGGGTTTATTTCTTCCAATTACTTCCACGCCGTATACTGCAGCGAACTTTTCTACATAATTATGGAAATTGCAAAGCAAAATGTATTCACCAAAGTTTGCCAATTCTTCACCTGTGTAGCGGGGAAGCCAGTTTTCTACTATTTCTGATTTTGTCTTCATATGTGATCTGAAAGTTGTGTGAAAATAGGGAAGATAATTGAGATCCGCATGTTATTTTTTGGTGAAAATCAGGCTAAAACGATATTGCTAACATTCAAATTTTCGCTCCGCTCTCGTTTTCTTTTAACTACAAGGGACACCAAGTGCACGAAGAATATTTTGACCCATAATTCATATAAGAATCCTTATGCTCATTATATGCTTCGCGGTTAACTATTTCCACAGGAAGGTTCTGAGAGCTTTTATTGATTTCGATCATACGGAATCTGAAACGATATGATTTTAACAAAAATCGATTTAAATGAATAAAATTGAACTTAATTAGTTGTAAATGGATTATTTGATAACTTGTCTTCAATCATTAATTCATTGAATCATGAAAAGAACAATTTTATTTGGTATTGTAGCCCTTGCTATGCTTTCTTGTAACAAAGATCAAACGAAAGCATCTCCGGAAAGTCTGCACAAGAAACAAATTTTCACTCAACGGACATCTCCGGAATTAGAGCGTTTCAGGCTAGCCATTAACGAAATGAACAGACCTGAATATGCCCCCTCAAAAGAGTATATTGAAAACTATGGAGATGAATTGTCGGACGAGAGAAAACAAATCCTTTTTGAACCGGCAAAAGCACTTATACTTTCAACAGGAATTACTGAACGCGATTTGGTAAAAGAAACAAATAATGAGGTAAATCAAATCCTCAACAAGGCATTTAAAATCTACATTTCTCAAACTTCTAAAAAATAACCGTCATGAAAAAATTAATTAGTCTTATTTTAATTTTAGTCGTTGCTCCACTATTTTCAAAAGCAAACACGACTTTAAACGTGATCAACGCGACGCTTAATTATACATTATACTTCAATACAGTATCTAAAACCTCGAGCTGTTATCCCGAAATAAGAGAGTATAATCCTTCGGGGACTTCGGGTTATTGTACCCTTGCTGCAGGTGGTTCTATTTCTTTTGCAAATTTTACAACCTTGAATGGCTATTACCCGGGGCTGACGTTCACAAAAAAAAATAGTTCAGGGGCTGCAGCAGCTCCTCTTTCCCTTTCCCTTGCAAATACCTATCTCACTTCTCTAAACATGAACTGGGCATACATCATTTACAAGGTAACTCATAATACAACCGGCCACACTGAAGGAGTTTGGTTAGGATTTTCAGATTTTTCGGCTTGTCATGGTTTACCTGATGCATGGGGAACTTATGGAGTGACTGATACGGAAAGTTTCACCTCTTTTACGGTAGGTAGTGACCGATATTTTGTAGTGGGCGAATATTAATACCATCCAAATAAATGAATCATCATACCTCGACGAATTTATATTTGTCGGGGTATTTTTTGTTGGCTCATACACGACTCTTATTCATTCCGACCACTAAGAGCACGAAGCACACGAAGAAAATAAAAACAACATGATTTAAATTCCACTAAGGATCAAATATGAAATCATGGGTTATTTACGTAGGAAGGTCCAAAAGGTCTTTTTACTGATTCCAGTTACTTTTATCTGTGGATACAATTCCTGAAAAGATGCCGGAACTTTAATTTTCTTCGAATCGTCCCAACTCATTTTTGTGCCAAACGCTTCTCCGTTATTGATTTCCAGGTAATCGATCTCTTGTTTGGTATGTGTAAGCCAAAAGAACACTTCCGGTGTTTTCCCGGAATATTGATTGGCCTTAAAGCGCTCACTAATCACAAAGTTCTTCCACAATTCCTCCACATCATTCCGAAATTCCAAAGGTTGAAATGCACGGATCAAGGCATTGCGGATTCCATTATCCAAGAAGTAAACCACGTGGCTTTTCTTCAATTCGTAGCGATGACCGTTATTATAAGATGAGATCAAGACTAGCAAATTAGCTTTTGCGAATAATTTCACATACCGTTCTACCGTTTCGTTGTCCAAAGCGCACTTCTTACCCAAATCATTGAAACTAATGACCTTTCCGATGTTAAAAGCCAAATGTCTGAGCAGCTTAATCAGGTTTTCTTTTTTGTTAATCCGTTCGGAAGCACCCAATTGCGTAAAAATGCTGGATTCAATAATTTCAGAGATAAGTCTTTCAGCTTGTTCTTCCTCCAACACTACTTCCGGATAATAACCATAGATTAAACGCTGCTCCAGGGATTTATCTTCTTGAACCAATCCGTAAAATTTGGCACTTTCGGAATAAGAAAGCGGAAACAAATTCAGTTCCAAACCTTGTTCTCGCAGCGCTTCCCACAAATCTTCGTGCAATTCGGGTTCAAAAGAACAAATCAACAACAAGTTTTCGAGGGAATCCAGTTCTATAGCGAAATCAATATATTCCTGCAAGCTTTCCAATAATTGTGCATCGCGGATAATGACCACTTTTTTATCCTGACTGAAGGTTTTCAACTCCTTCAGAGAATCCATGTTTTTTCGCTCTTTCTTGTTCGAGCAATCAATTATTCCAATGTTGGGATCTTCCAGGTTGAAGATTTGAGAAACGAGTGTTAATCTTCCGGTTCTTCGAGCTCCTTTCAGAACTACAATTTTACTTTCCTGACATTTTTGGCGGAAGATTGGTTCAAGTGTTCTTTCAATCATGATTCACAATTAGTGAATCGAAATTACTGTTATCCGATAAATTCATTTGAAGATTGCGAAAAATCAATAAACAACTACTTGTTGGTTACTCCCTCTTCTGTCAGAATTTCAAACTTTTGGAAGAATTTTGAGGAGCGATCCGAATGCATAAATTTGTTTCCACCATAGCAAATCAACTCGTAACACAATTCTCCAAACTGGATAAATCGTTTCCACTGATAGCCTTTGATCGGATCCAGAACTAAGCCTTCAATCCCTTTGGCACCATCATCCAATACAAATTCCTTTGTTTGAGCAATGTCGTTTTCAATGAAGTTATACCGATTATCGTCCAAATAATCTGCAGAAGTGTGGATGACCAATTCAAAGGTATTTCCCTGACCCAATTCCTGATAGATGTAATGTTTCTTATTTTCATCATCCAATTGGATCGGTTTCCCGCCAAATGTCATACGGAAGGAATTTTCATCATCCGCAACAGCGTATGTTCTCCACGACTGAACCAATTTCTTTGCAGCTGCAGTGGAATTGGTGTATGTTGCATTTACTGCACGAACCTGAAATCCTTTTTGTCTCAACAATTGCAAAACACCATCCGTTCCATGCAAATGACCGGAACCGATTGCACAGAAAACAGTTCGCTTACGCATCAAGGTATCCAATCCTTTCGCCATGATCTGATTTCGTTTGGTGATCAATTCATCATAAGCATCCGGGGCACTTTTAAATTGTGCTTTCAGCATATTGGTGAGCGAAGCAATATCGCCATTGATGTATGTTTGAATGAAGGCTTCTTTGGTGAAGAACAAGCCGTTGATCGCTGTTCTGGTATTAAACAATTCCGGGTTTTCAGCTAATTTCAATTGATCCTGAACGGTTTCCAACTGGTAAAATCCTTTTCCTCCGCAATAACCGGTCTGCTGAAAATAAGCATCTAAGAATTGAGGTCTTCCGTCTTCCGAACCATAAACTGTTTGAGTGGCTTTCCTAGAACTTGCGAATGAGCGTTTTTTGTCAAACAAATCAAAATTGAAAAGATTCAACCGCACATCGTATTGATCGTAGATTTGAGTAACATCCGTTTCCAAGACAACTGCATCGACACCTGCAAAAGCAGTATAGAGGGAATCCGGGAAATTGAACAACCGTGGATCATTGGAATGCATGCTTCCGAAAACGTAGCTGATTTTCTTGGTTCGCGGAGCTTTGACTTCCCACAATAACTGGTACTCTTTCTCCCCTTCCTGGCCAAAGACCTGAAAGCAATTGATCAGAAAAAGAAAGCATCCAATTTTGTACATAGCCGCTAAATTGCTAAAAAATGATTGATCGTTTATTTTCAGTAAGTTAAACAATTATAAAGTTAACTAAAAAATCAGTCTGGCTACATGATTTTCACCAAAAGCATATGGAATATATGCAAGCGAATCGATTGGTTTGGTCAAAATGATCGGAGTCGATTTTCCAAGTGAGATAGTTCCGTGTGTTTGCGACAATCCCATGGCATAAGCTGCATTAATAGTTAGTGCATTCAAAGCTTCTTCCGGAGTAAGGCGCATTTTCACACAAGCCAGAGAAAAAATCTGCTGCATATTGTCGCAGGGAGTAGTTCCCGGATTGTAATCTGTTGCCAGTGCAACAGGAAGTCCTTCCTGAATAAACTTTCGGGCATTACCATAAGGAATACTGATAAAATGGGAACAACCCGGCAAGAAAGTAGGCATGCATTTGCTTCCCTTCAACACTTCAATATCTTCATCGTTTGATTCTTCTAAGTGATCCACGGAAAGCGCGCCCAATTCCACAGCAGCTTTTACACCACCCATGATTGAAAATTGATTGACATGCACTTTTGGAATCAGTCCTGCTTTCTTCCCTTCAGAAAGAATGTACTGCATTTCTTCCACTGAGAAATAATTTCGTTCACAAAACACATCGATGTAATCTGCCAGTCCTTCTTTTGCAATTAGAGGCAGCATTTCATTCACGATCAGATCAATATATGCCTGGTGATTTTCTTTGAATTCTTTTGGAAAAGCATGTGCTCCCAGAAAAGTAGCTTTGACAGCTATTCCGGATTCTTGCTTCAAGCGTTTGATGACACGCAAAATCTTCAATTCTGCTTCAACTGACAAGCCATAACCTGATTTGATCTCAACTGCTCCGGTTCCGTTGGCTTTCATTTTATTGATTCGCTTCAACGCTTCCTGAAACAATTCTTCTTCGGAAAGCTCTCCCAATCTGCGGGCAGAGTTGAGAATTCCACCACCTTTTAATGCAATTTCTTCGTAAGTCAACCCATTGATTCGATCTACAAATTCTTCTTCACGGGTTCGGGCAAAAACCGTATGCGTGTGCGGATCACAAAAAGCTGGCAAAACGCTCTGACCTTCCGCATCGATTACCTCTACTCCACGCCAATCGGTAATTCCTTCCCAATCTTCCATGGATCCATAAGCCATAATGACTCCGTCTTCCAAAGCTAAAAAGGCATTTTTCAGAGTTGGAACATGCTTCATTGCTTCCCCGCAAATCATTTCCGGAAAATCTTCTCCGACTTGGTACAGGGTGTGAATATTTTTGATTAGAATCTTAGACATTGCTTTTGTATTTCAGGTTTCAAAGGTAATATATCCAATTGCGAATTATCAATTATCAATGACTTAATTATCAAGAATGGTTAGTGGTTAGTATGACATGTGAAATAAACCTTTTCAATGTTAAAAACATATACAATCATCGCTATATCTATGCTTTATCTATGGAGTATCCATGCTTTATCTATGCTATATTCATGGTGTATTCTGTACGAATCCTCAGAATATCGTGTCTTTACTTGTTAAAATCCAATATTAAGAAATCGTTAAGCCAATTTTAATTACATTCGTTTCTGAACTGCGAAAAAACTATGAAGAACACTCTCCTTTGCTTATTCTTAAGCACCTCTTACTCCGTCTTTTGTCAAACATTTACTGGTGGCGGTGGACCAATCAATGATAACTCAACGATTGATATTCCTGTTTCCGTAACTGGTCTTCCTACAACAATCGATACGACCAATTTTGGTTTGGAAACGGTTTGTATTAATCTCACTCATACTTACGATGCCGATCTGACAGTTTGGATCGTTGCTCCGGATGGTACAGTAGGAATGTTATTCTCCAACACAGGCGGTGGTGATGACAATTTCACAAATACATGCTTAAACGTTGATGCGGCAACGAGCTTGTCGGCCGGAACAGCTCCTTTTACAGGAACATTTAAACCTTCCGGACAAATAGGATTGGTGAATAACGGACAAAACCCAAATGGAAGCTGGAAATTGCGTGTGAATGACAATTATGGCGCTGACCAGGGAAATGTGATTTCGTTTTCAATCACCTTCGGGAATAATCCTGCAGGATATTTTGCATTCAGTTCTTCTCTTTTGCCGATTGTCGAAATCAACACGAATGGAAATGTGATTCAGAATGATCCGAAAGTAATGGCGGATATGAAGATTCGTTTCAACGGACAAGGAGTTCGCAATTATATGACGGATGCTCCGGATGAATACAATGGAAAGATCGGGATTGAATACCGTGGAAACTATTCCTTATCGCTTCCACAAAAACCGTATTCATTCGAAACATGGGATCTTAATGGAAATACCATCGACTCCTCGTTACTTGGAATGCCTGCTGAAAGTGATTGGGTTCTACTTGCGAATTACAATGACAAATCCTTTTCACGAAATATTCTTCCGTTCCACCTATTTGATTCCATGGGCAATTACGCAACCCGCACACGATTGGTTGATGTAGTTCTAAACGGAGAATACCAGGGAATTTATTTATTGGGAGAAAAAATCAAACGAGATAATAATCGCGTGGATGTGAATAAATTAGAACCGATTGATATTGGTGGAATCGATTTGACCGGTGGCTACATTTTAAAAATTGACTATTGGGACAACACCAATTCGTGGCAATTAAATCACAGCCCGATTGGATTCCCCGGATTGGATATTCACATGGTTTACGTATATCCAAAACCACAAGACCTGATGCCACAACAAACGACCTATATTCAAAATTTCATTGCCGATTATGAGGATGCCTTGTACGGAACAAACTTCGCGCATCCCAGTTTAGGTTATCGCTCGTTCATCGATGTTCCTTCTTTTATTGATTATTTCATTGTGAATGAAGTCTGTAGAAACGGAGATGGGTTTAAGAAAAGTCGTTTTTTCTCAAAAGACAGAGATAAGCCAGATGGAACGGTGAAGAAATTGAAAGCAGGACCGGTTTGGGATTTTGACTGGGCAGAAAAAGACATGTGGGGTGGTTCTGAAGACGGATCTCAATTCATGTATGGAGCATGCGACCAGGACGTCAATGCTCCGGGATGGTACATTCGTTTGTTACAAGACACTTTATTTGCCAATGAAGTACGCTGCCGCTATGATGATATGCGTAGAAGTATCCTGAAGGAATCGTATATCGACGGGAAAATTGATTCAGTTGCTCAAACGGTGAATGAAAGCCAGGCATGGCATTATCAAACCTGGGGACATTTGGGCAGTGCAACAGGCACACCGGAAGTTCAGGCTCCAAGTCAGACGTATGCAGAAGAAGTACAGCGTTTGAAAGATTGGTTTCACAGAAGATTGGCGTGGTTAGATGCAAACATGCCGGGAACCCTGAACGGTTGCAGCATGCTTGGAATTCAGGATTTGGTGAATGCAAATAAAATCACTGCGTATCCAAACCCATTTTCATCCATTATCACCATCGAATGGACTCAGGCAGATTTAGTGGGAGCACAATTAGCGATCCGTGATGGTTCGGGAAGAATGATCAAAACTCAGGACATTTCATCTGATTCTGCTTACGATAAATCATTAACAATAACAGATTTACACGATTTGGCAAGCGGCGTTTACTTTATAGAAATTGTAAAGGGAGACGAACGGGCGATGCTGAAAATCATTAAATAAGCTGAGTACTTAAGTTCCCGCAGATGGCGCAGAGGAACGCAGATATTTACGTGCCTGTGAAAACAAAAAAGCCTTTGGAAATTTCCAAAGGCTTTTCTTTTTCGGTACCTCGAAGCGGAAAGAAATCGAACTTTTTGGCGGATATAAACACAAAATCTACTTATGTCGTGACATTAATGAAAAATGAATCCTTTTTGCACGCTCATTAATTTCGAGACATTCCCACATTGAAGCTATTCTTTTACGGTATTCTTCTGTTCGAGATTTGTGTTTATCTATTGAGTCAGCATCGTTAACGAATGCATGTAAAGAATGAACGACCCAATCTGCATAGATCAAACCCTGGTGAGAATCAATGTTCCCAAAACTTATATTTACTCCATTCTTCTTTCCTAGCTCAACCAGTGGATCTTAAAAAAAAGGATCATTAATAATGAGGTTTAAAAAAGACAAAGAAGTACTAGAATTACCCGGCAAATTATCTAAAGCAAGAAATAACTTTGATTGATTCTTCTCTCTGGCGTAGCTCACAGAGTCTCGGGTTATCTCTGAAAGGCAATGTGCATACCAAAGCAATACTTTTGCCATTTTTCTATTTATTTTTTTGCCTTTAAAATGAAATTTTTTTTCATAACTTTTTGCCAATTCTTCGGGAATTCTATCTAGCAAGGAATCTCCATAAGCCTCAATTTCAGAAAATTTGGCAAAACACCCAATTGTCATCACTCCTTGCATTATTAGTTGTCTGGTGATTTCTTGTGAAGTCGAAACTCTTTCGTTTTTACATGTGCTTTTATAATCTTTTAAATTTGAGAATGACATTGTCATATTCCTAAAAAAGACACCACAGATAACTCCTAAAGAATTTTTTAACTCTTCAGGTTGCTCTTGTTCTGAAGGCTGCGCATCAATGAAAACAATTAAACCATGGTTTGGATCAATCATAATTTATTTTCGGTAAAACTAATAAAATCAAGCACTTAAATTCTTTACCATCGTATAGAGAATCCTTGATAACTCGTCTGCTTTTTTCAAAAAGGAATTGAAAGTACTTTCTTCGATAAAATTAGAATCATGTAAAATGTCCAGAATAGCCACACATTCAAAAACAGATCCTCTGGAGATGATAAAGAAATTGCGTCTGTCGGGTTTTGAAAATCTTCCGGAACCTTCGGCAATGTTGAGAGCAATGCTAAAAGATGCTCGGAATAATTGATCCTTTATTGGTTTATCGGGTTGAATTGAGTTAATCAATTGCTTTGATTCTAAATGAAAGGCTTTTGCTTTTTTATAGACCTCTAAATTCTGAAATTCAAACATAGTAGTGAAATGTAGTTGTTACTTGAAGATACAGATTCTTTTTCAGAACTACAATCAAACCTCCTTCTCATTCTGTTTCCCGCTCTGAAAAATAACTGCTGAGGAAAGAGTGAGAAGGAGAACGAAAATGAAGACAAAAAAATAACGGCTGCAAAGTTAAAACTTCACAGCCGTTATTTTTTTGGTACATGGAA
>DLHO01000009.1:0-39099 GCA_002483265.1 Flavobacteriales bacterium UBA7666 | reverse complement strand
TTGGTACATGGAACAGGAAAGAAATCGAACTTTTTAGGTAAAGATATTGAATCCTGCATATCGTAACTATTTGATATAATATTAATTACTTGTTCATTAGGTTAGTTGCCTCATCAAAGAATGATGAGGCAACTAACCTTTTAGAATATCAAAGATTTCCATTATCGTCCAAAGAATAAACTATTAAGAAACTTATGATTTTGGAAAACACCTTTGATTGTTAGCTATGAAAAACTGAAAACTACGAAACAGAAATCCAACTATTCATCCTCTTTTGTATCTTGAATTAAAATGTAAGCTAGCGCTGAACTCTGCCGTTTCCTTTACACGAGAGAAAGGGATAATAAGAATTAAATTTTAATCAATTGGGTAAACTTCTTTTACATATTCTTTTCTCTTTTATGACTTTTTGCGTTTGGTGCCAGCAAAATCTTGTATCTAATGGCAATTTAGAAGAATATTGGGAATGTCCCTATCAACAAAATGATTCTCCAATAAGATGTACTGATTGGTACATGGCATCTTATGCAACATCTGATTACTTTAATTCTTGTTCATCTCCATTAGACAATGGCTGTACTGTTCTATGTGCTACGGTACCCGCAAATTTCCTTGGATTCCAATACCCAAGATCTGGTGCTGGGTACTGTGGTTTCGGAGCTTATTTTAAATCCCAGGAATCCACCCAATATAAAGAATACATTGGTTCTAAATTAATACAACCTTTGGAAGCAGGAGAAGAGTACATTCTGAGTTTTTTTGTTAGTTTGGCCGATAGTTGCTCTTATGCTACAGATCAGATAGGTTGTCATTTGTCGGCAGATTCACTTTCGATACCAGCATTAGGTCCAAGTTTTGTTATTCCATTAATCAATAACTCAAATGGAATTTTATCAGATAAAGAAAACTGGATGGAAATTAGAGATACTTTTTTAGCAACAGGAATGGAAAAATATATTACAATTGGGAGCTTTGGAAGTTATAATAATATGCAGCTACAACTGCAACCAATAGGAGGTGATACTCTTTTAGAAGATCAATATCTTTCAGCTTACTATTATGTTGATGATATAACTATTTATAAAGTACAAGACGAATCAAATCTGCCTAATGTTTTAACTCTAAATAATGATAATATCAATGAGTATGTCGATTTTAGTTGGTACATACCGAATTTGGAGTCTGTTTTCATTTTAAATAGATGGGGAAACTTAGTTTACAAG
Source organism: Flavobacteriales bacterium UBA7666 (assembly GCA_002483265.1). Lineage (GTDB taxonomy): Bacteria > Bacteroidota > Bacteroidia > Flavobacteriales_D > Crocinitomicaceae > Fluviicola. The sequence continues at coordinate 37,876 of DLHO01000009.1, read as the reverse complement.
GGTGCTAAAAATTCGAATACTATTTGGAATGGAGCCGATTGGAAAACTGGAGAACCTTGTTCTGACGGAACTTATTTTTATGTTGTTGAAACTCCTAAAAAGAAATTTTCAGGATTTATACAACTAATTCGATGAAAAAGATATTTATTGCTCTTTATCAATTATTTCAATCAACTCCGACAATCTTATTCCTATTGCTTTTGAAATACTTATTAAGACTTTAATTGATAGATTTTGTTTAGCATCCAGAATACGTCTAATAGTCTTTTCATCAACTTCACAAGCGGCTGCAAAGTCGAGTTTGCTTTTATACTTTTTAGGGTATTCTCTGTTCAGATAGATTGACAGATTATTAAGTATATCCTGATATTCCACAGGATAAAAATGTACCCATTAAAGAATTTTAAATCGGCATATATGCCGATTTAAAATATTTATTATTATATTTCGCTCATTACAAGTATCATAAGAAAATATTGATTTTGAATTCTTTCATGATGAATAATAATTAATGGTAGAAATGTGGTTTTCCGAAATGAGTTTTGCGGAAAATACGGTTGATATATCTTTTTATAACTGCGAGTTTTACAACTTACCAATTTTTAAAAATGCTTAATCAGGAAAATCAAATAATTCGGTCATAGTGATGTTAAGTGCAGAGGCTATTTTTTTAAGTGTACAAACACTAACATTTTGCTCTCCTCGCTCAATTCTTCCAATTTGCTCAGCAAAATTTTCCATTTTGCCAGCAACGTCTAGTTGGGTCATTTTTTGCATTTTACGCAATTCGCGTATTCTGTTTCCAAGCTTTTTAAGGTATTCAATGTCTTTGACCTCTTGCATAGTACAAAGAGGCTTGTTTTACAAAATAATTCATAGAACATACATATTCTTTTTTGGAAAAATATTATTTTCACCGCACTACAAATTGTTGAAAGCTAAAACCCTGAAATTCAAACTATTCATTGACTAAGTAATCTACTACGTAAGAACCTTATGACCTTGCAAAGTACCTTTGTTAATAAAACCATGAAAAACTGAAACTACGAAACAGAAATCCAACTATTCACCCTCTTTTGTATCTTTGGTGAAGATGCAATAAGAATGCAAGCTAGTGCTGAACTCTGCCGTTTTCCTTTATTCGAGAAAAAGGATAGTAAAAATTAATTTTTTGTCAATTGGGTAAACTCGTTTTACATATTGTTTTTAATGTTAGTTTAATCTCTGCTTGGGCACAACAAAATCTAGTTCCTAATAGTAGTTTTGAAGAATATCATTGGTGTCCTTACCAAACAGGCAGTGCAGATAGTTTCTATATCAATGCTTGCAAAAATTGGATAATGCCAACATTGGGCACATCTGATTATTTCAATGCTTGCAGTGTCCAATACGATGTAACTCTTCAACGCTTTTTATTTAGTGTCCCAGAGAATTATATCGGCAATCAAACTGCTCACTCTGGCGATGCGTACTCATTTTTGATTTTTGCTCAAAATGAAGTTGGTTCGCAAACGTATGCAGAATATATTCAAGTGAAACTTAATCAAATTCTACAGGCAGGTAAATTTTATAGAATACATTTTTTTGTTAATAATCCATTACCAATGTCCTGTTCCAATTCAATAGGAGCCCTTTTTACTCCTAATCAATTAAATTTGAATACAGATGAAATATTGACACTTGATCCGCAATTTTTGAGTGATCCTAATGTTTTTTTTTGTGATACAAATAGTTGGTATGAAGTGCAGGGAATATTTATGGCTCAAGGTAATGAGGAATACATGACAATAGGTGTATTTGAAGAACTTCCGCAACTTAAGGTAAAGGATCAACAAGGGAATAATATACCTGAATTTGTTGATGCTGCTTTTTACATTGATGATGTGACTTTAACCGAAATAGAATTTGAGGCAGCTAATATATTCACCCCCAATGGTGATGGAATCAATGATGGTTATTATTTGAATCTTACTAGCATAGGAGCGAAAAAAGCGGAAATTTATAACCGTTGGGGAAATATCATTATTGAGGGAGAAGATTCTCTTAATTGGGATGGTACATTCAACGGCAAAGATTGTTCTGAGGGGGTATATTTTATTAGACTAGAATTTGAAAACAATATTGTAAGCGGGTTTATTCATTTGATAAGATAATTATCATGAAAAATGAATATAAGAAATACTTTTTGGGGGATTTGCGTGTTGCTGATTACCCCGAATATTTTTGCTCAGTCTACAGTAGCAACAAACGTTTATGCTCCTGGAAGATTTTTAGGTTGGACTAATTCCAATGGTGCTAACCCTTTGGAGTTTCGTACTAACAACATCAACCGCATGAGGCTAAACGGTACTCAAACGAATAATTATTTGGGTACTGGGTTCCTTCATGATGTTAGTGGACATCTAGGAATTGGCCTGAACAACTATTTTGCAATCAATACACCGTTAACTATGCTCCATCTGGAAGGGCCTAATAATACCATTTTCGATGGTGGTCAATTCCGTGGATGGATGCGCACGGGAATGTTTGCCCGTGAGAATTCCGATGCCATGTATGTGGGAATGAAGCCAGAAGGGCCGAACCGTAGTGATGCGGTGGTTAGTTGGAGTGATGATAATTTAGGCGGTGGGCCAGATTATATGCGTTTTTTATTCACAACAACTCTTAACATTCTACCCGGAGCAGTCAATCCATTAATTGGGAATTCTCAAAACGGTTACGAGTTTATGCGGATGTCACCAACAGGACCGCTTAATCAAGCTGGTTTTCAATCTGGTCACATCGGAATCGGACCTTTATTTAGTGATGCACTTAGACCTCAAAACCGCTTGCATCTGAATGCAGAAAGCGCATTGCCAAATTTCGTGCAAATTAGTAATGTAGCCGGGGCTGGATTACCGGGAACCGGACAAACTGCAACAGATGGTTTGAAATTGGGTCTACAGAATTTTGTATCACCAAACGGCAACCGTCAATATGGTTACTTGCAATGGCAGGAAAACACACCTTTCATTGTTCAAACAGCATCAACAGGAGCCGGAGCTAGTACTGCAAATGGTGAACGTCTTCGAATTACTTCTATCGGTGCTTTGAATAATACCGAAGGTGGTTTTGGTGGACTTACGACACCTGCAAACAGAACACGCATTGCCATCAGTGCAGACGGAGCAAACCCAATCACCCGTCCGTTAAGTTTATTGCATCTTGGATTCAATACCGGAGCGGTAGCAATTACTCCCGGTACAGACGGATGGAGACCTTGGATGGATTTAGGGATATTCACAACGAATGGATCTGATAATGTGTATTTAGGATTAAAACAAGAAACAGGTCCAATAGGAGACAGACAAGATGCTGTATTAAGCTGGGGGGATAACCAAACATCCGGTTTACCTCCGGGTAACGGACCGGATAATTTCCGAATGATTTTCACCTCAACAACAGCCGCGTCAGGTGGTGGAACCCCACCGGCAACAGGTGCAAACGGTTTGGAAGGTATGCGTATGACACCAACAACAACTACCGGTGTATTTACAGGTATTGGAGGTGATCCAACAGCCAATCAGTATGGTCCTGCCGGAAATAGTTTAAATCCTACGGCAACCTTGGAAGTTAATTCTTGGGGAGCTACTAACGTTGCGGGAGGTAATTCCGGATTGCGTTTTACAAATCTGAATTCTACTTCACCAACAATAGCAAATCCGGGAGTTGGAGTTTTGGCAGTTGATGCGGATGGAGATGTGATTTACGTTCCACAAACAGGACTTGCTTGTTGGGATTTGAATGGTAATGGTTTATTTGACGTAGCAACGGAAGACATGAATTCCAATGGTATTCCAGATATTGGAGATTGTCAAGGTGTAGCAGGACCAGTAGGGCCAGCGGGACCGATAGGTCCAATTGGTGCAACAGGACCAGCGGGAGCAAACGGAGCAACAGGGCCACAAGGACCGGCTGGACCAATGGGACCAACAGGTTTAACAGGTGCAACAGGTCCGGTTGGACCACAAGGACCACAAGGTATTACAGGACCTGCAGGACCAACAGGGCCACAAGGACCAGCGGGTGGAATTGTTGCTGCTCAGAATGGATTGAATCTGATAAATCCAACTACGGTAGAATTAGGAGGGCCACTTCTTCACAATACCGAAGTCTATATGAACAATCATGATATGGTATTCAATAACTCTTATGGAAATTTCATTGTGGGGAATACCAACATTCAGAATCCGGGAATTAATTCACATCAGAACATTATTTTAGGTCTGAATAACAATATCAACATTAATCCTGCTATCTATCCATCAGGTTGGGCTCACAATATCTTTGGTAATGCTAATACGGTATATAACCAAGGAACCAAAATTTTTGGAAATAATAATGAGGTTGGAAATAACACCCAAGCGGCCGCAGGTCAAGGTGATGTTGTAATCGGAGCGAATAATAAATCAAATACGTTGACAGGTGCGCAAGGCGGTTATACAATCGGAGCAAACAATGAGAATCAAGGTTATTTTAATTACGTGTATGGAAAGACGAATATTCTAAGTGGTGAAGAAGCGTTTGCGTATGGAAATAACAACATTACAAAAGGATTCAGAGCTCACTCATTCGGTAACTATACCTATGCACCTGAGTACGTTGTTTCATTTGGAAACAGTTACACGGGAAGTTCTACGAACATTCAAAACTACGTGAATGGTGGAGGGGATATTTATGCGGCTCATACGGCGATGCCAACAGCAGCACAAGATATTCCGGCTATCAATATCTCCAATGCGAATAATGTTGCGATTAAAAAATACTATGCAGCTTCTGCATTGGATGTTTGGGGTACAGTTGTTGCGAGTGTCGGATTTAATACATCCGATAGTACTTTAAAACATAATATCCAGGATTTGGACATCAATGCGGATAGCTTATTGAGTTTACTTCGTCCAAGAACGTTTGAGTGGAATACCATCCAAGATACATTCATGTTGGGTACTCAATATGGTTTTGTTGCACAAGAATTCGAAACGGTTTTACCGGATTTGGTTAGAGCAGGCAGAGACAGTATCAAGCACATTTCTACCGATGGTTTATTTCCGATCTTAGTTTCAGGTTATCAAAAACAAAAAGCTCAAATTGATTCTTTGGAAAATCAAAATGATGCTTTGCAAGCTGGTCAGGATAGTCTGGAGCAAGTAGTAGCAAATCAGGATGCAAAAATTGAGGACTTGAACAATCGTTTGAGCCAGTTGGAAAACTGTTTATCCGGAATCTTGCCATACTTGTGCCAATTAAGCCAAAGTGCTGTTCAGGCAAATACACCTGAAACACAAGAAGAGGTGCGCAAAAATTTAGAGGTTACGTTAAGCAATCGCAGTGCAATTGTACTAGATCAAAACGTACCGAACCCGTTTGCAGAACAAACAGTTATCAATTTCTCTATTCCTGAAACGGTACAGAAAGCACAAATCCATTTCTACGATGCAAATGGACGCTTTATGAACTCGGTTGAAGTAACAGAAAGAGGCCTTGGTAGTGTTACTGTATTCGGTTCTGATTTGAGTACAGGAGTTTATACTTATACGTTAGTTGCTGACGGACAAGTTGTAGCGACTAAAAAAATGATGAAACAATAATCTAACAATTTTTTGGTGGAAGAGGGAAATACCGCCGGGTTTTTATACTCCGGTTAGGTATTTCCCGCACCAAAATCTAATTACTTGAAACATGAAAAAACAACTTTTTATACTTTTATTTCTTCTTCTTTGTCCGTTTTATAATGCTGTTTTTGCGCAATCAAAAGTTGCTCACATCAATACAAAAACGGTACTTGATACTATCCCATCCAGAAAAAAAGAGCTTCTGGAAATTCAGGAAATCACCAAGCAAAGTGAAGCTGAACTCATTGAATTGGATAAGCAATTGCAAAAGGTTTACAACGATTATATGGCTAAAAAGGGCGAGCAGTCTGAGGTGGTAAACCAATATGAGGAAAACCGCATTCAAAAAATGCAACAGGATTTGCAAAACCGAGAACAAGAATTAAATACTGTCATCCAAAAAATGAGTATGGCATTAAACGAAAAGACTTATTCACTAGTCAAAGAAGCAGTAAAAACAATCGCAACTAAAAAAGGATTTCAATACGTTATAGATCAGGAAGCAACACTTTTTTCAGGTGGTACAGACATTACTTCGGAAGTTGTTGCAGAGGTATTGCGTTTGGACTCTTTAAGCGTCAAACCATAAACTTTTTATATGCCACCTTCCATTTAATGAGGGTGGTTTATAGCACAAATGAAACATTGTAAACAATGAAAGAGCAGACTACAGAGCCGACGATAGAAAAGTTTTTTAAAGCAACTTTACATTTGATAATTGCCGATATGAAGGAAAGGAAATTAATTCAGGCGTTTACAACAATTGGATTAGATACCTCACCTTATGAAACACACTTATATCAAGACGTTTTTTTATTGGCTGGAATTCCAACTGAAAATCAAACGGAAGATTTAAGAGATTGGTATTATCAGCAAATAGAAAAGATTCAAGACGTTGAGATAACAGACGAAAATATAATTGTTGAAATGGCACAAGAAGTGCTTATTGATTTAATGAAAAGAAAAAGCGGTAAGAAATAACAACATAATTTAATCACACAAATCAAATGGTCTTAAAAATTTTGGAGGTCATGGACAGGGGCGACATGACTAAACAGCGCATAGTTTTTGAGGTTACTCATGAGGGTAATTTATCGGATTACAAAATTGTAAGCGACGGGATTTCCGAAAAGGAAAACCTTTCGAAAGCGGAAAATTACTTTTATTCCTTTCCTAATTTTGAAGTCAGGAAAGGCGATTTTGTTGTGCTTTATTTCAAAGAAGGGGCGCAGCGCACGGAAAAATTTGTAGATGGAATTTGTCATTTTTTCTATTGTGGATTAGATTATTCTAATTGGGGGAATGACGAGGCGATTTATATATTGCAATTGGCAAATCAAAAAAAATCTTAAAAAGGAAATAGTTGCATAATATTGAACTAATAAAGACGTTATATTTGAACAGTGAATAGTGGTTAGTTAGGTAATAATGAAAGGTACAAAGACGCCCGTTTTTGTGCCTTTTTCTTTTAACAAAAAGTCGGTGTTTAGGTTGAATTGCAATTAAATAATTAGATTAGCTAAAATTTAAATCACTATTTGACATGGAAGAAAACTCACGTTACCGATTGATATTTTTGTATCTTGATGAGGAAGTTTTCGTAAGGGATACAGCAGCAACACCAATTATTCCAAGGCAAAACGAAGAAATATTTCTAGTGACCGATTTACCAAGTCGAGGTCAAGGGAAATGGTGGACAGTTAATGAAGTAACTTACAATTATCATATAGCTGAAAGTTCAGCAGAACTGAAACAACATATTACAATTCATGTTGAACCTTGGGCAGAAAAAAAATCAGGTTTTTTTAGGAATAGAAAGTAATTCGCTTTGAATGGTGTGGATTTCGGATTAATAGTTACACATTTGTGTAACTATTAATAACGCTTTTATTATATTTGAACCAGTTGTTTTAAGCACTCTATTTTCGTTTGCATGAAAGAACCGGTAAATAAAATGAAAGAGGTGTTACCGCACCTCTTTTTTTGTGAAAATTTCATTCTTGATTAACTAGTTAAGGGAAATATTTAGTATTTTCCCATTCACAAATTATGCGAGAAATCGCGCCATTATTCACATAAAAACAAATAAATGATTCTTAAAATTTTAGGGGTTGCGGATCAGGAAGATAAAACGAAACAATGTTTAAGGTTGAAAGTAATTGCAGACGGAAACCTTTCTGATTATGCGATAGTTGACACCACATTTAAGGATGGAATACCATCTAATTTGCATCAACATTATTATTCATTTCCAAACCATCCTGTAAAAGATGGTGATTTTGTCTGGCTATATTCAACAAGTGGGACAAATAAAACACGATCCAATGTCAATGAAACAACTACACACGTTTTTTATTGGGATTTAGACATTTCAGTTTGGAATACAGTTGATACAGCTCACTTACTACAAATTGTAGATTCAAGTGACAGAAAAATTGAAAGCAAAAAATAAAGTTATGGCAAAATCAAACAGTACGCAACGACCGCCAAACGGTCCAAGCACAACAGGAAACCCATCGGGGGGAGGCAGAGGAAATAATCCTCCAAGCGCACCCACCCCGCCAAAAAAATGATTATTCAAGGACTGTGAGAGCAGTCCTTTTTTTGTTTGTATTACTTCCGTTTTAGGGAAACGGCAGTTGCATAATCGACCAATTCTAAGAAACTAGCTTCGTCAATGAGTGCTTTATATTCCTTTCCGTTTCTATACCCCAAAAGCAAACCAGAGCTAAAGAAAATACCGACTTTAGATGCGTTCCAATCCAGTTCGTCCGCTACATGGATGTATTTATGAATCAATTCATCCGGGGTTAAGTAATCTTTTTTTATGGGGGATTTCCCGTTTAAGCTTGTCCGCTTTTTCTCGGTCACTTTATCCAGGTATTCGATGAGTTCCAGGAAACTACTTTCCAAAATCTGTGATTTCAGAATTTTGCGTTTCCCACGCAATAGCCCCGCACTAAAAAATGTTCCGATTTTTGATGCGTTCCACCCAAATCCTTCTACCTGGGGGTATTTACGAATAATTTCGTTGGGGGTGAGATAGGTAATCGAATGATAGGTGCTCATAAGGCAACATTTAAAGGTTTAATTTCAGTTTATTATTTCTTTAACGCTAAGTTAATCGAATGTGATATTTGCAACATTGTAATTTTAGTTAAATAATGCGCTTATTGAGGGATTGGTACACATATCAATTAAACTATTTAACGCTTATACCGATCTAATGCAATTCGAAAATTTTGGTTGTAAAAACTACCCAAAAAAGCCGTTTTTTTCGAATTTGTGTAACATGGTGTAAAGTTATAAACCCATGGTGTAATGTTGAATATTCATGGTGTAAAGTTAGCATACCCATGGTGTAATGTTAAGGAATCGGAATTTCACAAAAAAAGCGTGTTTTTCAACGAAAAAGAGCATTTCCCTTATAGCCCCCTATCCCACCCCCACAGATACCCCTCTATAATCCCCTTATATCCCATTATCCCTCGATTGTAGGGACTTTTCAATTGCTCTTACTTTGCTGTAATCATCTAAATCAAATTGCCATGGAAAAGCAGCAATTAAAAGGGGGAATCTTTATCACTCCCAAAGAAATTGAACTCATTACAGGACTAAGCCGCAATCGTGCATATCTCGAACATTTGGCTATTCGGGATGCGCTTGGAAAACCTGGGAAGCGGTTAACCGTTCGTGAGTTCTGCAAATACAACTTACTCGATTACGACGAAGTTGTGGCCTATATCAATCCTTATCGTTAACCCTAAATTTTAGAAATCATGAACATTGAAAAACGGGATGTAAATATCTTTCTTACCCTTTGGATCAAGCACGACCGGGAATTATGGTCTGAGCTTCGGGATATTCAGATCCGCTTACTGCTTGACCGCATAGTGAAAGAAATGAGTTTTCAGGAAATGGGTCAGCAACACGGAGTTTCTGAAAAGAAAATGCGCCAATTGTTTGAAGCGATTCTTTTAAAAATTGATCGTTGTATGTCCTCGGAAGTTGCAAAATACTTGCGGATCATTAATAACAAACTGGATCAAAGACCGGATAAACCATTTTCAACGATTGAAATTGTCCTGAATTAACCCCCAAAAACAGTCACCGAATTTCACCAAAAGTCACCAAATGTCACCAAAATTCATCGTTTTCAAAATGGCTCGGTTGCAACTTTTGGAAATTTGAGAAAAAGCAAAAGCAATGGAAGCATTAATGATTATCAACAGCATTCTAGTGGCGATTACTTTATACTTCATTCGAGACGCTCACGGCGACTTTAAAGAAATGGTAAAGAAGGTCACCAGACTAGAAGAAAAAGTAAAGGGGATTTCGGCCAAATTGAGCAATCAACCAACCGAAACCACCAAAGAGTAAACCCACCACCTAAAAAAGCACGGAAAGCATGAAAGCAATTAAGTATCTGGTTATTGGCGGCGCCATTGTCCTCACTGGGAAATATCTATTGTCCCTGAACAGAGCGCAGAAAAAAATCGTCATAGTGGCCACGGGGAAGCGAGACAAAATCTCAACGCAGGGGATTAGCATATTGATACGGTACAACATCAAGAATCCAACGAATGCGGCTATGAGAATGACCCCACCACTCATTAAGTTAAGTGTAAACGGAAAACTGATTGGCACAAGCAATATGCAATTGATTGATATTCCCGCGGATGTTCGCGACAAAAGCGGGAAAATCGTCATCCGTGCTTTTAATGAAACGGGTAACATCGAAGCCCGTGTTTTGATTCCCTGGATAAGTCTTGCCACCATCGGCGGTGATTTAATCAAGCGTTTTCAAAGCACCGACCCGAAGGATCAAATTACGGTCAAGTTGGAGACCATTTCACAGGTTTACAGCTTGGTTGGCAATTTCCCTCACGAAGAAACAATGACCATTAAGTTATGAAAACGGGCAAACGTACCATTGAGCGGGGGGATGAATTCAACCACCTGTTCGGATCGGCTAAAGGTCAATTTATCGAGGTAAAAAAATTCGCAGCACTCAACGACACGGTGGGTTTAATGAAAGATGTGATTTTGAAAACCTTGGATGATACGGCAGCACTGGCAAGAACACTCAAAGCAAGCGACACGAAAGAAACGTGCAGAAATATTTGGAACTTCTGTTTTCATCACATTCAATACGAAAAGGATGCGGCCAATATTGAGCAAGTAAGAAGACCCGCACGGGTTTGGCGGGACCGCTTCGCGGGAGTTGATTGTGATTGCTTAACGGTGTTCATCGGTTCAATTCTCACCAACCTTGGAATTCCTTTTGTGATCCGGATCACGAAGTATTCAGAGGGCAGAGATTTTGAACACGTCTACCCGGTCGCAGTCATTGGAAATCAGACAATCATTTTAGACACAGTGGTACACGCATTCAACTACGAAGTACCCTACACCCAAAAAAAAGACATCAGTATGAAATTAGAGTATTTGAACGGTTTCGAAGACGATGAAGACGACTTCGGAGCAGACGACGAGGACCAAACATTTGGTTTCGAACAGACGGACATTCCTGAAGATGCCGAAGCACTTTTGTTTTACGATACCGAAGACCTGGAAGGTTTGGAGGGAAAGGCAAAACGTCAGGCCCGAAAAGCCAAGCGACAAGAAAAGCGCGAAGTAAAGCGGGAGGAACGGAAAGCAAGCGGCAAACCCACATTAAAAGACCGATTAAAAAAGGGATTAAATGTGATTAACAAATTGAACCCCGCAACGGCCTTGCTTCGTGCGGGAATCCTAGCCAGTATGAAACTTAATATTGGAAAGGGTGCAGCAAAATTGCGGTATGCGTATTGGACCGAAGCTCAGGCATTGGCAAACCAAATGGAACCGGGCAAGTATCAGCAGTTACAACAAGTCCGCAAGAAATTGGAGAACATTTTTTACGGTGCGGGTGGTAACTTGAAAAACTTGAAAAAAGCGATTTTGACAGGAAAGGGAAACAAGGATAAAAAGGTTTCCTTAGACGGATTGGGTGCCATTATTGAACCTGTTTCAGATTATCAGGATTTACAAACCATTATCGGACATGATACCTATTCGGAGGAATTCGACGAACTGCACGCAAATCCGTCCATTAACGGACTTGGTGAACCAATAACAGTTGGTGCAGCAGTTACGGCGGCTTCGGGAGTTATTGCCGCCATTGTTGGAATGATTAAAAAACTGGGGGGAATTTTCAAAAAGGGAAGCCCACAGGAACAGCAAGAAATTCTAGCAGACAATACGGCCGACGAGGAAGAAAAAACCCGTCCGTTGAGCATTAAGAACATTGCCAATAGTGTGAGTACAATGGTGAAAAACAATCCATTGATTGCAAACCGATTGGCCCCCGTTGTGGCAAGTAAATCGGATTTGTCACCCGGTTCCGGGGGTGGTACTTCTGAAATGGAGGACGGGATTACAGATGATGAAATGACGGATTTACCAGAGGCAACGGAACTGGATGTTTCGACCCTTCCGGCACCTGAAAAATCATCGCTCCCGGCCACTACTTCATCAGGGGAAGTGGTACCGAGCAGCGCAGGAACCACCGTTTTAAAAGACACGACCCCAACCAAGGACGATGCCCCAAAAAAAGCGGGGGTAATGGGATGGGTGCAAGATCACCCAGTTCTTACAGCGGGGATTGTTCTGGGGACTATCGGGCTTGCATACTTTGGGTATCAGGCGTATCAAAAAAAGAAAAAAGAATCAACTAAAAACCTTTCGGGTTCGCCCGCCCAATTGAAGGGAAGCAAACAAACAAAGACAGCACGGGGCGGAATTAAAAAAGTGAAGCTGTTGTAATTTTTAAAAACACAATCATGGCAAAAAAAAGCAAAAAGGGCAAGCGTGGAGGGCTTGCGGGGCTTCTGGACTCTTACAACGAGCGAGAAACGGGAGCCGGGAATGTTGGGAACACCGCGCTAAAAACAATTGTTGATGTCGTTCTGGGGGTTCCCGTGGGTATTGCAATTGGCGGGGCTGCTGGTCTTTGGTCACTTCCTTTCGGGTTGGTTTTGATTGGTGCGGGGCATCACTTCAAAGACCAATCGGGACTACTGAAAATTTCGGGAGCGGCCGCAATTGCTTACGGAGTTGCAAAAAACATCGAGTTCAACAATGCAGCCAAAAAAGCGGAGGTGAACGGTGTCGGTGGATTGGAAGGAACAGGACAGGCAATCAAAGACCGTTTGAAAACAGTTAAGGACGATTTGCTAGCGGCTTATTTCTTGGACCGCCTTTTCAAAAAAGGGGATTCGGATAGCAAAGAAGTTGCAAAAATGACCGAACTGGATGAAGACCTTTCAACAGTCGGATCAATTGACCTTTCGGACCTGGATATATTCGAGAACTTCAACCAACAGGAAGCAGATGAGTTTGAAGCTGCACAGGCAGAAGAGGCACTCTACCGAGAACCTGAAGGGCTTCCAAGCCCGAATTATTCGGTGAATTATCCGGGTTCAGCGAGTTCAGAAGCAGCCTTTGCAATGTTTGATGAAAACGACGACGAACCAGACCTTTCAGACCTCTAATCACCTATTTCAGTAACCAACAAATAAGTAAATAATCACCACCGCTAAGAAGCGGATTAAATCAAAAATTATGGACGATTTCTTAAATTCAGAGTACAACAACGCAGGGGAGCTTTTCGGGCTCGATGCCATTAACCGAATGGTACGCAGCGCAAACCCCATGCAGCAAGCTATGGCCTTGAAAAAGGTTGTTCAGTCTTCACAAGTTCAGACCTCACGCCGTTCCCGGGCCGAAATGGAGAAGAACTTTAAACAGTTACCGCCACACGTTAAAGGGGAGTTATTAAAAGGGGGTGTTCGCCTTGCGGATTATACGATTTACTCTATGAAGAAAATCACCTCAAAGACGATAAAAATGTTTGAACCCCAAGACGATAAAGAAGTGGGAGTTCGCAACATTTCCAACGCCAAACTACCTAAAAACATGGTGTTTCTGGTAAGTGGTATTTACCTGCTTACGGGGACGAATCCGGAACCGGCGAACCCGGAAGGACACAAGGCAATTCGTTTCGGGAGCGTGTCCTCTGTTCAGGCAATTTGCAACGGGGAATTTTCACTCAAAGCGAACCGCAAACAGATCATTCCCGAAAATCAGGCAATCCGACGATTTGCAACGGATAACGATATGACCGTACCTCTGGGGTATTACAAACTGGATAATCCGCGCTTGATTCGGGATGAGGAGTTGATTGAGTTTACCATCGAATTGGGAACACAATTAAACGTCCCTGCCGAGCAATGGATGTACGTGGGCTTGGACGGAACAGGAACAACGCCTTGATTCAAACATAGGATTAGTACGCGGGGGTTGGGTAGTTTAAAAACCAATCCCCCGCTAATCCTCTTAATCACCATTAAATCATTTCAGTCATGAGTTTTAAACACCACCTTATCAAAGAGCGTTTTGATATTTCCGTAACATCTGCAAACGAATCATTCAAAGGTGAATTCGAGTTAGACAAAAACGCCAATTTCCTGTTAGGAATTGCCTTGACTTCTGACCGTGACGACCTGTTGTTTTTTCGTGGATCACAAAAAATGCTTCTCAATGACATTGAGTTGTTCCCTGAAGGATTCGAAAGTAAACTATTGCTTTCGGGTTTGAATGTTGCCCCTGATGAGCGCATGATAACGCTCGGAGAAATCGCCACAGGAAACGGCAAATTGGATATTCTCTATAAAGATTCCAATCATGTGAATGCCGCTTTTACCCCCTACCGGGTGACGATTTACACCTTTTCAATAGTTGAAAAACCTGTCAATTCCTAGTATCATGAAAAAGACCGTCATTCATACCATTACCGTTTCCAAAGTGGGGGAAAAAATACAGCTTCAAATCAAACTCCCACGTAATACCAAAAGCGTTCAGGCAATTACTATCACCACTAATGGAACTGTTCGAATGCCAAGTGCAAAAAGGGAAATTGGTTGGCTTTGGCTTCGCATCCCGGAACAGCGAGACGTATTTTTTGCCGAAGTGGTGAGAGTTCCTTTGGAAGATTTCGACCGGGTGACTTTTGCGGACTTGGAACCGATTTCTTTTGGGAGGGGTAGAGCTTGGATTGATGGCGGAAAAGAATCTTCCTTTTCGATAGTGGTTGAAAAATGTTCAACCCTTTTGGAAGGGTATTATATCGACCAATTGAGATCGGATTTAGGGGCAGGTTATACCGTCAAAATTTACCTAACCATTGAGACATGACCGAAGGACTAGCCATTGAGATTGCTTGCGCAAAAATGCAAGAGCTCGGAGTAGGTAAAAACTACCTGTTGAGATACCGACACTTTCAATTACAGGGTTCGGCATCAATGAGTTTAAAAGCAAACAATGATTTGTTTATTCTTTTGACCCCCGACGTTGATACACGGGTTTTTTCAAGAACAGGAATTTTTGATTTGAAAGACCCTGCAATCAGTGAAATGCAATATATCCATTCGGGAAACATCACGGTTGAAAACCTCAATATCAAGTTTGCAATTCAAGTCAAATTCTTGCAAGTCATACCCACACTTAAAACACCTTAAATCATGGAAGATTATCAAAAATTTCCACGCAATAATCAAACCCGGACAAGCAAAGAGCCTTACAGCCGTGAACGTTTGGAGAATCTAAAAAACATCGTTTCACGCTTTCGGAAAAATGGAAAAGGAAAGCGTTATTCAATCATTGTAGACGGTGAAATGGTTATTCCAAAAACGGATGATCCGGAGCAGTTTGATGAATACCTGGATTACGTGGACCATCTAACGTATTATGTTGAAGTACGAACCTATTTCGGGAATTCTCCTAACTGCAATATTTACCGATTCGATTTGCGAGAAGCACCGCAAGCGAATCAGACTTTGCAAGGAGTTCCGCAACTGGGAGCAGTTGAAATCCAGGAGAAAATCCAGGATGCTTTATCCCGTCAGCGGTTGGAAACAGACATCTTGCTTTTAGAGCGGGAGAAAGCCCAAAAGGATGAAGAAATTTTGAACCTGAGAAAGAAACTCAAAGGGTACAAAAAACTGCAAGCAAAGTTAGATGAAAAGCAAATAGACATCAGCGAATTGTTCACCAAAGGGATTGAACTATTCGGAGCCTTCCAAGCCAAGAAAATGGCAACTAACGGACAGGTTCAGGGACTACCGAATACCACCCAGAGCGAAGTTGAAATAACACCCGAAACACCACCATCTGAAGTAGATCAGCATTTTGAAGACCTCAAAACGGTGTATTCTGAAAAGCAACTCATGCGGGCTTTGCAAGCAAGTGAACTGTTTGCAAAATACCCGGAACTCCGGGGAGAATTTCAAGCAATTGTAAACGCCAAAATCAAGCAAAATGAGTAAGTACAAATTCACCATCACCATTTCGGGAACTGAACAGGAAGCGACCGAAAAAGCGCGGGGCATTGCAGTAATTGCAAGCCATTTAGACGCAAAAACCATCACCGCCCTTGCGAAGGTTATTCAAACCGACCCTTCAAAAGTAGCCCTTGCAAAAGGATTCTTAGGCATCTAGTAACACCACACAAAACACCATCTAAATCATGGAAAGCGAGGCAAATAGTAAGAAGCTCGACCAGACGGTAACACCCCTAATTGTTGCTGCTCCGGAGAAACAAAAGTTGTGGAATTCCCTCTCTGATGGACAGCGGAAATTATTTGCTTCGCTCATTGCCGGGGGTGTGGTGGTAGGTGTTGCATGGCTCATCATCTGGTTAGTTGACCGAAAAATCAAAGCTTACCGGTCCAACTTGGAAGAAAACAAATCCTTTGGAGCGAATAAACACGCCACTTGGGCCAAGCAGTTTAAACAGGGATTTGATAACGATGGTTGGTGGGGAACGGATGTTCCATTGGTTCGCCAAACAATGAAGTCCATCCCATCCAAAGAGGATTTCAAGAAAGTACAGGATTCTTACCGGGTTTTGTACCGTGGTGCCAACCTGATTGCTGATTTATCGGATGAGCTTACCAAAACAGAATACGAGGAAATGCTGGCCATCAAAAACAGCAAACCCGAAAAATCCAAGGGAAGTACAAACGTCAAAATTTATGACCCTGCGGGATGGGCTAAACGCCTGCACGCTGCAATGAGTTACACCTGGGTTGGATTCCTTCCCGGAACGGACGAGGATGCAATTCGGGCCGTGTTTCAAGAAATCCCAACACAACGGGCATTTTATGCCACCGCCACGGTTTACCTCAAAAACTATGGAACCCACCTCTGGGATGATTTGGACGGGGATCTGAATTGGTCCATGGACTGGCGGGCAATTCTGAAAAAGAAACCAAAAAAATAATTGAAGTCATGGAAACAAAAACGAAATATTTATTGCTTGGGGTGGGTGTCATTGCACTTGGAACAGGAGGTTATTTCTTGTACAAGCATTTCACCCAAAAAGGAACTCAAAGCGCAATCGACGAATTCAAAGAAAACGTTGAAGAAAACAATTTACCTACCCCAAATCCGACCCCTTCCAAACCAAAAATTCCGATTGGGTTCAAACCCAAACCCGCAAGCACTTCTTTCCCCCTTGTAATGAAAAGTAAGGGTTCGCTAGTGAAGGCGGTACAAACGGCACTGATGAAAAAATACCCCGATGTACTTCCCAAATATAAGAATGATGGGTATTACGGAAATGAAATGCGGGATGCTCTTATTGCAAAGGGTATTCCTACCGAAATCGACAAGGAGTTATACGATAAAATCCTAGCGGGTAAAGCTGGCAAACCATCCGAAGGTAAAAAAGAAGATGATTCCTCGGATCAATTAAGCCCTGAATCCATTGCTGATTTATTGTATAGCGGAATCATTCAGGAGGATATTGATACCTGTTTAAGAGCCCTTTGGAAGATTAAAAGTGTGAAGGGTTACACCAAGGTAAATGAGATTTTCAAAACCAAACGGATAAGCGGGGTTCGTAAAACGATTGCAACAGCACTTTCACACGCATTCCCTACAGACCCGAACCGCAAAAAGTACCGGGCTCAGCTTTACACCATCGGGCTTAAATGGCGCAATGACCAATGGGCTTTATCGGGAACATTTGGAGAGGTTACAGACCGTTTGGTCACCATCAAGCGGGCAAAAATTTGGGACAATGAGGGCAACTCCCTAATGGTTCCAAACCGCACGATAATTGGTTCATTCGTATCGGCAAAAAACGGACTTACCGAGTTCTTAACCCTTGATGGCAGACGCTTATTTATAGATACCACCTCTATTAAGTACCACCATGATTAAGGCGATTAAAGATTTGGCGGCAGAAAGGGGGTATGTGATTTATGAGCAGCCCGGCTTTTTGAACATTTGGGGCTTTCGTGCAAACACCCAAGTTCCCAATTCTTTTGACGACCAGATACACGTTTTTACAGTTAGCGGAACGCCAAAAAACAGGGTTTGGGCTTATTGGATTTTTAAATGCACGACCGATCCGGGAACGTTTTGGTTGAAGAATCCTGAAGCAAAACAAGGAACAGCAATCTTGAATCCAGGGCAATATGTGAATTCCCATGCAATTGGTCGGCACCGTGGACAATATACGGCACTTGTTCAAATTGCTCCCTTAACGGTTACACGGGATTACAACCGAAATAACGTGCTTGATTTCGAAAACGGGAAGACTGCAAGCGGGTTGTATGGAATCAATATTCATCGAGCTTCGCGCATAGGAGATACGTTTCGAGTGGATAAATATTCTGCCGGGTGTCAGGTGTTTAAAAATATCAAAGACTTTGATTTTTTCATTGGCCTTTGTCAAAAACACCGCAAGCTGTATGGGAACAAATTCACCTATACCCTCATTGATAAGCAAATGGAAAGCATGAATAAAATCAAGCAGTCCAATAAGCCATCTAAAGCGGTTTCCAATCAGTTTCCTGTCAAGCCTTCCACCTATGCCTTTTTTTCACCGCAAGCGGTTGCCGATTCTATTTACAGCGGAATTGTGACCAAGAACCTTGATAAGGTGCTCAAAGGATTGTTTCAAATTACTGACACCGAAGAATATAAAAAGGTCAATGAATTAATCAAGGAAAAACAAGGCACTTCCAAGGTAGTAAAAGGAATCAGCACCTTGCTTTCAAAGGTTTTTCCTCAGGACCCTTTCAGGAGTAAGTACCGCGCGCAACTTTTTCGAATCGGGCTTAAATGGGGTGCTAAAGGATGGCTGCTTTCAGGCACGGAATCGGAGGACGAAACGGAGCAATTGACCACCAAGGAGGATGCCATTATTTGGGATAAGTCGGGGAACTGTTTTCGTGTTCCCTTTGGAACTTATATCGGTGATTTAATCCAGACCCAAAACGGCGTAACAGCCTTTCAATCAACAGACGGGAGACCGTATTTTATTCATACCACCTCAATCAAAACATCATGATTAAAGAAGTCAAAAAGTTAGCAAAAGAAAAGGGTTTTGTTATTTACGAAAAACCCTATTATCTGAACATTTGGGGTTTTCGGGCCAACAGTCAAACCCCGAATTCCTTTGATGATGAAATTCACGTTTTCACCAACATCGGAACGGAACGCCGCCCCAAGTGGGCTTACTGGGTGTTTAAATGCACGACTGATCCGGGGACTTATTGGTTAAAAAATCCAATGAATCCACAAGGCACGGCAATTTTAAATCCGGGGCAATATGTGGATGCTTACCAATTGGGTTTACACCGTGGGAAGTATCGCGCACTAGTTCAACGCGGGGCAGTCAGTGTCACACGCGACTACAACCGAAATGCCATTCTGGACTTCAACAATGGGCGCACTGTCAAGGGGATTTATGGAATTAATATTCATCGGGCTTCCCAAGTTGGAACCACTTTAGTGGTGGATAAATACTCTGCGGGTTGTCAGGTGTTTAAGAATGTCAAGGACTTTGATTTTTTCATCAAGTTATGTGAGTTGCACCGCAATTTCCATGGTAACAAGTTCACTTACACGTTGGTGGATAAGCGCATGGAACACCGTGAAAACTTGAAAATGATTGCAGTTGGTGGGGTATTAATCGGGCTTATTGTGGGGGGCTTCTTTTTGGTTTCCAATGATGAACCAACCAAAACAATTGACAAATGAAAAAGCCCAATATCCCCTACAACAAACTCAATTTCATTTTATCGGTAATTGGGTTTATCGGAAGCCTTAGTTTTTATTACGGAGTTCTCCGTAAGGTTTACAGCGACAAGGCACCCGACCAAAAACAACGCATTGAACTGTTGGAAAAGGAAAATAAGGAGCTGAAACAAAAGCTTGAAAATTGCCCTAAAACATTGGTTCAATTACCTGTCTAAATCACATTCCCCGCATTTCAACAACTAAGAATCAACCAAAGATGGAAAAGCAAATTGTATATCTCGATTTATTTAGCGGACTAGGCAGTTTTGCAAAGGGTTTGCTAAGTGCGGGGTTTGTTTTCAAAAAGCATTATTTCAGCGAAATCGACAAGCATTGTATTGCTTCGTATCGCTATAACTTCAAAAATGCACAGTATGTCGGTGACATTGAAAAATTCGAAACGCAAAAAATTGAACGTCCGGACCTCGTTACCTTCGGCTCCCCTTGCCAGGATTTATCGCTTGCTGGAAGAAGGGCGGGAATTCAGGGACGCAAAAGTAGTCTCTTTTTTAGAGCAATTGAAATCATTAAGCGATTTAGACCCCGTGTTTTTGTCTTTGAAAACGTCTCGGGGTTATTCTCCAGTAACAAGGGCAAAGACTTTGAGATCGTTCTGCAAACGATTGCCGAGCTTGGGCTATATGAGTGCCAATGGCAACTTATTAATACTGCCTGGTTTCTACCCCAAAACAGAGAGCGGATTTACCTTGTGGGATGTCTTAGAGACGAATCCAGAGGAGCGATTTTTCCACTCAACGTACCGTATGAAAAAGAAACACCTTTCGTTCCGAAAATAGACATTGCAGGGGCGGTTACAGATTCAGGTTCGCAGACCTGCCGGATCTTCAGGGGTGGGAGATTATCCCCCGCTCTTTTGGTTGCCAATGGATATGCGGCGGGTTATTTGGAAGTCGGAAACCGTGTCAGAAGATTAACCCCCATGGAGGGTGAACGCTTACAGGGATTACCTGACAATTGGACCAAATACGGAATGTATGAGGGGGAGAAAAAAGTGATTGCAGACACCCACCGTTACGACATGATAGGAAACGCAGTCAGCCGGCCCATTGTAACGGAAATCGGCAAGGCGCTTTTAAGCGGTTTCAATCCTTCTTTAAATGGGGTTTCAGCCCCCCAAACGTCAACTTTAGAATTGGAATCAGAAGCCCTTTTGCTCCAATTTCTTTTTAATCAATTATCTAAATCAAAACGTCATGATTAACGCAAATAATTATTTCCGTGAAATCGGAAAACTGGATGTTTCCACGCTTCCGATAGAACTAAAACGAGGGCATAACCATGTGGTTAAAGTCACTTCGAATGGTAAGAATTGGACTAAATACGAATCCAATACATTGATTCAGGAAGCAATCGACCAATATTTTGAATTGCTGAATGCTCATTTGGGAAAAAAGAAAAGAACAGCACGGACCGTAAGCCGTTCACAGACTGCAAAAAAAGCATCTGCAACACGCAAACGCACCGCAACAGCAAGAAAGACAAAACGCCCGGTTGCAAAGAAAAAACCAGCTGTAAAGAAAGATGTTGTAATAGGCAGAACCAGATCAGGAAAAAGCATCTATGAGTATTACAACAATTCGAAGCACAAAAGTTTCACGGCAAAAGACCATGAGGATGCGGAAAACGCACAATTGACTTCGGATAAATCCACCTTGTCGGTTGCTAAACGCGATGAACAGGGAGCGTTACACGCCAAAAAACGGAATCAAATGCTTACTCAGGCACAAAAAGCAATGGAGCAAAAGAAGACAAAAGCCCGCGCACTGAAAGCCCGAAAAGCAAGCCGATTGAAAAAACAAACCTATCATTTTGGCGGTGAACACGTCGAACGGATTTCGGAGGAATTGAAATTCATTAAACGCTTTGTTCTGATGCACGGAAAGAGCAAAACGCCTCAACAAATTCGTTTATTTATTAATGCCCTTCAAAAGGCAATGACAGAAAAACGGATTCGCAAAACATCGAAGTACGCGACTGAAATTTTAGAGATTCAAGATGTACTATTGAACCTGTATACCAAGCTAAGAGGACGTAAGGCAATCAAGGTAGAAATCGGAGAGGAACGCCGTTCGCATTTTTTGACCATTACTGGAAAACAGCGTTTGTTACCTTCTGTTCGGATTATTAAAAGCTACATCAGTTTGCAGGGGCGCATTGTTCAGGTTACAGCAGCAAAAAGTTTGCTTGCCCGAATTGATAAAGCCCTTTTAACAAAAGCTGTTCCACTTCGCGACCCTTACGCAAAACAAATCAGTGAGATAACCCAATCCCTCAGAAACTTCATTGCTAAAACCAAGGTTGAAGGAATGCTCTTAATTCCAAGTCGTGAACTGAACGGATTAAACGGAATCATGGATGAATTGGAGGGGCTGAGTTTCAATAGTGAATTAGACGGTTTTAACGGCTTCGGCAGTATTCCGGATGATGCGATTGTAAACACGATGGATATTGTCAATATGCAATTCCCAACGATTGGATTTACGGGCAAATGGCTTCGTTTTGTTGGTGATCCGAATAAGGGATTTACGGCAATGGTTTTCGGACTTCCGAAGTATGGGAAATCCTACCTCTGTGTTGATTGGGCGGGCTATCTTGCCCGCAACCATGGACGGGTTTTGTATGTAGCCAAAGAAGAAAAAATAGGTGGAACGTTACAGGAGAAATTACGAGAAACCCGAATGGCACACCCGAATTTTGATTCAACGGGTGCATTACCAATGGACTTTTCGGGATATGACTTTGTTTTTTTGGATAGTGTGACCAAACTGGGATTATCTCCTGAAGACTTAGACGATTTGAAAGCGGAATACCCAGGGGTTTCATTTATCTATGTTTTTCAAACAACCAAACAAGGAGCGTTCCGAGGTTCCAACGGCTTCCAACATGATGTAGACATTGTTATCGAAGTACCCGAGCCGGGCAAAGCGATTCAGTATGGACGATACAATCAACGGTCCGAAATGGACATAACCTTTTAAATCAAAATAAACATGAAAACAAAATTTGCATTAGTTCTCTCTGGTGGAGGATTTAACGGAGCCTTTCAAGTGGGGGCATTGAAATACATTTCCGAGAAATGGAAAAGTATTTCGGGGAGTGATAAACCCATGAAGTTTGATATTATTTCGGGAGTTAGTGCCGGAGCCATTAACGGGGCTTTGGTTGCAATGAATGAATTGAGTTTGTTACATGACCTTTGGGTTAATAAGATCGGTAAAAATGGGGCTTCCGAGATTTATACTTCTGCGGTCATTGATACAGCGAGCAAGGAAGATAAACTCAAATTCAGGTTGGACAAAAAGGAGCTAACGAAACAACTATTGGAAAACATTGATTTGAAACTTTCATTCTTTGGTAAGCTCGGTATTATCTTCTCCAAAGAGAAACGACAATCCTTTATTGATTCGGCAATGGAACAATTAGGGAATGCGATTAAATCAAATCTGCACAAGGTTAAAAGCATTGCAGACAATACGCCCCTACATCTGAAATTAGGTCAGTATTTGGACCGTCGAAAAATAAAAGACACCGTTTTTACTTGTGGTTTTGTCTCGCTCAATAGCGGAATGTACCACAGTGTAAAGCATTCGGATTTTGAAACCCCTGAAGATTTCGTAAACGGTGTTTTGGCTTCAACTGCCATGCCGGCGGTTTGGAAGCCGGTAGAAAAGGTTTCTTTCTATGAAGGTTCAAACAGGGTTACATCATTGAATAATATTGACGGCGGTATTATGAACGTTTCCCCGTTGGGTGATGTTATCAAATTAATCAATGAAGATCCGGAAGAATGCCGTTACAAGATCATTGTTTTGAATTGCAATAGTGGTTTTCCAAAAGTTCAGGATTTCCAAAACAAGTCGATTGGTGAGATTACCATGCGGGCAATCTATGAGCTTTCACTAACGGAAATTTTCAATAACGATGTTAGCCACTTCTTACAAATGAATGAATTGGTTCAACAGTTCGGAGAGTTCGGAAAAAATGTTCAATTGCGATCTGCTTCAAAGCGTCCAATCAAGGCATTTGATGCTATTGTAGTTAACCCAGATCGAAACGTTGAAATGGGGAATTCTTTGGTTGCAAATGAGAAACTAATTTATCAAAGAATGGCTCACGGGTATGCCAATGCTCAAAAAGCGTTCCTAGTATAAACCGCCCTCATACCACCACCTGAGAACCCCTATAATGCCTGAAAACAGGGTGTTTTAGGGGTTTTTTAACATACTCTAGCAATTATTAGCATAAATCAACCCCGAAGGGGTTCACCACCATCTAAATATCTAGTATCATGGCCACGGATTTAATAGCGGACATCCGCAAGGAACTCAACAGAATCAAGGGATTGCGAAAACAGACAGCGCAAAAATTGACAGCTGAGACCCTGAAACTATACAAGGGATTTGAAAACCTGAGTACAGAGAAACGGGAACAGTTGTTAGAAGCAATGCGGGAGTTTGCAACAATCGCAGTCCGACAGTTAAACCGATTGATAACAAAGAAAACAAAAGAAGATGAACACAACAGCAGCGACCGCATTTAAACAGTTTGCGGCAAAGAGTAAAAAATCTGCACGTATCAACCGCAATGGGTGTTTGGTTTATACCCGCGTATCAAGTAAGGGACAAGAAGAGGGCGCAAGTTTGGAAACACAGCTCAATTTCTGCCACCATATCGTTTCAAAAAATAAACTCAATGTCCTTGGGTATTTCGGGGGCGGAAGTGAATCCGCTACAACGGACGAACGCAAGGAGTTTAAGCGAATGTTGGAATTTGCTCGACGAAATACCCAAGTGGGCTATATTGTTATTTATGCCTATAACCGTTTTTCACGCACTGGCGGGGGTGGAATGGCAATCATTGAACAATTGAAAGCAATGGGGGTTTATATCATTTCCGCAACTCAGGAGGTGGACGCCCAAACATCAACGGGAACACTTCAGGAAGGAATCCACATGGTTTTTTCACGGTATGAAAATGACATCAGACGGGAAACGTGCATGAATGGCATGATAACCAAGTTACGAAACGGGTATGTTTCGGGCTCTATCCCTTATGGTTATACAAACATGAATCCGGGGAAACGCAAACAACCGAATTTGCAGATTAACCAAATGGGTGAATTGATTCGAGAGGCATTCTTGTTGAAGGCAAACCACGATTTGAGTTATAACGAAATCACTGAACGTTTAAAAAAGAAAGGTTGGACGAAAGGCGCAAAGCGACTGAGCGAAATTTTCCGTAACCCGTTCTATTGTGGAATGATTGTTTCACCACTTATTCCGGGGGAAGTAATTAGAACGGACAAGCACCCCGCAATCGTTTCCGAGGAAGTATTTTTGAAAGTGAATGGTATTTTGAGCCAAAAGCGCACTTTGGGACACAAATACAACCGAGACGAGGAAAATCTACCTTTAAAGCAATTTGTGCGCTCAGGAAGCGATAATACACCCTATACTGGGTATTTGGTGAAACGCAAAGGATTGTATTACTACAAATGCAATACAATAGGCAGTAAAGAGAACAAAAGCGCCAAGCAAATGCACGAACTTTTCAAATCGTTACTTTCGGAATATGTGCTTTACGATTCCAACGCGGTTGAACCAATCAAAAAGCTCATGATTGAAATGTGCATGGAAATGCAAGAGGAAAGTATTTTGCAAACTGCAACCCTTGAAAGCGAGGTTTCCAAGATTGAAAAACAGCTAGGAACAATCGAACGACGGTTTGTTTTGGGGGAGATTGACGGGGATTTGTACAACAAATACTATAAGGAATTCCAAACTGAATTGGTTAGAACTAAGGAAGAATTGGTAAAATGCTCATTTAATTTATCGAACCTTGAAAAAGCAGTTGATACGGTACTCGAGTATGCTTTGAAACTCCCTGTTTTGTGGGAATCTGGCGATTTGGAAGAAAAGAGACGTATTCAAAACATGGTATTTCCTGACGGTTTGGTGTATGACTTCCAAAAAGGTGAATATCGAACCGACCGTGTGAACAGTCTATTTTCGTTTATCCCAATATTTACAAGGGTTTTGGTGGAAAAGAAAAACGGGACAGTAGATAAAAATTATCTGCTGTCCCGTTCAGTACCTCGGGCCGGAATCGAACCGGCACACCCGAAAGTACAGGATTTTGAATCCAGCGCGTCTACCAGTTCCGCCACCGAGGCATTTGTATTAATTACTGTCCGACTGACAGTCACTTACCGTTGCAAGCGGGTGCAAAAATAAGGAATTATTTCAAATCAGCAAGTGCATCGAGAAAAATCCTTGAAAATTCGAAATAAAATCAAAAAGGGCATTCATGCCTCATGAACACCCTTTTTGTCTTACGCTATATTGGTGGAGATTTATCAACAACTAGTTTCCTCTCACTCATGTACTACTATTCACTTTAAGGACTATGTTGTTTACTCCGGCGCAGGATTTTCAATAAGGTCAGTTATATCTTTAATTGCTCAAATTTGATCAATTCAATTTTGTTCTGAAATAATGCAATTGAGGTATTCTTTGTTTTATAATTGGTGAATGCTCGCTTTTGCTCATTAAAATCACTGAAAAATTCATTTTGAAAACGAAAGCCCGAATAAATGTTGTATTTTTCAAATTGAAAATTCATATCAATATGAAAAAAGGCTGGAGAAATATTCTTTTTGAACGTATTCTGTTTATAATCATCGGCTTGCTCCTCATTTTCGTGTGTACCACAGGATATTGGGTTTACGACCGGTTAGCGCAAGTCTCCGAGAGTCCTCTTCCAACAAATCTGAAAGAAAATCGACGGTTCATCGTCCGCGATTTGAATAGCAATATTCTAAAATCGGATAACCTGACTTATTCCTACCTCTACCAAAATAATCCGTATGCATTGCTGGATTTTGAAATCCTGGAATCACAAACGAACCGCAAAATGGATTTATTGAAATCATACAAAACAGATGATTCAACCTACCAAAAGCAAATCAAAAAATTAAGTTCTTTGGTAAAAGCGCGTTTCTATAACCTGGATACACTCATGAGCATTAAGAATGAGAACCGGGTGAACGAAACCATGTCGATTGTGGAGAATGAAGTTCAAAATGCCAGTGAAACGGCACGGATAAAAATGGAAATCCGCGATCAGGTCAATGCCTTACAAACACCACAGGTTCAGCCGCAAGACGAACAGGAAAAAAAGAAATGGTTTCAGCGCAAAAACAAAAAGACCACTGCCACCACTGCACCTATCGTTCAACCGGAAGTTAAAATCAAGGCTTCTGATATTGCCACGGCCAGTACCAATGAAATTGCCAAAAAGATTCAATCCGTTAAAAACACAGCCGTTTCGAAAGAAACAATGCTCAATTCATACAAGCTGAATCTTGAGCAGGAGAATAATCAATTGAGTAAACAGATCGGGCAAATCTTTCAGGCCATTGAGTTAGCAGACAAAAGAGAATTGCTCAAAGAAACACAAAACGCCAAAAATGTAGCAGCAGAAACCAATGAGATTATTCTTCTATTCAGTATCATTTCCAGTTTATTGATTTTGATGATCGTGGTACTGATTATTACCTTGTTTACTAAATCAAAAGAAACCAACGCCCAATTGAAGCTGGCAAAGGATAAAAGTGATCAGCTGACAGAAGCCAAATCGCGTTTTCTTGCAACAATGAGCCACGAAATCCGCACACCGCTAAATGCCATTTCCGGATTTACGGAGCAGTTATTCTTTGAGCCTTTAAATCAAAGTGCCGCCAAAAAAGTGAAGATCATTCGCAATTCTGTGAAACACCTTGCCCAAATCACCAATGAAATTCTGGACTTGTCTAAACTGGAGAAGGATCACATTCAACTGGAAAAAATCGCTTTCAATCCAGCCAATGAAATCATGATGCTTCATGAGCAATATGAACTGCAGGTAATGGAAAGAAATAACAGTTTGGTGGTGGAGCTGGATCAAAAACCTTTTCCCAACGTACTGGGAGACCCTTTGCGCTTTCGACAAATCATCATCAACCTGATTAGCAACGCCAATAAGTTCTCCAAAGACGGTTTGATTACCATCCATCTGAATTTTGAAGAGCTGGAAAAACGTCAGATTCGCTGTTTAATTGAAGTTCAGGATCAGGGAATCGGAATGTCAGCAAGTCAAAGAGAACGCATTTTTGAGCCTTTTGAACAGGCTGATCTAACAGTAACGCGCAAATATGGCGGAACCGGTTTGGGACTTAGTATCACGAAACAAATAATCGACAAGCAAGGTGGAACTATTCGCGTAAACAGCGAAGAAGGGATCGGAACCACTTTCTATATCGAAATTCCTTTTGAAAAAACGGAAGACCAGGTAGATGTGCCCCGGGAACCATCCCGCACGGACTTCTCCTTTTTAAAGGACAAGAGTTTACTGATCGTAGATGACGAACCTTTTAACCGGACACTTTTGAGAAGTATGTTTCATGGCGTGAACATTACGCTTTTGGAAGCAACAAATGGTTTAGAAGCTTTGGAGCAGCTCAAAAACAATGATGTGGACATCGTGCTTTTGGATGTCCGTATGCCGGAAATGAATGGGTATGAACTCCGCGAAAAAATGGCAGAAATGGAAACTCTGGATCAAATTCCGGTTGTTGGTTTAACCGCAACATTGGATCCTGAAAAAAGACAGCATATGCTCGATTCCGGCTGGACCGAAGTTTTAACCAAACCAGTTAATCCGGAAGAAATCAGAAGAATATTATATCAAATTTATAAAGACCACAGTATGGGAACTCAATTAGACGAGGCTGATTTCAAAAGTCTTCAAAAACTGACCAATAACAACGAACCCTTCTACAAAGAACTCTTACAAACTTTCGTGAATTCCACCGAAAACGGATTGATCAAAATGAAGGAGCATGTAGCAGAAGAAAAGTGGAGCGATTCATCCGAGTTAGCTCATCAATTAGCCGCACCTTTCAAACATTTCGGCGCAAATAACTGCTATACTACTTTGAAAGAAATCGAACGAATGGGAAAAGAATCCAAAGTCGATCCCGCAATTAAAGAGTTAATGGAAGTTTTTGAAGAACAAGCGAAACACATTATTACACAAGTAAAAGAAAAATTAAACTAAGTATATCATTATGGAAACCGGGGTTACACAACGCATCTTTATAGTCGAAGACAACGATTGGTATCAAAAACTATTGGTACATACTGTTTCGTTGAATCCGGATTATGAAACAGAAGCCTTTTCAACCGGAAAAGAATTGTTGAGTCGTTTGAACGATGATGTTCCTGATCTGATCACCATGGATTATCGCTTGCCGGATATTTCAGGGGAAGAACTTCTAGAAAAAATAAAAGCCTTGTGTCCCGGAACACAAGTGATCGTTATTTCAGAACAGGAAGAAATTGAAACAGCAGTAAGCCTGCTCAAATTAGGAGCCTATGACTACATCGTAAAAGGGAATGATCTTCGAAATCGCTTGTTGAATACATTGGCAAATGCACAGAACCAAACAAAACTTTTAAAGAAGATCGAAAAGTTAGAGAAAGAGGTTCAAACAAAATACAATTTCAGCGATACGATCATTGGTCAGAGCAGCAAGATGCAGCATATTTTCATGTTATTGCAAAAGGCCGTTTCCAACAATATTACTGTTTCTATTACCGGAGAAACAGGAACCGGAAAGGAAGTTATTGCAAAAGCTATTCATTACAATTCCATTTACAAAGACAAACCTTTCGTTGCTATTAACGTGGCAGCTATCCCGAAAGAATTGTTTGAAAGTGAATTATTCGGTCATGAAAAAGGATCGTTTACGGGAGCGAATCAAACACGCATCGGGAAATTTGAAGAAGCAGACGGCGGGACTTTGTTTTTAGATGAAATTGCAGAATTGGATCCTGTTTTCCAGGCAAAACTCTTACGCGCACTTCAGGAACGTGAAATTACGCGTGTGGGAGGAAACAAGATCTATAAATTCAACTGCCGCATCATTGTTGCAACGCATAAAAACTTGCTCCAGGAAGTAAAATCCGGTGCTTTCCGGGAAGATCTCTACTATCGTTTATTTGGTCTTCCAATCGAATTGCCACCACTCCGTGAACGCGAAAAAGACACTTTGCTGATGAGTAAAAGCTTTGTGGAGCGTTTTTGTAAAGAAAATGGCATGTCGGTAAAGAAACTCAGTCCGGCGGCTCAGAACAAACTATTAGCTTATCCGTGGCCGGGAAATGTGCGTGAATTAAAATCAGTGATTGAATTAGCTTCTGTGATGTCTATGAACGATGTAATTGACGCCGATGATATCGTTGTAGCAAGTGCAGATATTCTTTCAGGGATTATTGCGGAAGAAATGAGTTTGAGAGCTTATAATCGAAGAATTGTTCAATTGTTTTTGGACAAATACAACAATAACACAAAATTAGTTGCTGATAAATTAGATATCGGTCAAACGACTATTTATCGCATGCTGAAAGAAGAAGATGACGATTAATTTTTCATTTTGAAAATATTTTTTTCATTTTGAAAATATTTTGAAATTGTGCCATTCCTAAAACCGTTGATAATCAACGGTTTTTTTGTTTTATCCTCCTTTGGCACGTTCTTTATAATAGTATATGCAAGAAAATCACTTTTGAAAAATCGATTTCAAAGCAAGTGACTAAAAGATTTGAAATATAGAACTTGAGTTATAAGGAATATTTCCGTTCGATGTGGTAGCAAGGTTCCATTTTTGGAACCCGCTCCACAAACATACGAAATGCTCCGAAAGATCTTGCAATAGTGTAGACTTAGGAATGATGGTATAGTGGGTTTGAATTACAAAATTCCTAAGGCCACCTGTTGCGACATTGAAGATTATGAAGAAAAATTATTAAGAGCGTACTATCAATCATAACGCTATAAGTTAGGTAACAATTAGGTTAGTTTAGGTTTCAGTTTAGGTTTAATTTAGAGGTAATACATGTACAGGTTGATAGTGAAGTACGTGTGGTAGCTACGCCCCCGATGGAGAATATTCATCGGGGGTTTGTATTTTATATAAACATGAAAATTTGGGGATACAAAAAAAGGGACGCGAAGCATCGCGTCCCAACAGGATATATCAATTAAATACTATTACTCGTGTTTCAGAGCCTTCATGACTGCATCCAGATCTACATTCAATCCTTTTGCAACAGCGGTTCCCAAATTTGGGTTCGCACGAAAGAAATGACACAATTGCCGATTGATAATCAGGTCTTTTTTCGGGCCTTCAATTCCACTCATGGCCTCTACAATATTTGACACCAGATTGTGCCGGTCGTAATCGTTCATGGCTTTGGTGAATAGTAATCCCGGTTGCGTATAATGATCGTTGTCATTTGCTCCGTTTCGATCATACCAGTCAGCTAATGTGCTGTCTAATTGAATGGGTGGTTCTTTGTATGCCTGATCGATTTCGATCTCATCAAAACTATTCGGATTGTAATTCGGTGCGTCTTCCTGATTGCCATTTACCGTCATCATTCCATCCCGTTCGTAATTTGCTACCATGTATGGACATTTGTTTACAGGAATCTGCTCATAATTCACTCCTAAGCGATACCGATGTGCATCCGGATAAGACAACAAACGCCCTTGCAGCATTTTGTCGTGCGAATAACCAATTCCGTCAACCACATGTGCTGGCGCAAAAGCACTTTGTTCTACCTCCGCAAAGAAATTCTTAGGAACCTGATTCAGTTCCATGACACCCACATCAATTAATGGAAAATCACCGTGTGGCCATACTTTAGTTAGGTCAAACGGATTGAAAGGGAATTGCTTGGCTTGTTCATCTGTCATGACCTGAATTTTCAAGGCCCATTTTGGAAAATCTTTCCGATCGATTGCATCTACTAAATCGCGCTGTGCAAAATCCGGATCTTTCCCTTTCATTTCAGCTGCGTCGGGACTGATGAAATTTTTGACTCCCTGCATCACTTTGAAGTGGAATTTCACCCATACGCGTTCGTTTTGAGCATTGATCATACTGAAAGTATGCGAACCGAAACCATGCATATGTCTGTAACCGTGCGGCGTTCCACGATCACTCATTAAAATTAGTACCTGATGCAGACTCTCCGGATTCAAACTCCAGAAATCCCACATCATTGTCGGACTTTTACAATTGGTTCTCGGATCGCGTTTTTGGGTATGAATAAAATCGGAAAACTTCTTCGGGTCTTTGATAAAGAAAACCGGCGTATTGTTTCCTACCAAATCCCAGTTTCCATCTTCCGTGTAGAATTTCACTGCGAAACCGCGCGGATCCCTTTCGGTATCTGCACTCCCCTTTTCACCCCCAACGGTTGAAAAACGCACAAAGACTTTGGTTTCTTTTCCAATTTTATTGAAGATTTTCGCTTTCGTGTATTTCGAAATATCATGGGTTACCGTAAATGTTCCGAATGCCCCCGATCCTTTTGCATGAACTACACGTTCAGGAATTCGTTCACGATTAAAGTGAGCCATTTTCTCATGCAGAATGAAATCTTGCAGTAAAAGTGGCCCGCGCGCACCAACGCTCATTGAATTCTCATCTTCCACGTAAGGTTTGCCCGAAGCTGTGGTCAATCTTTTCTTATCTGCTGCCATAAATCTCGTGTTTGGTTATAAATAGTATAAATGAGTGTTGTTCTCTTGCGGAAGTAAGTTACGAATTATGACAAGGAAAACAAAGGAGAATTGGATATTTGCACCCGTATGTTGTATCTTTAAAAGTAACTTTTAACCTGCCAAACAGTCTTAGATTCAGATATCAAATGAAACATATGAAAAGAGCCGCTCTTCTTATCTTCCTTTTTGCGCTTTGCGCCGGGTTGAGTCAATCAATTAACGCACAAATTACCTATCGGTATGAGACAAGTTTGAAAGATCTTTCAACAGACAAATTAGCTGTTCATTTAAAAATCGGTGGATTTTCTGAAGATACACTCACCTATTGTTTTCCGAAGATCATTCCCGGAATTTATGGTGCAATGAACTTCGGGCAATACATTTCATCATTCGAGGTCTTCGACAAAAAGGGAAAGAAACTAAAAACGGAACATCCGGACATGAATTCGTGGAAGGTTTTTGATGCCAAACGGATTGCGCGGGTTTCCTATCTGGTAGATGATGCCTGGGAAGCTTTTGATGACAAAATGATAACTGGTTTTTACCGATCTGCAGCCAGCTCATTTAGCGATAGTTCATTTGTAATTACTCCAAACAGTCTTTTCGGGTATTTCCGTGGACATATCAACCACCCAATCGAAGTGAATATCCGAAAGGGAATCAATTTATATCCTGCTACCAGTTTGAAAAAAACAGTGAAGCCAAATCAGGATGTTTTTGTTGCGGAGAATTACCATCAATTGGTAGACAACCCGATTTTGTATGCTTTGCCGGACACTACGATTATGAACTTACCCGGAATCTCGGTAGAAGTTGCCTGTTATTCCACCTCAGGGAAACACATTTCGAAAGACATTGCGGAGTACATCCGACCACTTTTGATCAGTCAGGCGAAATACCTAAATAATAAACTGCCGGTGGATCACTACACTTTTCTAATCTATCACAGTCTGGCTCCAAATCGCAATCATCTGATCGGTGATGGTTTGGAACATTCCAATTCGACTTTAATCTTACTCTACATGCCTTTGGATATTGAAACAATTCGTCAGAATATCTATGGGATTGCCAGTCACGAGTTTTTTCACACGTTGATGCCCTTGGGTTTGCATTCGGAAGAAATCGAAAACTACGATTACAATGAACCGAAATTCTCGAAACATCTGTGGCTTTATGAAGGAATGACTGAATATTTCACCATGCACATGCCCATAAAAACCGGATTGCGTTCCGAAAAGGAGTTTTACAAAATTGTGGAGGAAAAAATAGCATCTATGAATCAATTCGATGCGAAGCTGGCAATAACTGATTTAAGTCTTCATCCGATGGAAATGCAGGATCAATATTACAACGTGTATCTGAAAGGAGCACTGATCAATTTGTGTCTGGATCTGAAATTGCGTGAATTATCCGACGGAGAATACGGAGCGAAGGATTTGGTGCTCGATTTAACCAAACATTATAACGGAAAACCTTTTGAAGACGACCAATTCTTTTCTGAAATGGTGATTGTAAGTGGATTCCCGGAACTGAAGGAGTTTACTTCCAACTACATCCAGGGCACGGAAGTACTTCCGTTGGAAGAATTGTTATTGAAAGCGGGGCTGAAATTGGAAAATGGAAAGATTTCGGAATTGGAGAATCCGAGTGCGGAGCAGCAGAAATTGCGGAAGGATTGGCTGAGTCATAATCCTTAGATAAATATGTAAATAGCGTTAATCCAATCAACACTATTCCAATTCCGATAAAATTAATGGATGCATTATTTCCAAATTGTCTTTAAACCCAACCAATAATCCGATCACCTTTTTTCAAAGGGATGCAGTTTTTGATCTTAAAAACACCTTTTTGTTTTTGAAGTCGAAATTTTAGACTCTTTTTGGAATTACTGATCACAACCGTGGTGAATTCCTTCTGTGTTGAATCTATCTCAGCATCGCATTTTGCCTGATCAGTCCTGAAATCTTTTATCTTATCTAAGTAGTTGTATAAGGCTTGCTTCAATTCATCATTTTCCGGAACTTTATGGATAAAATATTCCTCCAGAATATCATCATGACCTTTCTTTCTATTCTCTTGCAGGAAAAGACGGACTTCCTCGCAAGCATCTGCTGAGTGAACAACCAGATTTTCTTTTGTTGTACATCCAATCATGAAAGCAAAAGAAAGAATCAGGATGAAAAAACGGGGGAATTGTAAGAACGTTTTCATTTCTAGTATTTTGGTTATTTGATCAGCTGGTAAATTACAATTATTTTCTCCTTTCAATGTACCAAACCAACCATTTGGTGTAATCAGACTGAATAAATTCTTTTAACCCCAAATGATCGTGATTACCGGTAGACTTAATGCCCGTAATCCGTTCGATTTTATAAATAGATTGTTCAATTTGGTGGTATTCATCTACTGAAATTTTTTTGGGAGAATCTATTCTG
The DNA here is from genome assembly GCA_002483265.1 of Flavobacteriales bacterium UBA7666. GTDB lineage: Bacteria > Bacteroidota > Bacteroidia > Flavobacteriales_D > Crocinitomicaceae > Fluviicola. Next base: position 3,024 of record DLHO01000009.1, on the reverse strand, counting down.
TTTAAAACCGTATCAAGCATCAGAAGTGCTGAGCGTAGTTCTTCCATCTCGCTCTTTTTCGTATTCTCAACATCTATTTTCTTTTGTTGACTAAACGATAAATTCTGGTAAACAAAAACGCTGTTGGTAAAATGAGTCTCCAATGCTTTTCTTCCGTAAACAATGGAGCTGTCATACTCTTTCAGGTAGTAATACATTTCACAGAGCATGTAATTGTAATGTCCAACATACTCGTTGTTTTCTCGGATCTCATTCTTCAGTTCCAACACTAATTCGTTTGCGGCTGTTTTACTGTCTTCCCGTTCAAAATCGGGCCAATCATCTTCCAGTAGATTCAGCCATTTCATGGATCGGGAATTATCCATTTCTTGCGCCTGTGCAGAATTGAAACATAAAACGAATCCGATTAAGGCACAAAATTTAGGTAAGTTCATTTATTCAAGTTTAAAAATGGTTCTTTCATAAATCAATTGTTCAGGCAAAAAACAATTTAATCTATTATCTAAACGCATATTCTGTCGAAAAGTTATTTGATTTAATTAGTAAAAAGAGCCAGCACGAGTGTGACACTCGCGCTAGCATCATATTGTTTTCGGATTGGGTTGCTTAACGATTTCTGAATCGGCTGTAGGCTGGATCTCGTGGCCGTGGAATGTGGCGTACTGCTTGGTGAATCGGCACCGAAGAATAGGATCATACACGAATACGAAACCCATAGCATGATCAAAACGATGGAACCGGCTGCTCCGTATGCTGATCCCGGATTCGCTTTTGCAAAATAGATTCCCAGTCCAAATTTACCGAGTATGAAAAGCAGGGAGGTCACCATTGCACCAACCCAGACATCGCGTAAGCGGATCTTAGCATCAGGCAGGATTTTAAAGATCAATGCGAAGAGTGCTGTGATTACTCCAAAGGAGAGGATGAAATTCACGATTTTCAGTAAAAAGGGTACAAAGTCCGGGAGACGGCTCTTGATCATTCCTCCCAGTGCTTCCAAACCTGTTGTAAGCAGCAGTGAAATGAGCATGAGGAATCCCAATGATAAAACCAATCCGAAGGAAAACAACCTGGTCTTGATGGTTTTCAGCCATTTTGTTTTGGCAACGACCTGTACTTCCCAAATCTGATTCAGGGAGGTCTGCAATTCGGTAAATACTCCTGTGGAACCAACAATCAAAGTCACTATTCCAATAATCGTTGCGATGACGGAGGTCTTTTCTTCAGAAACTTTTGCGATAATACTTTCTATGGATTCGGCCGTTTCATTTCCAAGTGCGCCTTTTATCTGATTAGAAACTTCGCCCCGAACGGCTTCTTCACCAAAGAACAATCCGGCTACAGCAATCACGATTACCAATAAAGCCGGGATGGAAAAGACAGCGTAATAGGCTACGACCGCACTTTGCCGGAACGGATCCGCTTTCCACCAATCGCTAAAAGTTGCTTTTGTAATTGCCCAAAGATTTACGAAAACTGATTTCTTTTTTGGCATAAGTTGTTGTTTTATACTCCAATAATTCAGGCTACTCAATTACAATTTTGAGCATCTTTCTCCTCAACCTGAAATCGTAGGGATTTTGGATCAAAACGTCTTCGCCAACAGCATATTTCGATAGATCCATTATTTTGTCCACTTCTCCATCTCTGGTGAAATAAATGATACTTCGTGAAGGGTGTCCGTTTTTCTGATAAAACTGGGCATAGGGATTTCCATTCGGATAAAAATTTATTCGCTGATCTTCTGATAATTCGTGAGAAGCTTCAACCAGATTAGTGGATTCCGGATAATAGCTTGCAGCTACCATCTTTCCCTTCTTGTTGTATTCCGCGTAAGTTCCTGAAAAGTTGCCCAGAAACTGCTTTAACAAACTGTCTTTTTCATTGACGATGGTCATGGAATCGATACCGGAAAGAACACTCGAATCTGCCAGATACATGCTGTTGATGTATTCTGTTTCTTCAACAATCGTATAAACGGGATTTTGCAGCTTACCATCCAATAATGTAAAATGATAAACTCTATTTTTATCAGAAACCTTAAAGTTCCCGGAATATCCCTGGGAAAAGGAATAAGTTGTCGTTAAGCAAATTATAAAGGATGCAATTCGTAAAGTCATAACTTACTGGTTTTCCTATAATTTAAGTCATCTAACTCTGGATTCCAAGAAATCGAACGTAGATGTGGGAAAGATGCAACTTTTTTATTTTGGATAATGTAATCGTTTTTTTTTTACATTAGATGCAACGAGGATCCTGAAAATCGGTTAAACAGAGTAAGGCACTATTCATTATTCACTCTTATGAAAAAACAATTTTTACTTTCATTCCTTTTCCTATTGGTTATTTTTCAAGGAATCAGCCAAAAGGGAACACCAACGTGGTCGGTAACGAATACCGGAAGCAGCTGTAGTTATACGGTCTGTCTCGAGATTTCTTTACGCAACATTTCTACCCAGGTTATTTCAAGCTCAGAAACGGTTTGTTATACGATTGCACCGGGGAATACTGCTTTCTACTCTCAGGCATGGCCTGTGAGTCCGGCACCGGGTTATGAAATTGCGGTAACCAATGCAAGTGCAACTTACGGCTCAACCACATTTAACAATATGAGCCTGGTTATTTGGAACACAGATGTTCGTTTTGGTGCTTGCAACGGCGGACCATCGAGTGGTTGGGTGACCATGTGGGATCGCACCGGGAACTTTTCCTTCACGATTCACCAAGATTTGATTGTGGGGATGCGCGCACCGGAATAGAAAATTCCAGAGCTTTGAGAAATTGAAGAAAAGTATCCGGAACAAGTAGGGGCGTAAAATTTTACGCCCCTACTTGTTCCTATAAAATAAAAAAGTCCGATGTTTCCATCGGACTTTACTTTTGCTCCCTCTGCTGGACTCCCCGACGTTCCGCTACGCTTCAGTCGGGATAAACTTCTCGTCCAGAAATATCATAAACACAAAAAAGCCATCACAATGTGATGGCTTTCTAAAGCTCCCTCTGCTGGACTCGAACCAGCGACCC
>DLHO01000008.1 GCA_002483265.1 Flavobacteriales bacterium UBA7666 | reverse complement strand
GCTAATCAAGCATTTACGATTACTGAGCCAACGGCTATTTCTGTTACAGCTGCTGCTCAAACAAATGTGTCTTGTAACGGGGATTCTGATGGAACAGCTTCCATTAACACACCAACAGGTGGAACTCCGGGTTACACTTATGATTGGGCTCCGGGAAATCCAACAGGAGACGGAACACTTTCTGTAACGGGACTTTCTTTAGGAACATGCATCGTAACTGTAACAGATGCTAATGGTTGTTCTGCGGATCAAATTTTTACGATCACAGAACCTGCTGCAATTACCAATTCATTTATTGCAACAGATTGTGATAGTTATACCTGGAATGCTCAAACATACAACACAAGTGGTACTTATACACAAGTGTTGACAAGTGCTTCAGGTTGTGATAGTACAGTGACTTTGAACTTGACCATTAATTTCTCTAGTTCTGAGAGTTTGAATGTAGCTGAATGTGAAAGTTATACCTTAAATGGTCAAACTTATACAACGAGTGGTACATATACACAACTATTGACTAATTCGGCTGGTTGTGATAGTACTATTACACTTAACTTGACGATCAATACTGCTGATGCAGATACAACTGTAGCAACAGCATGTGATTCTTTGATTTGGAATGGACAAACATTTACAACAACTGGTTTCTATACATTATCCTTTACGAATGTAAATGGTTGTGATAGTATCGAGAATTTAGATTTGACCATTGTTTCTTCCCCGGTAGCTGGAATCACATCTTTGGATGTCATCACTTTACAAGCTACAGGAACAGGTACTTATCAATGGATTAATTGTTCCGGACAAGCAATTGCTGGTGAAACAAATGCCACCTTTACGGCAACTTCCAATGGTTCTTACGCTGTAATTGTTTCAAATGGCACATGTAGTGACACATCTGATTGTGTTGTAATTAGCCAAGTTGGCCTAGATGAAAACAAAAATTCGTTTGGAGTTACTTTAACACCAAACCCTGCACAAAATGATGTGAAAGTTAGCTTTACAGGTGTTAACGAAGCTTTCATTATCATCTACGATGCACAAGGAAAAGTTGTCATGACAATGAATCAGGTTCAATCTGGAGAAATGCTTTCACTTGAGACATTTGAAAGAGGAGTTTACTTGGTGAACATTATGACTACTTCTGGTAATCATACCGAAAGATTGGTGAAACAATAATTGATTTCTAAAATTGGAAAGCGGCGGTTCAAATGAGACCGCCGCTTTTATTTTACCTACTTTTTTGGTGAATCCGGGTTTTCCCTGTTTTTTGTTTAACGGGGACGAACAATAGACAAATAACCTTAATTTAGCATCGATATGTCAAAGAAAAACCCTTCTTCCACTAAGCAGTCATCGCAAAAAGCGTCTGCAGTAATTCCAGTAGTTGACAATTCAAAAGTAATCCGACGGAGACTTTTTTGGATGCTTTCCATTGCTGCTTTTTTACTCTTTGCACCTACTATTCAACATGGATTCGTATTGGACGACTTAGCTGTCATTGAAAACAACCGCTTTGTGCAGGAAGGTTTTGGAGGAATTCCTGATTTATTTTCCACTTTTTACTGGAAAGGATTTTGGGATGCCAATGCAGGATTATATCGCCCGTTATCCATGGTGATGTTTGCAATTGAATGGGCTTTTTCACCTAATAATCCGGGAATACACCATTTTGTAAATGTGCTTTTATATGCATTTACAATTGGACTACTCTTTAAGCTTCTCTTAAAGTTATTGCCAACATATTCTGTTTGGGTTTCGTTCGCAATCACACTTATTTTCATGGTTCATCCAAGCCATACGGAAGTGGTTGCCAATATAAAAAGCCGGGATGAAATTCTCTGTTTCCTATTCTTCCTACTCACCTTCCAAAGCATATTGAAAGCAAGAGAAGGAAAAACAATCGATACGGTCAAAACAGTTCTTTTGTTTTTAGCTTGTTTATTGTCTAAGGAAGCCGGAATTATGTATCTACCCATTTTAGGGCTTTACTTTTGGATGGTCAAAAAAGAATCTATTATTCCTGTCTTCAAGAAATTGCTGCCATTACTTATCATTACTGGTGCATGGCTGATTTTACATCAATCGGTGATTCACGCCGATCCTACTCCTCCTATTCAATATGGCTACCATGATAATTCACTGATCGCATGTGAGGATGGTTCACGTTATGCTACCGGAATCGGTATTCTAGGTCGTTATATGTTGGAAACTGTCGCTCCGTACAACCTGAGTTATGATTATTCCTACAATCAGATTCCTTGTTTAAACTTTACTTCCCTTCCAGTAATCAGTACATTGTTAGTCTTAATTCTATCCGCATTAATTGTGGTAAAAACACGTAAATCAAAACCCGAAATTGCATTTGGAATTTTATTTTTCTTTATTTCGATAGCCTTGGTAACGAATATCTTCTCCTTGATCGGAACAACTTATGCCAATCGCTTAATTTATGCTCCTTCCTTAGGAATCATTATCGCATTTGTAATCGGTACATTCACATTATTCAAGTCACAGCAAACCGAAAAATGGCAATCTGCAGCTGTCTTGATTTCGATTTTGATTGGAATTGTATTTAGTGTTATGACTATCGAACGCAACAAAGTCTGGGAATCCAATACAACTCTTTTCACTGCAGATGTTAAGAATAGCCCAAATAGTGCACGCGTCCAGTTCAATTACGGTGTTCTGAAAATGAATACCGATCAACGGGATTCATCAGCTATGCGACAAGACTGGTCAATAGCAGCTTCCAGTTTCAAAAAAGCCATTTCCATTGATTCATTAGATGCGGGTTCTTATACAAATTTAGGAGTTGTCAGTTACCGAATGAATCAATTAGATCAATCCGTTCGGTATACTCAAAAAGCTATTAATCTAAATCCAAATGACACTTCATTGTATGGGAATTTAGGAGATGCTTATTTTTCATTAAAAGATTATAATAAAGCCGGTAATGCATTAAAAAAAGCTACCCAATGGAAAGATGCTTCCGCTGCGCTTTACAAACGCTATGGTATTTCATTGTTCAATTTAAAACGCTACGAAGAAGCAATGACTGTTTTCAAAAAAGGACTTCAAAAATTTCCAAATGATATCGAAATGGCTGCCAACTTGGGGAACACCTACGGCGCTGCAGCTAACTACGAAGAAGCCGGTCAGGTATTTGAAACGATTTACACCAAAGATTCTACAAATGTGAATGCGCTTCGATTAATGGTCATCTCCTATGAACAGGCCGGAAACAGGGCAAAAGTGGCTCAATACAGTCCGTTTTTAAAATAGTCTGAGAATAATTGATTTCGATTTTTATTCGGTGAATTACGATAGTATGAGCCTGAAATTACCATTTATCATATCTGTCCTCCTCTTTTAACTTGCGCAATTTATAAAAGGAAAGAATAATAAGTAATGTTTGAGATAGCAGTATAAGATCGAATCCAATCAGCATCTCATCACCAAAAGGTATCCCCATACTAAAGGTTCCCATCCAAACTAAAATCACACTTAGAAGATAAACAATTACTGCTATGATCGGTATGGAAGATTCGCGAGGCAAAAATAAAATACCAATTGCAAGCAAAAATGTTATAAAGCAACTCACTATTGCGTAGAATGATCCAAAACCATTGTGAACTGCAACAAATGTATTATCACCAGCATCATAAATTTTAGAAATTCCGATACCTGTTTGTGCAGCTATTTCCGATTCTCTAACCCAGGTTTCATAAACGGGTAAAAACATCGAAACCACAATAAGTCCAACACACAATAAGCTAATAAGGTTTATGATTTTCATTTGATCAATCAATTAAGTTGATTCAAAAGTGCAAAAAAAGAGAGGAACTAATTAAAATTCCCCTCTTTGCTTTGTTTACTGTACTCAAAAATTACTTGATTTAGCTGGCGATTAATTTCAACAGACGCAGATGCATCTGGATTAAAGTCAAATTCTGTAAGGCAATTTTTGTAGTGTTGGATGCCAGATCAATGGAACTAATTTCAAAAATCAGGTCTTTTTGTTCCGGATAAGCTGCTTTCAGCTTTCCGTTTACTTCTTCAGTCATCTTGCAAATGTTTTCCCATTTACCTTGCATGGATCCATTCAAAACCCGTGACATTGCTTCTTCTTTAGGCAGCTGACTATAAGCTTCGTCTTCCGATGTTGCATCATACTCCTGCTTGGTCATTTGAGTAGAATTCATGATAATCAATGACTTTAATTCAACGATTTCCTGATTCAATCTCTTGACCTGCTTTTGCAAGGCCTTAACGTCCTGCTGATTTACGGAAGTTACTCTGGGTTGGTCCATCTTTTGAACTTCTTCATTCAACAAACGGTAAGCTTGCTGGGAAGATTCTTCTACTTTGGTTGAATAACCCAAATTGTACATTGCAAACAACAATCCTCCACATGCCATCATCAAAACAGAATTAACAGTGGTATTGAAACGCAATTCGGGTCTTCTAACTCTTGTGAAGAAATAGAGAGGAACATACACGAAGGTAAATGATACCAGGCCTGTAAGCATCAGTATGTTTGCCCATGGCCAATGCATCATTTTGAACAAAAAACCTAAAGAGGTAACGATTCCTACTAAAAATCCGAAACTTAAAACCAATTTATCTGTTTTGGTTCCCTCATCCCTGAATTTAAGTGCAATCATTAGTGGCAGAAATATTAAACTGAAGAAGGCTATTCCAAGAACGAAGGCTATTCCCGCTCCCGGCAGATGAAAAACTTTTAATACTGATCCCATCAGGGTTAATACAGCTGCTAAAAGTCCTGAGATATTTACTGTCTTTTTCATGGCGTAAAAATGTTTGAAGGTTAATAACAATTCTGTTTCCTCCTGAATTTCACGCAAGTTGTCGTTAAAAAATCGAGGCAAGAGCCCTTGAAAGAACTGGTCGAAGTTGTCTGTTTCAGACATTTCATTCTCAATAATACAGCACATGTGATCCAGTAGGTTCCATTGCAGATCTTCAATAGTAACCCCACGCGCTTCAATTTCATGAAGAATAAAATCAACTTGCTCGTCTGAAACTTTAACCATTTCCAGTTCTTGGCTCTAAATTCAAAAGGAACTTCATGGTATTCATGAAATCCGCCAACTCATTTGCTTTCTCGCGGGCTGTCGACTGCCCTTTTTCAGTGAGGGAATAATATTTCCTAACTCGCTTTCCTATAAACTCTTCTTCTGTCTTTAATTCGCCTTGTGACTCAAGCGCATGTAAAGTTGGATAAAGTGCTCCTTCGGTAATTTGAATTTTCTCACCTGTGAGATCTTTGACGCGTTGGGTAATCTCATAACCGTACATTCTGCCGTTGTCCTTGAGCAAATTGAGAACGATTGTTTTAAGCGTACCTTTTAAAAGTTCTGATGAATACATAGGACAAATATACATAAGAATATTAGGTATGCAAATTTTTACATAAGAAAGTTATGTATTCAGGTCGATGATTTTGAAAAAACTCATTGTTTTCAGGTGTTTTCGATGAAAAAAAAATATTAAAAGTTGATCTAAAAAAATGAATGAGCCCATTGTATAAATCAACTTTTTTACTAACTTATATAAGAAAATCACTATTCATGGGAGCAAAAAAGAAACATATTTTTGATCATCGAACGAATCGAAATGCGGAATTGGCCTTCGTTGTATCAGCTTCGGCACGCATTGAAATTTTGGAATATTTGGACAATCATCAAATTATGAATATTCCGATGCTGGAACAGTTTATTCCGTTACATCAAAAAACCATTAATCATCATGTAAGCTTGATTGAACGGAGCGGCTTGATAAAAGGGTACTACCTTGGGAATAAGTATTTCTGGTCAAAGAACGAAGATATGCTTGAAGAATGGGATAAAATTCGCTGGTCTTTCACCTCCTAGGATAAGTGTACACTTATCCTTCTTATACCATGGTAATTATTTTAGTAGTTTAAAATGCATTCCTCTTTTGGAGCTATAAATGTAAATCCCACCCTTCATTACATATTTTCAATCCCTCAGTACATTCATCAATCCGTCACTACGAAATCGCTCAAAAAAGAATTCCCTTTGCAACAAAAAAGATGAATCACACATTTACTTCTATCCTTCTGTTAGGCTTAACTCTCTTCCTATTTCAATCTACCGCATTTGCGCAAGAAACGAAACTCGAACCAGCAAAACCAGCTGTTAAATTCAGTCCTTTCGATGGAGTAATAGTATCCGGATATGTGGATAACGGTGCATTTCTGAATTTTACCGGACCAAACATCAGTCTTACAATTAAAAGCTCCAAAATCCTGCTTGGAATGCTTCCATCTCTAAGATACAAAGAAGATAATGGGATCTTCAAAAACTCCCCTATCACACCAAGTTTGGGATTCGGACTTACATACAGCTATAAAAAGATTGCCATTCAGGTTCCAATCTATTACAATACCAAAACAGCAACTGCAAACGGAAGATGGAATCTGGGAATTGGAATCGGCATGCGATTAAAGTAGAAAGAGAATCCGTAATTTTACGTTGCCCTTAAGCCGGTAAACAGATGGAACAAAAACTGCTTGCATACTTTTCAAAAATCCTTCCTCTTACTCAAGAGGAAATCGATGGTATTGTGGCAACTCTCACCATTAAAAAGTATCCCAAAGGTTCCGTTTTATTGAAAGAAGGGGAAATCTCTTCGGAAGCCTACTTTGTACTGCAAGGTTGTGTCAGAAAATATTTCCTCATCGATGGGGAGGAAAAAACAAACAACTTCTTCACCGAAGAGCAATGGGTTATTTCCATGCAAAGCATGACATACAACGCACCTTCAAAGCATTTTCTGGAATGCATTGATGATTGCATTTTAGTGGTTGGAAACAGAGAAAAAGAGGAGCAGCTCTATGCTCAATTCCCTAAACTGGAAACCATTTCACGTAAAGTGATGGAAAAAGTATTTGCTGAACAACAAGAACTTTCCGGCTCCTATTTTACCGATACTCCTGAAGAACGCTATTTGAATCTGATGCGAACAAGACCCGAATTATTGCAACGAATTCCACAATACATAATTGCTTCTTATATTGGTGTAAAACCCGAGTCTTTGAGCAGAATCAGAAAGCGATTGATCCTAAAATAATCATCGCGCATCCGGTGCGACCTGAACAGCAACATTCCCTTTTTTATGCCCCAAATCAACATATTCATGCGCTTCAGCGATTTGATCCAAAGTAAAAATTCGATCTAAAACAACTTGGTATTTTCCCTGATCAATCAATCCCTTGATGAAATTCATGCCGTCTGCCGATTCTTTAATAACACCCGTCAAAACCTTTCGTCCGGATATTCTTGCTAAGCCAGCACGAAGCATTTGAGCAAGACCAGCTGCTCCAAGAATCAATATCCCATCCTTTTTAAGATGCTCGATACTTTCGGAAAAGGTCAATTGGTTAACGGCTTCATAAATCACGTCATACTGTTCATTGTTCACTGACAGGTTTTCCTTCTGGTAATTAATCACTTTATCGGCGCCGATTTTCTTCATCAATTCCATATTTGCACCACTGCAAACCGCCGTTACTTCTGCTCCAAAAGCTAAAGCTAGCTGCACAGCTGCTGAGCCAACAGCTCCGGAAGCACCATAGATCATGACTTTTTGTCCAGCTTGAATGTTTGCCTTTCGAATGAAGTCCAAAGCAGTTAGGGCACCAAATGGAATGGTAGCTGCTTCCAGATGATTTAAAGATTCTGGCTTCAAAGCTAAAGTTGCCGTTTCTTTGATTGCTTTGAATTCTGCATAAGCTCCAAATTCCATTCCTGTAGATCCAAAAACGGAATCCCCTACCTTGAATTGACGAACAGCATGTCCCACTTCCACAACTTCTCCTGAAAAAACACCTCCCAAAACAGCTTTCCTGGGTTTAGAAAAACCAAAAAATAATCTTACTGCCCACGGATCTGCTTTCCGAATTCGCACGTCACCCGAATTTACTGCTGTTGCATGAATCCTAATCAATAATTCATTTGACTGAGGGATGGGCTTCGGAATTTCAACGAGCTTTAAAACTTCGGGATTTCCATATGCTGTACAACGGACTGCTTTCATGTGTCTATTTTAATTTTGAATGTAACACAAAAGTATTCCAACAGATTCTTGGATTCATTGACTTAGGTTAAGAAATAAAGATCCGTTACGAAAATGCAGTTAACTTCGTAGATCACCCGACTATTACCCGACTATAATGCTTACGCCGAAGTTTGTGCCATCGCTAAAGCTATTGGCGACATGCGATCAGCATAGGTGCTAAAGCCTGTTTTGTTCTAATTCTTAACAACTTGTCCCAACACTTCGGGATTCATAGTGGCTTTTCGAAATAAACTATCGCATTTCCACGCTTGTTTCCGAACCAAAAGCAGGATCAATAGGTTCCCATAATTCAATTCGGTTTCCTTCCGGATCTAAAACATGAACGAATTTACCATACTCATACGTTTCCACATCATCACAAATAACAGTTCCCATCGTTTGAAGATGAACCAATAAGCTTTCGATTCCTTCAACCCTAAAATTGATCATCGTACGCTGACTATCTGTTCCGAAATAATCTGATGTTTCGGGAAAGGTTCCCAATTGCAGATAAGCTCTTGGATTCGAATTTCCATTAAACGAAAACAAAACACCATAGTCGTTCGGATTTAACCCCAATGCTTCCTTGTACCATTCTCTCATGGCTTTTTCATCCTTAAACTTGAAGAAAATCCCTCCTATTCCAACTGCTTTTCCCATAAATCACAATTTACACCTTAAAGATGATAAATTAAACTTCAATTCCAAGCTTGTATTTCGAATTAAACTAATTTTAGATCATGGGGAAAGAAGCTATTGTAATTGGATCCGGAATTGCAGGAATAGCCAGCGCAATCCGTTTAATCCAAAAAGGATATACTGTTTCTGTTTTTGAAGTAAATAATTATCCGGGCGGAAAACTAACCAGTATCCAACTTGGAAATTATCGGTTCGATGCAGGTCCTTCCCTATTTACACTTCCGCATTTAGTAGACGAGTTATTTGAAATAGCTGGAAAAAATCCGAGAGAATATTTCAATTACCAACAGCTCGAAATGCTTTGTCATTATTTCTACGAGGACGGAACCATTCTTCATGCCTTTGCAGATCAACAAAAACTTCTGAAGGAAATCGAGCATAAACTTCAGGTCGATTCACGGCCTCTAAAGGACTATTTGGATCACAGTGCCTATTTATTTGAACGAACAAGGCATTCATTTCTTGAGAAATCACTGCATAAATTCAGCACCTACATTTCTTCAGACATTTTGAAAACCGTCACTTCCATGCGAAAACTGAATTTATTCAGCAGTATGCATGAAGTCAATGGTATAAAACTCAACCATCCGAAATTGGTTCAACTTTTCGACCGGTTTGCTACCTACAATGGGTCGAATCCCTACAAGGCTCCCGGGGTTCTAAACAGTATTCCACATCTTGAATTTGGAATCGGATCTTTTTTTCCAGTAAAAGGAATGCACCACATTTTGGAAGCTTGTATGAAATTGGCCGAAGAACTAAGAGTTAAATTTCACTTGAATGAACGTGTTGAAAACATTCAAATAAGCAATCGAAAAGTCAGAGGTATCGAAACTCAAAAAGGAATTTATCCGGCAGAGTTGATTATTAGCAATTGTGATGTAAAACAAAGCTACAAACAGCTAATTCCAACGCAAACAGCTCCTAAAAAGACTATGAACCAAGAACCAAGTAGTTCTGCACTTATTTTTTATTGGGGAATCAATCAATCCTTTCCGAAACTCGATGTACACAATATCCTTTTCAGCGACGATTACAAAAAAGAATTCGAATCCATCTTTGAAGAGCAAACCGTGAGTGATGATCCAACGATTTATATTCACATTTCGTCCAAAATCATTGCCGAAGATGCCCCGAAAGGAAAAGAAAATTGGTTCGTGATGATCAATGTTCCGAGCGATCAGGGACAAGACTGGGAAAAACTCCGATTAAACACCCGAAAAATGGTCGTTCAGAAGATCAACCGGATTTTGAAAACAAACATCGAGTCATTGATTGAAGAAGAAGATTATTTAGACCCGATTCGTATTTCAGATCGTACAAACAGCTTTGCAGGAGCACTTTATGGAGCCAGCTCAAACGACCGCATGGCAGCATTCTTCCGTCACCCGAATTTTTCCAAAATCAAAGGCCTTTATTTTGTTGGAGGAAGTGTCCATCCCGGAGGTGGAATTCCACTATGCCTGCTTTCTGCAAAGATCGCCACAGATCTAATTGAAAAGTAAATACTCTAATCTCCTAACTTCTACATCCAAGGATTTTTTATATTATCTCAAAATCGTTACATGACCAATGAGATCAATGCGGTAATCTTTTATTTTTTGTTTAATGACAATTTTCCAAGTATAAGTTCCTTCTTTACAAAGCTGACCATTGTAAGTTCCATCCCAGCCAACTGTGACGTCATGTGTTTCAAATAAAATCTCCCCCCAACGATCAAAGATCAGCATCGTGTAAGATTGCTTGTCAAATGCATCGTTAAAAACCGGGAAGAATACATTGTTTACCTCATCTCCGTCAGGAGTGAATGTATTTGGAATATACCAGGTCAATTCATCCTTTACTTCAATAGTTACTTCTGCTGAATCAATACAAATTCCATTTGTTGCATACAACTTGATAACATAAGTTCCTGCTCTATCCGGATAAGTATGGCTTGGATTGAATGCATTCGAGGTAAATCCATCACCAAACTCCCAGAAATAATTGGTCGCATTCGTTGAATTATTATCTGTGCTGACAAACGGATTATATGTCGAAAGTTCCGTAGGAGTTGCATTAAAACTTGCAACCGGTTGTGGAAATATCGTGATCATATCACTGTTCAACAAGGTATTTACACATCCATTCAAGTCTGTAACGGTGAGGCTCACATCAAACACTCCGTCACTGGTATAATTTTGAATAACTGTTCCACAAGTATTCTGAGTTCCAATTCCTTCAAAATCCCAAGTACAATTGGATGAATTGGCAGTGGTGTTATTGAAAGTGATCTCTTGAGGATTACATCCCGAAGTAATATCGCTGTTAAATGTAATGACCGGTAAAGCATAAAGTGTTACCATCACATTATCTGTTGTGGAACAAGATCCAACACTTGCTGTAAGCGTATAATTCGTTACACCGGCAACCGTTCCATCGAATGTTGGATTTGCTATTGCTGCATTACTCAACCCTGTTGTAGGCGACCAAGAATAACTTACTCCTGCAACCGGTGTTTGACCAATCTGATTTGCCCCAGGCGCATTGACACACATCGTTACGTCATTTCCAGCATTTGCAACTGGAGGAGAATCAACAGTAATTGCGAAAGTAGCCGGGGTACCAATACATCCGCTTAAAGTTGGTATAATGGTGATCGTTGCTGCATTTGATCCCGAACCTGGATTCAATCCGGTGAATGAAGCAATATTACCTGATCCACTTGCAGCCAGACCAATTGTTGTGTTGCTATTTATCCATGTAAATGAAGCTCCAGCCGGTGTGGAAGTAAATGCGGGAACTGAAACCGTTGCATTCGAGCAAACAGTAATCGGAGAAACTGCATTAGCTGTTGGAGGAGATGAAATCGTGACAGTAGCTGATCCAACCAACACAGAACTGCATCCACTTGGTGGGTTCACTTGAACACTAACAAGTGTATAAACAGTTGTAGATACTGGAGAAACCGAAATAGATCCATTTCCTGCTGCATCGAGAACAATTGTTTGATTTGTTCCGCCAACCTGATAAGTAACTGTAGCATTTGGAGTTCCCGTAAAACTAATGGTCACACTTTGACCACTACAAACGATGCTACTTCCTGCAATACTTGCAGTAGGCGATGAAACAATTGTCATTATTTGAGTTATGGTACAGCCTCCTGAATTCATATACGTAATAGTTGTAGTTCCTGCCGAAACAGCCGTAACAACCCCGGAACTGGAAACAGTGGCTACCCCGGAATTTGAGGATACCCATGGAGTCGATGCATGTGCAGTTCCCGATCCTGTTAAATTAGTCGTCCCTCCAATACATAGTGTTGTCAATGGAGCATTAATAGTTGGAGTTGGATTTACAACGATGGTAGTTGTAGAGGTACATGGAGTACCCGCTACAGTTGCAGTTACTGTGTAAGTATAAGAACCTGCTGCTGCAGGAACCGGAACACTTGCAGGATTTTGAACATTGGATGTAAATCCGTTTGGTCCCACCCAATTCCATGTTGCCCCGACCACATTCGTTGCTGTTAAGTTAAAAGTTGCTGTTCCCTGACATACATCTCCGCTATTTCCTGCAGTAACGGTACAACCTCCACAAGAGTTTACAGTAATGGTTGCCGTTGCAGAAGTTGAAGATGGACACAAAGGGTTTCCACCTGCTGAATTCACAGTATAGGTATAAACTCCAGGTGTTGAAGGTGGTGTTGCAGTTACAGTTGAACCAACCGTACCACTTAGATTTGGCGATGCGGTCCAGTTATAAATTCCATTTCCTCCACTTGCTGTTAATGTTACAGATTGTCCGGCACAAATAGTTGAACTTGTAGGAGTGACATCTACCGGAATCGAAATTCCGGTGTTTGCAGCAAAGGTGTAATCACAAATATCACCTGCAAAACCATCAATCATAATGTAATAGGTGTTTCCAGGAGTTAATCCGGATGCTGATACATTTTGAGAGGATGCTGAAGGAGCTAATTCGCTGCAATAATAAGAGTTCACAGTTCCTGAACAATTGTTTGCTGAGAAAATCATGATCTGGATTCCATCACCATAAGTGGAATTATAAACCCAAACATCAAATGAAATGGATGAAGATGAGGCTACAAAAGTCAAAAATGAATTATTCTCAATGGAACCACAAAATTCACCCGTTAATCCACAATCACTTAAACCCAAGAAGCCGCATGATTGACTCCAAGAATTAGCCGTGTAAGTTGCGGATGTATTTCCGCAATATCCATTCAACTCACAAATTGGTGTTGCTGTAGCGCACGTATTTCCAGCTGCCGGATTTGATCCACATGGAGGTTGTCCATATCCCGATGCACTAATCAAAACGAAGACTAAAAGGTATATCAACTTTCTCATTTGACAACTTTTAGGCGTTCTTCGATATACATCAAAATCTGCTTGTTTTGAGCAGAAGGTTGCGTCCTATTCTTATAGATATAGGATTCGCGCCATTTTTTCAATTCGAAAATTGATAGCAGATCAATCTCCTGATAGATCATTTGCATGGAATCAGCCGATAAAGAATCAGGAATTATCTGATAAACAGAATTTAAGGACGCATCATTAACATGTGCGTACGTAGTAGTTGCGCCAATAACCGAAGCTATTGCTGCTAGTAGTAGTAATCTCATAGTGTTGAATTATTTTTATAATTCTATCTGTAGAACGAAATTACAACAAAGTAGTTGCCTAATTTTATTGAATTGGAAAGGATTAACTAAATAATAACCAATTGTTAATTATTAAACATTGGGTTTGTTTCCAAAATGATTATCTTTTTTTACCTCCCTAAAAAATCTCGGATAAGTATATTCACTGTATCAGGCTGATCAAAACTCAAAAAATGGCCCGCATTTTTAATCGTTCCGGTTTGGGCATCCGGAATCCATTTCTTCACTTTATCCAAACATCGTTGATTATTTATAATGTCTTTATCCCCAATCAATACTAAAATCGGCATTTTTAAAGTCTCCACAGATTTTCGAGAATAGGGCGTCATCTCAAAAATGCAGGAAGAAAACGTTTCTTTTTCTGTACCCAGATAATATTGATCAAAATACGTTTTACTTATTTTGACACTTCTCACTGATAGTCCGGATAATATATGACCTAATTTCTCTTTATTGGGAGAAATGCAATAAGTTATATTGCTTAATAATGCAGAACTGGGCGGAATCCAAGTAAATGTTTGAGCTGGACTCAACAACACAAGCTTCTTTATTTTTTCGGGTTTATTTAAGGAAACGGCCGTTGCAAGCCATCCTCCACGTGAACAACCAACCAAATTAAACGACTCTAATCCAAGTTTTCCCACTATTTCATCATACCAACTAGCAATTTGTTCTTTATTCAAACGCTTCGAACTGCAAGTCGATTTTCCCGGTTCCAACAAAAAATCAATCGCATAAACACAATAATCTTTAGCCAATGCTTTCATATTCGGATACCACATGGTTGAACTGGCATTCATTCCATGAAGTAAAACAAGTGGGGGATTATTGGATTCTCCGCAGATCAAAACGTGTGCGTTCCCAAATTGGGTTTGGATGTCTTTTTCCTCAATCGGTAAGTCAAATAATGAAAGAGTTTTATTATAAGCATTGATATATTCACTGAGTGAATCATTATAAACAAACTCATAATTTTCAGGCGAATCTGTCAATTTGTTTTTTTCTCCCGAAATTTTCCTTTTCCCTTTCAGTGCTTTTTCTTCGGTTATCCCAGACTTTTCAGCTCCTTCTTTTTTACTGTCATTCGTGCAAGAAAAGAGAAGTGATATCAATAAAAATAGGGTGATCACAAATCCGTTGGTGCGCATAAAAGCAAATATTTTTTTCTAATTTACCCGAAAAAAGGATGAACACAAAAAATAATCAAAAAGCAGTTGATTTATTCAACAAACTGGCCGATTCTTATCAAGAACGATTCTTTTCCGTAGATCACTACAAAGAATCCCTTGAGATTTTTCTTTCTCATTTAGATGATCATTCTTCTGTATTAGATGTTGCTTGTGGTCCGGGAAATATCAGTCATTTCTTACTTGAACGAAAGCCTCGTTTGAAACTACTTGGAATTGATCTGGCTCCAAATATGATTGATCTGGCACGGATTAATAACCCATCAGCAAGCTTTTTGGTTTATAATGCACTGGATATCGATAATCTGGATTCCTCTTTTGAAGCCATTATAATTGGATTTTTGTTCCCTTATTTTTCAATAGAACAAGTGGAATTGTTTCTTCAAAAGACATCTGAGAAACTAACAGAAAATGGGATTATCTATCTGAGTACAATGGAAGATCTGCATGAAAATTCCCGATTGAAAGCTTCAAGTACGGGTGAAGAAATCATGATGCATTATTATGAAGCTGATTTCCTGATCCGTCTATTGGAACAGATTGGATTTAAAGTTCTTTCAAAGCATACACAACCCTTTGCTCTCTCTGAAACAGAAAGCGACACAGATCTGATTATCATTGCACAAAAACAATCCTTTTTCAAAAACCACTGAGCCAGTAGTCAATTACCGGCTCAATGAAGTTTTGGTTAACGAAAAGCTATGCTTTACTTATTCATATTCGCAACGTAGGTAGAACTTAAGGATAAATCAATTTCATTGCGAATCACGTCTTCGAGTGTTTCTCTTTTGCGGATCAATTGTGGAATTCCATCTTTAATATATACTTCAGCGGGTCTCAGGCGTGAGTTGTATTGATTACTCATACTAAAGCCATAAGCTCCGGCATTGTAAATCCCCAAAACATCTCCCACTTTCGCTTCCGAGATCGGACGATCATAGCCAAACGTATCTGTTTCACAGATGTAACCAACTACAGAATAAAGCTTCTTATGTCCTTTCGGATTTGAGATGTTCTCAATTCGGTGATAAGCATTGTAAAACATAGGACGAATCAAATGATTTTGGCCACTGTTTACTCCAAGAAAGACCGTGGATGTTGTTTGTTTTACTACATTAACGGAAACCAGTAAAACTCCGCTTTCACTTACCAGAAACTTCCCGGGTTCAAACCACAATTCAAGCTCACGTCCGTATTCTTTACAGAAATTTTGGAAGGACTCTCCTATTTTGGTTCCAATTTCTTCAATAGGTGTTACAAAATCTCCTTCCTTATATGCTACTTTGAATCCGGAACCAAAATCCATGAACTGCAATTCGGGAAAGTAGCTCGCTGCCTGATACAATAGATCTGCACCTTGCAGAAACACATCTGCATCCACAATATCACTTCCAGTATGCATGTGCAAACCTACAATGTGCAATTTATAATGCTCTACAATTCGTTGAATATGTCTCAATTGATGAATCGAAATTCCAAACTTGGAATCAATGTGTCCTACAGAAATATTTGCATGACCACCAGCTAAAATGTGCGGATTAATTCGGATACAGACCGGAACGCTCGCTCCATAAACCATTCCGAAATGTTCCAAAACACTCAGGTTATCAATATTGATCATTACCCCTAAAGCAACTGCTTCTTCTATTTCAGAAAATGCAACTCCATTCGGAGTATACATAATTTCATCTGCTTCAAATCCTGCTCGTAATCCCAAAAGAACTTCTTCAACCGAAACGGCATCCAATCCTGCTCCCTGCTCTTTCAATGTTTTCAGAACGTTGATATTACTCAATGCCTTCATTGCATAATGCAATTTTACCTCTTGTGATCCAAAGGCATTCTTCAAACGATTGTACTGTGAAATAATTTTTGCTTCATCATATACGTAAACCGGTGTTCCATATTCACCAGCCACAGATTCTAAGAGTCTTGAGTTCATTTTATTGTTACTTTTCAGAGTCCAAAATTAGAAACAAATATTTATTTCACAAAGTTTTTGTTTTAACACAATTTGTTTGAAATAAAACAATTTAATTTTGAACGGATATGCTGCTAATATGTATTACGCTAAAACCATTTCTATGAAAAAACACTTTTTAAACCTATTACTGGTTCTTTTTCCAATTGTAATCTTTGCTCAGAACATGCAGGAACAGATTCTGAAAACAGAGATTAAACGGGTAAAACTTTTTCTTACAGCGGGTGAAATGACTCATGAAACCCAAGTAAAACTTACAAAGGGAAGAAACAAAATCATCTTTTCCGGAATCTCTGCATTTGCTGATCCAAGAACAATCCAATTTACAGGCTCGGGTTCCTTTCGTTTAGTTTCTATCTCCACTGAAATGGATTTTTTGGCTGCGGAACAATGGAACCCAAGAATTAAAATTCTGGCAGATTCATTGGAACATCTGAAAGACCGCCACCAATTGAATGTGGATTTATTAAGCTCTTATCAGGCTGAACTTGGTATTTTGAATACAAATAAAGACCTGAAAGGTCAGAACACCTTGACGATTGATCAAATTAAAGCTGCAGGAGAATATTACCGCACGCGCACATTTGAGATCAACAAAACGGTTACTAAAATCAGAAAAGAACAAGAAACTTTATCTGCTAAAATAAACGATACCCGTTTTCTGTTAACCGAATTGAACTATACCGAAAATCAACGTAGCAATCAGGTTATCGTATTGATAGATGTGGATAACAATACGGATATTTCAGGGACGTTAAAGTATTTAGTTTCAGACTGTGGCTGGGCGGCAACATATGATTTATCTGCTACGGATTTAAATCAACCTATTAACTTAAAATACAAAGCTCAGGTTTACAATAATACCGGAAATGATTGGAAGAACGTAGCTCTGACCCTAAGTACTTCAGATCCACTTTTAAGTGCTGCTTCTCCTATCTTGAATCCGTTTTACATTCGTTATGGAGAACAAGCTGATTACAGTAAAAAATCGTCCTATGTTCAACCAATTCAGCAAAAAGCAGAGTTTCGCAATGATGTTATGAATGAAATTAACATGGCAAATCAGCGCGCATATGACAACTATGTACTGGACCAAAAAGTTAGTGAAAACGGAGACGTATTTAGTTCAACTAGAGGCGGTTCTAAAAATGAAGGAAAAAAAGTAAGTACGGTTGCCATGAAGCAAATTGAGATCTCGGATTTGAATGCAGAATTCGTTATCCCGAATGCATTCTCGTGCCCTACGGATGCAAAACCATACATTGTGGAGATCAAAGAAATTAATATGCCGGCAACTTTCACACATGTTTCCATTCCAAAACTGGATCAAGGTTCTTTCTTACTTGCAAATATTGTAGGCTGGCAAGATTTGGATCTTATTCCGGGTCCAACGAATGTTTACTTCGCTGGAAACTATGTTGGTGTGAGTGAAATCAATACCAATAATGTAGAGGATACTTTGAGCTTATCATTTGGGCGTGATTCCAAGATTCAGGTATTGCGTAAGTTGAAGTCTGAAATGAGTGCAAAGAAAATATCCGGAAGTACGAAGAAAGATACCTATTTCTATGATATTCAGGTTCGAAACAACCGTACTATGGCCGTAAAGATCAATGTATTTGATCAAATTCCGCTTTCCAGCAATAGTGAAATTACTGTTACTGTAGAAACAATCGGAACGGGTAAAAAGAACGACATTACGGGAGAAGTCTCTTACATGATTACACTGCAACCAGGTGAAACTATTAATCTGGAATTAGGTTATTCGGTCAAATATCCGAAAAATGCCAAGATCAGTACCCGAACATATCGGACAATAAGTTGTCCAAGCTTCTAATAAAAAACTCCCCGCAAAACGGGGAGTTTTTTTTGATCCTTATCGGATCAATATAAAATAAGGCTAAATATTTAGTAAATTATTTGTTAAAAAATTAGGAACTAACTATATCGTTTTAGTATGTTTGCGCAAATACTCGATTATGAAGCAAGCTATCCTACTACTACTTTTCAGTAGTTTATCTCTCATTCCTTTATTCGCATGTACCGGCGGAACAGCATCCGGAGCATTAACGCCAACTGCAGCGTATCAAACTATTGCCACACAAAACGGAAGATATTATACGGTGAATGTGGTTCAATGCAACCAATACGAATTCACATTTTGTGCAGGAGGAGGGGCTTCAGGAATGGATAGCCAATTGACTTTATTGGATGCAACCGGTGCCACTGAAATTGTCTATGCCGATGATATTTGCGGAACAAATGCTTCTATTAACTGGACAGCTACTTTTACAGGCAGTATTCGCATTCTGGTATCCAAGTACAATTGTGTGCACGACTTAACTACAAACGTGACTTTGGCTTACAAAATGGTTGCAAATACCGGAAGCTATTGTTTGAACGGAAATGCCAGTTATCAAACAATCGGTGGTCAAAGCTGTATCGAACTTACTCCTGAAACATCCAATCAAACAGGTTGTGCATGGAATAATACCGTAATAGACTTCAATCAGCCATTTAATCTTTCGCTGAATTATTATTTCGGGAACAACATCAATGGTGCAGACGGAACTACATTTACCTTTCAGCCCAATCCAGTGGCCTGTGGAACTGCAGGAGGTCAACTTGGAGCTGGAAATATTGCCAATTCATTGGTAATCGAATTTGACACGTATGACAATGATAATCCGACCCATTTATACGATATGCTGGCAGATCATATTGCAGTAGAAATCGATGGAAACCTGCAAGGTCCGGGTGCACCTTATTGTGGTCCTGTTGCTGCTTTTGCCTCTCTAGCAAATCTAGATGATGGTGCAGTTCATACTATTATGATTTCCTGGGATCCAGTTACTCTAAATCTCAAAGTTTATGTGGATGGGAGTTTGCGTTTAACTTGTAATGGCAATTTTGTGACTTCTGTATTCGGAGGAGACAATACAGTTTATTGGGGTGCTACTGCTGCGACAGGAGGTTTGAATAATCAACAATATTTTTGTCCTTCAACAGTAGTTCTCCCGGTGGAATTAAGTGCTTTCAAAACGAATTGTGAGGGCGAATTTAATCGCATTTTCTGGAGAGCAGAAACCGAAACCCGCTTGGATCATTATTTAATCGAATACACTTATGACGGACAGTTATTCTATCCGATCACAACGATTCAAGCGAGCGGAAATTCAGAAGTTCCTTTGGAATACACTTATATTGATCAGCGAAAATGGGAGAAGCAGATTTACTATCGTTTAACGTCTGTAGATTCGGATGGAAAATTGGATTACAGCGATTTAATTTCCGCTTTCAATTGTTCTGTTGATTCTAAAAAACTGATCACAAATCTTTCTTCTGAAGACGGTGTTGTATCCATTCATTTTGCCGATAAGTCGATTTACTATCAGATTTTTGATTTAAATGGAAAAGCTGTTACTGAAGTTTTAAATAATGATGAAGAATCTGAAAACCAGTTAATTACTTCAGTTTCGCAAGGGATTTACATTTTGAAATCATGGAATAAACAAGAAACAATCTTTGAAAACCAACGTTTTTTCATCGATAAGTAAAAATCATTCATGCTGTTATTTCTATGTATTCAACCCTTTTTTTTTAACACCTGCCGAATAAATTCAATGAACTAGTAAATTAATTTGGAAGTAGTTAACCCCTTGGATATATTTGTTAAAGAAGAAATTCTAACACATCTTTTACCGATACAGAACCGCAGAGTTTGTCTGCGGTTTTTTTGTGGCTTCGACTCCGCACAGTGGCCTTAGAAAAATCATTGAAAACTTATTAAATCGAAATTTGAGGTATAGACCAAACTATTCTTATCTATTTACTCAATAAAAAACGAATTCGTAATTCGTAATTTTTTAATGTGAACTCCGTTCAATAAACGAGCATTCCATCATCAGATGTTTGCGGTTCTCTGTCGATTCTTTCAATCGCTCCATGAGCCTTTCAACTGTTTCCTTACCGATCCCATTTACCGGTTGACTCAAAGCTGTAACCGGAGGAGCAAAGTAAGAGAAGGCTTCAGAATCATCAAAAGAAATGATGCGCACTTTTTTCGGAATCTCTACTTTCAAAATATTCAAAGCATTGATCGCATGAAGTGCTACCTTATTATTTAAAGCTACAAATGAATCCACGCCATCGTCGATCATTTGCTTCATTTTATCTACACTTTCTTTCTGATTTTCACTCAGAGAAGCTAATTCATAAGGAATTGCTTGTTTTTCACATGCCGATTTTGTTCCATCAATACGCAACTGAATGGTCATTACATCGGATCTTTTCGGATGTAATATTCCAACTTTCTTAGGCTTTACAGAGAATCTTTTAACGAGCATTGCAGATTCCATGTAATTATCAACTCCAACAAAATCAGCAAATTCGTCCCCAATTCGATCTACCCAAACTACCGGGATAGGTGTTTCATCCAAAACAGGTTTTAACGCCGGAATTCCGTTGCAGGGAGCAATGATCAAGGCATCCACAGAACGCAAGATCAAATCTCGAATCAATTTCAATTCCATGGTACTGTCATCATTTGTAGAAACGATAAACAAACTATATCCTTTTTCGTAAAGAGATTCTTGAATTGCTTTACTTAATTCGGAATAAAACGGGTTCGAAATATCAGCTAAAACCAAACCGATTGTCTGTGTTTTACCTTCTCTCAATCCCTTCGCAAAATAGTTCGGAACATAGTTTAGTTCTTTTGCTTTATCCAAAATTAATTTCTGCGTTGTTTCACTGATATTGAATTGTTTTCCTTTACCATTCAAAACAAATGAGACTGTAGATTTTGAAACATTTAAACTTTCGGCGATATCCGCAAGTGATGTTCTTTTTGATTTCATTACTAAAACGTTAGTTTCTCTGGTCTTTTCCCCACGACATTTTGTTGCGAATCGTATCCAAGAAATTAGTGTCCTCTAATTTAATTACATTAATCATATATTCGGCCTTTCTGATCAAAACTTCTTCGTTCTGTTTGATACTTTTAGCATTACCATCCAGTGATATCAAGTAATTGCGCTCTCTTCCTTCAATTCTTAACTTAATGGGCATATTATCAGGAACAACTACCGGACGAACATTCAGATTGTGAGGAGCAATTGGCGTAATAATATGAACCTGACAACCAGGTGTCACAATTGGTCCGCCACAGCTTAAGTTATAAGCCGTAGAACCAGTTGGAGTTGCAACTATCAAACCATCAGCCCAATAGGAGTTCAGGTATTTATCATCCAAAAAAGTGTCCACTGTGATCATGGAGGAAGTATCTTTCTTCAAGAGTGTTACTTCGTTCATGGCAACATTATCCGAACCATAAATTCCGCGTTCTGTTTCCACACGAAGCAAAGATCTTTTTTGAAAATCATATCTTTTTTGGCGGACTAATTCCAATGCATCTTCAAACGACTCATCTCCGATATTTGCCAAGAACCCTAGCCTACCTGTATTTATACCAAGAATAGGAACTCCTGAATCGCGGATATAAGCTACTGTCCTCAAAAACGTCCCATCTCCACCGATACTAAAAGCCAAATCAATTCCTTGATGGAAATCTTCGTGACTTGAAAACACCTCTGCATTTATAAAAATTCCGGCCTTCTTAACCAATTGTTCTTTTAATTCTTTTTCAAGAATGATCTTCCAGCCAAAACGTTCAGTTACGGCTGCAAAACGCATAAAAACCGGAATTGTAGCTTTATTAACCTTCTTACTATAAACAGCTACCAGCATCTTAGATATTTAAATAATTCATCAATGCATCGTATCTGAACTGCATATCATCGTGGTCTGTTGATCGCTGAAAACTTGCCTTAACAATCATATCATAACGCTCGAAAGAACGAATAATGCGTGATAAGTCTACTTCAGATATTTTAAGTGTCACCTCTATTTTCGTAGTATCTCCGGAAGACATAATAAAGGAAGAAAGGATCTTTGCATTTTCACTTTCAACGATTTGAGCTATCTGAGCCAAGGAATAATCTATCCGGTTCATTTCCAACACAACTATTCCACCGACTTCTTTAATACTTGCCGTATTTGCAATTAAGGTCATCAACTGATGAACACTTGTACAGCCTAAATATTGCTCATTCAGATCCAAAACAGGTAAAACGGAAATTCGGTGCTCAGCCATTTTACCCAACACTTCGTAAATGTGCGCATTTTCGAAAACATAGGGTCTTGGAAGATGGTCAAATAGCACGTCCAGAGCCAATTCCAGGTCTTTTTTATCCAAAATATCACTTTCAGAAATTAAGCCTACAAAATTGCCGTTTTTCAATACCGGAAGATGGGAAACCTTGAACTCTTCCATCCATATCAATGCCTTCTCCCCTGAATCTGTATGAATTAATGGGGGAATCTCGTCTGTTATTACTTCTTTTGCTGTCATGTTATGCGCCAAAGTAGTAAAAAGGTAGCTATGAGCGAAAACTTTGTGAAAATTTAATCTGTCAAAATCACCAATTTCAAGTCTTCTTCACTTAGATCCTATGGCTCGATGCGATCGCTGTACTTTTTACGCAAGTGTTTTGTTTTCAAATCTTCTTCTTTCCAACAAATGTGTTGTCCGAATGTTCCGCGCAAACGTTGCCATTTGGATTGTCTTTCTACAATTGAAACAAAATTAGTGCGCCTTGCCGAAGATGGATTGATCGTTGGTTCTGTAAGATCCTGTTTTAATAAAGTATCCTTAATAATTGGCAAAAGATCTACCGGAAAATCAAACTTTTTAATAAACTTCCGCATTCCATTCAATTGAAACGGATCAGTAGCTAGTGCAATTTTTTGAAATCCATGTTTCTTGGCAACGCGATAAGAATAATAAATATTTTCTGTTGTATGTTCAGCTCTTGGATCCGTAAAAATATGTTCCTTCGGAATCCCCAATGCTTCCCCGTACAAAGCCATCACTGCGGCTTCCTCGTATTCTGTATATACAGCAGATCCGGAGTAAATAATATTTTTCGCATATCCTTTCCGATACAAATAAGCTCCCCATTGCACCCGATTTCTCATAGTTTCACTCCAATGCTTTCCATCGAATGGAACACCAGGAATGATTATGGCATCATAGGGTGCTTTCGTCAGATACTTTCGATTGGTTTTCTCTGCTGAAGGAGATAAAAGAAAACAACCACTGAGAAGCATGGTCAGCGTTAAGCAAGTGATTATTGAAACTACTTTCATAAGTCTATGATACGGTTTTAAGTGAAAACATTTTCTTAGAAAACGTTAAAATCAAAGAAGGAAACTTTCAAGAACTTTAACATCCATAAGCGATAAATCCTCTTTATCTTCGCAATTCAAAGAAAGGAAAAGTTATGACAAAACTAAGCGTAAACATCAATAAAATTGCAACCATTCGCAATGCACGCGGAGGAAACACACCCAATGTGGTTCAGGTAGCCATTGACTGTGAGCGATTTGGCGCTGCGGGAATCACCGTTCATCCCAGACCTGATGAACGACACATTACAGGAAAAGATGTGCTTGATTTATCCAAAGTAGTAACTACAGAATTCAATATTGAAGGGTATCCGGATCAACGCTTCATGGAAATGATCGAAACGCTTCGGCCTGCACAGGCAACTTTGGTTCCTGATCCTCCTCACGTACTAACCAGCAATGCAGGATGGGATACAAAAGAACACTTAGAAGTATTGCAAGATATAATTCGACGTATTAAATCATGGGGAGTTCGCACTTCCATCTTCGTAGATACGGATCTGCAAAACATTGAATATGCAATAAAAACAGGTACAGATCGAATCGAATTATATACTGGTCCATATGCTGATCAGTTCTCAGAAAACCCGGAAAAAGCAATTGAGCCCTTTGTCATTGCAGCAAATCGCGCTTTGGAATTGGGCTTGGAATTGAATGCCGGACACGATTTGAATCAGGATAACCTGCGTTATTTCAAACAGAACATTCCACAGTTGGCAGAAGTTTCAATTGGTCATGCATTGATCTCGGATTCGATTTATTTGGGATTGGAGAATACGATTCAGCGGTATAATTATTTGTTACGGGATTAAACCTCCTCAAACCGAAGAAAATTAGCTCTCAAAAATAATTACCCTGGTAGAAGAAGGATAAGTGTACACTTATCTCCGCATAGGACAAATTGGAAGTGGATTACGAGTTCAAAACCTGTCTTCCAGTATCTTTTGAATGTATTGATTAATCTGCTTTTTCTGCTTTCTGGATCCCTCATCATTCATCTCATTATGCGTAATTCGCTTCAATTGAATGATTTTGATTCCATACTCAGAACAAATCTCCTTCGACGGAATAACTGTCGAATCTGCCGTTTTATCTATAGAACGCAAACTCGAAAACTGTGGGCGTGAAATACTCGGAATCGGCATTCTCAAATGATCCAACGTAATGACTTTCCGAATGAGTTCCGGATGGTCTTTTGCAGTCAAAACACTCATGTCACCACCATTAGAATGACCAATTAGGTCTATCGAACTAATTTTAAGATCCGGATATTTCTTCTTAAAATCGTTCAGTACAAACAAAATATTCTCTTCTCCCCGGATCCAAAATGGCATGCGCACAACTTGCATGATTCCCTCTTTTGGAATTAATGGGTCGCCCAGTAATTCGTGCTGAATACTCAAAGTCCAGAAACCAGCTCGTGCCAATCTTTTCGTTAGGTAAGAATAATTCAGATAGTTTCTGGAATAATTGGATCCGTAACCATGACTGAAAATCACCAAACGAATAGAATCCACGGAATTCTCATCCGATTTTGGGGAATATAAAGCATAAGGAATTAAACGGTTTCGAATGCTGTCAAATGCTTCGTGTTTTTCGATCTGAATCTCGGTAGAAACTGTTTCATAATCTGAAGACATAGAAGCAAACCCAACAATGGTCAGAATCAAAATCCCAGCCAAAACAGTATAGAACCGATTCTTCCTTCGCTTCATGATTTATTTGGAAATGAGTGTGAAGTTTACTCCGTCTACTGTAATTGTTCGAACTTTTTCCTGAGAATCTGTTACAGTATAAATCAATTTCTTTCCACCTGAATCGGGAACCTCTTTCACCTCTGACCAAAATCCTCCCATACAACTCTCTACATCTTCCGTTCGGTAATCCAAAAGAACCTTCTCTCTGCTCAAATCAAAAGTCAATAACATGTAACCGATTTCCATTCCTGCACCGCACATTCCGTTCGGATTAGCTGTAGAATTCATCTCATACTTAATCAATACTTTAGAATTCTTAGCGTCTGTTGCAAAAATGGAATAACCGTACGAATATGGACCGAACTGATCCAAAGCAATGTACTTCTTTTCCTTTTTAGCCAACGGAATAACTAAAAATTCATGAACTTTATTCAGATCTATACTACTCGTATTAAAACTAACCTTGAGTTCTTTTTTATCATTTTTCCAGGTTCCGCGATAACTATATTCAGAATAATTGAGTTCGAATTTTTCTAAGAATCCAGAGCGACTAATCAACTCATCAGTAATTTCCCATG
Organism: Flavobacteriales bacterium UBA7666; assembly: GCA_002483265.1. Taxonomy (GTDB): domain Bacteria; phylum Bacteroidota; class Bacteroidia; order Flavobacteriales_D; family Crocinitomicaceae; genus Fluviicola. Next base: position 111,952 of record DLHO01000008.1, on the reverse strand, counting down.
GATTGGAAGTTGTAGAAGTTAAGTGTCTGATACTGTCAACACGCAGTTTATCTACAAATGAATAAAGTGTGATTCCATCACTGTGACAAACTCCAACCAATGGAATTTTCTTCTTGATATTGTCATAGTAGTACCATCCGGAAACTGAAAAACTCAGCCAATTCTCTGGGGAATACTCTTCAAACTTCAAATAAGTTGTAATGGGATATTTATCATCAATCAAACCATGAATGACCTGATCCGAAATGTGAATTTCTTCGACATACATGGTTTCTTGCTGTGCCTTTAACGAGGTAAATCCTAAGATCAATAATAAACTTGTAATTAGTAATTTCATTTAATACGTGTGATTTGTGTTGCAACAACTTGTTCGTGAACCATTCCTTTTGAATCCATGTATTGAATGGAAATAATCGGTTTTTCAAAACTTAATTCAGTAACCGAACGGGTGAATTTTTGGGTCGCTGTAAAATTAAACTTATCAGGAAGCTGATCAAAATCTTCTGTTGAAATGAACTGAAGTGCTTCCGGCAAGCCCCAACTATACTTTTTAACGATTAGTCCGCTTGTTTTAGTAGTTATATTGAGTCCCAAAAGGCTTTCACCTATCTCAGTAATCTCTGTCTCCCATATGCTTCCAACCGGATCATTGTTCTCTTTACAACTCGCCGCAGAAACATGAAGGTATTCGAATAAATTGTCTCCCTTAATCACATACAATCCCTGGTAAATTGGCCAATATTCTTCCGGTGAAACACCATTCGCTTCGCCACCATGAATTAGAAAATATGTCTTGCCTGTATCGCTGATCTTTACTTCATCCACTGGAGAAGCAAGCGTAAATGATCCCTGGAAATTGACAAAAGGTTCAAAATTGAGCAGTTTCCAACTTCCGTTTTGCTTTTCAAAATTCGCCAAACTTAATAGGCCACGGGTAAATCTTCCGGTTCCGTCATTCATTTGAGAAGTTGAAAAACTCGCTACCGCGCGTAAACTTCCTTTTTCAGATTGGTAATAAAGAATGTTGGTAAATGAAGTGTAATTTGCATCAAACGGCAAAGTCTCTCTTTCAGATTCTTCCACATCCTCAAAAACCACCATTTCCCTTCTAATACAAGAAGAACACCTCCAGAAAGCCGAAGTTTTCCAATCAGACAATTCCGGATCATCTTCATTCATAGGTGCAGGAAACAACTGAAAAAGGAGCCTATCCCCGTTCAGAGAATCTGTTCCAAAATCCAATTCTTTTAACTTATTTAAATCAAATGAAATATCAATTGGGGGAATTGATCCCTCTTGGGAAAAACTTGTCGGACCGCCAAAGACAAGAAAAAGACACAAAAAAGATAACTTACTCATTTAAAATAGACTTCAAACCGAAATTAATATAAATCTGCCAAATCTGTTTCGGAAATTCAGGGTAAAAAAAATCCGGCAGTGATAGTCTGCCGGATCCTACATTTGTGTTAGTTAATATTAGATCACTCCGTGAACGGTAGCTTCGTCATCTCCTTCGAGGTTTATTTTCTTTCTTGTAAATTTCACTTGTAATCTGTCAACCACATAATACATGATTGGTACTACAATAATAGTCAAGAACATTGAACTTGTCAAACCTCCTATCAAAATCCATGCTAATCCATTTTTCCATTCTGCTCCGGAACCCGTTGCAGTTGCAATTGGAATCATACCCACAACCATCGCAATCGTTGTCATTAAGATTGGTCTCATACGCTCTCTAACTGATTCTAAAAGCGCATTGTATGTAGAGCGACCTTCTGCTTTCAAGTGGTTGGTAAAATCCACAATCAGAATGGCATTCTTGGCCACCAATCCTAAGAGCATTAACATACCTAGCATGGTAAAGATTCCCATATTAGAAGAAGTCAGATTCAGTGCTAAAATTGCTCCGATTAAAGAAACCAGAATAGAGAACAATACAACGAACGGATAAACAAAGTTGTCATAAAGTGCAACCATGATCAGGTAAACCAGAATCAAACCGATTCCCATTGCAGTACCCAATGCTCCCATGGATTCTTTCTGACGTTTTACTTCACCACCCCAAAGCATACGCACATTTTTATCCAACGGCTCTTTTTTCAGGTAATTCGTAATTGAATCAGCAACTGTTCCTGCTGCAGTTCCAAGCACATATGATCTCAAAGTGGTATTTGAAATACGGTTTTTTCGTTCCAACTGACCATATCCATTTTCAATAGAAACAGCAGCAAACTCACTCAAACGCACTTGTTTTCCATCATTGGTAACAAAAGTCATTTCATTGATGTTGTCTACATTGCTTCTGTCGTATTTATCCAACATGATTCGGATATCGTATTCCTCCCCTTTGACATCAAAACGGGCGTCATCATTTCCTGTTAAACCATTCTGCAATTGCATTCCAACACTCGCAATTGGTAAGCCCAACTGCCCCATCTTCTCACGGTTCAATTCGATCCGAACCTCCGGAGAAAATTCATCTGTGGAAATACTCGGATCTTTTGCTCCCGGAAGACTCAAGATTTTTGTTTTCAACCTTCGTGCTTCTCTCATCAATAGATCAGAGTCATCAGAAGAAAGGAAAATTTCTATTGGTGCTTCTTCCGAATCAACCATCCCCATATTCAAAGCCTTCACCTCAACACCCGGATATTTATCCTGAATTTTCTTACGAATCTCATTCATGTAATTTAAAGTCGGATACTTTTTCTGCATATCCTTCTTCATTTTCACCGTAATCTCAGATCTGTTTTCCTGACCAAAAGAAGCTGCTCCCATTCCGGAAGAAGGTCCCCCAACGTTTGCAAAAACAATATCAATCACATCTTTCTGAGCAATGATCATTTGTTCAATTTCCAGCGTTGTAACATTGTTTTCCTCAAAAGTGGTACTCTTATCGTATTTCAGTTTGATCATGAATTTCCCCTGATCACCCTGAGCAACGAACTCCTGCCCTACAATTCCAAGTCCCATGGAAGCCATACTAGCAAAGAAGATTGCAATAACTCCAAGTCCCATAATGATTTTATGTTTCAAAGACCAGGCAACTAATTTCACATATCCTTCCGTGAATGAATTGATAATGCTTTCAAACCATATCAAGAAACGTTGGAATGGATTCTTTCTATTTAGTTTTACTTCCTTAGCTAAACGCGATGCCAACCATGGTGTTAAGGTAAAACAGACCAATAAAGACATCAAAGTGGAAACCACAACTACGACAGAGAACTGGCGCAAGATATCTGAAATTGTTCCTTCAATAAAAACAACCGGGGAGAATACCACGACATCCACCAAGGTAATTGCCAATGCCGTAAATCCAATTTCATTCCGACCATCCAAGGCAGCTTTTCTTCGGCCTTTCCCCATCTGCAAGTGACGATAAATATTTTCCAGTACCACAATGGAGTCATCCACGAGAATACCAATTACCAGGGACATTGCAAGTAGTGTCATCAAGTTAAGCGTATAGCCCAGCATATACATGGCAATGAACGTTGAAATCAAAGATGCAGGAATTGCAATCAATACGATTAATGCATTTCTAAAACTATGCAAGAACAACATCATTACTGCGGCCACCAATAAAACCGCCAATTCCAAATCGTGCAATACGGCATCTACCGATTCAATTGTTGGAATTGAAGTATCTGTCGCAACTGTAAACTTGATTCCTTCTTTTTTGTATTTTTCTTCGATCTCTTTGAACTTTTGCTTCGTCAGGTTTGCCATATCCACGGCATTCGCATCACTCTGCTTTTTAATTCGAAGCCCAATTCCATTCAATCCATTGAAACGACTCACTGTTATGACATCTTCCGATCCGTCAGTTACATCTGCAACATCTCCCAAACGAACAGAAGAAGTTCCATCTGTATAAACGATCAGGTTTTTCAAGTCTGCAACCGTTTGGAATTTTCCTGCCAAACGAACAGTCATCTGCTCCGTTTCACTTTTCAATTTCCCTGTAGGAAACTCTACGTTTGCACCAGCAACAATTTGATTCACTTGTGCCAATGACAAACCATACATTTTCAGTTTATCCTTATCAACATCTACCCGAAATGCTCTTTTCTCACCACCAATTACCTGAACTTCTGCAACACCTTTGGTTTGCTTAATCTGAGGAAGAAGCTGCTTATCCATCAACTCCATGAACTCGCGATCATCCATGTTTTTAGCAATCGCACTCACTTGAAGTACCGGAGATGCATTCGGTTCAATTTTCGCAATTGTAGGAGCTTTCGTTCCTTCTGGCAAATCATTCAAAATATTATTGACCTTTCTTTGCGCATCTTCCAATGCAACGTCAATATCTGCCGAAGCTTTAAACTCAAGCATTACGACAGATGCGTTGTCCATTGAGAAAGTTGTTACCTCAGAAATATTCTCGAGACCACTCAAGGCATCTTCCAAGGGTTTTGCAACTTGTGTTTCTACTGTTGCAGGAGAAGCACCGGGATACAATGTTGTTACTGTAAGAATTGGCGGAGAGAAATCCGGCAATAGCTCATAGCTCAATTGATTATAACTTATCAGACCTCCACCAATCAATATTGTAAAAATTACAATAATGAAGGACGGTCTCTTAATGGATAATTCCGTTAATGTCATGACCTTATTTTATTTATTGGTTTTGATCTTTGTCTTGTCTTGAAGATTCACCTGTCCTTTCACAACAATGACATCTCCTGCTTTAATTCCACTAATTACCTCAATGTATTCTCCGTCAGAAGTTCCTGCATTGAATGTGGTCAAATATGCTATGCCATTTCGTACAACATATACTTGTGGATTTTTAGACGATCCAACCAAAGCAACTCGCGGAACAGAAAGTCTGGTAACACTTTCGTTGTTTTTCAAACGAACCGAACCATACATTCCTGCCATCAATTCTCTTTTCGCATTGGGAACAGTGATTTGAACTTTGAAGTTATGCGCTCTATCTGCTACTACAGAAATGTTTGTAATTTTTCCGGAGAATTCTCTGTCGCCATAAATATCAGCCAAAATAGCAACTCCTTGTCCCAATCTGAATTTCAAAACATCTCTTTCAGGAACGTTCACAGTTAATTTCAAGCTGGAAATATCTGTTAGCTCAAACAAAGGTGTACCCTGTCCGACAAACGATCCTAAATCAATCATTTTTTTGGTAACTACACCTGAATAAGGAGCAACGATTGATGTGCTTTTGATTTGTTTCTGGATTTGTTTCTTTTGCAATTCACCTGAACGAACACCTAACCTTGTTTTTTCAACTTGAACACCTGAAACAGCATTTTCCTTTTCAAGATTTGAATAACGTTGGTCGTCATTTTTCTGACCTTCCAAACCAACATCGGCACCTTGAAGCTGTAACTGCAACATTTCATCATCTACCTTTGCAAGTAATTGACCTTGTCTTACCTGATCGCCTTCGTCAAAACGAATACTTACCAATTTTCCATTTGCATCCGATCCGATTGTATTTTGACGAGACGGTTCAAATGTTCCAAGAAAAGAAAGCGAACTTTCAAATGAATGGATAGTTGGACGCGAAGTCTTTACCAAAACCGCTGCATTTACATCGTTAATGAAAACTTTTGCCTGAACCGCTTTCTGATTAGACTTTAATTTGAAGACAACTAGTCCTACCAAAACTACTGCTACGATGACTATAGTGATAACTCTTTTCATTTCTATATAAGTTAATCTGATTATTATTTAACGTTTCCTATGTTTTTTAAATACTCTAATTCTGCCTGACGTAGTTGAACGTATGCCAAAACCAGGTTTGTTTGTGATTGTTGTAAATCCGTACTTGCTTTCACAAGATCGTTAGAATCCACCGTTCCTTCATTATATTGAAGCTCCGTTTGTTTGTAAACACTTTGGGAAAGCTTCAATTGTTCCTGAGCGATTCCAAGGGAATTTAACTGAATTTCGATCTGACGTTTTGCATTTTCAGTTTGCATATGCAATTGTTGGGACAACAATTCTTCCTGATTCTCCAATTTCAAATGAGTAATCTTGGTCACCTTCTGTTTGAAGTGTTTTTCCATCCCATCAAATAAAGTCCAATCCAGGCGCAGACCTAAAAATGCAGAAGGAATCCCCTGACGTACTTTATCCTCCGGCTTCATGTTATACGTATAGTTGTAACCCGCCACGAAAGCCAAAGAAGGTAAGTAAGCCATATTTGTCCCCTTTTTCTCTTCTTCATTCATTCGAATCTGTGCACTAACCAATTCCAATTCCGGATAATTGATCGTATTTCCATCAATCAAAATTGATTTCTCTACCAAATCATCAGATGCCAATGTAAATTTTTGATCTTCCGGCATTCCGATCAGGATCTTCAACAACATTTCCAATTGATCTTTATTTGCAAGCAATGTCTGCTTCGCATTCACCGAACTCAAACGATTGATTCGCAACTTATCGACTTCGGTTTGAACAACCATCTTCTGTCTTTCCATTGCCTCCATGTTAGCAATTAATCGCTCAATGTTTACCAAATTTGAATCTACGAAAGCAATCTGTTTATTGACTGCCTGCAAATTGAAAAAGGTATTAGCAACCTGAGTTTTACTGTCGCGCTCGGTAATTTTTTGCTGAATCTCCACCACCTCTTGTTGAATTTTCAAAGCAGCAATCCCATAATTTATCTGTGGATTGAAAAGAATCTGCTGCAATTGAATAGAATTACTAAACACATAAGGAACACCAAACTTTACTGTTTGATAAGTTCCGGGAGCACCACCAAACATTTCAGCCGGAAGCAACTGACCCGGGATAATCGCATTATACTTATAATCACCAGTAGCAATGATCTTTGGATAACGCGCAGTTAAATAGGAGGAAACCTGACTTTTATTTATTGCTACGTCCAATCGGGAGTTAACAATAGATAAATTGGCCGTATCCGCCATTTTCAAACATGTTTCAAGGTCCAATACCTGAGCTGAAGCATTACTTCCAACTCCTAAAACCAAGAGTACACCTAAAAAACTTTTTCTCATATTAAATCTTTGTTTAAATGAAGTGTTTATATATTTGTTTTCGGGAGAAATAAATACCCGATTAGCATTTCCGTAACATATTGTTTCTGGAGCATTAAGCGCTCCTGGTATTCCTCTTCCGACAAACTGTTTAGGTATTTCATTAAAGGCTTTGCCATGAAAGGATAATGACAGTTTGACATGATCATCAACATCAGATTTGTCAAGTCCATTTTGCGAATCACTCCTTTTTCCTGTGCATCCATCAGCTCTTCAAAAACACCTGTTTCAGCTATCTTATCAAGGATTCCTGCATGATCAAATTCGCATTTATCTCCTCGTGAAAGTTCCGACAAAATAAAACGCGGGATATCCGGATGCATAGTCAAAAATTCAAATTCCCGTTCGATGAAAATCCGCATTTTTGATTCCAGACTAAGATCTTTTCGGAATACTTCTACTGTTGAAAGCATAAAGTCTTCCATTGCAGCTTCAAAGATGAGTTTAAACAATTGTTTTTTTGAACAGAAGTAATAGTTTACAAGCGCCACATTCATTCCCGCAGCCTTCGCTATTTCACGGGAGGTACAGCCGTCAAACCCCTTCGCTATAAAGACATTCTTTGCAGCTTCCCGGATCTTCGCTTCTGTAGATAGTTCTTTGCTCATATTTTTAAAATCGCGACAAATTTAAACATCATTTTTAAACAAACGTTTAAATTCTTTCGATTTAATTGTACAAATAATTCAAAACTTCCCTAAAACCAGGTGTTTTGAGTTAAATAAACTATTAAACAGGGCAAATTTCGGTACGGAAAAATTAGGAACCCATCAAAAATCGGTGAATGGTAACCAAAATACCGTGAATGGTGGAAACCGTTAAATAAGATGTTTGGAATTAAAGGTGGTCTTCGACTCCGCTCAGACACCTTTTGAAGAGTTAGTCTTTACATTGATTACAAAGTAGCTGAGTGGAGTCAAAGCTACAATGAACTTAAATCATTCCCCACCACTCGGTTCATCAATAAACACGTCTGAGCGCTGATTATTGAAATAGAGTGAAATGGCAAAACCAACAAAGATTGATTGTGTCGGAGCTCTTAGATCTTTCTCACTGTATCCGCCAGAAGATGTCGAACCAATTCTGCTTCCTGTGAATTTATAACCGGTAAAATTATAACCTACAATCCAGCGATAAGCAACTGCTTCGTCCGCAGCCAATATTATTGAAAACATCGGTTCTACATATGCTGCAAGCACATCTTGTTTTCCATAAACTTTCGTTCCCGATGTTGTAAACCAGTGTTGGGCAATTCCTCCGCGAACCCCCAGTTCCAGTCCCAAACGAGGGCCAACCCAACTAGTCCAACCCAATTCAATATCTCCACCAAGAACATGCATTCCTCCGGTCATCGAATATACTTTCTGGTGATTTGAAACAGAATCGTTACTAACTCCCGGTTCAAAAGGAATACGGAATTGATTCACTTTATAATACATGTATTTCGGTCCGAAAGCCACATACCAATGTTTAAAAGGTTTGTATTGAATTTTCGGATGGGCATACACCAATCCGTTCAGGTAATTGCGAAACATTTTATTCCCCATACCTGCTGGCAACATCAACTCACCGGTTATACTCCATTTGTCATTTTCAATCTGAGCATTGGAATATGTTAGTGAATTCAAAATGAATAACAGTAAGAGAAACTTTTTCATGAAAACCTATTTTACGTCTAAATCTACAAAAGTATTTCTTTACTTAACGCAGAAATTGATCAAACATTGGCAGGGATTGAACATACATTGTAATTTTGAAGTATGATTAAAGGTATTGTTTACATTATTCTTTCAGGAATGGCATTTTTCATCATCAACTTCTTTGTGAAGCTCCTTGGAAATCCTGAAAATGATATCATACCTCATTTACAGAAATATCCTGCTCATGAATTGGTGTTTTTCAGAAGTCTTGTTTCATTCGTAATCAGTGCAGCAATAATCAAATACCGTGGACTTCCGATTCTGGGAAACAATAGAAGATGGTTACTTCTAAGAGGAACTGCCGGAATGCTTGCACTCACTATTTTCTTCTTCACACTGCACAAATTACCCTTAGCAATTGCCTCCACACTGCAATACCTTTCTCCTATTTTTACCGTATTGATTGCTTCACGTCTATTTCAGGAAAGAGTCAGTAAAACGCAATACATCAGTAGTCTGATTGCTTTTTCAGGTGTTATTTTCATCGGATTCAATGGACTTCTGGGTGGTTTCAATCATCAAAAACTGGATTTGTTCTGGATGGGAATGGGAATTGTTTCCGCTGTTTTATCCGGAATTGCTTACAATGCGATCTCCAAATTGAAAGATACAGAAGAAACCATCAACATTGTGATATACTTTCCCATGCTTGCACTTCCATTGACCGGAATCTGGTGTTTGTTTGATTTCACATTTCCAAGAGGAATTGAATGGCTGATTTTACTAACAATCGGAATATTCACCCAAATAGCCCAAGTTTGTATGACGCGCGCATTTCTATCTACGAATACAGCGATCGTTGCACCTTTCCAATACATTGGTGCCATTTACGCTTTGTTGTCCGGTTGGTTTGTTTTCAATGAAAAACTGGAATTTGCATCCATAATCGGGGTTTGTCTGGTGGTATTCGGCGTGATTTTCGGCACCATCTTTCGGACAGGAAAAAAACGGAGAAAAGAACCACAACTACTTATTGAAGCTGAAACAGAAGTTCTTTCTTAAAATTCGTGAAACTTCCATAAAACAATCACATTTATACGTATTTTCGAAGCATGTTGTCTACCATACAAAAAGACCAGCTAGCTCAATTCGGCAATCTTGAATTGCTTGCAAAACAGGTCGTAGAAGGATTCATTACCGGAATGCACAAAAGTCCATTCCATGGTTTTTCCGTGGAATTTGCAGAACATCGTCTATACAATCCTGGAGAGTCTACCCGTCACATTGATTGGAAATTATTTGGTCGATCAGATAAAATGTTCACAAAAAAACACGAAGAAGAAACAAACCTTCGCTGCCAAATGGTGGTTGATGTCTCTTCCTCCATGTATTACAGTGGGAAAAATGATTTATCTAAATTGGAATTTTCTGTTCTTGCAGCGGCATCTTTATCTGAATTACTGAAAAGACAGCGGGATGCAGTTGGACTTTCCCTGTTTCACAATCGCTTGTTTTTGCATACTCCGGCAAAATCTTCCGGAGCGCACCATCGTTTTCTATTGCATGAAATGGAAAAACAACTCCATGCATATGAAGCAATTGATTCCAAATTAACGGAAACAATTACCTGCCTCCACGATGTTGCAGAATTGTGTCACAAACGAAGTTTGATCGTCATTTTCACCGATTTACTAGACGATCCTTCCCGATTGGATGAATTCATGCAAAGCATTCAGCATATGAAGCACAACAAGCATGAAGTGGTTTTGTTTCATGTCATGGATAAAGCTACCGAGATCGATTTTGAATTAGGTCACAACCCAATCAACCTCATCGATATGGAAACGGGTGAGAAAATGAAATTACAACCTGCTGAAATAAAGGAAAAATATACGACCGAGATCAATCGCTATTTCAATGAAGTCAACCTGAAATGCACACAATACAATGTAGATTTTTATCCAATAGACATCAAGGATCCTATTCAGGATGTATTAGTAAAATACTTGTTGAAACGACAAAAACTTTACTAAAGTTGACTTCGACTCCGCTCAGTCACCTTTGGTTTCGCCCTATCAATTCACCAGATTAAATTCGGTAACTGAGCGGAGTCGAAGTTCCGAATTCTTCAGGGTTGATGCGCTTTATCCAGCAAATCCAAAATTGATTTCACAGGACTAAACGTTTCACTCGGAATCTCAACAAAAACAGTGTTCCATTTAGCCATGGAGCCATTCCATAAGCCCGGTAGTTCTACAAAATGAATGGATTGACCATTGTGTGATTTACTGACTTTAAAATAGGCGTTCTCATCCTTAAATGCGGCTAAATCAATTTTAGAACCATCTGTATTTTTCCCTTGACAAACCATGATTACAGGATTAAAGTGCGAAGATTGAATCATCACACGTACCTGATCGCTTTTCGGATTGATTTGTGCTTTTTCAACGATTTGTTTTGTGATTTCACCCTGATTTTCTACCCAAAATGGCCCACCACCTGGTTGTCCTTCGTTTTGAACCATTCCGCAAATACGCAGAGGTCTTTTCAGTAATTCTAATTTCTCCTTGTTTGATAAATCATTTGCTGATTCATGAAACAACTGATACGCGGCATTGAAATCATTCCAGGCTTCTTCCGAAAAATCTGCAAGCAGTTTTTCTACTTCCGTTTGAACTTCCAAAAATAAACCACCCAACATACGCTGTGTTTCAATAGCTATTCCTGAATGATTGTAGTGCTGAATATTGTCAATATTCTTAATAAAGATCAAATCCGCATCCACTTCAGCGAAATTTTCCAATAATGCTCCATGTCCTGCAGGTCTTGTTAACAGATCTCCTTCCGGATTAAGGATCGGAAGAAAATTATCATCAAAAGCAACTGCATTCGTCTTCATGTTCTGCACCGAAAAATCCACCTCAAACTTTTTAGAAGTCATTCCTTCCAGAAATTCTAGTTGACGCTGAATATATTCCTGAAATTTCGGCTGGATTGTAAAATGAAAAGAACACGCATTTTGATTCAATAATTGTCCCTGAACTACGTGTTCCTGAATTGGACACAGTAAAAAAGGTCCGGTTTTATGAAAAGGTATCAATCCTTTCGGAAGATGTGCCAATCCATAACCTTTGTTATTCAAAATAAAAGATACAAATGCATCCAAGTCCATGCTTCTATTTCGCAATGCCTTTTGAATAGACGTTGGAAACTGATAGAAAAATGCAAAATCCTCAATGTGGGTCAAAAAGCGCTCCACATATCCACTATTACTTTCATTGGGATTGTCTAAAAACTCGAACAAGAAATGAAACATTCTGGAACCAGAACCGGATGCCGGGATAAATACCGAAATTTTCTTATCTGACTGATAAAATGAATGAGCCAAATCTGCAATTTTCTCATCATTCAAAGCAATAATTCCTTCCTGAATTCTACAGGCAGAAACCAAGTTTAATGCCGGCTGTGGAGCTCGCAAGCGTTCCAATTGTAATTCTATTGTAGTTTTTAGCATAAGCATGCTTCCTGTAGCGTTTTTTCGTTTCTTTGTGTCATGCAAAATTCCAAATCAATTTTCGGATTTTTACTCAAGTCAAAAGGCAGACATGGCATTCATTCTCCCTTTGTATTCGACTTTGTCGATAATTGTCTAACGACAAAAATGGATAAAAATTTTCTCACTGCACGAAAAAAATGGCTCCAAAACGTCAAAAAGAACCGGGAACAATTTAAAATCACCGATTTAGGAGCAGGTTCCAAACAAATGGGAAAGATGCGTTCTGTTTCTGATATGGCAAGAAATGCAAGCAGTAAAGGACTTTATGGTGAGATTCTTTGGAAAATTGCCCATCATTACAAACCCAACCTGATGCTGGAACTGGGAACTTCTATTGGAACCGGCTCAATCCATTTAAAATCAGGAAACCCAAGCAGTCATTTAATTACGGTTGAAGGCTGCGACGCTATTTTATCAAGAGCTTCCCAGCAGTTCGATACTTGGAACCTTTCAGGAATCACAACTATCTGTAGTTCTTTTGATGATTTTATAAAACTCCCAGCGATTGGTAAATACGATTTGATCTTTCTGGATGGGAATCATTCCGGGAAAGCGACGATGCTTTACATTGATTCCTTATTCGAGCAAACACACCCTAATACAGCTTTTATTTTGGATGATATACGCTGGAATGAAGACATGTGGGATTGTTGGAACTATTTGCAATCAGATCCGCGCTTTCACGTTTCTATAGACCTTGGAAGAATGGGGATTCTGTGGCGAAGAGAAGAACAAACCAAAGAACAGTTTACAATTAGACCAAAGATTTTCAGAACCAAATTGTTTTAAAAAAATAGTAGGGGCGGAAAATTTTCCGCCCCTACTATTTTACATTGTTTTAAGATTTCTCTACTGACCCCATTGTGATCACATAGCGAAGGATTTTCTCCTGCCCTGCTTCATCAATATGATGTCCTTCTTTACTATTCACTTTTTTCACCATTCTTGGTACAATTTCTTTCCACTCTGATTCAGGCTCAGAAGTTGGCTTTTTCAGCTTGTGGCACAAATTACAGTTTGCTTCAAACAATTGTTTTCCTTGATACAATTCATCCAATGTGTATCCGGGAAATTTGGTTTGCACGCGATCAACATCTCCCTGAGAAGGCATTACTTCTACTTTCGGAGTTGAGTTCTTTGCGGTTCCGCAGGCAACTAAAATGGCGATACATGCACCTGCTAATAGCGTTTTTTTGTTCATATTACTTTTGATAAATTGGTGTTCTTTTCAGGAGATAATTCAATGTTGTCTTATAAGCACTATCTGTTCCCCAGAAGGATTGGTGATCTTGCGAAAAAAGAGTTTCTCCTTTATCCGTATAAATTGACATAGTCACATTCGTGGTGTAATTTTGAGTGGTCGTTGCACTGGAAGAAGTATAAGCCGAACCTGAATAACCGGTTCCTGTTGTATTAACTGTACCAACTCTTCGATTACTGGAAACTGCTCCTCCGCTTACAGTAGTAGAGCTTCCCCCCGAACTGCTTACAGAAGTCAAATCCTGAGTAATTGTTCCTTGAATAATATATTCTACCCCTAATAAATTACAGATTTCTCCCATCGTAAAACTGCGCACATTTGCTCCGGTAATTCCAGCTTTCAATAATAACGCATTCGTTGTAGACGTTGGCTGTACAGTCATATAACCCGAATGAGAATTCATAATATTGAACACTTCATTCTGTACTTTATAAGTCATTTCCTGACCGGCATCTTGTTTATTTACCAAGTAACTGAAAGGCAGGATTGCAATAATATTGTGATGAGATTCCAATCCTGATTTTGCAATTGAATCTGCTTGAGCTGAATTGCTTTTTTTAGGAGAGTTATACATTTCCACGCGCCCGCTTGCAAACGTAATCTTGGCAATGTCTGATTTCTTGATCGTATAGACCAAAGCTTCACCTGTGTAAATAAACTTAATATCCGTGTCTCCTATTTCCTGCACTTTACCTGTCAATTCATCTCCAGATGTTTTAAGAACAACATCGTTCTTTTGGGTGGACTGTGCTAAAGACACCAATTGTACCATTAGAAACACAGCAAATGTTCCGATTAATTTCATAGTTCTTGTTTTCGTTTAACCAAATATAATGAAAATTCTTTCATCTGTTAAAAGTCACAGATTAGAGCAGTATTCAGAAAATAATTAACTTTAAATCATGAAAGTTTATACCAAAAAAGGAGATAGCGGAACAACAGGTTTAATTGGCGGGACGCGTCTTCCCAAACATCATATCCGCATTGAAAGTTATGGAACGGTTGACGAACTGAATAGTTATATCGGTTTACTTCGTGATTTGGTCAATGAAGAATCCAAATCAGCCGTTTTGATCGAAATTCAGGATCGTTTATTCACCATTGGTTCTCATTTGGCGGCTGATCCGGTTAAATCCAAAATGACTTTACCGGAATTATTTGAAAGTGATGTCACTTATTTGGAACACCAAATAGATGAAATGGACAATGAATTACCTCCTATGAAGTTTTTTGTACTACCTGGTGGAAATGTCATTGTTTCTCAATGTCATATTGCACGCTGTATTTGCAGAAGAGCCGAAAGATTAGTCTCTCACTTAAGCGAATCAGAGCCAGTGGAACCATTGATCAGTGCATATATGAATCGACTTAGTGACTACTTATTTGTCCTCTCCAGAAAACTGGCTCATGAACTAAAAGCTACGGAGACTCCATGGAAACCAAGAACAACTTGATTACCAACTTATTAAAAAGTAAAAAAAAAGTTTTTTTTTAATCACAAAGAAAACACTTGGATTTTTTTAGAATAAGATTATTTTTGCGCAAATAAACAACAATATTACTAAGACATGTACTGGACATTAGAACTAGCATCCTACTTAGAAGACGCTCCTTGGCCCGCAACAAAAGACGAGTTAATTGACTATGCAATCAGAGCAGGTGCGCCCCTAGAAGTAGTTGAAAATCTCCAAGATTTAGAAGATGAAGGTGATGTATATGAAAGCATTGAAGAAATTTGGCCAGATTATCCGTCTAAAGACGACTTCTTATTTAATGAAGATGAATATTAATTCATAACTAAAACGAAAAAGGTTCTCAGAAATGAGGACCTTTTTTGTACCCGGTATTCTGTCAAAAAAGGTTGGTTTCCCTTTATTTAAATGAATTAACCAATATTTAACACCGGAAAGTTTGGCTATGTTTCAACTCTAAGGTAGTTTTACATCATGAAAAGTTTGCTTATTGGATTTTTTCAGGTTTTGTGCTTCCTCCAGATTTTTGGTGCGAGCCAACTGAATGCCCATCCATCAAATCAGGCAAGCTCCTCCTACAACCTTCATTATCATCATTCAGAACATACTCAGTTTGTAGTTAAACACCACAAATCAAGTTCTGAGATTAATCCCAACTCTTCTATTCCTTCTGAAGACACGGAAATTATTTTCGAAAACATCGAAGAAGAAACAGAAGACTTTTCTTCTGGAAAACACCTTTATAATAATCTATACTTTGCTGGTGTTCCTGTAGACCAATCGCTCGATTATCTCTACGGAAACTCAAAAAACAGCTCCATGTTCTGTGAACAATTGTCTTTTATTACCGCTAATAAAAGACACGTCGTTTTTCAGGTTTTCAGAATATAGAATCCGGCAGACAATCACTCATTGTCTTCACCAATCCATTTTCCTTATTGATTGATTTGAAGTTCATTCAAACTGTCTTGTATTCGGAAAACTATCGCTGGATCTAAAAATCCAAAACACAATTTCACAACAAAAACAGTTCGTTTTAAAAACACGATTATTATGAAGAGAGTTCTCATTCTCATGAGCTTGGTTGTTTCAATCTGCAGTACAAGCTGTGGTTCAAAAACCGAAGAAAAGGAAGTTGCCAGCAAATTATTGGTTACAAGTCCTTTAATGAAAGACACAACAATTACCCAAGAGTATGTATGCCAAATACATGCCATCCAACATATTGAAATCAGAGCCCTTGAAAAAGGTTATTTGCAAAAAATCTACGTAGACGAAGGTCAATTGGTCAAAAAAGGCCAATTGATGTTCCAGATTATGCCTATGATTTACGAAGCAGAAATGCAAAAGGCACAGGCTGAAGCAGACTTCGCGAAAACGGAATACCTAAATGCGAAACTCTTGGCCGACAGTAATGTCATCTCCAAAAACCAGTTGGCTCTTGTACGAGCAAAATACGATAAAGCAAAAGCGGAATTATCCTTATCACGCGTTCACTTAGGTTTCACAGAAATCAAAGCTCCGTTTGACGGTATAATGGATCGTTTTCAGGTTCGATTGGGAAGTTTGGTAAATGAAGGAGATTTGTTAACAACCCTTTCTGACAACAGTAAATTATGGGTTTACTTCAATGTTCCCGAAGCTCAATACCTCAATTTCAAAACGGTTGATCAAAGCGACAACATGAAGAATGTACGCTTATTAATGGCCAACAACGAAATTTATGAATATCCGGGTGTTGTAGAAACCATCGAAGCAGATTTCAATAATGAAACAGGAAACATTGCTTTCCGTGCTACATTCCCAAATCCAAAAGCACTTTTGAGACACGGAGAAACAGGAAGTATCCAAATGATTGTTCCTTTGAAACATGCACTGATCATACCTCAGAAAGCAACTTTCGAAATTCTGGAAAAGAAATATGTATTTGTTGTCGATAAAGACAATGTGGTGCACTCCAGAGAAATCGTTATTCGCTCAGAAATGCCTGACTTGTATGTATTGAAAAGTGGATTAAAAACGGATGAGCACATTCTTCTGGAAGGAATTCGTAAAGTAAGAGATGGAGACAAAATCACTTACAAATATCAAGAACCGAATTCAGTGATTTCCAACCTGAAAGTTTACACAGAGTAACTCTCATTTTAATCCGATCAGATTATGTTTAATAAATTCATACATAGACCTGTTTTAGCGATTGTGCTATCATTGGTCATCATATTCATGGGAGTACTTGCGATTAGCGGTTTGTCTACATCACAATTCCCCGAAATTGCACCACCAACCGTTATCGTAAGAGCTTCCTATCCGGGAGCAAGTGCGAAAGTATTGACCGAATCCGTTCTGATTCCGCTGGAACAAGCCGTAAATGGTGTTCCCGGAATGAAATACATGACTTCCGATGCCACGAGTGCCGGGGAAGCAAATATTCAAATCGTATTCAACCTTGGAACCGATCCCGATCAGGCTTTGGTGCAGGTAAATACACGGATCGCACAAGTCTTAAACCGTTTACCCGTACTCGTTCAACGTGAAGGAGTTATCGTAAACCGGATCATGCCAAGTATGTTGATGTATGTCAACCTATACAGTAAAGATCCGAAAGCTGATATGAAATTCATTTTCAACGTTGCCGGAGTAAATATGATTCCCGAATTACAGCGTATCAATGGAATTGGTCAGGCAAGTATCTTGGGAAGTCGCCAGTACGCTATGCGTATTTGGTTGAAACCAGATCGTATGCGGGCGTACAATATTTCTACTGATGAAATCATGGAAGCTCTAAACACGCAAAGTGTCATCGGTTCCCCTGGTCGTATTGGTCGAAGCGACGGTAAACGTGCAGAAGCATTGGAATACGTATTGACCTACAAAGGCCGTTTCAATGAAGCAGACGAATACAAGAATGTCATTATCCGTTCAAATCCGGATGGAGAGATTCTTCGGCTAAAAGACGTTGCAAACGTAGAACTTGGAAGTGAGTATTACGATATTTACTCGAACAAAGATGAATACCCTTCCGCAGCAATCGTATTGAAGCAAACTTACGGAAGTAATGCAACAGAAGTAATTGAAAGAGTAAAAGAGAAACTGGAAGAATTGAAAGAAACTTCTTTTCCTCCGGGAATGGAATATGAAATCAGCTATGACGTTTCGAACTTCCTGGATGCATCCATTGAAAAAGTAATTCACACACTGGGAGAAGCATTTATTCTGGTAGCCTTGGTGGTATTCTTATTCCTTGGCGACTTCCGCTCTACCCTTATTCCAACGATTGCCGTTCCGGTTTCCTTGATCGGAGCCTTCATGTTCATGCAGTTATTTGGTTTAACAATCAACCTGATCACTTTGTTCGCATTGGTATTAGCAATCGGTATTGTGGTCGATGACGCCATAGTCGTCGTCGAGGCCGTTCATGCCAAGATGGAAGAAGAACATCTTTCGCCTTATCATGCGGTCAAAAAAGTATTGAAAGAGATCAGTGGAGCCGTAATTGCAATTACCTTATTGATGACGGCGGTATTCGTACCTGTAGCATTTATGACTGGTCCCGTAGGGATTTTCTACCGACAATTTGCCATAACAATGGCAACTTCCATTGTATTATCCGGATTGGTGGCATTAACCCTAACCCCGGTTCTTTGTGCCATGCTATTGAAAAACAATCATGGTAAACCAAGAAAGAGAACACCTATTAACCGTTTCTTAGATTGGTTTAACAGAGGATTCGAAAAATTGACAGGAAGATATGTAGGTCTATTAAATAAAATTGTAAATAGAAAATTGGTCACATTTATCATCTTACTTGCATTTGGTATTGGAATTTTCGGATTGAGTGAAAAATTACCTTCCGGTTTCATTCCAAGTGAAGATCAGGGAATGATTTACGCGATTATTCAGACGCCTCCGGGATCAACTCTTGAAAGAACCAATGACATTGCCCGAAAACTGCAGGGAATTGCAGAAAAAGTAGATGGAATTAAATCCGTTTCTGCTTTGGCAGGTTACGAAGTATTGACGGAAGGACGTGGATCCAATGCAGGAACCTGTTTGATCAACTTGGATCCGTGGTCGGAAAGAAAGCACAATGTGCAGGAAATTATTTACGAACTGGAAGAAAAAGCGAAAGTCATTCCCGGAGCAACGATCGAATTCTTTGACCCACCGGCAGTTCCGGGATATGGTGCTGCAGGAGGTTTCTCGCTTCAATTATTGGATAAAACCAATACGGGCGATTACCTGGAACTGGAACGAGTAAATACTTCATTCATGAACGAGCTGCGTAAACGAAAAGAGATCACCGGTTTGTTTACATTCTACAGTGCGAACTATCCGCAATACGAACTTCAGATCAACAATGATTTGGCCATGCAAAAAGGGGTTTCGATCGGAAATGCCATGAATACGCTCTCAATTTTGATTGGTAGTACCTACGAATTGGGTTTCATCAAGTATCAGCGTTTCTTTAAAGTATTCGTTCAGGCATCGCCGGAATACAGAAGATTACCGGAAGACATCATGAAACTGTATGTGAAAAATGATCGTGGTGAAATGGTGCCATTCTCAGCTTTCATGAAAATTGTCAAATCTCAGGGAGCGAATGAGATCAACCGATACAACATGTACACAACAGCCTCTATTCGTGGTTCTGCCGCAAAAGGGTACAGTAGTGGTGAAGCAATTAAAGCAGCTCAGGAAGTTGCGAAAAAAAACTTGCCAAGAGGTTATGACATCGACTGGGGAGGACTTTCCAAAGATGAAGTAATGCGTGGAAATGAAGCGCTCTATATTTTCATCGTCGTGTTGATCTTCGTATACTTTGTATTAGCGGCTCAGTACGAAAGCTTTATCATTCCATTAGCCGTTATTTTCTCACTTCCTGCGGGAATTTTCGGATCCTTCTTCCTGCTTCAGGTGATGGGACTGGAAAACAATATTTATGCTCAGGTAGGATTAGTAATGCTCGTCGGACTCTTAGGAAAGAACGCCGTTCTGATCGTGGAATTCGCCATGCAGAAACATCATGAAGGTGCAACTGTTCTAGAAGCCGCAATTGAAGGAGCAAAAGTACGTTTCCGTCCTATCTTAATGACCTCTTTCGCCTTCATTGCAGGATTGATTCCATTGGTTATTGCGACTGGGCCAGGAGCTATCGGAAACCGAACTATCGGAGCCTGTGCATTAGGAGGAATGCTTTTCGGAACCATTTTCGGAGTAATCATTATTCCGGGATTGTACTACATATTCGGTTCACTTGCAGCAGGTCGAAAACTGATCAAAAACGAAGATGACAGTTCTTTAACCGAAGACTTCGTTCATGCAATAGACAATTTTCCAACAACAGATGAAACTGAAGACAATGCGCACTAAAAATAAAATAGGAAGCTTGGTAATCATTGTTGCGGTAATTCTTACCGTTACAGCTTGTAAAGACCTGAAAATAGCTTTAAAGACGGAAAATAAATACACTCCTGAAGCTTATCAAAATTCAAAGGACACAACAAACACTGCGGACATTAAGTGGAAGGACTTTTTCAAAGACCAATACTTAGCAGCATTGATCGATACAGCTCTGAAAAACAATCAGGAATTGAATATTACGATACAGGAAATCAATGTTGCAAAAGCGGAAGTAAGAACCAAAAAAGGGGAAATCTTACCTTCTGCAGGGCTTAGCGCCGGAGCAGGATTGGATAAAGTGGGAGAATATACCCGAGACGGAGCGGTTGAAAAAAACCTGCCAATCAGAGATGGAAAAGCATTTCCTGATCCACTTGGAAACTTTGTGGTGGGAGTAAATGCATCCTGGGAAATTGATATCTGGCGCAAATTGCGAAACGGCAGAGATGCTGCTGCTTCCAGATACCTTGGATCTGTTGAAGGAAAAAACTTCATGGTAACGAATCTGGTAGCTGAGATCTCTGAATCTTACTATGAGTTGATGGCTTACGATAACAAATTGGAGATCCTGAAACAAAACTTAGAGATTCAGAAGAACGCTTTGGAAATCGTGAAACTTCAAAAGACAGCCGGAGAAGTCACCGAATTAGCGGTGAAAAAGTTTGAAGCGGAAGTGTACAAAAATCAAAGTCACTTGTTCTATTTGCAGCAGCAAATTATCGAAGCTGAAAACAGAATCAACTTTTTAGTCGGACGTTTTCCTCAACCAGTATTACGCAACTCGGCAGCATTTCAACAAATGGTTCCGGACACAATTTTAACGGGGATTCCTTCACAATTGTTGCAGAACCGTCCGGATATTCGTCAGGCAGAATTGAATCTTTCCGCATCGAAACTGGATGTGAAAGTTGCCAGAGCAAATTTCTACCCTTCTCTGCGTATTACTGCCGGAGTTGGTTATCAAGCCTTCAATGTGAAGTATTTGATCACCTCACCACAATCCTTGCTTTACAATATCGCAGGTGATTTGGTGGCACCCTTGATCAATAGAAATGCACTGAAAGCAAAGTACGCTTCTGCAAATGCGAAACAGATTCAGGCGGTTTACAGCTATGAGCAAACCATTTTGAATGCATACATCGAAGTTCAAAATCGCGTCTCTAAAGTTCAAAATCTGAAAAGCAGTTACGATTTAAAGCAAAAGCAAGTAGATGCGTTGACGCAATCGATTACTATTTCGACCAACCTGTTTAAATCTGCAAAAGCAGACTACATGGAAGTATTGCTAACACAACGCGATGCAATTGAGGCGAAATTTGATTTGGTAGAAATTAAACAGGAACAACTTTCAAACTGGGTAAGTGTTTATCAGGCTTTGGGAGGCGGATGGAGATAATCCGATAATTAAGGTTGAAGAGTAAATTAACACGAAAAAGCATCAGTCTATTGATTGATGCTTTTTGTTTGGTATAAAAATCAGATACTAACTTTCATTTTTTTCGAGCACGAAGAGCATGGACAAAGAGCATTTTATCTTTTCCGCAATTGATAAGTGTTTTTACAAAGTGATCTGCTATAAAACAAAAAAGACCCATCTGTAATTGCAGATGAGTCTTTAGATAAATCTTTATTTCAGTAATTACACGTTAAATCTAAAATGCATGATGTCTCCATCTTGCACAATATATTCTTTTCCTTCTACTTTAAATTTCCCGGCTTCTTTTACTGCTGCTTCGGAACCTAAAGTCGTGTAATCGGCATATTTCATTACTTCCGCACGAATAAATCCTTTTTCAAAATCAGTATGAATTACTCCTGCAGCTTGCGGAGCAGTAGCACCCACATGAACAGTCCAGGCTCTCACCTCTTTCACACCTGCAGTAAAATAGGTTTGAAGATTCAATAAGGAATAAGCAGAACGGATCAAACGATTCACACCCGGTTCTTCTAAACCAAGTTCTTCCAGGAACATTTGGCGCTCTTCGTATGTTTCCAATTCAGTAATATCTGCTTCAATTTTAGCCCCTACAATCAGGATTTGAGCCCCCTCATCTTTTACCGCTTCACGAACCGCATCCACATGTGCATTTCCGGTTTTTACAGCAGATTCTTCCACATTACATACGTACATAACAGGCTTGGATGTGATCAACTGGAATTTCTGAACGATTTCTGCTTCTTTTTCATCAAAGCTCATAGAACGAACCGATTTTCCTTGTTCCAAAACAGTCTTGATCGCTAATGCCAACTCATTTTCTTTGATGATTTCCTTGTCACCCGATTTCAAAGTGCGAGCCAAAGACTGAATGCGTTTTTCGATCGATTCCAAATCCTTCAACTGCAATTCGATATCGATAATTTCTTTATCACTTACCGGATCTACACGACCATCAACATGGATGATATTTCCATCTTCAAAGCAGCGCAACACATGCAAAATAGCATCAGTTTCACGGATGTTTGCTAAGAATTGATTACCCAAACCTTCACCTTTCGATGCTCCTTTCACCAAACCGGCGATATCTACAATTTCCATTGTTGTTGGAACCACTCTCTCAGGATTTACCATCGATTCCAATTTCTCTAAACGTGGATCCGGAACTGAAATAGTTCCCACATTCGGTTCAATTGTACAGAAAGGAAAATTCGCAGATTGCGCTTTAGCGTTAGATAAACAATTAAACAAAGTTGACTTCCCCACATTCGGTAAACCAACAATTCCGCATTTCAATGCCATAAAGAAAATTTTTGCAAAGATACTTTATAATTACGAATTGAGAAGTGTGTAAGTTACAGCCAATTTATTTTCTTATATATTTTAGGTACAGCCATCATATATGCTTCATCACTTATATAAAGTGTGTCGTTAACTAGTTGGTAAGTTTCATAAATTCTAGCAATATATACTATTGCCGGTCTTAAAGCAGGGGAAGCTCAAGTTGCCAAAGCCATCGATTCGCTTATGTCGTCTGTTATGTCCACGAATTTTCTTTTATCTGATGATCGTCTTTTAAAATGGATTATAACGGCCCGCTCACAGACGGACGGTTTAAGGAAAACAGGAGGTTAAATTCAGTAGTTTTTTTCTTGGAATGGTTGTCAAACTTGCACCTAACGTTTTGCAGCTACGAACCGTGCGGATTACTACCAAGGTTGTTTTCTTGAAGATAGAAATAGTAACTTTAACACATAAGTGATCTCTCGAGTATTTGCCCGCATGGGGTGTAGGTGTTGTTATGCATATCCTGTTGATTATTGAACAAACGGTTTCAGTTCAAGATTAACAAAAGAATTTGGTTTCCAACCTTTGGATAAATTATCTAGTAAAAAAGTGTCCATTGCACTTAATGTCATATTGCTCAAGGCTGATCCAACTCCATTTCCACCATTCATGTCTATAACGGTTCCCAGCCCTTGAAAAAACAACCACTTAAAACTTTTGACTGGCACCCCTTCAAACCAAGACTCTTTAGATATTGCATTAATATATTCCGATATCAAATTGGCATCTTTATTTTGACCAAGAGTCCATTCTCTAAACATGTCACTTTTGTCAAGAACAAGTAAGAAATCAGTTAAGGTTTTGTGTCCATTATTAATTGAAGATCTGATATTCCGCCCGTTTAGGATATGTTCATTGAAGTTGGATATTTGTTTGTGACTGTCATTCGAATGTGAGCTTAGATCGTTAAAACTATGAATTATTAATGACGAGCATACTTCATCCAAGGCCATGTCACAATTTAACTGACTAGCAACATTTATATTGTACCTCGTGTTAACGACACTAAATAAGGCGTCATTCATCTCAAAATTTAGTTTTTTACCTGATGAATCGACTAAGTTGAGACCTGTATTTATCTTAAATTGATTGTCTCTACTTTCAATGTTTAATTCAAAATTCAAAGGACTCGTTTGATTGTTCGGATGGAGACATTTAACCGTTGTTGATATTGCTTCTTTTAAATAATCTACATTTTTAATGTCCAAAAGAATATCATCAGTGATGGAGTTCTCAATATTTATTTCCTTCGAATGTCGTTCAAGCACCTTCAAAACTCTCTGAGTATCGTTTTTTTTTTGAGTCGTTTCCCCGAGTATGTATTCTATCCTGGAAAGAGCGTTGTCATTAACTGTCGGACCAATTACACCGAAGGATTTCCAGTCTGGAGAATCTTGAAAATTACTTATACCGAAATATTTGTCATGTAAATGAAGAGTTATACGTTCAGTATCTATTAATTCCATAAATGCATTTAGCTGCCCGTTCTCAAACAACAATTTAAAAAGAGGTGGCCTACAAACTACATTAATGTGGCGATAAAAGAGAAGTGATTCGGCGAATTTGCCAAGATCAAAAAACCTATCATGGTCCATTTTTATAGCTATCTCATTAAACATTCGCTGTATTGTTTGATTTTATATTTGCGCACATGTTGTGAACCGTTGAAAAGTATATAGCATCATTATGCATAACGATTTGCAAATAGGTAAAGGCGCCTTCTCGAATATAGTCAATTTGGCGCTTTTGTTTATTTGCTGTTATGAGATGTTTATTATTTTACCTCCCTTGTCAGTAAATGTTTTAAAATATAATTCCTTCTTCTCTAAGTCACCAAGTTTTTCATACAAATGTGATAATTCTAAGAAAGTATATTCAGTTGAAGGTCCGAAATCTTCACTTATCTTAAAAGCCTCTATTGCTTCTTGAATACGCCCCTCATCTCTCAAAATATATCCTAAATCTTCAGCAACTATGTTTTTGTTGGTTGCTTTTGAAAGTCCATTTCTTAGTATTTGTATACCTATCTCTGGATTGCTTTTTGAGTGATACAACTCATACAATCCAAAACAATCAGATGCAACTGATGGAATGATCTCAGACTCGTATGTGTAAGATATTTTTACGCCACCCAAGAATCCTTTTTTTATTGCAATATCTGTTACTCGTTCAGGAGTGCTCATATCAATAAAACAATCCGTAGTTTTTTTATCCGCTATCTCAATTGCTCGAACAATGTAATATCCATTATCATCATCCGGTATAACCTCTAAATCCGTAGGCTCGATTTCCATGTCAGTTTCATTGTCAACATCATCATTAACAACTTTGAAAATCTTGGTATGTTTATCTTTAAAAATGTCTTTTAGTAGCATTTTGGTTCGGTTTATTTTTCAATCAAATATATTCAATTTCGCTACAAGTCGTCAAATGGACTTCTGATCTTCTGAATGACCAGCCTACCCTATTAAAATGTTTTCATAAACAGACATTTCAAACAAAAGGATGCGACCTTTTAAAGACTTTGCCATTTCATTTCTTATTTTCGCAGCATTACAATAACTCAGATTATTCGCAAGTATGAAATATGCTTCTTTTTTGCTCCTTTTCCTGCTATCGGGCTTTTCCTTTTCTCAAAAAAGTTCCGGGCCGGATTCTACCATCATCAGACAGTTCTTCGACGAAGCTTTGGTTAGAGGGAAATCGTATGAAGACCTGCGCTCATTGTGTAAAGGAATCGGAGCACGACTTTCGGGTTCTGCACAGGCTCAAATGGCCGTTGAATGGGGAAAACGAAAAATGGAATCTTACGGTTTTGATAAAATCTACCTGCAACCCGTCATGGTTCCCCATTGGGAAAGAGGAAACAAAGAAGTAGCCTGGATTCAAAGTGGTTCCGGAGATGTTGTTCCTGTGGACATACTTGCACTAGGAGGCTCGATCGGTACAAACGGTTTATTGAAAGCAGAAGTGATCGAATTCAAATCACTGGAAGATTTAAAGAAAGCTCCGAAAGCAAGCGTTCAGGGAAAAATTGTGTTTCTGAATCAGGCTATGAATCCAGCCGACATTGAAACATTCAAGGCCTATGGTGGCTGTTACAGTATTCGCGGACATGGAGCCGTTGAAGGTGCAAAACTGGGAGCTGTTGGTGTGGTGATTCGCTCACTGGCTTTACCGGAAGATCATTTTCCACATACCGGTTCGATGTATTATGAAGACGGAGTTTCAAAAATTCCTGCCGGAGCACTTTCCACTATTTCCTCCAATGAATTGTCAAAAGCACTCGAAAAAGGAAAAGTGACTTTAATCCTGGAAATGGATTGCCGCGATTTCCCGGACGAACCTTCTTTTAATGTCATGGGAGAATTAACAGGCAGTGAAAAACCCAACGAGATCATTACGATCGGTGGACATTTGGATTCCTGGGATGCAGGTGAAGGAGCGCATGATGACGGAGCTGGAATCATTCACTGTTTAGAAGCATTGCGTATTTTGAAGACAACCGGTGTTAAACCAAAGCATACCATTCGTGTGGTTTTCTTTATGAACGAAGAAAATGGAAATAAGGGTGGACATGCTTATGCAACATGGGCCAAGAAAGAAAACCAAAAACAAATTGCAGCCGTTGAAAGTGATCGTGGTGGATTTAGTCCGGATGGTTTTGAATGTGATGGAAAAGAATCCTACATTCAATTAATCAAAGGGTTTGCCGGCATGCTTGCTCCTTATGATTTACATCATTTTGAAGCAGGTTATGGTGGTGTTGACATCAGTCCGCTGAAATTGCATTATGATGGAATCCCCCTATTTGGTTTCGTCCCGGATTCACAACGTTATTTCGATTTTCATCATGCCGCAAGCGATGTGTTTGAAAGTGTAAACAAGCGTGAATTGGAATTGGGATGCGCAAGTATGGCCGCTTTCGTATATTTATTAGATAAATCGCTGTAATAATCATGGATGAAAAGAATCTATTCGTTGGAAGACCAAATATTGAATTCGCTCCGGCCTATGCAAAGTACTATTTTGACCGCACAATCGGACAGGATGATCTACTGCTCGCCTTGGAAAAAGATCTGAATGACACGGCAAATTTCATTGCAAGTCTTCCGGAATCGAAAGCAGATTTTCAATACGCAGATGAAAAATGGACACTGAAAGGTGTAATTCTTCATTTCATAGAAACAGAACGTATTTTTCAATACCGAGCACTTCGCTTTTCCCGCAAGGATAAAACTCCTTTGGATGGATTTGAAGAAAGCTGGTATGCTCAGCACAACAATACCGATCAGCGTTCATTCGAAGATCTCAGGTTGGAATTCATCGATGTGCGCAAAGCAAGTATTTCACTATTCAAAGGAATGTCAAGTTCGATGCTTGATTGGGTCGGGACCGCAAATAACACACCGAATACTCCGCGCAACCTTGGGTGGATTATGGTTGGGCATGTTATTCATCACTGCAATATTATTAAAGAACGCTATCTGGTTGATACGGACGAAGCTTTTTGAAATGATCAATTCTGAATGATTTAATTATCAAGAACAGTATTCCTTTTGATAATTAATAATTGATAATTTCTCTTGGCTCTTGTCTTCAAAACGCCTTGATTCTGTCAACAAACCCTTCCTGTTCATTTCTTGGTTAATTAATTTCATTACAAATTGGTAATATGAGCTAGAATACTGCTAAATTTGCAGTCTTAACTGTTAATCAGCGAATAAATTGATTAATGGAAAATGAACAAGTATGGCAGATATTTTTGATAAAATTGAACGTAATCGTGGACCTATTGGACAGTATTCTAAAGGAGTTCATGGTTATTTCACCTTTCCAAAGTTAGAAGGTGAATTAGGCAACAAAATGATTTTCCGCGGAAAAGAGTGTTTGGTTTGGTCTTTGAACAATTACCTAGGATTGGCAAATCATCCGGAAGTTCGTAAAGCTGACGCAGATGCAGCAGCACAATACGGTTTGGCTTATCCAATGGGAGCTCGTATGATGACCGGTCAAACAAGTGAGCACGAAAAATTGGAAAATGAGTTAGCTGAATTCATGGGGATGGAAGATTGTATCCTTTTGAACTTTGGATATCAAGGAATGGTTTCTGCAATCGACTGTTTGGTTGACCGCAGTGATATCATTGTTTATGACTCTGAAGCACATGCTTGTATCTTGGATGGTATGCGTTTACACACAGGTAAGCGTTTTGTATTCCAACACAATGACATGGAAAGCTTTGACAAGCAAATGAGAAATGCAACTCGTTTGGCTGAAACAACCGGAGGTGGTATTTTAGTTATCACTGAAGGAGTTTTCGGAATGGCTGGTGACCAAGGAAGATTGAAAGACATTATTGAATTCCGTAAATCAGGAAAATATGACTTCCGTTTGTTCGTCGATGATGCTCACGGATTCGGAACATTGGGAGAAACTGGTCAAGGTGCTGGTGAAGCTCAAGGAGTTCAAAGTGAAATCGATGTATTATTCGGAACGTTTGCAAAATCCATGTCATCAATTGGTGGATTTATTTGCGCGAAAGAATCAATCGTTGAATTCTTCCGTTACAACATGCGTTCTCAGATGTTTGCAAAAGCATTGCCTATCACAATCACGATTGGTGCCCGCAAACGTTTGGAGTTATTGCGTACACGCCCTGAATTGAAAGATAAATTGTGGGAAATTGCAAATGCACTTCAATCCGGGTTTAAAAATGCCGGATTTGATATCGGAGATTCAAATTCTCCTGTAACTCCGGTTTTCATGAAAGGAAACTTGGCAGAAGCAACGAATTTAACATTCGATTTACGTGAGAACTACAACATCTTCTGTTCAATTGTAATTTACCCGGTAGTCCCTAAAGATGTGATCATGTTGCGTATTATCCCAACTGCAGCACATACTTTGGAAGATGTATCTTATACAATCGAAACGTTCAAGAAGTTAAAAGACAAATTAGACGCTGGTGCTTACAAAGCTGACGAATTAGCAGCTGTTGAAGTCGACAGAAAGAAATAGGATTTATTCTTAATAATATGGAAACCTGGTCAGTTGATCAGGTTTTTTTTATGTTTCTCACAGACGTAAACAGCAGGTCACAGAAGTTGGATTTGTCACTTATCAAAAATCTTAAGACAATCTCATTCATAGGATGTGACACATTCTATATTAATGAATACTCTGTGCTCTTCCGTGAACTTCAATGGGAAATATTTTGCAACTTGTCCCGTCCGCGGCGGTGGATCGGGATATTTTTACATTTCAACTAACATTTCAAGTGAATCACTAAAAATTTAGCCGATAATCGAATCAGTGATTCAAAGAATCAGTATCTTCACTTTACCAAAACTAAACTATGCTTAAGCTACTTCAAAGTGTGTTCTTTCCGAAGTTCACCAATGAAACTAATTTCGAAGATGAAACCAGACTAACGCTGGCCTACCGCATGTCTTTATTTTTGGCAATAGCAATAGGAATTCTCAGTATTGTACTTTTTATTTATTTTCACATTTCAGTTGCATTCATTACACTTATTGCTTTTTTCTCCATACTGGTTGCAACGATTTATATTTATCGAACAGGAAAATTCCGTACCCCTACAATAATTTTCAACCTGATTGGTGCCATATCATGTGCAATTCCACTTTTTTTAATTGATAATCAACCCCATTTTTTAAATGGCTTCTGGATGACGATCAATATCCTTTTTGCCTTTATTGTGATTGGTGCCAAATGGGGAATCGGATTCACTATTTTTCACGCAATCTGCCAATCCATCTACTATTACTATTTCCTAGATGATCAAATGGAAATCATGCGAAACCTGACGCATGAACAACTCATAGCAACAATAGTAAACGGTGCTATTTGCTTTCTAATAATCGGCTACCTTGGATGGGAAAATATCCGTACCAATGAGCTTGGAAGAAAAAAATTAAACGAGGCGCAGGATGTATTGCAAGTACAATACAACATCATTTCAAAACAAAATGAGGAGAAAACTGTTATGTTGAAGGAGATTCATCACCGGGTGAAAAATAATCTTCAGATCATTACCAGTTTATTGCGCTTACAATCACGGGAACTCGAGAACCCGGAAGCCATAGCCAAATTCAAGGATGCCACACATCGTGTCATTGCTATGTCCATGATCCATGAAAAAATGTACCAAAGTGACCACCTTTCAACCTTGCACTTACGGGAGTATTTACATGATTTATCTTCCGATCTGGTTTCGTCCTATCAATCCGGTTACCCGGTAAACCTTAAAATAGAATGTGAGATTGATTCCATTGGTTTAAGGTCTATTGTACCAATCGCTTTAATACTAAACGAACTGATTTCCAATTCATTAAAATACGCTTTTGATGAATATGAGAATTGCCTGATCTCTATTTCTTTCATGCATCACCAAGGCAAAAAATGTAAACTGATCTACAAAGACAGCGGAACCTGGAAAGCTCCGTCGAGACAAGGTTCCTTTGGATTAGACCTCATCGAATCTTTAACTGATCAGTTAGAAGGCACCATGGAATTAAAAACTTATCCTGAAACCATCTTTGATATTACATTTAGTCCGCAGGAAGACCATTAAACAAATTCAAAATGCAAAACTGAGAATGCAAAAGGTATTTTGCTTACTTACTCAGTTTACTTTTGAATTTTGCATTTTTAATTTTTAATTTTCAAGATCTCTTGTACCGCTGACGACACATACTCTACTCCTATCGCAATCACTATAAATCCAATTATTCTGGATATTGCATTAATTCCAGAAGCCCCTAGTGCTTTCACAATGAAATGAGAGGTTCTCAAGATCAGATAGATCACCAAACAGACGGCGATAATGGCACAAACTGACAACAAATGCTGCTCTTGATTATTAAACGTTTGATTATAGGTAATCAACAAGGAAATTGATCCCGGCCCTGCCAACATAGGAATTGCCAAAGGTGTTAGAGAAACCTCTGATCTTGTTTCAAGGTCGGCCTGAACGCTTGCTTTTTTCATTCCTTTATGTTTCGTGAAAGACCCCGTCAGCAAAGCAAATCCGGAGGTAGCAATAATCAATCCACCCGCTACTCTCAATGAATTAATACTAATCCCAAAGAAGTTCAGCACATATTTCCCAGCAAAAAAGGAGATTAGAAGAATGATACACACATTGATTGAAGTCCAAAAAGAGGTTTTGTCTCGATTGTGTTTGGTATCGTCTTTCGTTAACCCAACAAAAACGGGAACGGTTCCCAAAGGGTTTAAAACTGAGAATAAAGCTGCAAAAACACTGATAAATAATTCCATTTTTTGCTGCAAAATTCCCCATATTTAGGAGTTTTGATGTTAGGTGTAGATTAATTCTTGATTACGAATAGAAAAACGAATTGGAGCGTCCTAACGATTCAGAACACCAATTTGCTAATTTACCAATTCGCTAATTCGCCAAATGGCGAACCAACTTCAAGTTTAAAATCGAAACAAAGGCGTCAAATAATTGATTATCAGGAACATAAATACATATCTCGTTGAGACTAATTAATTCGTAATTTTGAAAAAAAGCAAATGGAGAAAGAACAATTAGCGGAACTTGCTTCCCAATTAGGTCATCCATCGGGAGAAAAAGGCAATGAAATTGCACAAATGATGAATGAAACAAATATTGGGATGACCAAAAATGCCATTTCGAATTTGAATCTGACCGTTGGTGATTCTGTTTTGGAGTTAGGGCATGGAAATGCCGGACACTTGGAATTTCTCTTTTCTCAATTTAAAGAAATCCATTATACCGGCTTAGAGATTTCAACATTGATGAATCAAGAAGCTCAAAAGCACAATCAATCGCTAGTAGAATTTCAAAAAGCTACGTTCGTTTTATATGATGGAAAAAAGCTTCCCTTTTCAGCTGATCAATTCGACAAATTATTCACTGTAAACACCTTGTACTTTTGGAAAGATCCGGCTACCATGTTTTCTGAACTGTCGCGTATATTAAAGCCAAAAGCAATTTTCTCGCTTACCTTTGCTCACAAAAGCTTTATGGAAACACTGCCTTTTACACCTTTTGGCTTCACCCTATACAACCCGAATGATGTTATGAAACTAGTGGAACAAAGTCATTTCAAGCTGAACCACGAAGATTTACAAATTGAAACAGTAATGACGAAAGACGGACAACCTGTAGAACGGCAATTTTCCACCTTCGTACTCGAGAACATTAGATAACTTGGTTCGATAACTTTTCAATTATCCATTTTCAATTCTCAATTATGAAAGAACATACATACGAAGCCACCATTTTCTGGACAGGAAACAAAGGAACCGGAACTTCTGATTACGCAGCTTATGGAAGAGAATTCACACTTCAGATTCCAAACAAACCCGATTTGCTCTGCTCGGCAGATGTGCCTTTTCGAGGTGACAAAACAAAACACAATCCGGAAGACTTCTTTTTAGCATCGCTTTCAAGTTGCCACATGCTATGGTATTTCCATTTATGTGCAGATGCGGGAATCCAGGTGATGGAATATCAGGATGAACCAATAGGGAAAATGATTCAGGACCCGAATGGAGGACGTTTTATTTCCGTAGTTCTTCATCCAAAAGTAGTGATCTCGGATGCTAGTAAAATTGAATTGGCAAACAAGCTGCATCATGAAGCCAACAAACAATGTTTCATAGCCAATTCCTGTAATTTTCCGGTAACCCACCAACCAACATGTTCTGCAAAAGATGCTTGAGTTAAGACCAACTTGTGAAAATTGCTCCAGGAAGTTACCCCCTGAAAGTACCGAAGCACTCATTTGCAGTTTCGAATGCACATTTTGTTCAGACTGCGTTGAAAAATTCACCGGAAAAAACTGTCCGAATTGTGGCGGAGAATTTCAGAAAAGACCTGTTAGGCCAGCACATTTACTGGAAAAATATCCGGCTTCAGAAACCGCTATATTCAAACCAGTAATTAAATGAAAAAGAATAAATCCCTGCGCAAAGCAAGATACATTCTCTACAAAGAAACATTAGTTGATTCGAAAGAACACCTTTGGACATTTATCGGTTCCTTTTTCGGAATCGGATTAATTGCATTTACGCAATCACTTTCATTGGATAAAATGTCAAATATCTTCCTGATCGGATCATTTGGAGCCAGTAGTGTATTGATCTACGGAGCAATTCAAAGTCCATTGGCACAACCCCGGAATTTAGTCGGAGGTCATCTCATTTCAGCGTTTATAGGTGTCTGTGTTTATAAATTGATTCCCGATCCAATTTGGATTTCTGCACCACTTGCAGTGAGTCTTTCGATCGTTGCTATGCAAATGACAAAAACATTGCATCCACCCGGTGGAGCAACTGCATTGATTGCAGTTATTGGAACTCCCAAAATCAAAGCTCTTGGATTCATGTATGTCCTATCGCCCGTTTTGACCGGAGTACTGATCCTTCTTCTGGTTGCCATTATCGCAAACAACCTTACAAAGAACAGAACATATCCAACCAACAGCAGATGGACAAAGTACATCAAACCCAAAAAAATCCGATTGCGGGATGTCACAAAAAACAGAACAAACTTGTAAACAAGGACATCATTACTTCAAAAGTACGGATTGCCCAACCTGCCCGATTTGTGAAGAAGAGCGCAAAGCGCAAGCAGGTGTTTTTTCTATTCTTTCGGCTCCGGCACGAAGAGCAATGGAAGCCAATCGGATCACTTCATTGGAAGAATTATCAGGATACACTGAAAAGGAAATCCTGCAATTTCATGGAATTGGTAAAACCTCAATCCCCACATTAAAAAAACTTCTGATTGACAAAGGACTTTCTTTCAAGGAATAATTTGCGTTATATTTATCTTGAAAAAGACTAATAGACATAAGACTTGATCTGCCTATAGTCTTATGTCTAACGTCTCATATCTGAAAAAATGAAAACTTTCGCCAACGTAGATGAATACATTCAGGAGTTTGAAAACGAAGTTCAAGAGCGCTTAATTGCTGTGAGAAAATTGGTCCAGGAAACCGCTCCTGAGGCTGTAGAATCTATTTCTTACGGAATGCCTGCTTACAAAGTAAATGGAAAACCATTGGTTTATTTCGGTGGATACAAATCTCATATCGGGTTCTATGCTACTCCAACAGGACACAAAGCATTCGAAAAAGAGTTGTCCAAATACAAACAAGGAAAAGGATCTGTACAATTTCCTTTAGATGAACCACTTCCTAAAAAATTGATTCAGGAGATCGTTCTCTTCCGTTTGGCTGAGAATCACGATAAATATGGAAAGAAGAAATAGACAATCTATTCATCTAAGGAATGATTAATTTCACAAAAAACAACCCTGGTTTTCGTTGTTGCGAAATCAGGATCTAATAAAAGATTCATGAGATACTTTTTTATTCTCCTTTTGACTATTTCTTCATCTTGGTCTTACAGTCAATTCACTCATGGTGATTCGCTTCGCGGAGCTTACGGTTCTTCACGCAGTTGGTGGGATTTGAAACACTACGACTTAAGTGTAACATTTGACATCGAGAAGAAGGAAATTCATGGAA
The DNA here is from genome assembly GCA_002483265.1 of Flavobacteriales bacterium UBA7666. Lineage (GTDB taxonomy): Bacteria > Bacteroidota > Bacteroidia > Flavobacteriales_D > Crocinitomicaceae > Fluviicola. The sequence continues at coordinate 77,249 of DLHO01000008.1, read as the reverse complement.
AAAACAGGATTCAATTCTCATTAATCGTGAATGAGCAATCAGTAGTCTCAGAATTACAACTGGATTTGCAGGAACCAATGGTTCTAGACAGTGTCTTGAATAAGGGAAATACAAAAAAACTTCTGTTCCGTAAGGATGGGAATGCTTATTTCATTTCCGGCGATTTTGATGATGAAATTACCGCATATTTCCACGGAAAACCTCGCATAGCAAAACGTGCACCCTGGGACGGTGGAATTATCTGGACAAAAGATCCCAATGGGAAACCATGGGTTACTATTGCGTGTCAGGGACAAGGAGCAAGTGTTTGGTTTCCCTGTAAAGATTCCCAGTTCGATGAACCTGATAACGGAGTCACAATGCATTACACCTGCCCGAGTGATTTGGTTTGTGTAAGCAATGGATTATTCCTTGGTAAAGAAATAAAAAGTCTAGGTCAATCAACCTATTCTTGGAAAGTCAGTAATCCGATCAATAATTATTGCATGATTCCTTACATTGGAGATTACGTAAACATGCATGAACATTTTGTAGGTGAAAAAGGAAATCTGGAGATCGATTATTGGGTATTGAGAGGAAATGAAGAAAAAGCTAAAAAACAATTTCAGGATGCTCCAAAAACACTGAAAGCTTTGGAATACTGGTTTGGCCCCTACCCTTTTTACGAAGACGGATACAAATTAGTGGAAGCACCTCATCTGGGAATGGAGCATCAAAGTGCGGTAGCCTATGGAAATGGCTTCAAGAACGGTTATCTGGGTTCTGATCTGAGCAATACCGGAGTTGGTTTAAAATGGGATTTTATCATTGTTCATGAAAGTGGTCATGAATGGTATGGAAACAACATTACCACTAAAGACATTGCAGACATGTGGGTTCACGAAGGATTTACCTGCTACAGTGAAACCTTGTTTACGGATTATTGGTTCGGAACGGAAGACGCGGACAAATACATCAAGGGACTTCGGAGAAACATCATGAACGACAAGCCGATTATCGGGCCATATGGTGTGAATACTGAAGGAAGCGGCGATATGTATTACAAAGGAGCAAATATGCTTCACACCATCCGGACGATCTATGGAAATGATTCATTATTCCGTATGATGCTTCGGAAAATGAATGCAACATTTTATCACCAAACGGTCACCACTCAGCAAATCGAACAGTTTATGTCGGCTGAATTGGGAATGGATCTCTCAAAAGTATTTGATCAATACCTCAGAGAAAAGAATCCACCGACCTTGCAGGTAAAATACAAGAAAAACAAAGTGAAATTCCGCTGGATTAATTGTGTAAAGGGTTTCAATATGCCGATCGTGAATTTTAAACACACGGTAGCTTGCTCTGAAAAATGGAATTCATATGCAATCGGACACGATTATTCATTTGGATTGAATCCGAACATCTATATTTTACTTCAGGAAAAAGGATTGAAGAATAAATAATTCATTTCAAACAACTATTTTTGCAGTCATTTTTAATTCAATGAAACATATTCACCACCTTATTATCCTATTTTTGCCTGTGCTTTCTTTTGGTCAATTGATCACAGGCGGAAACAATGTTCAAGAAATTGTTCTACAATCACTTTCGGGTTCCGGAATTACTATATACAATGTGAGTTATACTGGTAATCCGGATGCTATCGCATACTTCAGTGCAGATAACTATATAATGGAACTTTCATCGGGATTATTGATGACCACAGGCTCCAAGTATCATGCCTTGGGACCTAATAATAAGACAAACGCAGGAATTAATCAACAAGAAGCAGGATCTTCATTGATTGAACAGATATATCCGGGGAGTATTAGTTACGATGCAGCAGTAATTGAATTTGACTTTGTTCCGACAGGATCTGCTTTAAACATTCAATACCAGTTTGGTTCAGAAGAATATCCTGAGTTTTCATCACAGGAGTTCAATGATGCATTTTGTATTTTAATATCCGGAAATGAATATTCTCAAGCTCAAAATATTGCTAAGCTTCCTAACCAAAGTTCTATCTGTGTAAACAATATCAATTCCTCTAATAATTCGGCTTACTATATGCAGAATGGAGATATCAGTGGGTCGCCATATAACTCAGATCCACATTATCTTCAGTATGATGCTCTGATCAAGCCTCTCATTGCTACTACAAATGTAACGCCGGGATTAACATATCATCTGACTATGATAATTGCGGATTTAAAAGACGCTATCTATGATTCGGGAGTTTTCATTCAGGAAGGAAGTATTACAGCTAGTTTAGGGAAAAACACACTCTATGAAACTGTAAATGTTTCTTATAACTTACAAACTCAACAAGCAAAGATCGAGTTAACTGAACAACAGGAAAATTTATCCTATTCCATTGTTGATCTATCAGGAAAGGTCATGACACAGTCCAAAATCAGTGAAACGACCCCCATTGACATGAGCAATTATTCATCAGGGATGTATTTGATTCATGTAGAAGGAAACAATGGCAAAATCACCAAAAAAGTAATTCGCTGATCTCCTGTTCTATTTTCGGCTTACTACTTTCATTTTGTTAATTAATTATCGAATGCGACTTCAAAACACCACTTTGATTTTGGTACTTTTGTAGAAATTTCAAGAATGTTAACGCTCGATCCGAAAGAACTTCCCGTACCAAAACTTCATGGTTATTTACTTGGAGCAATTGGACCACGTCCCATCGCATTTGCTTCAACAGTCGATGAGAACGGTGTAAACAACTTATCGCCGTTTAGTTTTTTCAATGTGTTTTCTGCTGCGCCGCCCATCTTGATTTTTTCTCCTGCAAGAAACGGAAGAACAAATACCACAAAAGATACTTACAACAATGTCAAGAATATTCCCGAAGTGGTTATTAACATTGTGAATATGGATATTCTGCATCAGATGAGTCTGAGCAGTTCTCCTTACGGACCGGAAGTGGATGAATTTGTAAAATCGGGGCTTACTCCCGTGAAATCAGATACAATCAAACCCATGCGTGTTTTGGAAGCTCCGGTACAGTTCGAATGCAAAGTATTGGAAGTAAAAGAACTGGGAGATCAGGGAGGTGCCGGTAATCTGGTAATCTGTGAAGTGACTAAAATTCACATTCATGAAGAAATCCTTGCAGAAGATGGAACAATCGATCAAAAGAAGATCAATTTGGTAGCCCGAATGGGTGGAAACTGGTATTGCCATGCAAATGAAGCATCGATGTTTGAAGTCACTAAGCCGGTCACAACTATCGGGATCGGTTTTGACCAAATTCCGGAAGATATTCGTGTCAGTTCTATCCTATCCGGAAACGATCTGGCTCAACTGGCAGGCGTTACCGAAATCCCAAATGAGACCGATGTAAACGAGTATAAATTATTGGAATTAAGCGATTTATTCCTAACTTTAGAAGACGAGCCAGCGAAATTAGAACTCGCTTTACACGAACGTGCAAAAGAATTAATTAATAAAAATGATATTGAAGGAGCTTGGATGACCTTGCTTTCTTTTAACGATTAAAATAGTAAATACCCGTAGAAATATGTTTAAAATATCCGGAATCCTTAAGGTTAAGAATGATACCGTTCAAGTATCAGAAAAATTTTCAAAGAGAGAATTTGTTTTAACTGATAATGCAAGTATGTATCCTCAAGACATCATGTTTCAATTAACACAAGACAAGTGTAGTTTGATTGATGGTTTTAACACTCAGGAACAAATTGAAGTGTCTTTCAACTTAAGAGGACGTGAGTGGACAAGCCCTCAGGGAGAAGTAAAATACTTCAACACACTGGAAGCATGGAGAATTGAAAAAGTAGGAACTCCTTCAATGGGAGGTGGAATTCCTGCTGGTGGTCCAACAGCAATGAGTTTAGATCCGATTGCTACTCCGAGTGCATCTACAGCACCAAGTGACGACGACGATTTACCGTTCTAATAATTCATTCAAACAAGTAGGGGCTGAAAATTTTCAGCCCCTACTTGTTTCTACCTTCAATCTATGAATCAGCAAGTTTTACGTAAATTGAAATTAACTATTATCTTGATCCGAATCATTTTCGGTGGACTGCTATTTGGTATACTCAGTTTTCTTTCTGTAACGACCCTTCTTCTCGTTACTCCCGGGGAAACTCAGGTGCCTAATGATCAAATGGAAATTTTCCAATTGACGTCCTCTATTTTCATGGTAGTAACAGTAAGTGTCAGTATTTTTCTTCGAAAATCTATGCTTGCAAAAGTTCACAATGAAACAAATCCATTGAAACTTCTCCAATCTTATACATCCTCACGAATTGTTCAATTGGCTTTGCTCGATGGTTCCATTCTTTTTGCCATTGTTTGTTATCTGTTAACATCCAATCTTTTTTTCGTTCTTCTGTGCGGAATTGGTATTCTTTACTTCGCGTCACTTTTCCCTATCCGCAATAAAGTCATTCAACAATTAAAACTTGACAGCCAAATTGGGTACTAATTAAATTTTATTGCCATGATTCAGTTGCGTTTTTTACTATTTATTTCCGTCATCGGCTTATGCAGCTCCTGCAGCACTAATTCGGAAAAGAAGAATCAGCTGCCAGCTGATGAAGACCTAGTTTCCGGCTCACAAGACGGAAAAGCCGAGGGACAAAAAGATCAGAATAAGAATTCTCCATTTATTGGAACATTTGTTTCTGAGGGCTATTCCGAAAAAGAGAAAGGAACTGATTGGGTTTCTGTAAAGATCTCTCAAATCACTGAAAAATTGTTTCATATTGACATTCGCTCTCGTGCTGATATTAAAAAACCTACTTGCACATTGACTTCTGATGCACAATTGACGGAAGAAGGGGAATTATTCACCTCCCAATACGAACTCGGTTTAGGTTTCAAAATTTCCGGGGATATTCTGAGAATTTATTCCCCATCTGATAAAGAATTGAACTATTTCTGTTCCGGAGGGGCTACTCTGGCCGGTAAATACAAACGGATTTCAGGAGAAGCTGATCAAAAACAAATCGATCCCTCTCAATTCTGGAAATTTTTGGAGTACAACAACGTGCTGTTTTCTGTACAGGCAATTAGAGACACCTTGACTATTCAGCCATCCCTTCCCAAAGGTCGTGTTGAAGAAGTGAAAATTCCGTTCAAAGGATCTATTGCTGATGCAGACATCGCAGATTTGGATTCCGACGGATTTCCGGAAGTGTATGTCTACGTGCGTCAAAGCGAGGATCAACACATCCGATTGATTGCATATAACCTGAATAAAGGAAAATCACTCAGTAGTATTCACCTGCAGGAAATTTCAAATCAGCAAGTAGCACCATTCAAAGGTGGAGATGAATTTAAACCAGTGGAAGGTGTTCTTGTAAGGAGGTATCCAATTAAAGGCACAAAAAAAACACAGCAGATTCAATACAAATTGAAAATGGGTGAAGCTTCTCCACAATTAATTATAGAGAAGGTTTATTCCTTTTAAAATCTGAATTTGTTAGTTCAAATTGGGGAGTTTTTTTTCAATTTGGAAATTCGATCCCTGTATTCCACAATTTGGCATGCTGAATCAGTAAACAATCATTAAATTCAATAATCTCAAAATCAACACATTAAAAAGTCATTTAACTTATTTTACAAAGTCAAGACCGGACACTGGCATCGTTTTCCCTAATCAGTAGTCAGAAATAATTTAAAAATAAGTAATATGAAAAAGTTCATCATCGCAGCAATCGCAATTACAACAACAGTATTCGCAAATGCTCAGGCAGAAACAGAAACCAATAAAGCTCGAACAGAAGTAGCGGATGCAAACAATCCTGATCGTGTAAAAATCAAATTAGAAGAACTGCCTGCGGCTGTTAGAAAAGTACTTACAGAAGATTCTTTCCAAGGATGGACAGCTAAAGCAGCATACATTGTAAAAGCTGAAAAGCCTTATTACGAAGTGGAATTAGTGAATACTAAATCTGAATTGAATGTTGTGAAATTTAATGAAGACGGAACAGTTATCAAATAACTAGTACCCAATCATTGATAAGAAAGGTCTTGCTTTTGCTTGACCTTTCTTGTTTTTTAAATCTAGCGTCCCTTCCATTCAGGTTGAGAAACCATCAAATAAGCTACAAGTGCAAATAAGTAGATCGGATAAAATAGTTCAAACAGACCCAAGCCGAGTAAATCAAACGATGTAGGCTTCTTTTTATCCATTTTCACCAGAATAAAATCCATTCCGTATTTAAAGGCAATGATTAGAAAAGTAAGCCAATAAACTCCGGCAAAAAAAGTAATGATCAGGAGCAAGAAATAATACAAATGCAATCCGACCGCCCAAATTCCTAAAAAATTATTCAACGAATCAGCAACATGGTTTGTTTTCCCTAACCAGCGAACCCGTTGCTCCATCACTTCAGACAATGTTCCGGGAGTTTCTGTTGCTACTTTCAAGGCTTCGCTTTCTACAATTTCAGTTCGCTTCCCGGATGCTCTGAAAGCTCTCAAGGTATAAATATCATCGCCGCTTAAAATGTGATCATGTTCTTCAATATCATCCACCTGATCAAAACTTGAAACATGGATCAGCAGATTTGCTCCGCTGCAATTGACTGGTCTCGCCCATCCCGCAATTCCTTTATTCAAAAGTGTGGTAAAGAGGTATTCCAATGTAAAGAAAGACTGCCACCACTTCTTCCCTGTCATTTCAACCGGAAGAATGATTAATTCTGCTTCAGGAAGCAACAACATCGATTTCATGTAATCCTTTCCAAAGGAAACATCCGCATCCATTGTTAAGCAGTATTCTGTTCGAACATGATCCATTCCAAAACGGATTGCACGCTTTTTTCCTCGCTGCTCTTCGGGTAGATGCAGCAATCGAATCGGAAAAGCATCCATTTCCTTGAATAAATCAATATAGGAATCAGAAGAATGGTCATTTACAAAGATCCATTGTGCCGGCTGATAGCGCTGAGCGTAAATACATTCCAAAAATGCTTCGAGATTATCCCCCTCATTTCTAAACGGAATGACAACAGAAATCTCATCAATTGCCATCATTCTCTTTGAATTGCGGCTCACGCGCAAACGATTCACCCCAAAGAGAAGCGTTAAAATCGAAAGAACATAAAGAAGCAACCAGGAACCAATCAACCACATAACTTATTTTTTTCTTATGAAACAAAGCGATCCACCACGGCGGATCTGCTATCGTTTTTTCGGCAACCAAATAAAACTACTCATAAATGCCGGCAAAGCGATATTTATCAGGTAAATAATGATACTGGAAACAATGACATCCGGAACAGAAACAATTGTTCCTGCAAAAACAAACAAAGCCGCAGTTTCGCGGATCAAAACCTTTCCCGACCACAAGGAAGGAACAAATGAGGTGAACAAATAGATCAACCAGATTTGAGTGATCAAAAACCAAAAATCTTCGTAACCAAAGGTCACAAATAAAAGAGCATATTGTAAACTAAAAACGATAAAACGAATAAATGAAAAAGCTAAAAACGGCCATTTCAGATTTTGATAACGTCCTCTGATACTTTGAAGTCTTCGTATGAATGTAAAACGGCTTCTTTTTTTAGGAAGTAAATAATCTCCGAAAAAATAAAAAAGTAAAATCACTATTGCTCCAGCACTTGTTGGAAGCCAAAGTGAATTGGAATTTCCATACTTTAGAAGAAGAGCGAACAATCCGAAAAGTAAGGTGGGAATGAGTTGACTTAAATTCGCTAATGCAGTAGAGAAAATGATGTAGATGGTTTGTCTTTTTTGAAAGTAGATCAATCTTCCCAGAAAATTTCCCCATCCGTTTGGAGACATGAAACCTGAAGCCACTCCTGCCCAAAAGGCATTCTTTACCAACTTGATTTCTACATTCAAAGGATCGGTGACGATCTTCCATTTCAGAAACTCCATCCATAAATTGGGGATGAGTAATAAAAAAGCCAAAACGAGTGCCCACCAATGTTTTACATCCAGTCCTTTTGCATGCTCCCAGTCTACATTTCTCAACTGTAAATACAAGGTCCAGATTACCGCAGCAAACACCAATAATTTGAATAATGTAATTAAACCCGCTCGTTTTTTAGTAGCTTTATCCTTCTCTTTCATTTGCATGGCCGAAGATAAAATAATTTTAGGGATTGACCCCGGAACAACTGTATTAGGATATGGATTAATCCACATTCAAGGCACGAAAATTGAAATGCTCAACTTCGGAGTAATCCAGTTGAACAAACTCGATAATCAACCGGATAAGTTGAAACGTATTTTTGACCGCATTGATGAATTGATGGAAGAGTACAAACCTGACGAAATGGCAATTGAAGCCCCTTTCTTTGGAAAGAATGTTCAGTCCATGCTAAAACTTGGAAGAGCACAAGGTGTTGCCATTGCAGCTTCATTAAGAAGAAATATTCCTTACGAAGAATATACTCCGAAACGAATCAAACAATCTATTACAGGAAACGGAAACGCATCCAAAGAACAAGTTGCCGCAATGCTTCAAACCTTACTTCGCTTTGACGAACTTCCAAAATACCTGGATGCAACAGATGGATTAGCAGCAGCCGTTTGTCACCACTTTTCAAAAGGTATTGGTGAAAACAATAAAAGTAAAGGAAGTAGTTGGAATAGTTTTTTAAGTAAAAATCCTGAACGAAAAATAAGATGAAAACCATTCTTTTAGCATTCAGCCTCTTAAGCTCATCTGCATTTATTCATGCACAAGAACTCAACTTTGATTGGTATGAAGGATCTTGTCTTTTTAACGGGATCATTGATAGTTCCAAAGCGAATTACCAACAGGTTCAAAATGTGTATTATACCTTAATCCAATCATCCGAGTTAAGTCAACCCTATTTAGCTTACCAACCAAAAGACACCGCTTATCTGAAAGTAAAAGGTATTCAATTTGAATGTGGCAATTTCATAACCGAATTGGAACAAATGGAATATCCGAAAAGTGACTATTGGACCACTATCAAAAAAATGAGACTGGCAAATATCAAGGAGCAGTGTCTATTGCACGAAAAAGCAGTGATTGCTCTTAATCAGCCCAAAATATTAAAAGGCACTCCATATTGCAAAGAATGCAGTTCCTATATCACCGCATTAGAAAAAGGAGGGAAAACCTTATTGAATCTGTGGAAAGAAATGCACGAAAAAGAAATTGCCGAAGCGCTTGATCCAAATCCAATAATCCAATCATTTGAGCAGCATTGGAATGCCCCGAACCAGGAATTATGGGCACGAATTGAAGTCTTAAGATATGGATGGTGGAATTGTATTTTGGCGAATCAAAAAGTGTGGTTCAATGAAGGTCAATACAATGCTGAATTTAAAAAGCTGATGACTTCCATTAAATCCGAATGTCACTAAGGTTTCTTTTGCAATTCAATGGATTCTTTCTGTAAGTTTTCCATGACTTTCTCCAACATCACTTTGTAATCCTCGTGAGTGCTTGTATAATAAACGAATGAATCTTCGTATTGCTTTTCAGTAATGTGTTTGCTCTTCAAATAATATCTTCCGGAAGCAGTCATTACTTTATAATAACGATTTACAGTAGAATACGTTGTTTGAATATGACCTTCCAGAATAAGCATGTCCGTCATCAAATCGATCATTTGATCTTTTGGAATCAGGTTATCAGGCTTTTCCAGACCCCGAAGTTCGCTGTTGCATGACTGCAAGAGCATTAAAACGATTATGCCAAGGATTCTTTTCATCGGTTAAATAACATCCGTTCTCCGGCTTGAGCACCCGTCAACTGGCCATTATCATAAACCAATTCGCCATTTACAAAAGTCTTTTCAATGCATGAAGAGAAAGTTGTTCCTTCAAACGGAGACCAGTTGCATTGATAAAGTAAGGATTCTTTTGTCACTGTCGATTTCTTATTCAAATCAACCAACACCAAATCTGCAAAATAGCCTTCTCTCAAAAATCCACGGTCTTTGATTTGAAAACAAACAGCAACTGCATGCGCCATTTTTTCAACTACCCGCACCAACGGGATTTTTCCATTTGCCGAGGCATCCAACATCGCAAGTAAAGCATGCTGAACCAATGGCCCACCTGAAGGTGCCTGCAAATATTTTTGTTGTTTTTCTTCGATCGTATGTGGTGCGTGATCTGTTGCAATCACATCAATGCGGTTATCCAAAAGTGCCTGCCAAATCTGATCTCTGTCAGCAGCTGTTTTCACCGCCGGATTCCATTTGATCCAAGCTCCTTTATTTTCATAATCTGCATCTGAGAACCATAAATGGTGCACACACGCTTCTGCAGTTATTCGTTTTTGCTCCAAAGGAATATCATTTCGAAAAAGTTCCGTTTCAATTCCTGTTGAAATATGTAGAATATGTAATCTCGTATTGTTCTTTTTAGCCAGTTCTACCGCTTTAGAAGAAGACAAGTAACACGCTTCGGCACTTCGGATTAATGGATGAGCAGACATGGGAATATCTTCACCGTATTGTTCTTTGTATTCTTCCAGATTCTTTCTGATCGTCGCTTCATCTTCGCAATGAGTAGCAATCAGCATAGGGACATTAGCAAATAAATGTTCCAGCGTACTGGTATTATCTACCAACATATTTCCCGTAGATGAACCCATGAATATTTTGACCCCACAAACATCCTGAATGTTTGTTTTCATCACCTCTTCATAGTTATCATTCGACGCCCCCATGAAAAAAGAGTAGTTTGCCGGAGAGACTTCAGAAGCCCGTAGGTATTTTGCCTCCAGCAATTCCTGTGTCAGTGTATTTGGAACCGTATTGGGCATTTCCATGAAAGAAGTAATTCCTCCTGCAACAGCTGCTCTGGATTCCGATTGAATATTCGCCTTATGCGTTAAACCGGGTTCTCTGAAATGTACCTGATCATCGATACATCCCGGAAGCAAGTGCAAACCTTCACAATTGATTTCTGTTACCGATCCGTCTACAGAAATAGAAGACGCAATTTTAGAAATACGTTTTCCATCCAGCAAAACATCTGCAACAAATTCCTTCCCCTCATTTACAAGCGTTGCGCCTTTCAGTAAAATCTTTGCCATTACACTTTCAAATTTCTCATTTTCCAAACTCCAAAGAAGGCTTCTTTGAAAATACTTGAAGACATTTTAGATTCTCCAAATTGACGATCTATAAACGTGATCGGAACTTCAATTAGTTTAAAACCTTTTTTCTTCGCTGCATACTTCATTTCAATCTGGAATGCATATCCTTTGAAATGAATATTATCCAAATCGATCGCTCTAAGCACTTTATTTGAATAACACATAAATCCGGCAGTTGTATCTGAAATCCCGATAAACAAGATCATTCGAACATAAACGGAAGCGAAATAAGACATCAAGATCCGACCCATCGGCCAATTCTGAACCTTTCCTCCTTTTGTATAGCGTGAACCAATACTCACATCAGCACCTTTCTGAGTGCATGCTTCCAATAATCTGGGCAGATCTAACGGATTGTGCGAAAAATCGCAGTCCATTTCAAATATGTATTCGTAATTCTGATTTAAAGACCATTTAAACCCATGAATGTATGCCGTTCCCAATCCCAATTTCCCTTGTCTTTCTTCTAGGAAAATACGGTTCGGAAATTGCGCAATCAGATCGCGAATAATGGAAGCAGTTCCATCAGGAGAGTTATCGTCTACAAAAAGAATATCGATCGCAACAGGCAAGCCCATTACTGCTTGAGCCATACGCTCAACATTCTCTTTTTCATTATACGTTGGGATAATTACAACTGCTCGCGTCACGTGGGTTTAATTTCAGGTGATAAAAATAGTCAAATTCCGCTATCGTTGAGAATTCAAAAGCGAAAAGGGGAAGAATTATCGATTTTGATCAGCCGCGGCTGATTCAATTATCAATCGAGGAACCCGAATGAAAATATTCCGTCGATGCGTTAACTGAGCATGATCCTGTCAAATATATCATTCCAGTGTTAAAAATATATACAATCATCGCTATATCTATGCTTTATCTATGCTATATCCATACTTGAAAGGTGGGGTATCTATACTTAATCTATGCTCTATCTATGGAATATTCATGTTTCATTTATGGATTAACTAGGTCCATCGGCTTTTCCGTCTTGTGAGACGGAGCCTCAGTCTTCGTCAGCTAACGCTGACTCTTATCTATGCTTTATCCATGGGATAACTATGCTTTACCAATGCTTCATTATAGGTTATGCCTGTCCTAGAACAACTTTGCACAGAAGCCTAAATAACATTGACCTTTCACATCTTATTCGGTACATTTAAAGGTATAGGCAAAGTTCACTTTGAATATTCACTATCTTTGGATTACATGAAATGGACTTCTCAAATAGCATTTTTAGTATTTTCTTTCTGTTGGAATAATGCGTTATTTGCTCAATCATTTCAGAATGTCACCTTTTTAGATCAATGGCACCAGGATAGTCTGATCTCAAACTCTTCCAAAGTCCGCTATTCCGATTGTTTTGGTTTTGTACAAAATGGTAATGAATACGCCGTAATCGGCTCAACGGAAGGAACCCATGTTTTCCTTATTACTAATGAGGACAAATTGATCCCGAAAGGATTTGTAAAAGGACGCTATTCGAGCACTTTTGTGCAGCATCGTGAATACGCAGTCTTTAAACACTACCTCTATGCCGTTTGTGATGAGGGGGTTAGCAGTCTTCAAATCATAGATCTTCAATACCTGCCGGATTCCATTCATTTGGCAAAAGAAGATACACTTCAATTCGGGCGTGTTCACAATATTTTCATTGATCCAATTCAGGAAAAATTCTATTCCTGCATTCATAGAAGCACGGTCAACACTCAGGTGATTGATGCTCCCATGAAGATCTTCTCTTTAGCAGATCCATTGGTCTTGCAAGAATTATGGAGCGGACCAAATGATGTGAATGAAGTTCATGATATTTATGTACGAAACGGCACAGCTATTTTAAATTGTGGGTATGACGGACTAAGAGTTTACAATTTCACCAATACCAACGCACCTGTTTACCTGGATTCTAAATCTATTTACACCGATCAGGGCTATAATCATCAGGGGTGGTTAACTCCGGACGGAACCCGTTATTTATTTGCAGATGAAACCAACGGAAAGCGTGTAAAGAACTGCAGTTTCGATGGCACATTGGTAACGATCAAAAATTACTTCGGAACCAATTATCAAAACGGTTCTGTTCCTCACAATATCAAAGCAACGAATGATTTTGCATTTGTAGCTTATTACAATGAAGGCATCCGGATTTTTGATCTGCGTTATACTGTTCCTCTGGAAGTTGCTCATTATGATACGTATCCGGATGAAAGTGCTTACAAAATGAATGGGAATTGGGGGATATTTGCAGACCTTCCTTCAAAAAGGTTACTTGTTTCAGACAGACAATACGGTTTATTCCTGTTGCATTTCGATCAGGAAAAAATGCTCCAATCATTTCCACTTACGAACGAAATTGAACTGTTTCCAAATCCGATTTCCAGTTCAGAATCTATTTTTATGACCATTCCAATTGAAACTGTAAGAACCGAATGGCAAATTTATGATCTAAATGGAAAACAAATTTCAAGTGGTAAGAGTGAGTATTTTAGTTATACGGAAATTCCAGTGGATTTTTCTGCCGGAACATACCAAATAAAAATACATTTTTACGATGATGAAGATAAATCACAAGAGATTATTCGAAAACTAATTGTTATTTAATACCAAAATCCAGCAATATGAAATTGAATCTAAAACACACCATTATTCCGGCTTTGTCAATCGCACTTTTTGTATTAGGTGCATGTGGAGGCCCAACGAAAAAGGATTATTCAAAAGAAGTAGATGAAGGCACTTTCAATGGAAATAAATTTACAAGTCAGGCTTTGGGCTGGACTATGGAGTTTCCTGACAATTGGATTATTACCAATAAATCCAGTTTGGAGTCAATGGATGAGCGCAGTAAAGAATTAGTTGACGATACCACTTCCAATATGTCGGGTATCAAACGTACTTTAGCATTTCAAAAGAACTTCGAGAACAATTTTCAGTCTAGCTGGGAAGAATTCTCCGGAGATGAGGCTTCTTACAAACGAGTTATCGCTCAAAATCACCAGTTGATCTATAACAATTACCTGGACCAACGGATTTTCGCTGATACGGTAGCTGGAACTCTAAAAGTAAACGGAGTCACGTTCGACACTTACGAACTTTCTCTGAATGACCGTGAAGCAAAAGTCTTTACAACGCAATTACTGATGAACGCCTTGGTTAAAGGCAAGTTCATGACAGTGACTATTTCTTACAACAACGATGCTGATAAGAAAAAAATGTTGGGATTGTTTAAAGAATCTAGTTTCAAGTAATGTCATGTGGAGTTTTCGCCTTGTGTTCTCGATACGTTTCACTACTCGAACTGACATGGCGGAAGCATCGAGACATGGACATTAATCCTCCTCTTCAAGCGAAGCCAACGCCTCATAAATCAAATCGTTTTCAAAACCTTTTGATTGAGCATATCGAAGTACTTTCGCTTTCTTTTTCCAGGGATCTTTTTCATTCGAGAGATCCCTTTGTTTTTTTTCAATTTCCTTCTTAAGAATTGAAAAGTATTCGTCCGGATCAATGGTCTTAAATGCCAATTGAATGATTTTTTCGGAGATTTGTTTCAATCTCAATCCTTGTTTGATCTTAATTCTTCCCCAATGTTTGATCCGCAATTTTCCTGAAACATAGGATTCCGCAAAGCGACCCTCATCCAGGAATTTATTCTCGATCAAATACGCCAATAACTGATCAGATTGATCGGAATTTATTCCCCAGAAAAATAATTTGTTTTTTACTTCAAAATGACTTCTATCCTGGTAAGCGCAATAGGATTCAATTTTGTGCTTAGCTTCCAGAAACGAGAAATTGCCCCCCATTTCTAGAGAGCAATTTCGTTATTATCTTTATCCCGGAAACTATATTCCAGAAGATGTTGTGACGTAACGCCACGCACATCTACCCATTTTTTATATTTTAAAAACCACTTCCATCGTTTGGATATCAATCCTTTTTTGAAGTAAGCTTCTAAGTATGGGTGAACCAAGAGGGATATTTTTTTCTCCTTCTTATCCCCTAACAGGAAATTCAAATTCATTTCAATTTCTTCAGCGAAAAGAATGGACGCTTGTACTTCACCTGTTCCGTTACAAGTAGGACAAGTCTCAGAAGTATTGATATCTGTTTCGGGTCTAACTCTTTGACGGGTAATTTCAACAACTCCGAACTTGGAAGGAGGAAGGATATTATGCTTAGCTCTATCAGAACGCATAAACTCTTTCAATTTCTCAAACAAGTCCTTGTTATTTTCCTTATCGTGCATATCAATGAAATCAATACAAATGATTCCACCCATATCACGCAATTGAAGTAAACGTGCAATTTCTTCTGCTGCCTCAACGTTTGTAGCAAGCGCATTGGATTCTTGTCCGTCTGCACCTTTGCGGTTTCCGCTATTCACATCAACAACGTGCATTGCTTCCGTATGCTCAATAATCAAGTAACCGCCTGAAGGCAAAGGAACTTTTTTACCGAACATCGTTTTGATCTGCTTATTGATTCCGAAACGCTCAAAAATATTGAGTTTTCCGTCATACAATTTCAAGATTTTCTCACGACCTGGAGCAATTCCACTGATGTAATCTTTCAATTCAGACATGAGTTTTTCGTCACTCACATGAATATTTGAGAAATCAGCATTCAGTAAATCCCGAAGAATCGATGACGTTTTGTCAATTTCACCTAAAACACGACGAGGTGGAGTAGCTTGCTTTAAATTTGCATGCATATTCTTCCACTTCTCCATCAAGTTTCGAAGGTCTTGATCAATTGCTTCAACCTTTTTGTTTTCAGCAACTGTGCGAATGATTACACCAAAATTCTTTGGTTTGATATCATCCATCAAATGACGTAAACGGTCACGCTCTTCCTGACTCTTAATTTTTTGGGAGATCGAAATTTTTTCCGAAAATGGTACTAATACCAAATAACGACCCGCAAGTGTCAATTCTGCACTTAAACGAGGCCCTTTGCTTGATATAGGCTCTTTAGCAACCTGAACCAATATTGGTGATGTGGTTGATACAATTTCGGTAATTTTCCCGTCTTTTGGAATGTCCTTTTCCGACTTAAAATAAAGCAGATCAGCAACACTCTGCTTCCCTTGCATGGTATCTTTGGTAAACTTATTCAAAGATTGGAATTGTGGCCCCAGATCAAGATAATGCAAAAAGGCATCCTTCTCATATCCAACATCCACAAAAGCCGCATTCAAACTAGGAACTACTTTTCTGACTTTACCGAGGTATATATCACCCACAGCAAAATCAGTACTTCCCTGCTCTTGGTGCAACTCAATTAATTTTCCATCGCGCAAGAGAGCAAGCCAAACACCACCATCACGGGTGTCAACAACTAGTTCTAAACTCACGAACGTATAATTAGAAAGTAACTAAAATAGAAAAACTTAGTAAGCAAAATAACTTACTAAGCTCTTCCAACTATCTTAAGAAGATTCTTATTTCTTCTTTTTATGACGATTTTTTCTTAGTCTTTTCTTACGCTTGTGCGTCGCCATTTTATGTCTTTTTCTTTTTTTACCGCTTGGCATAGCAATATTATTTTATGGTTATTAATTCAATTATTTCTTTTTCAATAGCTTTTAAAAAAAGCACTCCTGTGTGAACAGGAGTGCAAAGATATTAAAATAAGTTTTCCTACAATCTAGTTGTGCTAAAAAAGATGGAATTATTTCACAATCACCTTATTCTTCACCTCTTCAACAAATGTTTTAGCCGGTTTGAATGAAGGAATATTGTGAGCTGGGATAATAATCGTTGTGTTTTTTGAAATATTGCGCCCTGTTTTCTCTGCTCTCTCTTTCACAATGAAGCTACCAAAACCTCTTAAATAAACATTCTGACCTTTAGTCAAAGACGTTTTAATAGAAGTCATGAATGCCTCCACAGCCTTCTGTGCTTCATTTCTTTCCAATCCTGTTTCCTCTGCAATCTCAGCAACGATATCTGCCTTTGTCATCTTATTATAAATTAAAGTTTTTCAACAATGTGATTTTCAGGTGCAAAAGTAGTCAGCAAAAGCGTTTATTTTTGCTTTATTTTTAAAAATTATCAAAAATTTCCCTAAATGGCTGATTTTGTTCTACTAATAAGCGATTGGTACAGACTAAATGCTCGTGAGCTCCCATGGAGGAACACGAAAAACCCGTATTTTATATGGTTATCGGAAGTCATTTTACAACAAACGAGGGTCGAACAGGGAATGAACTACTACCTTAAGTTCATCGAAAACTATCCCAATTTGAATAAACTTGCTGATGCAGATGAAGCGTCAATTTTGAAACTATGGCAAGGATTGGGATATTATTCCAGAGCCAGAAACTTACATAAAACAGCTCAACAAGTCCGGGATGAGTATGCCGGTGACTTTCCAAAAACTTATTCAGAGATTATTCAACTGAAAGGAATTGGTCCTTATACCGCTGCTGCAATTTCATCTTTTGCATTTGATTTGCCACATGCTGTTGTGGATGGAAATGTGTACCGAATCCTGAGTCGTTATTTTGGTATTGATGAACCAATCGACACCGGAAAAGGAAAAAAAATGTTTCAAGAACTTGCAGATTCATTGATTCCGGAAGCAGAACCGGCACTTTTTAACCAAGCAATTATGGAATTTGGAGCAATGCAATGTACTCCCAACAATCCGGTTTGTGAATCTTGTGTCTTAAATCAAAGTTGTGTCAGCGCATTCAATACGGAATTGATCAAGAAACTTCCGGTGAAAAAAGGAAAGACGAAAGTACGCAAACGCTATTTTCATTATCTGCATATTGAAAAAGGACTTGAAATTGCATTGGATCAGCGAACAGGTAAAGATGTTTGGGAGAAATTATATGAATTCCCACTTATTGAAAGCGAAAATGAATCTGCTCCTTCCGAATTCAAAAATTCTGCAACCCTTAGCTATCAGACAAAACATATTTTAAGTCACCAGCATATCTACGCATTCTTTTATACAACAGAAGAATCTGAGATTGAAGGACTGGATTTTAAATTCATTGATAAAAGCCAATTGGAAGATTATCCGATTCATCGATTGATGGAAAAGTATCTTGAATCGAAAAAATAAATGGAAAATTGAGAATGGAAAATGGAAAAGTGATACAACCTTTTAAATTCTCAATTTTAAATTTTCAATTCATCTAGGAATTCGTAATTTTATGTTTGTATATCGATTTTAGAATTATGTCAGGCAGTGTAAACAAGGTTATTTTAATTGGAAACTTAGGGAAAGATCCGGAAGTCAGACGTTTGGAAAACGGAACTGTTGTTGCAAGTTTCCCGATAGCAACATCTGAAACCTATACGGACAGAGCAACCGGAGAACGTAAAGACAATACAGATTGGCATAACATTGTTGTGTGGAGAGGATTGGCTGAAGTTGTTGAAAAATATGTACGTAAAGGTCAGAAAATATACGTTGAAGGAAAATTGAAAACACGATCCTGGACAGATCAGGCCGGAACAACTCGTTATACTACAGAAGTCGTTGCAGATGAACTAACTATTCTGACTCCGAGAAACGATCAGGAAAAACCTGCAGGATCAGCAACTCCTCCTTACCCTACTGAAGAGCCACAAAATCCAAGTCCGATGAATTTGGATATCAGCCCTAACGATGATTTACCATTTTAAACATGGATAGTATACCCGGATTAAGTTCAGATATTATTCCCGCCAGTATTCATGCAGGTTTCAATCTTTCTGAACATGTTATTTCACTGATCATTATTCTCATTTTAATTGCCTGTTCAGCACTCATATCGGCATCTGAAGTTGCTTTTTTTGCATTAGGTCCAACTGAAAAGAAAAACCTAGAGGATGAGCAATCCAGAAGTTCAAAAGCAATTTTAAAACTTCTTTCCAAACCAAAAGACCTGCTTGCAACGATTCTGATCACAAATAACTTCATCAATGTTTGCATCATTATTCTCTCAACAGAAGTTATTGATCAGTTTTTTCCTCATTCAGACAAACCCAATACGCTTCGCTTTTTAATAGAAGTTGTAGGAATCACCACCTTTTTATTGTTGCTCGGTGAAGTTGCTCCTAAATTGTATGCTTCCAGAAATACGCTATCCACAGCGCGTTTCATGTCAAATCCAATTACAGTCATTAATATTCTCCCTCCCTTTTCCTGGTTGCGCTGGCTCTTAGTCAATGGAACCAATATGATTAATAAACGTGCGAAGAAAAGAGGAATCAACCTGTCAACAGATGATCTGGAACACGCTTTAGCTTTGACGAAAGAAGATTCAGACAATGAAGACGAACATCGAATATTGGAGGGAATCATCAAATTTGGAAATACGGAGGTAAAGCAAATTATGCAATCTCGTCTGGATATTGTAACTATTTCGTGCGAAGCGAGTTTTCAAGAAGTTTTAGATGTTGTTTTGGATGCCGGATATTCACGGATTCCAATTCATGAGACAACACTCGACAATGTAACAGGAATATTATACATCAAGGATCTGCTTCCTTTTATTAATCATGAATCATTTGATTGGAAAACACTTTTGCGAAAACCTTACTTCATCCCGGAGAATAAAAAAATTGATGATTTGCTAAAGGAATTCCAAGATATGAAAATGCACATGGCCATTGTGGTGGATGAATACGGTGGTGCTGACGGATTGGTGACATTGGAAGATGTATTGGAAGAAATTGTTGGAGATATTACAGATGAGTTTGATGACGATGAGCTGATTTACACAAAAATCGATGATGCGACTTACTTATTTGAAGGAAGAACTTCTCTGGTTGATTTCTACAAAGTTTTGGAAATTGACGGGAAAGATTTCGATCAGATAAAGGGTGAATCTGACTCAATTGGCGGATTTATTATTGAACAAGCCGGCAGAATTCTGCGAAATAACGAATACATTCGCTGTGGAAACATCAAACTGATCGTTGAAAGTTCCGATAAGCGAAGAATAAAAATGATTAAAACAATTCAGGAAAATGATTAAGATAATTGGTTCAGCGTGTTTACTTGCATTTCTAATAAGTAGTTGTGGTGATGATTTGCTGATCCCAAAACCACCGACTTATTTAAGAACCAATTTTCCAAAACACGAATATGTGAAGGTTGACGATGCCTCTACCTATTCTTTTGAATTGTCAAAAGCCTATTTTGCCAAGCCATTGACTTATAAAGGCGAGCTTACCAATCACAAGGAAATAAATCTAGGACCTTTGAACGGAATCCTGTATTTGAATTATTATCCAATCCCGAATAGAGATACGCTGGTTCGATACATCAATTTATCCAACGATAAAGTGGATGAGCATCAGATCAAAGCTACAGGCATAAAAGATGAGAATTTTATTTTTCGGGATAAAAAAGTCTACGGAACTCTTTTTGAATTTGAAGGAAACGTAGCAACCAATTTCCAGTTTTACTTAACAGATTCAAGTTCACATTTCATTAGAGGTGAAGTTTTGATGAATTGCAGACCAAATTACGATTCACTTCGTCCTTCCCTGAATTATTTAAAAGCAGATTTGATTCATTTGATCAATACGCTTGAATGGAAGAAATAATTTCTTCCAATTCCGAATTACGAATGCCTAATTCCGAATTAGGGTTTCGCCTCGCGGATCTAATTCCTAATTGAAGGTGTATGTTATATCGTTACCAAATTAGTTTCTTAATCCAGCTAGTTACTCCGTCACTTCAAATTCGTAATTCGTAATTAATTAGTATAGAATGCTTAAGAATTCGTTATTTTTATAGCAAACTATATTTCTCTATGAAAACAACTCTCCTATTATTTTCATTCCTGATCTCGTATTGGGGATTCTCACAAGAATATTCCAGGGCTAAGGTTATGGCAGACTCGCGTGGTCTTCAAACATTAGCTGAACTAGGAATTGGTATCGATCACGGCGTCGTGAAACGCGATTATTTCTTTATTTCCGATTTCTCCAAAGATGAAATAAAGCAAATTCGTGACGCAGGCTTTGTGGTCGAAATATTGATTGCAGATGTGAAGGCTTATTACGTCAATCAGAATATCGGGCTTGACCCGAATGCTCCGGCAACTGAAAAGAATGCGGGTCCATGTTCAACGAATTCATTTATTCCGACTGTTCCTACAAATTTCAATTTGGGAACAATGGGTGGATTTTACACTTACCAGGAATTCATTGCTGAAATTGACGCCATGGCAGCTCAATATCCGAATCTAATCTCTGCAAAAGACACGATTAATAACTTTTTAAGTATTCAAAATAGACCCATTTACTGGCTTCGATTGAGCGATAATCCAAATTCAGATGAAGCAGAACCCGAAGTACTTTATACTGCGATTCATCATGCCCGGGAACCAAACTCTTTATCTGAGGTCATTTTCTACATGTGGTACTTACTTGAAAATTACAACACAAGTGCCGAAATCAAATACTTAGTAGATAATACAGAACTATATTTTGTTCCCATGATCAATCCGGATGGATACGTCTACAATCAAACAACAGATCCGAATGGTGGAGGAATGTGGAGAAAAAACCGCAGACTTAACAGCGGAGGAAGCTATGGTGTTGATTTAAATCGAAATTACTCTTACGGCTGGGGAACAACCGGAACCAGTACCACACAAAGTAATGACACCTATTGTGGAACGGCTGCATTTTCAGAGCCTGAAACGCAAGCAGTGAAATGGTTTTGTGAAAATAGAAATTTCCAATATGCCTTTAATGCCCATACTTACGCAAATGATATCTTATTTCCAATCGGAACTACCACCAATGAATTTGCTGTAGATCACAACTACTTTGATGCGTTTACTCATCACATGGTTCAATATAACGGATACGAGAACAAGAAATCTTCTGCACTTTATCCTGCATCGGGAGATTCTGATGATTACATGTATAAAGTAGACACTATCATCAAGCCTAAGATCTTTGCCATGACGCCGGAAGTAAGTAATACAAGTGGTGGGTTTTGGCCAGCAGTGAATGAAATTACAGGAATTTGTCAGGATATGGTTTTCCCGAACTTGATCTTGTCTCATCTAACTCATCGTTATTTGGTGGTAGAAGACATTGATCCGGACATGATTTCAACTACAACTGGTAATTTTAATCACAGTGCTTACCGTTTGGGACTTGAAAACGGACCTGTAAACGTCAGCATCACTCCTATCTCCGGAATTCAATCTGTTGGTTCTGCAAGCACTCATAACCTGGCGATTATGGCTATTCAGAATAGTGGAATCTCTTATGTTTTAAATCCTTCCATTCAATTTGGAGATGAGATTAAGTATGTTCTTAATACAGAATATATTGGCTGGACAAAACACGACACGATTGTGAAAACATTCGGAAGCATTACTTCTCAGTTTATTGACGAGGCGAATAGCGCCGCAAACTGGACAGGAAGCTGGAGTACAACAAACTCCACTTTCGTTTCGCCAAGCACTTCATTTACAGATTCTCCCAGCGGAAACTATTCAAACAACGTGACCAGAACTTTCCAGTTTAATAATACGATTGATCTAACGAACGTAACAGCGGCAATGGTAAGTTTCTATGCTAAGTGGGCAATTGAAACGGATTACGATTATTGTCAATTCCAGGTTTCCAACGATAATGGAGCAACATGGATCGGGCAATGTGGAAATTATACCGTTCCGGGAGTCAGCGGTAGTGGTTCGGTTCAACCAAACAATCAGCCGGTTTATGAAGGAACAGAATCAAACTGGGTATTGGAACAAATCAACTTAAGTGATTACATTGGAGACAATATCAAAGTGCGTTTTATTTTGAGATCAGATGGCGGGACATCAGCAGACGGTTTCTATTTTGATGATTTTGAGATTTCATATAACATTGATGTAACAGGTCTCGCTGAAAATGAGAAAACGTTATTTCATCTGGTTCCAAATCCGGCAAGTTCTTACACAACGATTGTTTTTGATCAGGCGATCCAAAATGGAAACATCGAAATTGTCAATATGAACGGGGAAACGATTTCGACTCATCCGGTAGAGGGTTCGAAAGTTGAAATTAAAACGGATAAACTTTCTGTGGGGGTTTATTATGTTCGCTATACTGGTTCAGTTGAGCAAAAATCTCCGGTTAAATTGGTGGTGATTCATTAAACGTTAAACTTGTCATGTCGAGTTTTCCGATATTTTAGACGGAAAGTATCGAGACGACAAGTTCCCCCTGTCCTTCTCGATAAATCAGCAATGCTGATACTCGAAGTGACGGGAGAATAAAGCACAAAAAAAGAGGTTTTTCATTCCGAAAAACCTCTTTATCA
This sequence comes from Flavobacteriales bacterium UBA7666, assembly GCA_002483265.1. Classification (GTDB taxonomy): domain Bacteria; phylum Bacteroidota; class Bacteroidia; order Flavobacteriales_D; family Crocinitomicaceae; genus Fluviicola. The sequence goes on along the minus strand of DLHO01000008.1, from coordinate 53,884 downwards.
CATGCTGCAATGTATGATTTTATTGATTTAATCAATCCACTTATCATCTTTCATTTCACCAAGAATCACTACGTCTTTTGTACGTGAATAATCCTCAGCTGCAAGAAGCATTTGCTCTCTAGTATCTCTTCGAATTCGTATACCTTGTGATCCTGAATTTCTTACTTCAATGTAAAACCCATCTCGCAATCTTGCTGGTTTTGTTGGAGGTCTACCCATTTGTTTGTGTTTTTCTTCGTCTAATATAACAATACATTAAACGCTTCGATTAAAATTATATTTTTTTAGGAATCAAGTAAATCTGATTCCACTTTTTGTTTGTATAGAACTCCTTGTCTTTTAAACCTGCTTGACTGGATAATTCCAACGATGGAAAAAGCCGCAATCACGGGTGTAAAAAAGAAAAAACCTACACCTACTTCATCAAAACTCAAGCTCGACGGAGAGCTCAACATGACCAAATCCCACAGCAAAAATAATGCTGATAAAGACAAGCCAACAATTGACAAAACCTTATTTGTAACCCGTTTAATTTTAATTAACCCGAGTAAAAATGTTGCAATAAAAAATAAAAAGAAAAACAAGCTGATTAAGCCGGCTTCTTCTGTTTGGCTTGATCCAGAGTCATAATAGTCGCTATACCAGCCGCTAAATCTAGCAGAAACAACCAAATCAATGTAGTAGATTACAATGACACTGAATAGTACGCTAAGGACCAAACTTGAAATATAAAAAGCTTTATTCATCCTCAAATTTGGCGCGAATATATAACTTTATTTTTAAATTCCTAAAAAAAGTACTGATTATCACCGAAATAGAAACCGATTAATTCTCCTGAACCTCATAAAAAGTCCCATTCTCATTCATTTTCATAGTGATCAAATCCCAACATACAAACAAAACCATTAGGCGGTCAATATTGGATTTATGCAAATTCGATAAACGGTAAATTTTACTTAGAGTAATTCCGGGATTATTGGAAATGATTGCCAGTAACTGTGTTTCCTCCTCTCCTATCTTTTCAGGTTTTCTCTGGTCAAAACGTTCATGCTTCCAAACGTTTAAAAGAATTTTATTGGCTAATAAGGTGTGATCTTTCCTTCTCACATACGCTTTCCATTTCCCCTCTTCATCTAAGGCTAAAATAGGTTTGTTTGCTGTTTTTTCAATGGAAATTTCAAGAACCAATTTCATATCTTCCTGCCAAACACGCGATTGGAATTCCAATTTTGGTTTTGAATACATGTCAACTGCAGCCTCGATCATGTGAATTTCTTCTGTTGGATCTACTCCCGCAATTTTTCCGTTGTCTTTTACACCAATTAAGAGTCTTCCACCATCTGTATTAGCAAAAGCAACCAATGTTCTTGCAATTTTTTTCGAGTCATCAATCCGAAACTTGAAATCCTGCTGCTGATGCTCTCCTTCTTTGATCAATTGTTTTACTGACTGCATGGCACAAAAATAAGAAGAAAAGTAATCTGTATGGGCTAATGAAGAATCAAATATACCGACAAGCAACTACCAGAATGGTGTCTCCAGCAAATTTCCATCCTGATAGCTATCGGGACACGAATTCGCTAATTCGCCAATTCGCAATATTACGAACCATTACCAGGGTATTTATTTCAAAAGCAGTGTGAATTCTGTTTAAGAACAGTTGTTAAACTGTTTATCCATTAGCTATTCCAGATTTCCCAAGCCTTGTTTGCTTGCTCTTTCAGCATCGAAAGTCCGTTCAAAGTAGCAGCTTCATGCAAACAAGATTCTCTCAAAAACTTGGTTTCCTCCGGATTATAGATTAAGTCGATACACAAATGCTTATCGGTCAAATATTCAAATTGAAAAGGTACACATTCATCCACATTCGGGAAAGTTCCCAGCGGTGTACAATTCACAACAATTTTACAAGCACGCAACATATGTTCATTGATATCCTGATAGGAAAATTCCTTTTCTTTAGACGGATTACGGGAAATCCAAAGAACATCCAAGCCGATATTTTTCAAAACATAAGCAACGGCTTTGGAAGCACCACCGGTTCCGAGAATTAATGCCCGTTCGTGTTCATTAGTAAGAAAGGGTTTGATCATTTGATGAAAACCAAAAGCGTCTGTATTGTATCCTATCTTCTGACCATCTGCAGATAAACGAACACAATTTACCGCTCCAATTGCTAATGCCTCTTCACTTAGTGAATCCAGAAACGGAATAATTTGTTCTTTATAAGGAATTGTTACCGAAAAACCCTTTAGGTCAGAAATACTAAAAACATCCTGAATTGCTTCTATATTGGGTAATTCAAAGTTTTTAAATGTATGATTCAAGCCTTCTTTCTGAAACTTCTCATCGAAGTATTGCTTCGAAAAAGAATGACTTAAGGTTTTACCAACTAATCCGAATTCAGACATCTTTTTTACTGAATTTTGACTTCAGGAAGCTTATCAGCATAGGAAGAACGGAGACCAGAATAATCAACAAAACTACTTTTTCATTGTTCTCACGAACCCATTTGATTTCTCCCAAGAAATAACCGGCAAGCGTCATAGAACTAATCCATAAAATACCACCGATAATATCGTAGATCAAAAATGTGCGGTATTTCATTTTACCAATACCTGCTGCAAAAGGTGTGAAAGTTCTTACGATCGGGACGAAACGTGCCATAATAATTGCTGCAACGCCCCTCTTTTCAAAGAATTGCTCTGTTTTCGCTAAATAAGACTGTTTTACCAACTGACGACCTTTAATCTTCCACTCAAAAACACCCAATCCCAATTTACGGCCGATCCAGTAATTTACATTATCTCCTAAAACAGCCGCAAAAGCCAAAGACCCGAGAATAAATGCCAAATCCAATTTCCCATTAGCAGCAAACATTCCTGCCATGAACAACAAAGAATCTCCGGGTAAGAACGGCATGATAATCAATCCTGTTTCGATAAAAATCACTACGAAAAGAACCACATAGATGGAATCATTATAATGATCGAACACCCAATTAAAATCCAGGTGAAATAAGTGTTTGAATAATTCTATCATGTCTTAATACATTTCATAATTTGGCTCGAACGTTTCAAACCAACCGGTAATTCCCCCTTCCAGGATTGCAATATGCTGAAAACCATGTCCACACTCCAATAAGTTCGCTACGGATTCCGCTCTTCTTCCTGTTTTGCATAAAATGACATAATACTTTGATTTATCCATTGATTCAGCTACTTCAGGAACTTGATGCATTGGAATTTTTGTTCCGCCAATAGAACAAACTTCAACTTCCCACGGTTCGCGGATATCTATTAATTCTGCCTCATTATTTTGAATCAGCTGTTTACAGGCCTCAGAGGAAATACGATTCATTCTGTCTTTTTTGGGCAAAGATAGACTTATTTGTAAATTGAAAATGTAGAATGGAGAATTGAAAAGATTGAAAACAACTAATCATCCTTTTCAATTTTACATTTTCAATTATCAATTCACTTAATTTTGACGGATATTTCCATCTCAAATAATGCCACAACTTCTCCGTTCAGGTCTTTTGCGGTGACTTTTACCCAGTGATTTTGTCGTTCATTTGTTTGGATTGCTTTTAGAACCTGCTCACGAACAACAGCCCCTTCATTACAAGTAAATATCACATCTGTTTCTGCACGTTTCACAAATTCCGACTTCATTCCCTTAAAAGCGAAAGAAGGACGTACATTCAGTTCATCACAAAAATAAAACGCGTGTAATCCGGCAGTTACGTCAGCTCCAACAGCTAAAACTCCGAAATACATACTCTTCAGGTGATTTTTTGTTCGTCTTCTCAATCTGATTCTAACAATAACATCTGTATCATTAATTTCTACTAGCCTTGGACGAACATATCCGATCATTGGAATTTTAAAAATCCCCATTAATCGCAGCATCAGAGCATACTTCTTCAAATTCGGATTACTCATGATTTTGTGAGCGTTTCGATGATTTCTTTTACAGATTGAATAGATTTGACATGTTCAATACTTGGACCTGCACACCAAACGGTTTTGTAAGTCGCACTGAATGCTGCTTTCTCCAACGATTTCATCCCTCTATAAAAAACGACTGCTTTCACCCATTTTTTCAAACGTTTATTTCGATTCAAAAACCGTTCAAACCAGGATTGCTCCGTACCTATTTCTTTTACATAAGGTGTATTAATTACAGTACAGGGAGTTCCTGACAATTTGGAAGTCATTACAATATCTTTTTCGCCGTAATCGACACAAGCTTGTTTGTATTCTTGCGAAACACCGGCTTCATTGGATGCAATAAAAATAGATCCGATAGAAAATCCATCTGCCCCTGCCCGGATCAATTCATCCATTTCTTTTTTGGTACCAACACCACCAGCAGAAATAACAGGGATAGAAATAGCTTCTTTGATGCTTTTGATCAAAGTTGGTGCATCAATTCGTCCGGCATGACCTCCAGCTCTGTTATTTACTGCAATTACTGCATCGGCGCCAAGTGCTTCAACTTTCTGTGCATACGCTACATCCGTTACATCACAAAAAACCTTGATATTCTTTCCATGGGCGGCTTCAATTACTTTTTTTGGAGAACCTAAAGAAGTGATAAAGAAATCAATTCCTTCTTCCACACAGATCTTCAATTGCTCTTCCATGTAAATATTAGACGCATTCACGATCAAATTGATTCCAATCGGACCTTTCGCTTTTGCTTTCATCCGCTTCAACCCTTCTCTCAAAAGTTCTGTAGAGCGGTAATTCAAAGCAGGAATAGCGGCTGCAATGCCATTTTCAGTACCTGCAATGATCATCTCTTCATTGGAAACCAAAAACATGGGAGCCATTATGATCGGATGTTCAATATTCAATAAGTTGCTGAGAGCTAATTTTTCCATCTTCAATTGATTACATTCAAATATACAAATAATTATGCACGCATATATTAATTATCAATTATGAATTCCACAATTATCAAGTATTGATTATCCTATTTCTTGATAATTCCCAATCCTTGATAATTGATAATTAAAAAGCCTCCCGAATTACTCCGAAAGGCTTCCAATTATTTTATAAGGGCTTTTTATCACATTCCAAATCCAAATTTCAGACCTGTCGCAACATTCATGCGGATTCCGGTATCTGAAGTAGAAGTCCATTGAGATTGAACATATCCCTGATTATCTACGTAGCTATCCACATATTGATCTTTGATAGTGAATGTACTTAATCCAACTCCAAAATACATATCAACACTGAAGTTACCATCTCCAGGCCAAAACTGAAATCCCATATTAAAGCGGAAAATTGCCTGACTGAGACTTGATCTTGCATCATCTAAATTCCCTGTGACATCTTCATTCGTGAAATTATATGTTCTGTATTTGAATACCGGAGACAAATACAATCCTTTCAACTGATTATCTTCTGATGTCGGATAAAATTTAGGGGCAAGAGAAACATGAAAACCTATAGCTGCTTCTGCATTTTCATTGATTGGGTCAAATTCCCAAATATCACTTCGCCATAAACGCTGATTACCAAAGTTCAATCCGAACTGTGAGATCGTTGGTCCTACTTCCAATTCCAAACTGAAAATTCGTGCAATTCGCTGCTCATAACTGAAATTAAACTCTCCAGCAACCAATTGAGTTGGACAGAATTTAAGAACAAATTTCTTTTCTCCTGAACCTTCTGTCTCTTCTTGTGAATACGTTCCAAATGAAACTGCTGTAAGAATAATTATTCCAAGTAGTTTTTTCATACATTTAATTTTAGTCTAACCAAGTTAACCATTTTTTTTATCGAATCGGAAAGTTTAAGCGCCATTTAGAACAATGAAGGGATAAAATGCCGAAATTTGAACATGGCAAATTCATCAGACTGGATCAGTGCACTTCGATTAAGAACACTTCCATTATCCATTTCCGGAATTCTAGTTGGTTCATTCGTTGCGGTTTTTCAAGGCTACTGGAATCCACTCATTTTCTCTTTGGCTTTATCCACTACCCTTTTGTTTCAAATTTTGTCCAATCTGGCAAATGACCTGGGTGATTCATTAAAAGGAGCTGACAATGCAGGAAGAGTTGGTCCGATGCGTGCTGTTCAATCGGGATCTATCTCCAAAAACGCCATGAAAAATGCGGTGATCCTGACTTCTTTATTGTCATTTATCAGTGCCGGATTACTGATCTATTTCGGAACCAAAAACCTTTCTCCAACAAGCGTTTATATTTACATTGGTTTAGCAATTGCTTCTGTTTTTGCTGCCATCACTTATACCATTGGAAAAAAGGCTTACGGCTACAATGGCTTAGGTGATTTGTTTGTTTTCATCTTCTTCGGATTAGTAAGCGTGATCGGAGTTTATCCTTTGTTCTCAGATAGTTTATCCTGGTTTTTAATCTTTCCTGCGATCACCATTGGCTTTTTGAGTACTTCGGTTTTGAACCTGAACAATATGCGCGACCGGGAGAACGACGAAAAAGTGGGGAAACGTACACTAGTTGTGAAATTGGGAGCTTCGAATGCAAAAAAGTACCACTTCTTTCTAATCATCAGCGCTTTTATAAGCTGGAGTATATTTTTGATCTTAACGAAAAACTGGCTTGGGTTTATTTCGCTTCTTCCGGGAATCTTATTTGTTAAGCACCTCATTTTCGTTTCAAAAAACACCGTTCCAAAGGAACTGGATTCTCAATTAAAGAAAGTTGCTCTTGGAACCTTCTTTATCAGCGTATTGTATGTCATTAGTGTTTCCGTCAATCAATGGGTTCTTTAAGCCAACTGAAAGCTTCATTTGAGTCATTTACACTGGATTTCAAACGTCCAAGCGGAACAAGTCGTGGTGTTTTAACCCAAAAGAAAGGCTGGAAGCTCAAATTAACGAATTCCGAAGGAACAAAAGGTCTTGGAGAATGCTCCATTATTCCGGGCTTATCTCCGGATTATACCTCTGATGAAGAGTATGAGCAAAAGCTAAATGAAGTTTGCCAAAACCCGGCTCGTTTCATTGAAAACAAAGATCTTCTGCTCGATTACCCCTCCATCCTATTCGGTCTGGAAAGTGCTTATTCCGACTTGTTGAACGGTGGAAAGGGAATCTATTTTGAATCTGCAAAAGCCCCTTCCGGATTCTTAATACCGATTAACGGTTTGATTTGGATGGGAGATCCGGGTTATATGCAAGACCAGATCGAAGAAAAATTGGAAGCAGGATTTTCGTGTATCAAGCTAAAGGTCGGAGCAATTGATTTCAAACAAGAATTAAAGTTGTTGGAGGGAATTCGTTCCAGATATGATGCATCAAAAATTGTTCTCCGCGTTGATGCCAATGGTGCATTTAAGATGGATGATGCAATCTGGAAACTGGAAGAATTGGCTCAATTGGATCTCCATAGCATTGAACAGCCCATTAAAGCCGGTTCGTGGAACGACATGGAAATACTTTGTGAGAAAACTCCTTTGCCGATCGCGTTGGATGAAGAATTGATCGGGATTAATGAATTGGATAGAAAGATTGAACTATTGGAAACGATCAAGCCTCAATACATTATTCTAAAACCAAGTCTGCACGGCGGATTCAGTGGTTCAAAAGAATGGATAGGGCTGGCTGAAGAAAGACAGATTCCATGGTGGATTACTTCGGCTTTGGAAAGCAATATTGGTTTAAATGCGATTGCCCAGTTTACTGCTGATTATAACCCGGTTTTGCCACAAGGATTGGGAACGGGTGGATTGTATGAAACGAATTTTGAGGCTCCTTTGAAGATTGAGAAAGGAAATTTGCTCTATCTGAAATAGTAATTTACTTTAAAAAGATATAGCACGAGTCTGGAGACTCGCGCTAGCTGGAGAATTTGTATTATTTGAAATAACAATGCAATCAAATGAGTATCATAAGAACCATTGAAGAACTACAAAAATTTTCAGAAGACATTATCGAATTAAACTCACCTGTGGATTTTTTATTGGTTGAAGCATTTGAAAAGAAACACCAATTAATCCTGCCAAATGATTATAAAGAACTCTTAACCTTCACAAATGGATTTTCTTTAATGGGAACTGGCATTTTGGGATTTAATGATGATGAAACGCGTTATGATATAGAATCTCTTTATCAAGCTGAACATTATGAAGTTGGAAATCCTCAACCAAAGTATTTAGTTCCATTTCATAATGACGGGAGAGGAAATCATTATTGTTTTGATACCAGAACATTGAATCAGTTTTCTTGCAATATTGTTTTTTGGCAGCACGATCTCGATTATAGTCTTAATGAACCTGAAATAGTTAATCATAATCTTGCAGATTGGATACAAGAAGAAGTTATCGATTCAACTTTGGAAGATTACAATTATGACGGTAGTGAACGTTAGTCAATTTTTTAGTTGGTTGAGAAAATCTATTCTGGCACAATCTATCTGTAGCAGACTAAGCAACCACTACTGTTTTTCAGACTTGCACCAGCATGAGGGACTCGCGCTAGCTGGAAAATTGTTGAGATTTAATACAAAAGACGCTTTAGCGCCTATGCTGATCGCATGTCGACAATAGCTTTAGCGATGGCACAAGCTTCGGCGTAAGCATTATAGTCGGGTAATACACGCTTAATCTACGCTTGAAAAATCCGAAGGAAACCAAGTAAGCATTTTCAATCTATGGCAAACAAAAAGGGTTCCTGCTAAGCAAGAACCCCTCTTCGTGTTAATTTATTCTTTGTTCAATAAGTGTTATTTCTTATCGTTCTCGTTTACTTCTTCGAAGTCAACATCAGTAACCTCATCACCTGCATTTCCGCCCGTGTTTCCACCTTGAGCTCCCTGATCTGCACCACCAGCATTTGCTGCGTTATACATTTCCTGAGAAGCTGCCTGGAAAGCTGTATTCAAACGTTCCATTGCCGCCTCAAGGTTGTCAGTATTCTTCGCTTCAAATTCCGTTTTCAATGCTGCTAAAGCATCTTCGATCGGTTGTTTTTTATCTACAGGGATTTTATCTCCGTATTCTTTCAACTGACGTTCCGTTTGGAAGATCAATGAATCTGCTTTATTCAAGCTTTCCACTTCTGCCATACGTTTTTTATCCGCGTCTGCATTAGCTTCTGCTTCAGCTTTCATACGTTTGATTTCTTCATCAGACAAACCTGAAGACCCTTCAATTTTAATTGACTGCTCTTTTCCGGTTCCTTTGTCTTTTGCAGAAATGTGCATGATTCCGTTTGCATCCACATCGAATGTTACTTCGATTTGCGGTTCACCACGACGAGCCGGTGGAATGTCTGTCAATGAGAAACGACCCAATGTTTTGTTGTCGCCTGCCATTGGACGCTCACCTTGCAATACGTGAATATCTACCGCCGGTTGGTTATCTGCAGCTGTTGAGAAAGTCTCAGATTTTTTTGTTGGAATAGTTGTATTTGCTTCAATTAACTTGGTAAATACACCACCCATTGTTTCAATACCTAAAGACAATGGAATAACGTCTAATAATAAGACATCTTTCACCTCACCTGTCAATACACCACCTTGAATTGCTGCACCAACTGCTACTACTTCATCCGGGTTTACTCCTTTTGACGGAGCTTTTCCGAAGAAACGCTGAACTGCATCCTGAATAACAGGAATACGAGTTGATCCACCAACTAAAATTACTTCATCGATATCACTTGTTGACAATCCTGCATTTTGAAGAGCAGAACGACAAGGAGCGATTGTTCTTTCAACGATTGAAGCGATCAATTGCTCAAATTTTGAACGTTGTAATGTTCTTACCAAGTGTTTTGGAATTCCGTTCACCGGCATGATGTATGGCAAGTTGATTTCTGTTGAAGTTGTAGAAGACAATTCAATCTTCGCTTTTTCAGCAGCTTCTTTCAAACGTTGCAAAGCCATTGGATCCTGACGCAAGTCTAAACCTTCTTCAGATTTAAATTCGTCTGCCAACCAAGCAATGATTGCCTCATCCACGTCGTCACCACCTAAGTGTGTATCTCCATCTGTAGCCAATACTTCAAACACTCCGTCTCCTAATTCCAAAACAGAAACGTCATGCGTACCACCACCGAAGTCAAATACAACGATCTTTTGGTCAATTCCTTTTTTATCCAAACCGTAAGCTAAAGCTGCAGCTGTAGGCTCATTGATAATACGTTTGATTGTCAAACCTGCGATTTCACCTGCTTCTTTTGTTGCCTGACGCTGTGAATCATTAAAGTATGCAGGAACAGTTACTACTGCTTCAGTAACTTCATGTCCTAAATAATCTTCAGCAGTTTTCTTCATTTTTTGAAGAATCATTGCAGAGATTTCCTGCGGAGAATACATGCGTCCGTCGATGTCTACACGCGGGCTGTTATTATCTCCTTTTACTATTTTATAAGGTACACGTCCAGTCTCTTTCTTCATTTCATCATAAGAAGCTCCCATGAAGCGCTTAATCGAGGAAATAGTTTTTGTTGGGTTGGTAATCGCCTGACGTTTTGCAGGATCACCAACTTTTAGTTCACCACCGTCTACGAATGCTACAACAGATGGTGTTGTACGTTTACCTTCAGAATTTGCGATTACAACCGGCTCATTACCTTCCATTACGGAAACGCATGAGTTTGTTGTTCCTAAATCGATTCCAATTATTTTTCCCATTTTATTTATTTTTTCGTTTTTCGAATTTCCTTCCATAAGTCAAAGGTTATGCCAGTCACAAATTCAATTCATTTCCTGTCAAAAATGTCAGCATTTGAACTTTAGGATGAAGAAAAACTGACGGAATTGGCAAATTGGGACAACTCGTTATGTCATTTTGTCATAGTAATGTCATTGAATACTTATTATATCCATCATAACGCATTCAGATTTTCTACAGGACCTTAGATCCCTGCCTGTGGTAGAGCTCTTTTTGTTTCCCGCAGAAAGCTTACGTCTTAGCTTGTGCCATCGCTAAAGCTATTGTCGACATGCGATCAGCGTTGGCGCATTACGCAGATTGCGCAAAGGTTTTAATATTCATAAACAATCTCCACCTACGGTAGAGATCGTTTGAAGGAATCAATTATTTACCTGTTCTTTCTTCTTGAATGCCAAATAATAAATTGGAATTCCGGCAAGGATCAACAAAATACTTCCAAAGGTATCCCAGAAAGTAAAAACGGTCAAAGAAACACAGATCACAGCAGCGAATACCAAATATAAAAACGGAATTACCGGATAACCGAAAGCTTTGTAAGGTCTGTGAGCATCTGGCATGGTTCTTCTCAACTTGAACAAGCCTAAGATTGTTACGATATAGAAAACCATTGAACCAAAAGTCGCGAACTTGATCAGAATTCCATACGATCCGGAAAAGCACAAAGCAATTGCCCACAGACTTTGAATCCACATGGCCCATGCAGGAACGCCAACACTATTTAGCTTACTCGCCTTTTTGAAGAATAATCCGTCTTTAGACATCGCATAAAACAAGCGTGAACCTGCCATGATCAAGCCATTATTACAACCGAAAGTCGAAATCATAATCAATATCGCCATCAACAGATTTGCGACATTTCCAAATAACATATACGCTGCCGAAGTTCCTACTCTATCCGAACTGGCAAATTGAATTCCGGTGGATTGCACCGCTTCTTTGGTATATACAAAATCTCCTTCGAACGGAGTTCCATGAAGCGGAAGTAAGCCCAAATAAGCAACATTTGCAAGGATATACAAAATCGTCACGATGAATGTTCCTAAGAATAAAGCGCGCGGCAGGTTCTTTTCCGGATTGCGGATATCTCCGGCAATAAAGGTCACATTATTCCATGCATCAGAAGAAAACAAGGAATTGATAATGGTTGTTGAAAGTACGATCATTAATCCGACAGTTGATAGAGGAACTGCATCCAGCCAGGAACCGTCTGCTGCTTTCTTTGTGGAAGTTGCTTCCCACATATTGTGGAAATTCTCGTCAAAAAATCCGGAAGAAACTCCTACAATAATCCCTGCAACAATTAGAACAGCCAATGCGATCAATTTGGAACTGGTAAAAATGGCCTGAATGATCTTTCCGTAATTGATTCCACGCACGTTTATGATTGTCAGGATGAGAATGGTTCCTACTCCAACAAAGTTGGCACCGTTTATCTTTACCGCCCCGTACTCGAAAATAGTTTCATCGACTAAAACAGGAAAGAAAACCCCGGCAAATTTCCCGAAAGCAACTCCAACAGCAGCAATTACTCCGGTTTGTATTACGGCAAAGGTTGTCCAGCCATAGAGAAATGAAGGTAATTTCCCCCAAGCCTCACGAATGTAAACAAACTGTCCACCTGCTTTTGGAAACATGGCAGCTAATTCACCGTAACTCAAAGCACCGAAAAGGGTAATAACGCCGGTAAGTAACCAAGTGAACAATAACCATCCGGAACTTCCCAGATCGCGTGACATTTCTGAGGAAACAATGAATATTCCGGAACCGATCATACTTCCTGCCACCAGGAAAGTAGCATCCAAAAGACCCAGTGATTTTTTAGTATTGTTTTCTTCCATTTGTAGTAATAAAAAAGTCCTGCTCTATTTAAAGCAGGACTAATATTTAAAAGCGTTTTATCTATTTATCGTCGTCGTCATTCAGATTCTCCGAAACATTTACAATAGCATCGTGTCCACCTAATGATTGTTCGAAATTGTATTGATTGACTTTACTATGTCTTCTACTGTAAACGAAATACACTAAGAAACCTAGAGCTGTCCAGATTAAAAATGCGACCCACGTTTCAGGTTTCACGAAAAACATCAGCCCCACATTGAATAAGGTTCCTAAAACCGAAACAACCGGTAAGAAAGGTGTTTTAAATGGTCTTGGCAAATCTGGTTGTTTGATTCTTAAGATCAATACGGCAACTGAAATCATAGAGAAAGCTAATAACGTTCCCATACTACACATTTCAGCAACTTTATCAATTGGAGTTAAAGACGCAACAATGGAGATAATTAAACCAACGATTAAAGTACTTCTGTAAGGTGTTTTGAATTTCTTATGAACTACTCCAAAGATTTTGAATGGTAATAAACCATCTTTCGCCATTCCTAAGAAAACACGTGTTTGACCCAACATCATTACTAACATTACGGAAGTTAATCCGGCTACAGCAGCAATTGTTATGAGGACAGTAGCCCAAGGCATTCCAATTCCCTCAAAAGCCGAAGCAACAGGAGCTTTGATATCCAAGTCCTTAAACCCAACCATCCCTGTCAATACCAGAGAAACAGCGATATACAAAACAGTACAAATGATTAAGGAAGCAATGATTGCAAAAGGAACATCTTTTTTCGGATTGATTGCTTCGCCTGATTGGGTGGAAACAGCATCAAAACCAATATATGCAAAGAATACAATACTTGCAGCAGTCAATACTCCACCAAATCCCCAACCATAATGAGAAACACCGTCAATGACTTCAGCTTTAGGAACGAATGGTGTGTAATTCGCAGTATCAATAAAGAAGAAACCGACAAAAATCACGAATAAAACAACCGCTAATTTCAAGATTACAATCAGGTTATTTGTTTTTGCTGCTTCTTTAATTCCTTTTACCAAAATGGATGTTACAACCCAAGTAATTAAGAATGCTGGTAAATTGAATGCAAAAGAAGGCTCTGCAATTCCTGCATCGTGTGCTTTTTGCGCTGCAGTAACAGGATCATTCATGAGCCACATGGGGGGATGGATTCCGCATTGATGGAGGAGCTTTTCAAAGTAACCACTCCAGGCAACCGCAACAGTTGTAGCCCCCATCATGTATTCCAAAATCAAATTCCAACCAATGATCCAGGCAAAAACCTCACCCATTGTTCCATAAGAATAGGCATAAGCACTTCCCTCAACCGGTAAAACAGAAGCAAACTCAGCATAACACAAGGAAGCAAACAAACAACCAACACCCGCAATCGCAAAAGCAATTGCCAAAGCTGGTCCCGCATGATTGTGAGCAGCAATTCCAGTCAAAGTAAAAATACCTCCACCGATAATTGCCCCAATTCCCAAAGAAGTTAATCCCCATTTTGTTAAAACGCGTTTCAACTCATTTTTCTTCATGTCTGCCTCAAAGGCACTCATTGGCTTTACTCGCCATATATTTTTACCCATTGTATCTAATAGTTTTCAGTTTTCAAGTTGCTAAAGATAGAAAAAATGTGAATGAATGCTAAAATCCTCCATATTTGTTCCGAATTTAACTTACCTTATTCTCCATACTAAACTTTAAGTTACATTTGATATAAATAACGTTCCTCTATGTGGATTTTTCGCTTTAGTTCAAACCTTAAGAATTTTTTTAGATTACTGTCGATCATTCGAATCATTGCCGGACATTATGTTGCAAATTGGCTCACAACTGGTCCTTTGCGTGTAATTTTTGATCCGAGAGGAAAGAATCGCAAGACACGTTCTGAAAGATTGCGCTTAATTATTGAAGATCTCGGACCCACATTTATCAAATTCGGACAAATCGTAGCTGACAGACCGGACATCGCTTCTGAAGGGTTGCGAATGGAATTGAAAAAACTACAATCCTCTGCCCGACCAATGCCCGATGATATTGCAATTCAGATCATTCAGAATGAGATTGGAGCTTCTATTGATACGGTTTTTTCTGAGTTCAATGAAGAACACATTGCATCAGCTTCTATTGCACAGGTTTATCTGGCAAGACTTCATACCGGTCAAAGAGTAGTATTAAAAGTTCAGCGCCCGAATATCCGGAACAAGATCCGTTTGGACATCAAGCTCCTTCAAATTTTTGCCCGAAAAATTCAGGATCAATATCCTGAGATCAGTAATTTCAATTTGATTCGATTCATAGAGGATTTTGGTGATATCATGTTGAAAGAACTTGACTTCATGAATGAACTTTCAAACATGATGCGCTTTACACACATGTTTAAAGGAGACAGCCGCGTTTACGTACCAAAAGTTTACAGCAAATATTCCACGTCGAAATTATTGATCATGGAGTATGTTGAAGGAGAAGCTCCCGACAATTTAGCCAATCTGGTTGAAAAAGGATATGATCCGAGAACCATAGCTGAAAACGGGGTGAATATTATTTTGACCATGATTCTGAAACATGGTTTCTTTCATGCTGACCCACATTCGGGTAATATGTTTATTCGTGGGGACAATCAATTGGTTCTGATTGATTTTGGAATGTGCGCGAATTTGAAGCCTAAACAAATTGATGGTTTGATCGATTTCCTGGTTGGATTTTCTGATAACAATCCGCATAAAATTGCCAAAGCACTTTTGAAATTAACAGAGGTGGAAAACTTCCGAGACATGGAAAGTCTGGAGTTTGAGATCAAGGAATTGACTCTGAAATACGCTTACTATTCCTATGACGATGTCGATATTTCCGGCTTGTTTACAGATACCTTCAAATTATTGATGAAGTATGGAATTACGATTCCCAGTAGCTTATACATGCTTTTAAAAACCCTCGTTACGATTCAGAAAGTAGCAGAATCACTTCATGTAAAATTAGACATGATTGCGATGGTGAAACCGTATGCAACAGATAAGATCAAAGAGCGTTTTGGATGGAAAAACATCAAATCTAAAATCCTCACCTCGGCAGAAGACTATCTTTATCTGATTGAAACACTTCCGAAAGACATCAAAGCCATTGTAACCAGTTTCAAACACGAAGGACTTCGTCACAACATTAAACTAGGCGAAGAAGGAAATACCATTGGAAATACCGAAATCAGAAGACATATTTATCGTTTCGGATCTATTATGTTACTTGGTATGTTATTGATCTGTGCGACTCTTTTGAAAATTTTCAATGTGAAAACAGTGATCTATAATTCCAAAGGAGAACCATTCATGCGATCTGCTTTTGGCAATTTCCCAGATGTTTTCTTTGTAACAACTGTCATTGTATCCGTTTTTGTTGTATTACGTTTAATGTTTCGAGCCAAATAAACCATGACTCAATTTCAATCTAAAATAAACCAAACCAAAAATCATTTCAACAACTCGGACGTTGATTTGGGATTTCGAAATCTTGTAGATTGTGTTCTTGACACAGCAAATACCGATTTCTTTAAAAAAACAATTGAACTGGTTTCCTGGAAAGAAGAAAATCCGGATGAACGCGCGCAATTTGTTCAAAAATCACTGATTTTACTTCAGGAGTTGGAGCAACTAAATCCGGTTCAGAATAATGAAACCGAAGCACTCGCTACGATTACTGATTTGAGTAAAAAGTATAGCAGAAGTAACTTTCAGATAGGACCGATGAATATCCAAATCAATTCAGGTGAAATCTGGGGATTGGTTGGTGAAAATGGAAACGGAAAAACCTCTCTGCTTCGGGTAATTGCCAAAGATCTGGGTTTTGATGAGGGTACGATCCGTTTTTCGGATGATCTGGAACAACTGAAATTATACAATCAGCGTTCTCATCTGGCATATATTCCGCAGCGTACTCCGAAATGGCACGGATCTTTGAAAAGCAACCTGAAGTTTACCGCAAGTCAATACGGTATTTTCGGCGAAGAAAATGAATTACTGGTATTGATGTACATTATCCGTTTCGGTTTGTGGTCTTTCCGTGATTACAAGTGGAGTGAATTATCCTCGGGATATAAAATGCGTTTTGAGCTGGCAAGGACTTTCCTTCGAAAGCCCAAGTTGCTGCTATTGGATGAACCATTAGCGAACTTAGATGTTCTGGCTCAGCAGTTGATTCTGGAAGACTTAAAATTAATGGCTGCCAGTTTGTCCAATCCGCTTGGAATCATCTTAAGCTCACAGCAACTTTTTGAAGTAGAAAAAGTAGCAGACAAAGTCATCTTCCTGAAAAAAGGAAGTCCTGTCTACATCAATCAATCCAAAGAAGAAGAAAGTTCAACGGATGAAGTGGAGAAAACCATTTTAGAAATGGATCTTCAGATTTCAAAAGAAGTCCTTTCAGACATAATTAAAGACTTTCCTGTTGAACAGCTTCAGTTTAACGGCGGAATCTTCATTGTGCATATTTCTAAAAAATCCTGCATGAATGAAGTGTTGCAAAAACTCATCGATTCTCAGATCCAGATAACGTATATCCGCGACATCTCTAAATCATCCAGACGATTCTTCATTCAAAACACCTAACTATGAATTTTCTTAAGAAACTCGATATTTTTTTACTGGAAAAATTCCCTTTGCTTTGGCATACGAAGCTCTTATACGCCATCTTTTTTTCAGTCGTACTGAGCGGGCTTTTCTATTTGTGGGGATTCACTTTCACCAATGAGTACTATGTAAATCGCTTTCCGGAAAGTCGCTATTTCGAGAAATCAAATGCCATGCTGTGTTTGTTTATCATCAATGCTATTTTTATCATCATCTGGGCACTTACTTTTTATCGGAAAAGTGCGGTGAAGAATCTCTATCCATTACAACGATTTTACTTCACACGCCTGCTTTGCTCCTTCATGATTATCTTCTGGAGTTTAACCTGGCCCTTAACTACTTTCAACTGGGGTGTTCGCGCCAAGATCAGGAAACTTGCTCCTGTTGAGGAATTAAAAAATCACATTGAGACCATCAATTTTGCGGATGCATTTTTATTCGACAACAGTTTTCGTTATGGCACCTATATTGGCGTTCATCATCCGGATGTAGAAGAAATAACTTTTGATTATAACGATTCGATTTGGAATGACCTGCCCACTATATTCTGCAAAGATTCCATAAAATCAGAGACAATCAAAGATAGAAAAGGGTTCGCAACAGCTTACAAAAAAGACGGTTCCCTGGCAGAAAGAGGATTAGCAATTTATGAACCTTCCCTTCACCCGGAGAATAATGATACGATTGAAGGCCAACTCGTTCAGTTTCTGGTTACCAATAGGATTAGCTTCCCTTCACGCTGCTCTGATTCGGACGACGCAATTTATTTGATTGACGCAAAAAAACTGAAACAATTATGTCCGAACGGTTTAAACGATCTTCGGAATTTTTCAAAAAGAGATGTCTCCCTAATCTACTTTGAATACCCTCAATACAAAAACATTTTTGACGAATACGCTTCCAGAAGGAATTCTTACAGAACAATTTATTACGACGATTATTACGATGGTGAATCAAAGATCTCTCTCGAAGCAAATAAATCCTTTAATGCTTTTCTAGATGCAAGTACAAAGGATGATCTTCTTCAACTTCTGGAAAAGTACCGAAGCTTGCTGATCCGTCATAAAATCAATCACTCCATCAATACAAAAGAAATTCTCGACTATGTTTTGAAAAGACAGCATAACATGGACTTTATGCCAATTGTAGGAGAATCCAGCAACAATCCCAGCCAAGCCAAACTAGATCTTTCACGGTACGGAAACCTGGAAAATTATGAGGCACACAGAGCCAAACTTGTGGATACCCGTGAACAGCCTTTGTACTTTGTTGAAAAGGAGCAATTAGAAGATTTGTTTTCCAATTCACAAGAAGCGCATGATCCTGCTATTAACTGGGTGAGACTTACAATAAGTATATTTTTTGCCTTGGGTTTCGCACTCATATTCTTCCTCTTTGCAATAAGTAATCCGATCAACCTGATCATTGCTGCTTCAGTTGGTGGTGTCTTTGTGATTCTCAACATATTGTTCTTCGCAGCATTTTTAGAACGACGCTTTGATTCAAATTATGAAACACATTCGAATGTGGAATTCAGGCTATTCTCGCAATTATTGATTTTCTCGGCAATTCTGTATTTTCTATTCTATATTTTTTACAATGGTAAAAAAGTTTCCAAAAGACTATTGCTGATTACATTCAATCTGTGCTTCGCAGTAACAATCTTATTTCCTGCTTTTTCATTCCTATTCCTTGAATCGGTTTTAAAAAGAGAATACACTGATAGTTGTATCGCTCATCACACAGAACATAGTATTTTTTACTATTGGATTCAGGATCCGATTGTGATCTGGGTCTCTGCATTTAGTGCTATTCTCCTGTTTACTCATTTGATAAAACCTGTTTTGGCGAAACCCGAATAAGATAGCGAAAGTCCCGATAGCTATTGGGATCAAAATTGTTAGTGGAATGTCCTTGTAAATTAACTATTTCAGCTACATTTGCAGCTCTCAAAAAGAGAATTAATAAAGCATTCACAAGTTAACAGTAATGACAGTACACGAAATTCGCAAGCAGTTTTTTGATTTTTTTGCGTCGAAAGGACATCAGATTGTTCCTTCAGCACCAATGGTTGTGAAAAATGATCCAACCTTGATGTTTACGAACGCCGGAATGAACCAGTTCAAGGATTTTTTCCTTGGAAATGCGGTTCCGAAAAATCGTCGTGTCGCCAATTCTCAAAAATGCCTTCGCGTTTCAGGAAAACACAATGACCTGGAAGAAGTGGGTGTTGATACTTATCATCACACCATGTTCGAAATGCTTGGAAACTGGTCTTTCGGAGATTATTTCAAAGAAGAAGCAATTACCTGGGCTTGGGAATTATTGACGGAAGTGTATAAAATCCCAACAGATCGTTTGTATGTTACTGTTTTTGAAGGTGACGAAAAAGATGGTGTTCCAAGAGATCAGGAATCATATGATATTTGGAAAAAATACATAGCTGAAGACCGCATTATTTTAGCTTCTAAAAAGGACAATTTCTGGGAAATGGGTGATACAGGACCATGCGGACCATGTACTGAAATCCACGTAGATAATCGTCCGGAAGCAGAAAGAGCGAAAGAAAGCGGTAAAAAGTTTGTAAACGAAGACCATCCGCAAGTGGTTGAGATCTGGAACAACGTTTTCATGCAGTTCAACAGAAAAGCTGACGGAAGTTTGGAATCTTTACCTGCAACACACGTAGATACTGGTATGGGCTTGGAGCGCTTGGCTGTGACGCTTCAGAATAAAACTTCCAATTACGATATCGATTTATTCCAAACGCTGATCCAGCACATGGAAACCGTTTCGGGAAAGAAATACGGGGAAAATGAAACAACGGATATTGCATTACGTGTAATTGCTGATCACGTGCGTGCGATCGCATTTTCCATTGCAGACGGACAATTACCTTCTAATACCGGAGCAGGTTATGTGATTCGTCGTATTTTGAGACGAGCAGTTCGTTACGGGTACCAAACTCTAGGATTGAAAGAACCTTTCCTTTCCGGTTTGTCTGTTGTTCTAGGGAAAGTAATGGGAGATCCCTTCTCGGAACTGATCAAACAAGGCGAATTGATTGAAAAAGTAATTCGTGAAGAAGAACTATCGTTTTTCAGAACTCTGGAACAAGGAATTAAACGCATTGAAGGATTAATCGATACTGCTAAAGCTTCCAATTCAACCCAATTAGGCGGTGTTGCAGTTTTCGAATTGTATGATACTTTTGGCTTTCCAATAGATTTAACGAGTTTGATTGCTCGTGAAAATGATCTTTCCGTTGATGAAGTTGGTTTCAATGTGGAATTGACAAAACAAAAAGACCGATCCAGAGCAGCAACAGCTATTGAAACAGATGACTGGGTTCAATTGATCGATGATTCGGTAGAAGAATTTGTTGGTTACGATTATCTGGAAACGGCTATCGACATTGTAAAATACCGCAAAGTTTCTCAAAAGCAAAAGACATTCTATCAATTGGTTTTCTCCAAAACCCCTTTCTATCCGGAAGGTGGTGGACAAGTTGGTGATACCGGAAGAATTTACAACGACTCGGAATCAGTAGTGATCTTCGATACGAAAAAAGAGAACAACCTGATTGTTCATTTGTCGGAAACATTACCAAGTAATCCAAACAGACCTTTTACTGCAGAAGTAAACGAGAAAAACCGCAAATTATCTGCAACCAATCACTCGGCTACTCACCTCTTGCATCATGCATTGAGAACCGTGTTGGGTACGCATGTGGAACAAAAAGGATCTTTGGTAAATCCAAACTACCTGCGTTTTGACTTTTCACACTTCTCCAAAGTAACCGATGAAGAATTGGCGAAAATTGAGTCCTTGGTAAGCGAAGCAATTCGTGCAAGTATTGATTTGGATGAAAAACGAAATGTTCCGATCGAGGTAGCAACTGAGATGGGTGCAATGGCTTTGTTCGGTGAGAAATATGGTGATACTGTTCGTGTCATTAAGTTTGGCAACTCCGTGGAATTATGTGGAGGAACACATGTGAAGAACACCGGTCAGATTGGTTTATTCAAAATTCAGGCGGAATCTGCTGTTGCAGCAGGTATTCGTCGTATCGAGGCGATTACAAATGTGGCTGTTGAAACATATTACGCTGATCAGGAATCAAAATTAAAATCAGTAAACGAGTTATTGAAAAATCCGAAAGATGTTTCAAAAGCGGTAGAAGATCTGATCTCAAAAAACAATCAACTTCAAAAACAAGTAGAGAACTTCAAAAAGGAACAAGCTAAATTGGTAAAAGCTGATTTGAAGAACAAAATCATTTCCAAAGGAGATTTCTCCTATCTGGATGCAATTATTGATCTGGACGCAGGTTCTGTAAAAGATATTTTATTCCAATTAAAGGGAGAAGTTCCCAATCTGTTCGCAGTGATCGGTTCGAAAGAAGATGACAAATGTGCGATCAGTATTTTAGTGGATGAAAGCTTGGTTTCCACGAAGGGCTGGAACGCAGGGAATTTGGTTAAATCTGTGGCTGCTCTTATTCAAGGTGGTGGCGGTGGACAAGCATTCTTTGCTACTGCAGGAGGAAAAAATGCTTCCGGATTGAGTGAAGCAATCGAAACAATACGAAAAACTATTTCTTAGATAATTTCCCCTTTACAAAACCAAGCGCTTTTTTGAAATACGAAATCGTTTCATTTTCCAGCTTGAATATGTAAATTGGAATTGCGAATAACAAGATTACAAGAGTGGATTCAAACAAACATTGGATCCACTTGTTGTTTATAAGTCCTTCTGTAAAATAACCTGCTACCATCGTAACTAAAAACAACCCAATCACAATAAACTGATTGCGCATAAACGGATGAATCCGGTAAATCCTCCATACAAAGAACAATCTTCCCAGGTTGAACAAAATGTATGCAACACTTGTTGAAATTGCAGCCCCTAATCCTCCCCATTCAGGTATCAGGATCAGATTCAACAACCAGACCGTTCCAATCAAAATAATTGTAAAGATTAGTTCGTAACGATACTTCTTGGAGGTAGTAAAAATAGCTCCGTTCAGTCCAAAATACATATCTACTAAGCGTCCGATCATCAAGGCAAGAAAAATCCATTTTCCTGACGCGAATTCAGGTTTGAAAGAAACCAGAAAATCAATATTCAGCCAAAAAAGCAAAAACATCCCCAATCCCAAAACCAGGGAAACAGAACTTACCTTTCTGTAAAGGTCTTTCATTTTATCCAGTTCCCGATGTTTCCAATACTCAGCAACCAAAGGTGAACTGACCCGAAGCACGGAACGGTAAGGAACCTGCAGGGCACCACTTAGGAAAACCACCAGTGAATAGATTCCTGTTTCCGCTAATCCAACCATTTCAGCCAGCATCATCACATCCAATGAGGTTACCAAAACAACTCCCAGACTGTTGAGATAATAAAACGAAGAGAACTGAAAAATGATGCGCTTAAACCGTTTCGAGATTTGGATGGATGAATAACGCAGGTTGAACTCATTAATCCTCACCAGATAAACGAACAAGATCAGGCAAGGAATAATATACAACAAACTGTGCCAAATCACAAAAGACTCGAAGGAAACCCAGCCAATTGCGTAAAGCAGCAGTAAAATCGTTGTTGCTACTCTCAATACGATTTCATAGGCAAAAACGGAAATGATATTCTTGTATAAACTCCTCAGGTAGGATTCCAAAACGATAAAAATTACATAAGAAATACCAATCGGGAGAATCCAATAGTAATACTCATTAAACATTGCCGATTTTTTAGCGTACCTCTCCTGAATTGGTTCGCTGAAACCAACGTAGAGCAAAGTAAAAGCCAATACTCCAATCAAAACGATCAGTAATATAAAGGGTAAAAAACCGTGGTGCTTTTTATCCTGATTTTTGAAAAAGGGAAAGAACTTCCAAACAGTAAAAACGCTTCCAAGATTAGCCAACTGAGCAAAAAGAGTTCCTACTGTTACAATCAGGTTAATCAGCCCGATTTGTGCAGGATTGAACAGCCAAAGGAATAACAATCCTTTATTCAAATACCCCAATACAATTCCCACATAGGAAATGATCATGGTCCGGAAAGCATCTTTTTGCACTAATCCCATTGCCGACAAAGATACTGTTTCATTCAGAAAAAAGTTATTACTAAATTCGCAAACATTAAGAATTGAAATGAAGAAGGTATTAGTAATAACATATCATTGGCCACCTTCGGGGGGAATCGGTGTATTAAGATGTTTGAAACTTGTAAAATACCTTCGCGAATTTGGTTGGGAGCCTATCGTATTTACCGCAAAAGATGCATCCTATCAATTTCTGGACGAATCAAACTTTAAGGATATCCCTGCAGATTTAGAGATTCATCAGGTTCCTTTGTTTGAACCAATCAATTGGTTTAAGAAAATCACAGGTCGACCAATCAATAAACCCTTGCAGAGTTTTACGAATAACTCAGGAGAAAAAAAAAGATTGATTGATACGCTTTCCGTATGGGTAAGAGGCAATTTTTTTATTCCTGATGCCCGTGCATCCTGGATCAAACCTTCTTTGAAATATCTGAACGACTATTTGAAAGAAAATCCGGTTGATGCCATTTTTACCGATGGACCACCACATACAAATACTGTAATTGGAATGAGACTGGCTCAATCATTTAGTATTCCGTGGCTGGCAGATTTTCAAGATCCCTGGACACAAGTGGATTATTATTCCAAAATGCTCATTGGTAAACGAGCAGATCGGAAACACCACCAATTGGAACAGGAAGTCTTCCGGACGGCCTCAAAAATTACAATTGCAAGCCCAACCTGGAAGAAGGAATTAGAACAAATTGGTGCCAAAAATGTTTCTGTTTGGTATTATGGTTATGATGAATCCGATTTTTCAAGGTATGAACCAAAGACAAATCCAAACTTCACATTCTTTCATGGAGGGTTGCTCGGTGATGACCGAAACCCTATTTCTTTTTTTGAAGTTTTAGAGGAAATCCTAGAGGCAAATCCGCTTCTTAAATCAAAGGTGAAAATCAAATTGGCAGGCGAGGTGGATTATTCCGTAATCCAATCTTTGAAAGCAAGTAATTTACTCGAATTTACTGAGTTGATGGGTATGATTCCCCGCGAACAAATCTTTAAAGAGTATGAAAATGCTTCTTTGATATTATTACCAATAAATAAAGCTTCAAATGCCAGCGGGCGCATTCCCGGGAAATTATTTGAAATACTCCGAAGTCAAAAACCCATTCTCGTGTTTGGTCCGCCAGATGGAGATGTCAAAAGAATCGTTGAAAGCAAAAACCTTGGTAAGTCCTTTGAATACAACGAAAAAGACGGAATTCGCACCTTTTTAAACCAATTACTACTTGAAAACAAAGTAGATGGCTTTGAACCAACGGCTTCTGTTACAGAATTCAGTAACGAAAAACTTACACAACAAATAGCTCACCTACTTGATGAAATTACAAAATAAAAAATACGCGCAATGTTATCTGGTTAGTAATGAAGGAAGGGACTTTCACATTCTAATTGGTTTTATCTATTATCTGGAGCGGTTCCTCAACTATGATGTGGAGTTTCAGTTTGTATGGGATGCACATAAAATAAAAACTTCTACACCCGACTTGGTTATTTTGCCTAATGCCCGCGGAAACCATCTTTATTTTGAGATTGCACAGTATTGTAAGGAAAATGATATTCTGGTATATGCAAACGAATCGGAAGGAAACTTTAACCCAGACCCCAACTATGATTATTGGGGGTATAACACGACCAAAACAACCATTTGTCCTGTCTTATATTGCTGGAATGACCGCATACGCAATTACCTGGCAGAAGAAGTAGGCGTTGATAAAACGTTGATAAAAGTCGCAGGAGCACCAGGCATTGATAAATATCACTACACAGCAAAGCTGAATAGGGATCTGTTTTTGAAGAAGTACAATAAATCAAAATACAAAAAAGTGGTCGGGTATGCCGGCTGGGCATTTGGAAAGCTTGAAAACAAGGAAATCGATCACGTATTAACGTACCTTGAAATGGATAGAGAATCTGGAGGGAAGTGGATCGCAGAGAAACGGGATTGGGTTGAGGAGGCTTTGAGAGCCTGTATTGAAAAATTTCCAGACGTTCTATTTATTTTGAAGAAACACCCCCGGGAGAACTTTGAGTCTGATTACAGGGATTCACGTAACGAAATGAATCGCCTGACCCATTATGAGAATGTGCTTTATTTGTGTAATGAGGAAAGCATTGAATCCCTGATTCAGTTCTCTGATGTCTGGATGGCTTTTGAAAGCACTTCCATCATGGAAGCCTGGCTAATGAGAACTCCCACTATCATTACAAATCCGATCCCAAACTTCAGTAAAGTAAAACTATACGAGGGTTCCTTGCAAATTCACGACATTCCTCACCTACTTTCTGTATTGACCGATGCATTGAAAAAAAATGTGTTCGATGAGATGAATCAGCATGAGATTCTCATTCAGCGCCAAAAAACGCTCGAGAATGCCTTTGGATTTACGGATGGTTATAATCACTTGCGTTGTATCTACTATTTCCTTCCTTACCTAGAAAACAATAAAAGACCTACTAAAAAGCTCCCCTCAAATAAACGGTTTTTCAGGCAATTCCTGCTTTTACATATCGGAAAGTTCTTTTATATCAAATCCATTTTCGCACGTTTACCCAAATTCAAGAAAACCATTTGGATTTTCGAAAACCACCGGCTTGATAGAGTGAAACAGCAAAAAATAGTTACTTTTAAAGACTTAGATGAATTCTATGAGAAGAGCGGTTTAAATGAAAAACTACTAGATGCAGATTTTTTCAAAAGCATTGTCAGGTAGCTACTCATTCAAACCCACTATTTTAAGTACTTTTTTTACATTTGTGACAATAACTTTTTGGCTTTGAACGATAAATCTATTCTTATAACCGGCGGGACAGGATCGCTTGGTAAAGCATTAACAAAACACATTCTTTCCACCCATCCGGATATTAAACGCCTTGTTATTTTTTCAAGAGACGAACAAAAACAGTTCGAGATGGAACAAGAGTTTCCATATGCTAAATATCCTCAAATCCGTTACTTTATAGGTGACATTCGGGATTTGGAGCGTCTTGAAAGAGCTTTTTCAAATATCGATTATGTAATCCATGCGGCGGCAATGAAACATGTTCATATTGCGGAATACAATCCGGATGAATGTGTAAAAACCAATGTTGGAGGAGCAGATAATGTGATTAAAGCGGCACTTAAGACCAATGTGGAACATGTGGTTGCACTTTCAACCGATAAAGCATGTGCCCCCATCAATTTATACGGAGCTACAAAATTGACGTCAGATAAATTATTTGTTGCTGCCAATAATGTAAAAGGAAAACGGAACGTGAAATTCTCCGTTGTTCGTTATGGAAATGTAATGGGTTCCAACGGATCTGTTATTCCCTTCTTCCTGAAGAAAAAACGAAATGAGGGTGTTTTGCCGATTACGGTTGAAAGTATGACGCGTTTCAATATTTCACTTCAGGGAGGTGTTGATATGGTAATGCATGCACTGGAAACGGCTTGGGGAGGAGAAATTTTTGTTCCCAAGATCCCTTCTTACCGTATTTTGGATGTTGCCGAAGCAATTGGTCCTGAATGCGAAAAACCAGTTATCGGAATTCGTCCGGGAGAAAAGATTCATGAAGAAATGATCACTTCATCCGATTCTTTCTTTACCTACGATTTAGGAAAATACTACACGATCCTTCCTCAGAACACGAATTGGAAACTGGACCAGTTTATTGCGCATTTCAATGCCACAAAAGTAGCAGAAGGCTTCTCATATTCTTCGGATAAAAATTCCGATTGGGAAACAGTAGAAAGTTTAAGAGCCCTGATCAGAGAACACGTTGATCCTACTTTTGAACCATGAGCAACAAGATTATTCCATACGGAAGACAGGAAATAACTCAAGAGGATATTCAGGCAGTTATTGAAACCCTGCAATCCGACTTTCTGACACAAGGCCCAAAAATCGCTGAATTTGAAAATGCATTTGCAGAATACACAGGTTCCAAATATGCAATTGCCGTAAGCAATGGCACTGCTGCCTTGCATTTAGCTGTAATGGCATTGGGTATTCTTGAAGACGAATATGTGATCTGTACACCAATCACTTTTGCGGCTTCAATCAATTGCATCAAATATTGTGGTGGACAAGTACTGTTTGCAGACATCGATCCTGAAACTTACTTGATGGATCTTGAATCCGTGAAAACGATTCTGGAAAACAATACAGATAAAAAGATACGGGGAATAATTCCCGTTGATTTTGCGGGACGTGTTCCCCAATTGGACACATTCAGAGAGTTGGCAGATGAACACAAGTTATGGATCATTGAGGACGCGTGTCATGCTCCGGGCGGATCTTTTAAGGACAAAAGCGGAACAGATCAACTTGTCGGGAACGGGAAGTTTGCCGACTTAAGCGTGTTCTCTTTTCATCCCGTAAAACACATTGCAACCGGTGAAGGCGGAATGATCACTACCAATGATCCGAATCTGTATCGCCATTTACTGACCTTGCGCACACATGGAATAACTCGCGATACAGAACTATTCGAAAATACTACCAAATTTGCTATTGGAAACAGTCCTTCAACAGGTGAATACCCGCTTTGGTACATGGAGATGCAGGAATTGGGATACAATTACCGATTAACGGATTTCCAGGCAGCACTAGGTATTTCTCAATTAAAACGTGCTGACCAAAATTTGACCAAAAGAAGATCCATTGCAAAATCATATACAAACGCATTCTTAAATATCCCCGGAATTATTCATTCCTCAGGGATCATTGAAGGACATGCCTATCACCTATTCGTTCTTGAAGTGGAAAATCGGAAAGAATTGTATGACTTCCTGAGATCCTGCGGAATTTTTGCCCAAATTCATTACATTCCAGTTCATTTGATGCCTTACTATCAAAAACAAGGATGGAAAGAGGGTGATCTTCCAATGGCAGAACGCTATTATTCAAGATGCATTAGTATTCCGATGTTCCCATCTATGAACGAAGAAGAAATTAATCACGTTATAAGTACAATAAAGTTATTCAATGAGAAATCATAACACCAATAAATATATAAAGGTTTAGTCAGGGGATTTTTCTATCAATTATTAACCATTGATTTTGTTAGCTATTGTATTGTCAGAATCCACTTTCTTATTTCGTTGGAATCTGTCGGAAATTGAAAACATTCGATCTGTCTACTAAGAAAGCAATCGCATCCAATACGGTTTCATGATCTAAAAAAATTAATAAGTAGTAACTACCATCGACAAAAATAGGGATCCATTCCAAGGAGCTTACTACCGAACCAAAAACCGAAGGGGAAACTTTTAAGTTTAGTCGGTTCATGGATTTGTTAAAAAGAATATTCGCGGGCTTGATCTGATTAGTTATTCTTCATGGATTGACCTAGGAAAAATGCATACCATGTCTTATCCCGACAATTCTTTGACCGGATCTCCTACAGCGAAGATCCGGTCAAAGAATTGATGAAAATAAACGAACTTACCAGCTGTTTTCCGAAACTAATTAGAATAACAAAAACGAATGAAATATATTTTCAGGATACACCGGATTTAATCGGTAAAAAAGGAGTTTTTACTATCTTCGCAAGAAGAATTTAAGTCAACAGTTGTATATGTCTACTATATATAAAAACGAGCAAGGGGATTTCTGGGCCGGTAATTTTGAGACAGAGTATAATGATCAAAACAAAAGTGAACAATATCTCGTATCAAATATTCATTTTTTCTCTAACACTTTAAAACAAGCAATTCAAATTAATTTTCTAAACGAATTTCCATGATGATACCATTGCTGATTGTAAGAAAATCATTGGGAAGGAAAATTCTTTTTAAGAACCCGATAAGGGATCTGCTTCGGTTATTGTACCTTGAACCTATAAACCATTTAAGATGATTGCAATCATACCGGCAAGAGGTGGCAGTAAACGGATACCACGCAAAAATATCAAAGATTTTCTGGGCAAACCAATCATTGCTTATGCTATTGAAACAGCATTAAGAAGTGGTCTTTTTGTGGAAGTCATGGTCTCCACTGATGATCAAGAAATTGCTGCCGTGGCAAAAAGGTACGGAGCGAGTGTTCCTTTCCTGAGAAGTCCGGAAAACAGCAATGATTTTGCAGGTACTTTTGAAGTAATTGAAGAAGTTGTTCTGGAATATGCGAAACTTGGACGTACCTTCGATGAAATTTGCTGTATTTACCCTTGTACCCCACTGCTTAAAACAGAATACTTGTTATCGGCATACCGACAATTGTCCGAAAACGGCTATTATTCGGTTTATCCCGTGGTAGCTTATTCTACTCCCATCCAAAGAGCTTTAACCGTTTCCGATGAAAAACTAACTTACATTCATCCAGAACATCGTTTTACACGTTCACAGGACCTTGAAAAAGCCTACTTTGATCCCGGACAGTTTTATTGGATAAAAACAGATGCTGTGCTCCGACAAAAAGGAATCTTTACCGATAATACCGGCTGTATTGTTATGGATGAATTGTTTTTGCAGGACATTGACAATGAGACCGATTGGAAATTGGCAGAATTAAAATACAAACTCCTCAAATCTGAATAGAATGGATTCACTGGAAACAACTTCATTTCTGAAGAATAAATATGGTTACCTCGAAGTTGCGGACAAACCAAGTCCGGAAGAGCTTGCGAAATACTACGCGGATATCTATTTTCAAACAAGCCAGGGTGCTTATGAAGCTGTTTATTCGGAACAGGAATTGACTTTCTTCGACAACTCCAACCACATCAAATCAGAGGTAGTTACTCGTTTTTTTAATGAAGACCTATCGAGAAAACTTCTGGACGTAGGCTGTGGAGAAGGTTTCACGATGGATTATTTCTTCCGGAAAGGCTGGTCCGTAACCGGGATTGATTATTCAATTGATGGAGTTCAGCGACAAAACCAGAACATGGAACCATTTGTTTTACAGGGAGATATCTACCTGCAAATCGACGAATTGATCCACAAAAATGAACAATACGATGTAATCTGTATCCTGAATGTACTGGAACATGTTATTGATCCTATCCTGATCTTAAAACAACTCAGGGAATTGGTTGCTCCGGGTGGATTACTGATCATATTGGTTCCGAACGATTTTTCTTCATTACAGGAAAATTTGCTTTCCGACAAAAAGATATCCAGACAATTCTGGGTCAAAACTCCCGATCATTTAAACTATTTTTCAAAGGATTCTCTGGTTGCACTTTGTGAAGATCATGGATTCAGACTTCATAAATGCTTGTCTGATTTCCCCATTGATTATTTCCTAGCAAATCCAGACAGCAATTACATAGAGGACGGAACAAAAGGGAAAAACTGTCACCAGGCTCGAATGTGGCTCGACAATCTTCATTGTTCTGTTTCTATTCCAAAAACCATTGAATTGTACGAGGCATTTGCCAATTTGGGATCAGGAAGACAATTAACCGCCTATTTCACAAAGTCATGAGTTACGCAAAGTATTTGGACAAAACCTCCTATTCTCTCGGCGACTATGAAGTAATACCTATGCGCGAAACGGATATTTTTCTCATTAAAGACTGGAGGAATGCGCAAATGGATGTACTGAGGCAAAATAAACCGATCAGTAATTCGGACCAGGAAAATTATTACCGGACAATTATAAAACCAGGCTTCGAAAAAGAAAACCCGACTATCATGCTCTTTAGCTTTCTTCATTTGGATGAATGTATCGGATATGGTGGTTTAACCAATATTCATTGGCAGGATAAACGAGTAGAGCTTTCCTTCCTGGTAAATCCGATTCATGTTGCAAATCCATCTGTTTACAAAAATGATTTCAAACATTTCATTGAACTAATGAAGGAAATTACGTTCAAAGAACTTGACTTCAATCGAATTTTTACTGAGACCTACGATATACGGGAACAGCATATTGGAATTTTGGAATCTTGCGGCTTCTTACTTGAAGGAAGAATGAAGTCTCACGTATGTATTAATGGTATCTTTGTAGATTCTTTGATACATGGAATATTAAAAAAGGATTATGAATTTTAACGGAAAACGGGTTTTTATAAGTGGTGGTGCTGGTGTAATTGGAACAGAAATGGTACAGCTACTTCAGCAACAAGGCGCAACGATCATGGTCGGTGATTTAAAATCTATTCCATCCGGTTTTCCTTCAACGGTCATTTACCGTCAGGGAGATTTAAATTTTATGACACAGGCAGAATTGGATCACTTCAATCCTGAGTATTTTATCCATTTGGCAGCAACTTTTGAGCGTTCAGCAGAAACTTATGAGCATTGGGAAGAGAATTTCCATCACAACATCCTGCTGAGCCATCATTTAATGACACTCATGCGCAATGTTCCCGGCTTGAAAAGAGTCGTGAATGCATCCAGTTATTTGATTTATGACAAGTGTCATTATCAATTTGGGAATCCACAGGAAAGACCGGTAAAACTGAATGAAACAACTAGTATTAATCCGCGGAATTTAACCGGCTTGGCAAAATTGGCTCATGAGATAGAACTGGATTTTTTAGCCCTGTTTAAATCAGACAAATTTACCAGTATCTCAGCGCGAATTTATCGCGGTTATGGTAAAAATTCGCGTGATATCATTTCCCGATGGGTCAGAGATCTCCTGAATAATGAAAAAATAACAATTTATAATCCGGAAGGTTTTTTCGATTATATCTATGCACAGGATACTGCGAAAGGATTATTGAAATTGGCACTTTGCGATCAAACCGGTATCGTCAATCTGGGAACAGGGAGATCGCGTCAGGTAGCAGATGTTGTAAAAGTCCTTCAATCCAGCTTTCCACAGATGCAGGCTGAGTATATCCGGAAAACAGATGAATTGATTGAAGCATCCGAAGCCGACACGACTTTATTGGAAAGTTACATTCAGTGGACACCTGAAAGAGACCTGGAAAACACCATTCCGGAAATCATAGCATTTGAGCAGCAAAAAATGCACGTAGAGGAAACCATTTATGGAAATATCCTTGTTACAAGTGCTTCGCGAAAGATCGGTTTAATTCAAGTTGTAAAAAACGCTGCTAATAAGGTTCATTCTTCTATTCAGGTAATTGCTGCAGATGCATCTGACACTTGTTTAGCAAAACATTTCAGCGATGATTTCTGGAAAATTCCATTGATCAGTCAAATCGATATCCAGGCATTTATCAGCGACTGCCACGCTCGTTCCATTCGTCTGATCATTCCTTCACGCGATGGAGAATTAGCATTTTTTGCTGAAAACAAACCCGTTTTTGAACAAGCTGGCATCCATATAATGGTCTCTGATAAAGAGTCTATTAGAAAGTGCATCGACAAATTGGCTTTCTACCATGAAAACGGAAGCATTCAATCTCGCGTTATTGCGACATTTGAAAACATTGATTCTTTGAAAAGCACCCGATTTGTTGTAAAGGAACGTTTTGGGGCGGGTTCGGATTCCATTGGGATTAACCTAAGTAAAGAAGAGGCATCAGATCATGCTAAACAATTGAAATTCCCGATATTCCAACCGTTTATTGAAGGCTCGGAATTAAGTATTGATGCATACATCGATACCACAGGAAAAACAAAAGGAATTGTAATGCGCAAACGTGAGTTGGTCGTGAACGGCGAATCCCAAATAACTACGACTATTCAGGAACCAGCATTGGAAAAGGAATTCCTGGGCATTATTGATTCTTTAAAGCTTTCCGGACATATTATTCTGCAGGCAATCATTGACTCCAAAGGAGAAATTCATGTCATTGAATGCAATCCCCGTTTTGGTGGAGCTTCTACCCTTTCGATCAAAGCAGGATTAGATAGCTTTTATTGGGCATACCTGGAAAGCTCTTCTGTTTCTCTTGAAGCTTATCCCTTTATTCAAACAAAAAAACCAATTACGCAGGTTCGATATCCTGCTGACCTGTATTTATGATAATCGTAACAGACTTAGACGATACCCTTTATCCTGAAATCGAATTTGTTTACAGCGGATTCCGAGAAGTCAGTATGTATTTAAGTCAGACCTTTGGAATAGATCCGAATGAATCTTTTCGGGTCATGCTGGATGAACTAAAATCGAACGGGAGAGGAAAAGTCTTTGATTCAGTGCTTGAAAGACACCACATCAATACGCCTTCAAACAGAAAAAAATGCCTTTCCGTTTATCGTTCACACAAACCGGATTTAAAGCTTTATCCTGAAGCCGAACGATTTCTATCCCGCTTCTCTGCACACAGAAAATACCTCGTTACCGATGGAAATATCCTAGTTCAACGAAATAAGATCAGAGCACTCGGACTACAAAGTCATTTCGTTAAAACGATCCCAACATACCAATATGGTATCCAATATTCTAAACCATCCACTTTTTGCTTTGAGAAAATTCTTAGCTGGGAAGGTCAGAAATCTCCAAGTGAATTGGTTTATATTGGTGACAATCCAAAAAAAGATTTTGTGTCTCTCAATAAAATGGGAGCAAAAACAATTCGGGTATTAACCGGAGAATTCGGGTCATTTAAGGCGAGCTCTGGATTTGATGCGCAACATACCTTCAATACTTTAGATGAAATTACTGAAGAATTTATATCAAAAATAGCATTATGAAGATTGGAAATTTTGAAATAGGTTCCGGAAAACCTTCCTTTATCATTGCAGAACTATCCGCCAATCATAACGGAAGTTTAGAAACGGCCATTGAAACAATACGTGCAGTGAAACGTGCAGGTGCTGATGCTATTAAGTTTCAGACTTATACAGCTGATACAATTACCCTGAACAGTAGGAAACCCGATTTCCTGATTCAGGGTACTATTTGGGAAGGAAAATACCTGCATGACTTGTACCAAGAGGCATACACTCCGTGGGAATGGCACAAACAATTGTTTGACGTTGCAAAAGAAGAAGGATTGATCTGTTTTTCATCTCCTTTTGATCATTCGGCCGTTGATTTTCTGGAAGACTTGGATGTTCCGGCATACAAAATCGCCTCTTTTGAAATTACAGACATTCCGTTAATCGAATACACCGCGTCAAAAGGAAAACCAATCATTATTTCGACAGGGATTGCTACTCGTGAAGATGTTCAATTAGCAGTAGAAGCTTGTAAAAAAGTCGGGAATGAGCAAATCATCCTGTTAAAATGCACTTCCAGTTATCCTGCTCCGATCGAGGAAGCAAATATGGTGATGATCCCTTATTTTGAAAAGGAATTCAGCGTTATTTCCGGCTTATCTGATCACACCATGGGATCAACCGTAGCTTTGGTAGCTATTTGTCTTGGAGCAAAAGTGATCGAAAAACACTTTATTATCGATCGGTCAATCGGTGGGCCAGACGCCAGTTTTTCTATGAATGAACCGGAATTTAAGGAAATGGTCCAATCCATTCGCGATGCAGAGAAAGCAATGGGAGTCGTCACTTTTGAATTAAGTGAAAAACAATTGGTAAGCAGAGCGCACAGTCGTTCATTATACGTTTCAAAAGACATGAAAAAAGGAGAAACCGTTACAGACGAGCATATTCGCTCTGTAAGACCCGGATTTAGTCTCCATCCGAAATACTATTCCGAAATTCTCGGAAAACGTACATTAAAAGATTTTACATTAGGTGATCGCATAAAAAAGGAGGATTTTGAATAATCCTCCTTTTTATTTTCCTTTCAATTAATTAGCTTCTTTCAATTTCCTCTTCTTTTTCCAGCTTTGGAAAACTGCCAATCCAAATAAAATAATCAATATAGCTGATCCAACTCGTGCCATCATATTTGCCGTATAGTATTTTGGTAAATCATATACAAACTCAATCTTGCTATCTCCACTTTTCAATTGAATTCCACGCAATAGATAATCTACTTTTAAGATCGGAACTTCTTTTCCATCAACGTAAGCTTTCCAGCCAACCGGATAATAAATCTCAGAGAAAACAGCCAATTGATTTCCTTTCACATTGGCTTCATAAGTCAATTTATCCGGAACAGAGCTTATCAACTTAATAGAACCTTCACCTGAGAATTTTCTAGTACTTAATTTACTTGTAAAAGCTGGAAGCATCAATGCTTCGGTTGCAGGGTCAAACGAATCTTCTACTTTCAAATAAACCAGTTGAGTAAACGATTTTGTAGTATCTGCATCTAAAGTCATCAAAGGAACCAAATTAGTGTTTCCATTGATATCCATTACAAATGCAGCTTCCTGACCTTTACTTAGTCCACTTGCCAGTTGTACTTTCATGGTGTCTTTTCCAGGAACTAAATATTGAATATTTTCCCCTCCATAGATTACCGCTTCTTTCACTGGCATTCTGTTTACCAAAAACACTCCGGCTCCTTTATTTACAGCTTTAAACTTGTTTCCAAGAGCCCTGATTTCATCATTTGGATTTGCTTCTTCGCGCACTTTCTTCACTAACCAAGCATTTCCAAGTGCATTCGGATTCACAATCGCAGTATCTAAACCTGATTGACCCGATTGTAGGAAATACTTCACATTCAACATGTCAAGTACACGGTTGTTTGTTTTTGAAATCTGAAAATCAATTAAATTATTGATGTTTCTCAATTTAGCACCGTGATAACCACCCAATGATTTGTGAAAGTAAGATGCTCTACTATCCGAAAAAGCACCCGAGAAATCAAGTACGCGGTAATTAGTCGCCATCTTTAAAGCATGGAAACGATACGAGTTAATCACATTTGCTCTGGCAATTCCATCGTATTCCAATTCATTGGCCTTTTGCTCCCCTTTCACTTTACCGTTGTTTACAACAGATGCAAGAGAAGGATTTTGAGCTAATTCTGATGCTAATATTTCCTCATCACCTTTTGTTGCAGAAATAGGATAAGCCGTTAATCCGACTTCTTCCCAATATTTGTAACCGTTTCCTGAGGCATCGTCCACAGCACCTAAATAATTGTAGGCAACCGGAACCATATCTGCAAAAGTTAGTAGAACCAACCCACCAATTAAAATTGCATTCGAATTTTTTTCATTTTTAGAATACAGGAAGATGATAAATAGTCCGGCTCCCAGAATAGCAAACAAAATAGAGCGCGTCATACTGGAGCTGAAAATTTGTTTTCTGGCTAATTTAACGGCATTGTACGATTCCATTTGAGAATCCACTTGCATGGTAACAAATTGCTGCACTTGTTGTGGATTTGACAAATCCAATTGATATTGCTGCGCTGCCATCTGCGGATCCATTTGCATCACCTGTTTGGTATACATTTCATTCAAACCTGCATACTGATTCGCTTCTGCAGGGTTAGAATAACCATCACCCAATCCAACAACCTTCACAACAATTAAGAACAACACAAAAGCCCCTAAGACCATCATGAACTTTTGTTTTTGAGCAATAATTGCTTCACGCTGCTTAACAAGCTCATTTAAGAACAAAACTCCCATAACAGGAATAGTCAATTCAACAATTACCAGAATGATTGTTACTGCTCTAAATTTGTTGTATGCCGGTATAT
Organism: Flavobacteriales bacterium UBA7666; assembly: GCA_002483265.1. GTDB lineage: Bacteria > Bacteroidota > Bacteroidia > Flavobacteriales_D > Crocinitomicaceae > Fluviicola. The sequence continues at coordinate 17,201 of DLHO01000008.1, read as the reverse complement.
GATCAATAAAGAAATTGGTTAATCCCATGAAATTTTTCCCCCAGGATAACATGATTGCAAGAATTGTGACTGCAAAAAGTGCCCATTTCATTTTGTCTTTCATGAAGAACAGTCCTAGAAACGCAAGCATGCAAACAATGATTCCAACATAAACCGGTCCTGAGGTAATTGGCTGCGTTCCCCAATAAGAATAGCCCTTTAATGCATTCGTTATTTCCGCCGAAGATAAATCACTATTTTCAATTTGCTCAGCAAATGGAGAATTTGCCAATTGCTCCGATGCTCCTCCTTTTACATAAGGTGAAATGAGGGTAAATGTTTCTCCAACTCCATATGACCATTGTGTAATATAGTCTCGATCCAAACCGGTGGATTGATTCGTTGCAGGTAAACCATCAGATGAAATGGTCACATCATTTCCACCCCGAATACTTTGTTTACCATAATCATTTGTTAAGAGAATATTCCCACTATTGATCACAAAGGCTAATAAGAAAACTCCAATAATTCCAGCCGATGTAATACCAAATTTTACAATTTCCTTTTTCTTAATTGCTTCAAAGAAGAAGTAAATTCCCAAAAACAACAGGATGAATAGGAAATAATAAGTTACCTGAACATGATTCATTGCCAATTCGAAAGTCATAAAAACTCCCGAGAGTACAATTCCCCACACCCTATTCGTTCGATAAGCATATATAAACGAACCCAGAATTGCAGGGAAAAAGGCAGCAGCAGCAGATTTAGTAATGTGCCCCGCTTGAATAACGATCAATTCATAACTTGCAAAACTGAAAGCGATCGCTCCTAAAAGTCCAATCCATGGATTGATCTTTAAGAGTCTTGCAAACAATAAAAAACAAAGGAAATGCATCAGAATTGAACCCATTGGATTTGGAAATACCTTTGAATACTGATTCATCATTGCTTTAAACCAGTTCCCCGGATAAACCATCGAAATTTGTTCTGTAGGCATTCCTCCAAATGCGGAACTTGTCCACTTAGGTTCTGTTCCCGACTCGACACGATACATATCTGTCTCGTTACTCATTCCTTTCCACTCTTTCACATCGTGTTGTTTAACACCATATCCTTGCAATTGAGGTTTAAAGAATGATGCGACAAGAATAAACATCACTCCAACTACTGCCAAGTGCATCCAATTCTTCTGAAAAAAGCCTTTTATATCCATAAGTTAAAATTGTCCGACCAAAAATAAGAACTTTAATCATCCCAAGCCCGTTTTGATTGAAATTATCACTATTTCTAATTTGAATGTTTATTTGAACCAAAGTGAATTTGGAATGTATTGCTAATTGTTCTAATATCGAATTATGAAAACAGCTTGTTTGTTCTTGCTTTTGATCGGGCTCTCTTTTACTACAAAGGCTTCCCATCAAATAAAATCCATTCAGGGGTTTTATATTTATAAGACCACAAAAAATACCACTATCAAAAATGGAGAAGCAAAACTCACCCTTCATTTCAACAGTCCCAACTTTAGTGATATTCCGGCAGGTTATCAGACAATCATCTATTATTCCGTGAATGAATTGGTCGATACGCTGGTTTTGAACGCTTCCTTTACAGCGACCATTCAACTTCCTGCAAAAAAAACTGTCTTTAAATTTTGGCCTGGCCCCGGTTATGATGAAGTAATCAGCGACACGCTTCAAATAGAGAATCAAACAGATAATGAAGCTCAGGTTAATTTCAATTCAGAGTATCTGATAATTGAAGTTGACAAACCTGTAATTTACCTCCAAAGTCCGGTTAAACTAGATTTTTCCATTCAGGTGAAACCAACAACTGATTTCACGTTTACTTATCCGGTTTACAAAGACCAATGGAAAGGAACACTTTATCCAACAGGTGAAATCGAAATCAACAAGCAAAAATACCCTTACCTGTTTTGGGATTCGAAACAAGTGTTCTCCTTAAAAAAATACATAAACGGTTATCACGTTTCAAAGACAGAAGTGATTTCCTTTTTGGAAACACAGCTTTCAAATGCCGGTTTGACTTCTACCGAAAAAACCGACTTCATTACCTATTGGGGACCGCGATTAACGCAATACGAATCTGTTTTCATTCAGTTTTACCTGCAGGAAGACTGCGATCAATTTGCAACCATTCAGTGCGAACCGAAACCGACAGCAATTAATCGTCTGTATATTGCTTTTTCCGAATGGAACGACAAACTTGACAGCTACACTCGTCCGATTGATCTTCCCGCTTTTAAACGCGATGGTTTCAATTTATTGGAATGGGGCGGATTTGAACTAAAATCAATTGAATTATGAATCAAAAACTAGTTATATTAATTCTTCTACTGATTCCATTCTTGGGGTTTTCGAAGGGAAGAGAATCGCTTCCATCTGTTTGGATTATAAAAGACAGCGTTTCTGACAAGGTCAATCGTGACAGCACCCAATTGGTTTTTAAGGTCGAAGATTCATACGGGCAATTGATGCTCAACCAGCATTCCGTGATTGTTCAGGTAAAGATTGACGGCAAAACGAAAAAATTCACGATTACTGATAAAAAGCGTTCGTTTAAACTGACTTTATCAAAAGGGAAACACCACCTCGCTTTCTACATCAATGCAAACTTCGAAGAGATCCATTTTGAAAGAGAATTGCAGGGAAGTCATTATTATGAAATCGGATTGAATTTTCAAGGTTCCTATAATTCCGGTAAGCAGATTATGGTAGAAAAGCCAGTGATCTACTTATACAGTGAAGCCGAAGAAGCTTTTAATCTAAAAATAAAAACCGATGGGGATTTGCAGTTTACTTATCCAGTCTACAACAATGAGTGGAAAGGAACTACTTCTGCGAATGGATCTATTCATCTAAATGGTTCAGATTACCCTTATCTTTTTTGGGATGCAGTACTTCCTATTGAAAGCTTACAACTAAATTGGCAGGATGCTGACGAAATTATTGGGAATCAAACAATTGATTATTTGGTAAGTCAATTAAATCATTTGGGGTTTAACGACAAAGAGAAAGCCGATTTCATTACCTATTGGGGACCGCGCATGCAGCAAATGAAATACATCCAGGTTCTTTGGATTCAAAACGAATCTATTAATAAAATTGCTTCATTGGACATTTCTCCTGCTTTTACTCAGAACCGGATTTACATTGTTTTCAAAGAGATCAGTGATTTGACGGATGAAAGCATCCCACTGAAAATAAACACCTTAAAACCCATTGACAGAAGTAAAAATTACCTGGTGGAATGGGGAGGAATTGAAATTCAATCAAATTTATAAACCATGCGCATTCTACTCTTTTTTCTCTTGATCAGCAGCAATTTACTTGCAACCAACCTGGAAGCGATTCCGGATTACTTTGTCCGCTATGAGAAGGATCACTATCCTGACACTAAAGGTTCGAGAATTAAAATTCTCTGTGAATTCGATTCGGATTACGATCCATTTCGTGAATTGCGTTTCGGGATGAATGGAAGTAATGAGCGAATTAAAATGAATGACAAAAATGAAGTTGAAGTCTTTCAAAAAGCTCAAAAAGCTGTTTTTCAATTCTATTACGATCGCAACTTTCAAGAAATCGAAACAGATTCCATTGAGGTGAAAGCAGGTCAAATACTGATCATTTCCTTGCATTTCAAAGCAATCAATGAACCTCGTCCGGTGAAAAAGCCGGTGATTTATCTTTACCCTGAATCCGATATAGAGGTTTCCATTGATTTAAAAACAAAAGGAACCCTGACTTTCTCCTATCCAAATTATTCTAATGGCTGGAAAGGAACGGCTCATCCCGATGGTTCAATCGACATTAATGGTGCGCATTACCCCTATTTGTTCTGGGAATCAGAACAGCGTTTCAATACATTTGATTTGGAGATCGGTGGATTTCTGTTGAATAAAGAAAACATCGTCGAATTATTAGAAAAACACCTGACTAATTTGGGGCTCAATGACAAAGAAAAAACGGATTTTATTACGTTTTGGGGACCTCAGCTTCAACAGCACGAAGAAGTCATGATCCAGTTTGTACTGAATTATGCATGTAATGAATTTGCCTCTTTGAATATTGAACCTAAGCCAAAGCACCTGAATCGGGTTTATATGATTTGGACAACTACTGATAATTTAAAACCAAAACTATTCAAACAACAAGTATTAACGAAGCTGGATCGCACTGGTTTTGACGTACTCGAATGGGGAGGAATTGAATTAGAAAGATCAACTTCGGCTGATTGACAGAACAAGCTTCAGTGCGATTCCCTAGCAATTATCAATTATCCGTTGACGATTATCAATTCTACTCAGCCGCGGCTGATGCCATTAAATTAATTTTGGTTAGTTTTAAAAAAACAAACAATATGAAAAAATTATTACTCTTACTTTCAATTTCGAGCGCAGTACTTGTTACTTCATGTAACATGGCAAGTGATGCTGATTACGATGCAATGTCACAAGATATGTGTGATTGTGTAAGCAAATCTTCCGATGGAATTTCTGACAACATGAAAAATGCCATCATCAAGTCTGAAAAAGACGGAACTGACATGGAAACTGCCATGACAGAAGTTATGATGAAAGATTTGAAAACAGGAATGGCAGATGCTCAGGCAATGGGAGATCTTGGAAAAGAAATGCAGGCTTGTTCAAAAGACTTAGAGAAAAAATATGATCAGGTTTACACTTCCGAAACAGAAGATCAGGTGATCGAAAAAATATTAAGTGCTTTAAAAGCAAAAAAAGGATGCGAATTTACTTATGCGATCATGAAAATGGGCGCAAAAGAAATGAAAAAATAATTTGGAACAAAAAACAAGTAGGGCAGCGATTAATCGCTGCCCTACTTGTTTAATGGATTTTTTTATTTCTTTGGATTAGCAAACATTTTCACATCCTCTCCTGTAATCTTTGTACCACACAGAATCACCAAACGCTCTACAATATTTCTCAATTCCCGGATATTCCCCGTCCAATTGGTTTGTTGCAATTCAATCAGGGCATCATCGGTAAATTCTTTCTTTGGAATTCCATGTTCATTGCAAACCAAAGCGATGAAATATTCAGCGAGCATCGGAATATCCTCTCCACGCTCATTCAATGAAGGAACATGAATTAAAATGACCGCCAAACGGTGATACAAATCTTCTCTGAAACGCCCTTCTGCAATTTCTTTTGTCAAATCTTTATTTGTTGCCGCAACTACACGGGCATCAATTTTAATGTCTCTTTCGCTTCCAACCCGTTGAATCACATTTTCCTGTAATGCCCTTAGCACCTTTGCTTGCGCTGAAGCACTCATATCTCCAATTTCATCCAAAAACAATGTTCCTCCGGAAGCCAATTCGAATTTTCCTTTTTTGTCCTTTACAGCCGATGTAAATGCCCCTTTTTCGTGTCCAAACAATTCGCTTTCGATCAATTCACTTGGAATAGCTGCACAATTCACCTCTACAAACGGCATTTTTCTGCGATTAGACAGGTCATGAAGTGAACGAGCTACCAATTCCTTTCCAGAACCATTTGCGCCTGTTATCAATACGCGTGCATCAGAAGGTGCTACTTTTTCGATCATTTCTTTGATCTTGTTAATTCCTTCCGTTTCACCAATGATTGATGATCCTTTAAATTTACGAACAGTCGTTTTCAGCTGTTTGGTTTCTTCCACCAATACAACCCGGTCTTTCGCATTTCGGATAGTAACCAGAATTCGATTCAGATCCAGTGGTTTTTCAATGAAATCAAAAGCGCCCTTTTTAATAGCATCAACTGCTGTTTCAATATTTCCATGCCCGGAAATCATAATAACCGGAGTATCTATTTTTTGAGCAATTAAAGCATCCAGTACTTCCATGCCATCCATCTGCGGCATTTTTATATCACAGAAAATAATATCGTAAAGCGTATTCTTAGCCTTTTCAAATCCTTCCACTCCATTCTCAGCTTCGTCTACCTGAAAATCTTCAAATTCAAGAATTTCACGTAACGCTCTGCGAATAGCGCGCTCATCATCAATGATCAATATCTTTGCCATGTGTTTTTATTGGTTAACGAAAATAGGTATTTAATTGCGAATTCATGTATATCAGTAGGGGCGAAAAATTTTCCGCCCCTACTCTAATTTATTCTTAATTATCAATCATTAAAAGAATCGTCTAAGCACTCCTTCTTTCAGTGAACAAGGTGAAATCACCACCTCATTGATGTGAAACTTTTCGATGACCCATTTGGTCTTTAATGCTGCAATGGGAGCCATTTTCCTTCTGATCGGAATAATGAAGGGATGATTTTCTCTTTGTTCGAAAGTAGATTTAATGATCCAGTCTAAGGTATCCATCAGTTCAGCTCTTGAAAGTCGGATGTTTTCTATTGTTCCGGGAAACTCTTTCTCATGAACCATTTCATAAAAAGTCTCAAAACTGCCGGATGCGCCTACAAGCACTTCACACGATGCAAAGCTTTCCAGTTCTTTCGAATTGGCCTCAAACCAATTGATCAACTGTATTTGGTTTTCTCTGGTTAAAGGATCTTCCAGGGGAAACAACTGAACAGCTCTCGAAACGCCGATATTGGCACTAATAAATTCCAATTCTTTTCCGCTTTCAATACGAATGAACTCCGTACTTCCTCCTCCGATATCCATAATTAAGGACGTTTGATCAAATTGATAAGACCAACTTACTCCCTGATAAATCAATTTTGCTTCTTCGAGTCCGTCTACTATTTCAATCTCAATATCAAAACGCTTTTTAATTTCCAGAAGGAATTCTTCGTTGTTTTCAGCATCCCGAACAGCCGATGTACCAATTCCTGTAATGGTTGCCACATTCAACTGATCACAAATCCGTTTAAACTTTTCGAATGCCTGAAAAGCACGTTCCATGGCCTCTTCAGAAATGAATCCTTCATTGATTCCTCCCATTCCAAGAGCCACTCCTTCTTTTGAATTATGTACAATATCAAATCCGGCAGCATGCACATCTGCGACAAGAAGATTAAATGTATTTGTTCCCAGATCAATGACCGCTACACGCATTTTACTTGACTTTCAACCAAAGAATAATATTTTTAAATCGTAGCGTATGTCCAAATTGAAGCAAGCCGTTCTTGAATAATCGCGCTGCAATTGCAATTACGCCAATTGAGCTTGCTAAGAGTAAAAATAACGAAACAAACAATTGGTACGAACTTCCTTCTGCAAATCCGATTGATAATTTCACCATGACCACTACTGGTGCGGTGAATGGGAAGTACATCAGAAACGTGGTCCAGGAACTATCCGGGTTTTCTAAAGCAAAATATCCTGCATACAATGCAAAACACAAGATTAAAATAAGTGGAATCAAGAATTGCTGTCCATCTGATTCGGATCCTGAAACTGCCCCTAGAGCAGCGAAAAAAGCTCCGTAGAATAAATATCCACAGGCAAAGAATAAAGAGAAATAGAATAGCATTACTCCAAACTGAACCCGATCAAACACCAATTCCACAAACTGATTGTAATCACTGACCTGTCCTTCTACCTGATTGGATGCATCGTATATATCGACAAAAATGGTTTCACGCATGAAATACAAGCCCAATCCGATGATTAAACACCATAAAAACACCTGCAAAAATGCACTGATTCCAATTCCCAGAATCTTTCCAAGCATCAAAGATCTTGGTTTTACAGTTGCCAATAAAATCTCTACTACCCGATTGGTTTTTTCTCTGGAAACCGAGCGCAGAATAGTCATTCCGAAAAGGAAGATAAACACAAAAATTACCGCGCCGAAAAATAACCCAATCCATCCGGAAAGATCACTTTTCACATCCTGCGGATCGTAGACATTTCTAAATGCAAAACTCAACGGTTGTTTGATCTTTCTAAAGTCGGAAACTGACAACTTTGTAAACTGTTTTGCAAGAACTTCTTCTAATCGTCTTTCCACCTGATAGCGAATATTCACCGACATGGTGAATGATGGTTTTTCACGGTAAAACAAAAAGCTTGATTTATTTGAAAGAACTTTTTCGTTTATCTCCACCATTGCATCAAACGGCGCAAAGCGTTCTTCTTTGGCAAATTGTTCTATTTCAACGTAATTCGTGGCGAAAGAGTACTGGATATTCGGATCTTCTCCTGACATGATTTTTTGTTCCATCACGTTCGCAGGATCCACAATTAAAACATGCCATTTTTGCTGGTCTTTTCCTCCGAATTGAAAAATCAAATAAGTAAATGTAAGAACCACCAAAGGCCCAAGAATAGCCATCAATATAAATGAACGACTTCCCAATCGTTCTCTCAATTCGCGCATTGCAATTATCCAACTATTTCTCATCGCTATCTGTCGTTACAGTTGAAATAAATACTTCATTCATACTTGGTAGAACTTCCCAAGCCGCTTCAATTTTCACTTGACCGATCAGGGTTTTCAACAGATCTTCAAACGAGTTATCACCTCTCATTTTTACTCGTGCAATGAAACGATCATCTCCCAATATTTCCTTATCGATCAGCTCGAAACCAATCCAAAGTGCATTTACAAAGGCAATCATATTCCCTCTGAATTTGACAGCATATTCACCGGTTTTTTGCTGATCCTGAATTTCGCTAACACGACCTTCCAATACTATTTTGGATTGATGGATCAAAACCACCCGGTCACAAATTTCTTCGACACTTCTCATGTTGTGAGTTGAAATCAGAATTGTCTTTCCTTTTGATTTCATTTCCTGCATTTCTGCTTTGATCAATTCCACATTAACCGGGTCAAATCCTGAAAAGGGTTCATCCAGAATAAGCAAATCCGGTTCATGTAAAATCGCATAAATGAACTGTACTTTTTGTGCCATTCCTTTCGAAAGTTCCTGAATTCGTTTCTTTCTCCAGTCTGCACAATTGAATTTATTCAGCCAATAATCCAATGATGTATTGATTTCGCTTTTACTCATTCCACGCAAAGCACCTAGAAAATGAGCATGAGCTTCAACGGTCATTTGCTTATACAAACCTCTTTCTTCGGGCAAATAACCAATGTGAGCCAAATGTTTTTGCTGAAGCAAATCTCCATTGAAACGGATCGTGCCTGAATCGGGTTCAATAATTTTATTAATAATTCGGATAAGCGTGGTCTTCCCTGCTCCGTTTGGACCAAGTAAACCAAAGATCTCTCCTTTTCGAAGACTGAATGATACCTGATCTATTGCCGCTTTTCGCTGATATCGCTTTGTAAGCTCTTGAATTTCTAACATTTAATCAAAAAAATGATTCATTTACTTTGTAAAAGTACCTTATTCCAGTTTTTCCATCGGTAAACCAACCAAAAAACAAGAATCATTAACGGATAAAACAGGAACATGGTTACAACCATATCCCAACCTAAAGTCGGTGGAGACACATCTAAAAATAATGCATCCGTTTGAATGACTTGCCAATCGTTCGTTACAATGATAATTCCGAACAGATTATTTGCCAGGTGAAATCCCCAGGAAAGTTCTATTCCATCATCCATTACAGCAATAAATGCAGTAAAAATTCCGGAGATAATATAGTATCCAATAGCAAATGATCCCAGTTTATCTATTTCGGGGTTCATTAGATGCAATGCACCAAAAAGAATTCCATTGATTAGAATTAAGTAGATTCCTTTTTGAGTCACTTTTCCAACTAACTGGAGTAAGAAACCTCTGAATAGGATTTCTTCAAATCCTGTTTGGATAGGAACAAGAATCAATGACAATAGTAATAAGTAAAAAAAGTGTTCGCTTTGGAAATTCCAGTGGATCTGATGATTGAAATCAATAAATGTGATAAAAAAAGAGACCATCATTAAGGTTGACCATAAACCGAATGAAAAGAAAAAACGGGTAAAATCAAAACGGGGACGTGCGGTCAAAAAGGTTCTGAATGATCTTTTAAAGATGAGTCTTGAACAAAACACGATAGCTAAGATCCCAAAAGCAAAAGGAATCATATTCAGGGAGAAAAATTCATTTTTGGAGAATAAATCCTTAGGATTGGATAACGCCCCTAGTGTTTCCCCTGCTGGTAATTTAGCAGATATGAAAAGGCTGATTAAAGCACCTCCCAAAAAGTAAACACCGATCAGAATGGCTACAAGCCCAAGTAAATAGTGCCTGATACCAATAGTGGGCTCAAGGGGACTAGTAAATCTTCTCATTAGGTAAATCTAATGAAAAGAATTTTTATTCATTCGTTTCAGAAGGATTGTCGATAAATTCTTTTTGAACGGGATTATTTTGATTTTGAGATTGAAGGATTTACACTTTTTAAAAGTAAAGGTAGCAAGAGCTATAAGCTCGCGCCAGCTTAAGGGGAATTATGGGTAGGCAATATCTTTTAAACAGTAGGGGCGCGATTAATCGCGCCCCTACTGTTTATTATTTTGTTTCCTTTTATTGAAACATATCTTTCATTCGTTGGAAAAATCCTTTTTCATTTTGTCCCGGGCTTGGCTTAAAGTTTTCACTTGCTTTCAGTTTTTCCAGAATCTCTTTTTCTTCCTTGCTGACTTTTTTCGGTGTCCAAACATTGATATGTACAAACAAATCTCCATGTCCGTAACTTTGAAGCTGCGGCAATCCTTTTCCTTTCAAGCGAAGCATTTTACCACTTTGAGTTCCCGGTTCCACTTTAATCTTAGCTTTTCCTGTTACAGTAGGAACTTCAATTGTTTCACCTAAAACTGCATCCACAAAGTTTATGAATGCCTCGTAATGCAAATGCTCTCCGTCTCTTCGAAGTTCTTCATGAGCCTGCTCTTCGATCACCACAATCAAGTCTCCGGGAATTCCGTTAAACGGACCTGCATTTCCTTTTCCTGAAACGCTCAATTGCATTCCTTCTTCAACTCCTGCAGGGATCTCGATCTCGATTACCTCTTCTTGTCGCTTCAAACCTTGATTATCTGCATCAGCCGGCTTTTGATCGATCATTTTACCTGCACCCTGACAAATATTACAAGTCGATTGCGTTTGCATTGCTCCTAAAAATGTCTGAGCAACACGTGTAATTCGTCCTGACCCGTTACATGTAGCACAGGTTTTATACGTTACACCGTCTGCATTTACAAGCTTATTAACTTTAATTTTTTTAGTAACACCTTCTGCTACTTCTTCCAAAGTCAATTTCATTTTGACACGCAAGTTGGTTCCGCGCACAACACGCTGTCCCCCTCCTCTTGCACCACCAAAACTACCACCACCAAAAGCTCCTCCGAAAATATCTCCAAAATTAGAGAAGATATCATCCATGTTCATTCCGCCTCCAAATCCGGCATTTCCTCCCAGACCTGCATGCCCATATTGATCGTAACGCGCTTTCTTATTTGCATCCGAGAGCACTTCGTATGCTTCTGCAGCTTCTTTAAATTTATCCTCCGCCTCGGAATCGCCTGGATTTTTATCCGGGTGATACTTCAATGCCATTTTGCGGTAAGCTTTCTTGATTTCAGCTTCCGTTGCACCTTTTGAAATGCCAAGAACTTCGTAATAATCTCTTTTATCCATTTTTAATTGATTGAAGATTGCAGATTACCGATTGAAGATTTTAAACTCTTCCTTCTTAAATCCTTCCTCTTTTTATTGTCCTACAACGACTTTCGCAAAACGGATCACTTTGTCATTCAAGTAATATCCTTTTTCCACGTCATCAATGATCTTTCCTTTCAAATCTTCGGATGGTGCGGGAACATTTGCAATTGCTTCATGTAAGTCCGAATCAAAAGCCTGATGTTTTGCATCCATTTGTTTCAATCCTTTTCCTTCCAATAAATTTCTTAGCTTGTGGTGAATCAATTTGAAACCATCTTTCACTCCAGCAATATCTTCTGAATTTTCATTGTTTGCGATAGCTCGCTCAAAATCGTCCATAACAGACAACATGTCTTTCAATACACCTGCACTAGCAGTTGAAATCAATTCGATCTTCTCTTTATTTGTGCGCTTGCGGTAATTATCAAACTCCGAATACAAACGTAAATATTTGTCATTCAATGCTGCAATTTGGTCTTCAGATGAAGGCGCATCTGCTTTTACTGACGAATTGTCAGCGTTTTCAACCTGCTCGTTCACCGTTTCATCCTGATTACCTTGATTCTGCGCATCAGCATCTTGGTTAAACTCTTCGTTTTGAACTACTTCTTCTGCCATTATTGTCAATTTTTTGATTCAGATTAGTCAACTACCTTGCCACAGCGCAGAAACCGACAAGCTGACAGAAAGAACTGACACTTTTTCCAATTACGAATGAATTAACCGTAAAGAAGCGGAGAATGCAAAGATTCGAATGTTCTAAAAAAGAGGATGAAAATCACCATCATAAGAAATAAGCTCTAAATTTGTACCCTATTTGAAATCTCATGCTTCGTCCCTTTCGCGATGTACTTAAGCTTCTTCTTTTTTGGATTGTCTGTTTTGACATCCACCGAATTCTGTTTTCAATCCATCATTTCGGGAAGTTAAAGGAAGCTGGCTTTGGTGAATGGTTATTGACCTTCGTTTATTCATTTCGCTTGGATCTGGCAACTGCGGCAGGACTTTCAGCTCTTCCCTTCTTATTCAGATTGTTCCAATATTATACTAATTGGAAGTGGTGGGGACGTTTATTCCGCATTACATTAATTACATCAATTCTTTTTCTGGTCTTAGTTCAAGCCGGTGAAATTGTCGCTTATGGTGAATGGAATCACAAGTTGACTTCCCGCGTATTTATGCATTTATCGCATCCGGATGAAGTAGCACGAACTGCAAATTATTCCATGATCTTCTGGTATATTTTGTATGCTTTGATTCAACTGGCCATTTACATTTTTCTTTCCCGAAAATTCTTTAAGAAAAAACCGATTGAAAAACCAAATATCAGACATTGGTTTGAGTGGTTGGCATTCCCGATCACTTACGTCATTGCACTATTTCTATTTTTCATGTCACTCCGTGGAGGTTTCCAACCTGTACCGTTAAACATTAATGCTGCCAGTTATTCAAACAAAGCAGTTGTGAATGACATTTCTATCAACTCGCTTTATTTCTTTGGCAAGAGCTATTTGCTTTACAATCGTTCGGAAATTGATGCGTTTATTCCTAAAGTGGATAAAAAAGTGGCGCGTCAGGAGGTTGAAAAATGGTATAGCTATCCCAAAGAACACGATAATTACTTTTTAGAGAATACTCGTCCGAATGTCGTTTTCATTGTTTTAGAAGGATGGTCCGCAGAAGCGATTGGAAGTTTAGGGCCGAACAAAGGTGCTACACCAAACTTTGATAAACTGGCTAAAAACGGGGTTTTGTTTACCAACATTTATGCAACAGGAACCACTTCCGAGATTGGGAACTCGAGTATTTTCAGTGGACACTATACTTTACCGGAGGTTTCTATTTCCATGCAGCCTGAAAAACACCGTAAACTACATTGCCTGAATGAAGATATGGAAGCCTGGGGATATCACAGTTCGTATATTTTCAGTGGTGATTTGAAATACGGAAACATTGGTGGTTACTTTATGGATCACGGATTTGATGTAGTGAAAGATGAGGCAGATTTCCCTTCAGATCTTCCAAGAGGAAAACTCAATTTCTTCGACCGTGACTTGTATAAATTTCTGATTCAGGAGATCAACAAGAATAAGAAACCATTCTTACAATGTGCTTTTACAGGAAGTACACATGCTCCTTACGATCAACCAGCAGCGACTGGTAAAGGAAAACATTTTAGCGGTGAAGAAGCAGACTTCATGAATTCATTGGTTTATGCAGACGAGTGTTTGGGAGAATTCATTAAGAATTGCAAGAAAAATCCATGGTATAAAAACACGTTGTTTGTTTTCGTAGCAGATCACGGTCATGCTTCTCCTGGAATGGTAGATCCGGGAAGAGGAAAGTTCTATCATGTTCCACTTTTATTTTACGGAGAACCCATTAAGAAATCATACAGAGGAAAACGCATGGATGTGGTTGGTTCGCAGGCCGACATAGCTGCAACGCTGATCTATCAAATGAAAGGAAAACCTGCTCGTTATCCATATAGTAAAGACTTAATGAATCCAAAAGTTCCTCAATTTGCTTTCCATGCAATTATCCGCGGTTACGGCTGGGGCACGGACAAAGGGAATTTCACTTACTACATGGAACAGAAGATTGTAGGAGATGATACCTTCAAGGATCGAAAAGACTTTAAACAGGAACAGAAAAACTGTGCTTACTTCTTAAATACGCTTTACGAAGATTATAAAAAATTGTAAGTTCCTGAATTTTCCGGGATTGTCCCGATAAAGTAGCGTATCTTTGTGCCTTCATTGAAGTAAGCATGTCATCCAAATTGATCAATATTCGAAATTTAAACCCGGAAGAACTGAAGGCAGCCATTGTTGCATTCGGGGAACCTGCATTCCGTGCAAAACAGGTTTATGACTGGATTTGGAAGAAGAACGTTCATGATTTCAATGCCATGGCAAACATTGGAAAAAGCTTGCAGGAAAAATTACAGGAGAACTTCTATTTCGATGGAATTACCATTGAAGATCAGCAAGTTTCAGTAGACAAAACGATCAAATGTGCTTTCGGAATTGAAGGACAAGCCCAAGTAATTGAAGGAGTTCTGATTCCTACAACGAATCGCATGACAGCTTGTATTTCATCACAGGTTGGATGCAGTCTTTCCTGTGCATTTTGTGCTACCGGACGTTTGAAAATGATGCGTAACCTGAGTGCCGGAGAAATCGTGGATCAAGTGGTTTATCTGAAGAATCTGGCAACGGATAAATACAACACCAACCTTTCCAATGTGGTTTATATGGGAATGGGCGAACCTTTGTTGAATTACAAAAATGTGGTTCGCAGTACCGAAATCCTTACAGACGAAAATGGTTTAGGAATGTCGCCGAAACGCATTACTGTTTCTACAGCAGGAATTGCCAAAATGATCAAAAAACTGGGTGACGATCAAGTGAAATTCAATTTGGCACTTTCATTACATGCTGCAAATGATGTGAAGCGCTCCAAGATCATGGATATCAACGATACAAACAACCTGGAAGCACTTTCAGAAGCCTTGTTGTATTTCCATGAAAAAACAGGATCACGCATTACATTTGAATACATCATTTTCAAGGATTTCAACGACGGATTGGAAGATGCAAGAGAGTTGGCAGATTTTGCAAAAATAGTTCCTTGTAAAATCAACATCATTGAATACAACCCTATCGACGATGGAGAATACCGTCAGGCCGACCGCCAGAAAGTAGACGATTTCGCCCGATTTTTAGAAGAAAAATGCAACCTCATCGTAAACGTTCGTCGCAGCCGTGGAAAAGACATTGATGCAGCTTGTGGTCAATTGGCTAATAAGAATAAGATGATAGATAAGCGGGTTTTGAAAACAGTTTAGAGTCAAGACAGATAGAGACAAGAGTCAAGAAAATTATCAATTATTAATTATCAAGAGTGGTTTTATCCTTGATAATTCAATTTCGGTCTCACCTTCTGACCCAATTCTCTAATTTTTTTCACTTTTCAATTTTCACTTTTCAATTTAAAGTACATTTGTATTCATGACAGTTCAGGAGATTTTAGCGCCCATCGAAACAGAAATGAAACTTTTCGAGGTTCGTTTCCATGAGAGTATGAAATCAAAGGTTCCCCTACTGGACAAGATTACCCATTACATTATTCGAAGAAAAGGAAAGCAGATGCGTCCGATGTTCTTGTTCCTTACGGCAAAAATGCTGGGTGAGATCAATGAAAAAACGTATCAAAGTGCTTCCCTGGTTGAGCTATTGCATACTGCAACATTGGTGCACGATGATGTTGTTGACGATGCTAATGAACGCCGCGGGTTCTTTTCCGTCAATGCACTTTGGAAGAATAAAATCGCTGTTTTGGTTGGAGATTACATGCTTTCACGCGTATTACTTCATTCATTGGAGAATGACAATGTAAGGGCGCTTCAAATTGTTGCAAGAGCAGTTCGTGAAATGAGTGAAGGAGAATTGCTTCAGATTGAAAAAGCGCGAAAACTCGATATTACCGAAGAAGTGTATTTCGATGTGATCCGCCAAAAAACAGCTAGTTTGATTGCAACGGTTTGTGAATCAGCAGCAGCATCTGTTGACCGGGAAGACATGGCCGACCGCATGCGCAGATTCGGTGAATTGGTTGGTTTAGCATTTCAGGTAAAAGACGATATTTTCGATTACGGAACTCCGGGAAACATTGGGAAACCAACCGGAAATGATATTCGCGAACGCAAAATGACGCTACCTTTAATCTACGCACTGCAGCATAGCGACAAAGCCGTTCGCAAGGAATTGATGAACATCGTCAAAAATCACAACGAAGAAAAGAAATACGTTCAACGTGCCATTCAACTCGTAATCGCTGGCGGAGGAATCGAATATGCACACAAACGTATGATCGAACTTAAGACAGAAGCACTTGATCTCTTAACGGATATTCCGGATTCAGAATCAAAAAGAGCCTTAATCGGTTTAGTAGAATATACGGTTACACGGGATAAATAACGTAACTTCGGCTCCGCTGCGCCTATGCTGTAGCTCTTGCGCAAGCATTCAGTCACCTTCCGGTTATTTGATTGGCTAAAGATTGAAAGATCATTGAACGAAGTAGAAATGCATTTTCAATTAACCCTATCGGTCCAGCAATTCGGAAAATTCATCTTTTGGTTTTCGCTCCCAGTTCCTTTTCAATAAATGCTGAATACCGTATGCTACCAGTGCTCCAAATGCAATAGCAATCAAGGATAAAACAATCGAAGGTATATCCAAATTAGTTTCTGTAATTACCATGATAATTCCTATCAGAAACCCAAGCAAAAATTGAGACCCCAAAAAGATAACCCCGCCTAAAACTGCATAGAGCCAAGCATTTCGGTTATGCATTTTGGCTAAGTCGTAATAAGATTTTCCGAATAAATAAATAGGTATAATCGTTAGCATATGAATTGATTTAGTCACAAATTTAAGCATTCACATAAAAACAACACATTTTCAACCGATCAATTCATTTCAACGTTGTAGTCAATAACACAATTTTTAAATGACAATTTTGATTACCTATAATTATGAATTATCCGGCATTACTGGAACATCCCGAATATCTGGCTGTTATATACAATCTTTCCGCCTCAGCAAACTAAATATTATCCCAAATCATTTTCGCACTAACGTTTACCTGCGGTGCATACTTC
>DLHO01000023.1:47159-47380 GCA_002483265.1 Flavobacteriales bacterium UBA7666 | reverse complement strand
ATGCAAACCAAGGTTGGGAAAAGTTCACGGATGATGTGATCCAGAAGATCAATGACGAATTGGAGGGCGTGATCTTTGTGTTGTGGGGTTCACCGGCACAAGCGAAAGCTTCCAGAGTAGATGCAAACAAACATTTTATTCTGAGGGCTCCGCATCCTTCGCCATTGTCGGCATATCGTGGATTTTTTGGAAGTAAACCTTTTTCAACGATTAATGGAATT
>DLHO01000023.1:44698-47106 GCA_002483265.1 Flavobacteriales bacterium UBA7666 | reverse complement strand
GAAAAAGGGAAAGAAGAAATTAAATGGGCTTAGAGAATTGAAAAGAAATGTGGTCTTCACTAATATAATCAGGAGTCGAAACTATTTGAAAGATTCTAAACTTTTCAATTTTACGTTATCAGTTTTCAATTCTTCCATAAAACCTTACTTTTGCATCAATGAAATTGCAAAATGATTTAATCTTACGCGCTGCAAAAGGCGAAGATATTGAACGTTATCCGGTTTGGTTAATGCGTCAGGCAGGAAGAATTTTACCTGAATACCGCGCAGTTCGCGAAAGTGTCAGCGGGTTTAAAGAATTGGTTGAAAATCCGGCTTTGGCAGCCGAAGTAACGATTCAACCAGTTGATATTCTAGGAGTAGACGCGGCTATTATCTTTTCAGATATTCTGGTAGTTCCGGAAGCGATGAACATTCCATATCAGATGATCGAGAAGCGCGGACCTTGGTTTGAGCATACGATTCGTTCGGAAGAAGATGCAAAAAGGCTGGAATTCAATTTTGATGTAGAAGATCGTTTAGGTTACGTACTGGAAGCAATTCGACTAACGGTTAAACAATTGAACGGACGAGTTCCTGTAATTGGATTTGCAGGAGCACCCTGGACAATTTTGTGTTACATGGTCGAAGGTCAAGGCTCAAAAACATTCAGCGAAGCAAAAAAGCTTTTATACACCAATCCGACTTTGGCACATCAATTGCTACAGCACATCACAGATGTTACAATCGCTTATTTAAAAGCGCAAGTAAAAGCCGGAGCAAGTATGATACAAGTTTTCGATTCATGGGCTGGAATTTTAGGAACGGAGCAGTACGCGACTTTTTCGCTTCCTTATTTATCACAAATAGCATCAGCTATTGAAGATGTTCCTGTTACCTTATTTTCGAAAGGAGCCATCACTTCTATTCCTGCTTTAGCGAAATTAGATTGTAATACTATTGGGCTCGACTGGAACATGGATATTCCTGAAATGCGATCTTTGATTGGTGATTCCAGAACGATACAAGGGAATTTAGATCCTTGTGCGTTATATGGTTCTCATCAAAGTATTGAAGCAGAAACAATAAAAATGTTAAATTCGTTCGGTAATAATAAAAGACATATTGTTAACTTAGGCCACGGTGTTTATCCGGATGTCGACCCAGAAAAGGTTAAAACATTCATTAAAACTGTAAAATCTTATGAAACCAAATAGTATGAAACTAAAACAACTTGTTGCATTAAGTGCTTTAATTGGACTACCGATTATTGCATCAGCGCAAAGTGGAGACAACCTCGTGGATAACGGAGGATTTGAATCCAATGCAGGTAAACCAAAAAAATTGGGTCAAATTGATTTGGCAACCGGATGGAAATCTCCAACTGGCGCTAGAGCTGATTACTTTTTAAGTGATTCTAAAGTTCCTGATGCTGGTGCTCCTGATAATGCTTATGGAAAAGAAAATCCAAAAGAAGGTGAAAACTATGCCGGAATCTTTGCTTTTTCTTACGGAAACAAATTGCCAAGAACTTACATTATGACCAAATTAAAAACACCTTTGAAAAAAGATGTTAAATACTGTGTGTCATTCTATATTTCTTTGTCCGAATCTTCTAAATATTCTTGTAACCAAATTGGAGCAAATATTTCAAAGAAAGAATTTGGAACAGATCAAAAAGTGCATTTGATTGATCAAACACAAATCCAACACCCGGATAATAAAGTATTTAATGCAACATACAATTGGGAAAAAGTATGTGGTACTTTCAAAGCTGAAGGTGGTGAAAAATTCCTTACAATCGGTAACTTCACTTCTGATCAGGATACAAAATACGAAACAAACAAGAAACTGAAGGATTCAAAAATTAATCAGATCGTTGCCGCTTATTACTATGTTGATGATGTAGTTGTAACTATGTTGGATAAAGATGAAGACTGTAAATGTTATGATGCTGACAAAGACAAAAACGAATTATCTACAACTGTTTACATGAAGCAAGTTGCCGATAACGACAAAATGTCTACAAAAGATCGTATCGAAAAACAAGAAGTTTATTTCGGATTTGGAAAAACATTCCTAACGCCGCAAGCAAAAGCAGCATTGGATATCGTTGCGAAAGTTCTTACTGAAAACCCAACAATGACAATCACTGTTATGGGGCATAATAACGTAGAAGAAGATAAACTTGCTGAGAAAAAAGATTTCTATGCTGACATGGATACAAAACGTAATCAGGTTGTAAAAGAATATTTGATCTCAAAAGGTATCAGTGCTTCTCGTTTGAAATCTGAGAGCAAAGGAAGTGACAACCCAAGCCCGGAAGTAAAAGAAACAGATGATGACGATTTGAAATTGGCGAAAGGCAGACGCGTAATCTTTAAGGTTAACTAATATTAATTCTTTATAAAAACGTAGGGGCGCGATTA
>DLHO01000023.1:0-44653 GCA_002483265.1 Flavobacteriales bacterium UBA7666 | reverse complement strand
TAATCGCGCCCCTACGTTTTTATACCCTTTGAGTCATGGAAAACATTTTCCCCATATACCGAAAACTGGATGGATTTGCCCGCTTTTATAAAATTGAAAGCGCGGACTTATTTGTAGAAGTAACCATCGTGCAAGGAAAAATCCAATACCAAACCATTCAAGCCATTCAATTCCCCGAGAAGCTTCGAATTCAGGATATGATCTCGTGCTCATTTAACTATACAGCAATGAGTTTGGAAGAAATTGAGACCTACTTCCAATAAAAAATCCATCCGTCTCAGTTTCTATTGAGAGCGAATGGATTTCAATTTTATTCCGTTAAATCTTAGTTTAGAACAAGCTTGGATGTCTTAGATCCTATTTGAATCAAATAAACACCTTTATTCAGAGCGCTTAAATCCAGCTGTGAACTTCCAGTCTGAATTTGCTGCTCATAGACTATTCCACCTTTCAAATCAATTACTTGAACTATTCCAGTGTAATTACCATTAATTTGAATCAATCCATTCGAGGGATTCGGACTTATTGTAAGCGCCAAAAGATCTTGGTTCTCTAGACCTAGTGTTGATGGATTTGAATGATTCCATTTTCTCAAAAACAACCAAACCTCAATCATTTCATTAATATCATTTACCGGCTTATACAAATAAACATGATCTGCATTATTGAATCTCCAATGTTCTAGCGATTGAACCGGATTACAATTGTCATAAACAAAACGATCAATTGTTATCGTATCGGTGCCCGTATCCGGAAGACGTGTAGAGTCTGCTGTAGCGTCACATCCGTGAACTCCTTGCCAGAAAGCAATTGTTTGCGGAACCAAGCTCAAAGAAGGTAATGCAGCTCCACTATAAGGAACTGTTCCGTCTGCTGTTCCATGCAAATGAATCACAGGAGTTTTATAAGTTGGAACACAAGAACTAATATCAGAAGTGGGCATCGTTCCAGACATGGCTCCAATCGCCGCAATCCTTTGATTCATGGCACAAGCCATGTGATGAGACATAATTGAGCCCATGGAAAAACCAGTTGCGTACACACGAGCTGGATTTACATTAAAATCACTTAACCCTTTATTAATCAATTCATGCATAAAACCCAAATCATCTGCCGTACTTCCCAAGATTGTTCCGTTATTCCAAGCGGCCATTCCAAAACTATTGTTTAAAGCTTGCGGATAAACTGCAATTACACGAGCAGTATCAGCAATATAGTTGAATCCGGCGCCTACCATATCGGTATTTGTACCACCAAGACCATGCATGATAATAATCATATCCGGACTCTCTGTGAGCGAATTAAATCCTGATGGGATATACAATTTATACGATCGGGTTACACCATTTATCGAAATGGTCTCATTTGTAAGTTGAGCAAATGCTGCAAACACACTAAATAAAAAAATAGGTAGTGTAAAGATTTTATTCATAGTAGATTTTTTATCAAAAATAATTTAATTTTAGTCACAGACAAAAAACCAATTACACGTGCTGAAATTTTCAAGTTTCCTAATAGTTATACTACTCGCATTCAGCTGTACACTTTCTGCTGAGCAAGAAAACAAACTAAACAAGCAATTATCTAAGTATATTAAATCATACAATAACAATAATACACTTGAATATGCGGGTTTGACTCATCCTGCCGTTGTGCGCTACTATTCTTCTTTGGGAGATTCAGAATTTATTCAGCATTTCAGTAATAATATCAACGAAAAAGGGGTTACATTAGACAATCCATTATTCAGAGAAATGAAAACCCAAGGCAATTGGATTGAGCGCAAATACACTATTCGAAAGGATTCAAGCGAAGAATCGGATAAAGATTATGAGTTATACGCCATTTCATCCGATTCGGGAAACAATTGGTTTTTCCTTACTCAAGAAGATTACTTTCTCCAAAAGATTCCACTCAAACATCGCCTGTTCTCAAAATAAAACATGATAAGACTTTTACTACTTCTACTATTATTCACATCTGCTTGTCACTTCACATTCGGACAAGGATGGAATCCTGTTGGCTCAAGGGCGGTGTCACTAGCAAACACCAGTATTTGTCTGGATGATGTTTGGGCTTATCATCACAATCCCGGAGCAACAGCTTCGATCAAGTCTATTTCAATAGGAGCTTATTACGAAACCCGGTTCCTTACAAAAGAACTTCAAACACAAGCTTTAGCGGTGGCAATTCCTTTAAAAGTCGGAGTCATTTCAGCAGGAGCACAATTCTTTGGTTATCAGCAATACCGAAATACCCGGGCAGGACTAGGATACAGCATGAAATTCACCGATTTCCTTCAGGTAGGAGTTCAGGGAAACATTCAGACCTTGCGACTTGGAGGAAATTATGGATCAACCTTAAGCGGAACTGTTGAAGCAGGTCTTCTGGCTAAAATTTCAGAGAAATGGAGTGTCGGGGTTTCCGTTATGAATATCGGAAGGCAACGAATCAATCCAACCAATGACCGCTTTGCAACGATTATGCGTGGCGGATGTCAATTCAAACCAGCTAAAAAAGTTTCCATATTTGCCGAAGTTGAAAAGCAGATCATTACCAAAATTTCATTCAAGGGTGCAGTGGAATACCAACCAATCCAAGCGCTTTACATTCGTTTCGGGGCACAAAGCGCGCCCATGGAATTTGCACTTGGAATTGGTTACAAAGTGGCTGGTTTCTCAATTGATCTCGGGTCTAAATACCATCAAACACTTGGATGGTCGCCTAATTTCGGTTTAAACTACCAATTCAAAGAACATGAGAAAAAATAGGCTGCTACTTATTTTTTTCATTTGTATTTGTTCCTCCCTTTTTGGACAGGAAAGAAACGAAATTATTCAGCAACGCGTGGAGTTCATTGCCGAGCAATCCGAATCAGAAGAATTGGATTTGACGAATATTTTTGATCAGCTGAATTATTTCTACGACAATCCTATCAATCTGAACAACACCAATCCGGACGAGTTGCGTTCATTGGGCTTACTCACAGAAGTTCAGATCACCGACGCACTTTTGCATGTGGAACAATTCGGCAAGTTTATCAGTATTTATGAACTTCAATCCTTGAAATATTGGGATTTAAATACGATTTCTTTGGTACTTCCATTCGTAAAAGTCGATGATCGTTTGGAAAATATGCACATCACGTTCAAGGATGCCATTAAAAACGGAAAGATCGAATGGTATACACGCTATCAGCGAACTCCCGAACGAAAAAAAGGATACACTGCCGTCTCAGATTCCATTTTAAATAACTCAAATGGCTATTATCACGGGAATGCGGACAAATATTATACGCGATTCCGATACACTTACAGAACCAATATCAGTGTTGGTTTCACTGCGGAAAAAGATGCCGGTGAAGAGTTTTTTAAGGGTTCGCAAAAAAAGGGGTTCGACTATTACTCCTTTCATGCATTTTATAAAGGAGGAAAATACATTCGGGCCGTTGCAGCAGGTGATTATCAAATTCAAATTGGTCAGGGATTAAACACCTGGAGTGGCTACGCTTTTGGAAAAAGTGCAGATATCTTTTCGTCGAAAAAAGCTGCAAACCTATTGAGACCGTATACTTCAGTAGATGAAAACCGATTCTTTCGCGGAGGAGCAGCAATAATCGGATACAAAAAATGGAACTTGCTCACGTTTTACAGCAACAAAAAAGTCGATGGTTCCGGAATAACCGATTCCTTAACGGATGATCTGGAATTTGTAACCACGATCGACTTATCCGGTTTGCATCGTACCAACAGTGAAATTGCAAAGAAGAACAGGCTCAGCGAACAAGTTATCGGGAATTACCTGAGCTACAACTCTACCCGATTCAATGCTGGTATTGCAGTTGTCAACCAACAGTACAACCAAGCGCTTCAGCGAGATAGTGTTCCTTACAATCTGTATGCATTTAGAGGTAAAAACACAACGGCTATCAGCGGAGATTACAACTTCGTGCTTCGAAATTTCAACTTTTTCGGAGAGGTTTCCTATAGTACTCATTCAAAATCATTTGCGCAATTGCATGGTTTGATGGCCATTTTAGATCCCAATGTTTCTATTTCCGTGATCTATCGAAATTATTCCAAAGGCTATTATTCATTCTACAACAATGCATTTTCAGAAGGAAGTAATACCCAAAATGAAACAGGATTATTTTCCGGAATTAAGGTAAAACTCGCTCCTGCCTGGTCGGTGAGTTCCTATGTGGATTTCTTTCGTTTTCCATGGTTAAAATACCAGGTTGATGCTCCTTCAAAAGGGTATGAATTTTTAGTTCAACCGACCTACAAACCAAACAAAGTCTTTGAAATATACGCCCGATTCAGACAACAGGTGAGACAAAAGAACTCGAGAGACACGGATGGTAGCATTACCGAAATTGAAAACGTGGTACAGAATAATTACCGATTAAATCTATCTTACAAAGTACTTGAAAGCTTTACATTGAAGAGCCGGGTTGAATATGTAACCATCAATCGGAAAAGCAATGCTGCCGAAGATGGCTGGATCTTTACACAAGACTTTTTATTCAAACCTAAGAATCTACCATTTGACCTTACGCTGCGTTATGCTTTATTTGATACAGATAGCTACGACACGCGTGTCTACACATTCGAAAACAACGCACTCTATGTGTTTTCTATCCCGGCTTATTATTATCAGGGCTCAAGAGCATATGCTTTAGTTCGCTTTTCATTTCTGCGTCATTGCGATCTGTGGATTCGTTACGGAACTTATTTGTATTCAAACAAAAAAGTCATTAGTTCCGGTCCGGAAGAAATCAAAGGATCTAAGAAATCGGATATTACGGTTCAGTTGCGGGTGAGTTTTTAGCAGGAACGAGAAACAAAATAAGAATGACGTGGTTTTAACTTTACTCCACAGTCAGCCGAATCAATCTACTATTAATCCCCGGAGGAAGCCAGCCATTCTTTATAGAAATTCTCAAATAATAAACTCCTTTCTGATAAGGTACATTGAATGTTACACTCGTTTCTAATGATTCGAAGAGTGTCATACCATTCAGCCATAACTTCTTCTCTTCACCTATTTGTTTTTCTTCATGGAACACACAAAACACCAGCCAGTCCGGATAAGCAGGGTTTTCACTGAAAGTAACCGGTTTGCCGTAATTGTTCTTCAGGGTTAAAGGAAACTCAATTATATCACCTGCTTTGAAAGTATACCTTGGCTGAGGAGTAGTGATATTAATCTTGGCATAAGAACGAAAATTGTCAATCACGATGTATTGAAGCTCTCCTTTGTTCGTCTGAAAAGAAAGAATATTTTCTCCTGAAAGCTCCCAGTTCGGGACATAGATAATACTTTTTCCCTGAAGTTTCTCTTCAATACTCCACATATCATATTGGTTTCGGTGGTACTGGATATTGTTTAGTGATAATGAAGTCTTTCCTGTGTAAAAACTATACTTCGAAGCCTTTTGGTACGAGTTGGCAAAAACAACCGGTGTATCCTTGGCTTTCATCCGGATCTTCATCGCCCAGGTTTTCCAACCATAAAATTCAGGTAAGAGTTTACTTCCTGCTGCAGGTACCAGATCGAAAGCAAGGTTTATCCTCAAAAACAAAAATAACGTGCAAGACACAAGTGAAAGCCCAATCATCCACTTTCTTAGCTTACCCGAGGTGATATAATTATAGCTTAGAATGAGCATCGGAACAAAGGCGGCGACCGTCCAGTTTGCTTCAACCGGTGCATTCAAAGTGGAGAATAAGAAAAAGACCATGAAACCTACCAATGTGTACTTCAATGCCTTTTCTGTGAGATTTTGGATGCGGTAACGAAAAGCAGTGTAGAAAAGCAACAGGCTTGTAAACGGCCCTGCAATCATTAATTGTCCCAGAATAAAAACCAGTGTATCTATTGGCTGATAAGGATCCTGAGATTTCGTTAGCACATGATATTGATAGGATGGATAATCATTTCTAACCTGCCAGATAATATGTGGAAGATATGCTATTACAGATATAATAACCAGCAAATAGAATCGCTTATTCTTGAACAAACTCGGATTTGAAAGCAGTGTAAAGAAAATAATAAGCAAGCCATGATATTTACAGTAGAGCAAGGCAGCAATATTGAGACCAAGTAAGAGACTGTTTACAAACTGATCGTTCTCTGACCAACGTCTGTAAAGCAGGAAGAACGTAGCCGTAAAAAAAAGCAGTGGTGCGTCAGGCACAGCAATGAAACCATAAGCTTCCAGACAACTAACGGAGCAGACCATGACAAAAAATAAAGGGAAGTTCCGGCGGTTAGTCAACAAAAATAATAACCAAATGAAAAGAGTTCCCATAAGTACGACAATCAATCTTGTTCCAAGTTCATTCTGGAATATAGCAAACCCAACCTTGATTAACAGTGCAATCGCTGGCGGATGATCAAAATAGCCATAATCAATATTCCGGGAATACATCCAGTAATAGGCTTCGTCATTTGCCAAACCAGTAAATGCAGCCTGAATCAAGTTGACGGTCATCCAACAGAATAGCAGTGTAAGATTACAGAAGGTAGTATGATTGCGGTAATACTCCTTGATGGCATTAAGAATTATTTTCATTCCGGTAGGCTACAATAATTTTTAGATCGATATAAGTGTTTTAAAGATCAGTAATATACAAAAAGAGGTGAGAATGAGAATGAAGAAAAAACAAAACTGAGAAACACGCTCTCGCTCTAAATTGAACTATTTAGAGAAAACAAAAAGAGTGTGACCGCTTTCGCACTTCACACTCTTTTACTGCAAAAAGGAAAACAAATCAAAAAATCAGAGTGTGAGAGTGAGTTTTGAGGAAAAAGAAAAAGCGTGAGGTTTACACCATCACGCTTTTTCTTTTTTTGGGAGGGAGACGGGTCTCGAACCCGCGACCTCTGGTACCACAAACCAGCGCTCTAACCAACTGAGCTACAACCTCCGTAATTATGGCGCAAAAATAAGTAATTCTATTGAAAATCCTACAGGGAATTTGATTTTTTTTTCTTTCAAGTAGTATTCATCAGAAAATGAGTGTTTTCCAAACGATTATATACAACTAAACATTCGTTGTTAATAACACAAACCTGTGTCAAGGGATTCGTTTTGGTGAATCCGTACATTTGTAATATGGGTGATAAGAAACTTAAAATTGGTGTTTTTGGAGCTGGACACTTAGGCAGAATCCACATTCGACTGATACTGGAACTAACTGATTTATTCGAATTGGTTGGTTTTTATGACCCATCTGATGAATCTGCCCAAAAAACCATGTCCGAATATCCGGTAAAGCGTTGGGACAATATGCAGGCGCTCATTGATTCATGCGAATGCGTGGACGTCGTTGCTCCAACACTTCATCATTACGACATCGCATACAAGGCTATTCGATCCAGTAAACATGTTTTTATCGAAAAACCGGTTGCAGAAACTACCGAACAAGCTAAAATTTTGTTGGATTTATCCAGAGAAGCTGCTGTCATTGTTCAGGTTGGACATGTGGAACGATTTAATCCGGCATTTCGTGCCGCAGAGTCTTTGATCGTAAAGCCTATGTTCTTTGAGATTCATCGTTTGGCACAATACAACCCGCGCGGAACGGATGTTTCCGTGATTTTAGATTTAATGATCCACGATTTAGACATCGTTCTAAGCTGCGTAAACTCTTCTATCAGAAGGATTTCTGCAAGCGGTGTTTGTGTAGTAAGCAAAACTCCGGATATTACTTCAGTTCGTATTGAATTTGACAACGGTTGTGTGGCCAATTTGACCGCTTCGCGTATGTCATTAAATAATATGCGTAAAACACGTATTTTTCAAAAAACAGGTTACCTCGTAATCGATTTCTTAAATCAATCCGTGGATCAGATCATGATCACGCCAAAAGATCAGGAAGCCCCCGGATTTTTCAGCTTCCAACTCAATGATGATGTAAATTTTTCGGCACTGAAACCGGAAATTAAAAAGACCAATGCCATACAAGAGGAATTGCGTTCTTTTTATAATTCCATCGTTCATAATCAGCCTGTTGTGGTTTCTATCGATGATGCGTACCGCGCTTTGGATGTAGCCTATCAAATTATTGACAAATTGAAATCCGCCCATCTCTCGGTTTTCGACAATAATTAACGTAAATTTGCGTTAGCTACACATAGGCTTATCTATGAAATATTTATACTTTTTTGTTCTGCTTTCCTTCGGATTGTCAAGTTGCGTTAAGAATAACCCTCTGCCGGTTTGGTTTGAGATAAACAATTGGACGCTTAATGCGAATCCAAATCCGGATACTCCAACGGGTGAATTGACTAATAATTTCAGTGATGTTTGGGTGTATGTCGATGGAAAGGTAATTGGCGTATTTGAGCTTCCTTGTAAAATTCCGGTACTTGTTTCGGGTAACTGTAAAGTAACTTTGTACCCGGCAATTAAAAATAACGGAATCGCTTCAACAAAAAAAATCTATCCTTTTCTAGAACCATTCGAAACCACATTGGATCTCGCAGAGGGTGAAACCTATACTTTTAATCCTACTACAAGATACTATTCAAACACCAAATTCTGGATTGAAGATTTTGAAAGTAGCACCATCAAATTTGTAAAAGATGTATCTGTTTCCAGTCCCAATTTAGACTTGGAGGTAGAAACCAACAGCGCTATAGGCCCTTGGGGTTCTTACGGTCATCTTTCCTTGAACACCACAGACTCCTTGTGGGTTGGTGTAACCGATCAAATGCTTCTGCCAAAAAGTGGTGCCGAGGTTTACTTGGAATTCGATTATAAAAACACGAATTCTATTCTAACAGGAATGTTAGAAATGCAAGTCGGAGGAACTATCGTTGATCATGGCGGTTATACAGCTTCCAGACAAAAATCGGACGTGAAATGGAAAAAAATCTACATTGATTTGAAAGAGGTAGTATCCAACACTCCGAACGCATTCTTTTATAAACAATACCTGAGAACGCTCTTAGATCCGGGCGTAAATTCCAGTGAAGTTTATATTGATAACATTAAAGTAGTACACTTCTAGAATCATTAGTTAGAATGCAAAAATTGTTTAGAGGTTTATTTATTGCGAGTGATTTTTTAGCAGCGGCTTTATCGTGGGCGCTATTTTATTACTATCGAAAAACAAACATTGAACACGAAGAATTCTCTTTTAATGAAACTTTTTACTACGGAATCCTTTTCATTCCGATCCTTTGGCTCTTATTCTACACCCTTCAGGGAACGTATCAGGATGTTCGCAGATTGTATCGTCTAAAGATTCTTTCTTACACTGCATTTGCAACCATTTTCGGATCTATCGTTCTGTTTTTTGCATTATTGATCGACGATGATGTCAATACGTATTTCAATTACTATCGTTCACTTTTAACACTGGCACTCCTTCATTTTGGGGTTACATTCTTTTCCAGATTGGTTATTACCAGTATTCTGGTAGCAAGAATTCACACACGAAAAGATGGATTCAAAACACTGCTGATTGGAGGATCTGAAAAAGCGGTTGCAATCTATCAGGAAATCGAAGGAATTGAAAAAGGAGGCGGAAATCAATTCGTAGGATTTGTTAATCTGAACGGCATTGACAAACTATTGGAAAACAAAATGCCTTATCTGGGCCATGTAGATCAATTGGAACAAATTATTTCCGAGAACAGGATTGAAGAAATCATTATTGCACTTGAAAGTACGGAACATGAACGTCTGAAAACAATCATTTCAAGAATCAACGGTGAAAACATCGTTATCAAGGTACTTCCAGACATGTATGATATCTTATCGGGTTCGGTAAAATTAAACAACATCTTCGGCGCCCTTTTGATGGAGGTAAATGCAGAAGTAATGCCTTACTGGCAGCGTGTAGCAAAACGTTTATTTGATATTTTCTTTTCAATTCTTGCAATCATCCTGCTTATTCCGGTTTATATTTTCCTGACAATAGCCGTGAAGCTTTCTTCTCCCGGACCGATTTTATTTTTCCAGGAACGGATTGGCTTGAATGGAAAACCTTTTAAGATTATTAAGTTCCGCACCATGTATATCGATGCTGAAAAAGCAGGTCCGCAACTTTCCAGTACGGATGATCCCCGAATCACCCCAATTGGTAAATTCATGCGTAAAGCACGTTTAGATGAATTTCTTCAATTCTTTAATGTGCTAAAAGGCGATATGTCATTAGTTGGTCCACGACCGGAAAGACAATTCTTTATCGATCAGATAAAAGCACGCGAGCCTCAATTTCTTGAATTAACGAAAGTAAGACCCGGAATTACTTCTTGGGGACAAGTAAAATACGGTTACGCAGAAAACGTGGATCAAATGATCCAGCGTATGAAATTCGATTTACTTTATCTTAGAAACAGATCCATCGCTTTGGACTTGAAAATCC
Organism: Flavobacteriales bacterium UBA7666; assembly: GCA_002483265.1. GTDB lineage: Bacteria > Bacteroidota > Bacteroidia > Flavobacteriales_D > Crocinitomicaceae > Fluviicola. Next base: position 34,271 of record DLHO01000023.1, on the reverse strand, counting down.
TGATGCATACCGTGTTGATCATTGTGAAAGCAAAAGGAAAATAGTGAAAGTTGCTATAACAGGTGGAAACGGTCATATCGGAAATGCGGTTATTGAAGAACTGATCCGCCGGAACTACTCCATCAAAGCATTGGTTCATTCCAAAAGCAATTTCTTAGAAAGCCGGAATATTGAAACGGTAAAAGGTTCTTTACACGATAAGAACTCGCTCCTTGAGCTCATGAAGGATTGCGATTACCTTATTCATTGCGCTGCAGTTATTTCAATCAACGGAGATCAGAATCAATTGGTTCAAAAGATCAATATTGAAGGATTAGAAAATGTATTGAAGGCTGCGAAAAAGAGTAATTTAAAACGTATTATTCATCTTTCATCGATCCATGCCTATGATCACCTTCCAATGAATGAAAAGATGAATGAAACACGCAATTTCGTTTCTGATTCTGCTTATTCCTACGACAAAAGCAAGCGTGATGGTCAATTGATCGCCCGCAAGTATTTTGAAGAAGGATTACCCATCATTGTGGTAAATCCCACAGCAGTTTTCGGCCCACCTAATTACGCGAAATGCAAACAAAACAGTGCCTTCATTTCCATGTCGAAAAGAGGTGTTCCCTTTGTTTTTAAAGGCGGATATAATTGGGTAGATGTTCGCGATGTAGCAAACTCGATCTGCAATGCATTGACCCGGGGGAAATTGGGCGAATCCTATATTCTTGGAGGAAGTTATTGTACGTTAAAAGACTTATCCAGAACTGTAGCCAAAGTATCCAACAAACGCATTCCGTGTTTTGAAGTTCCAATTGGTTTAGTGAAAACATTTCTTCCGATCATCGGGGCATACTACAAAGTCAGAAAGCAAGATCCTTCACTTACCAAACAAAGTATCGAGATTCTGGAATTTGGAAATAGATTCATTGAATCTGAAAAAGCCAAAAAAGATTTAGGTCACAATCCACGACCGATTGATGAAACGATGAAAGATTTATTATCTTGGCATCACAAGAATCATTAAGCATGACACAAGAGACATTCTACTATTTCTGCTATGCCTGGATTGGCGTAGGAATTATCGCATTTTTAGGTTTGCAATTCAAAGATGCTCCCTATGGAAAATTCACTACTTCCAAATGGGGACCAACCATGTCTAATCGCTGGGGATGGGTAATTATGGAAGCTTTTGTATTGGTTGTGCTCTACTCCTTCATTCTCACAAGTAAGAAGCAACTTTCAGCAGTTGACTGGACAATCGTTGCCTTGTTTACTGAGCATTATGTGAATAGAAGTTTTATTTACCCATTCAGAACACGAACCAAGGGTAAACAAATCCCGGTAAGCATTGTAGGAATGGCGATGTTCCACAATTTGGCAAACGGATTTCTGATTGGTTATTACCTAACGCATTTCTCTTCTTACACTAATGATTGGTTCACTTCCTGGCAATTTATCCTTGGAGTTTCTCTCTTTGTAATCGGAATGTTCACCAATATCTATTCGGACACGGTTTTAATCGGATTAAGAAATAATCCGGCAGATGGATACAAGATTCCGTATGGCGGGCCGTTTAACTTGATCTCTGCGCCAAATTTAGGTGGTGAATTATTGGAATGGATTGGCTTTGCAATTCTTTGCTGGAATCTTCCTGCATTTTGCTTTGCTTTCTTTACGTTTTGCAATTTATTTCCACGGGCACTTGCGAACCATAAATGGTATAAGAAAACCTTTGAAGATTATCCAAAAGACCGAAAAGCGGTGATCCCGTTTATTTATTGATTGAAACAGTAGGCACGCGATTAATCGCGTGCCTACTGTTTTTCAAATTTTCTCATATACCGCAATAGCCTCAATGTGGCTAGTGTGCGGGAATTGATCTACCAAAGATAATTTCGTCAGTTTATACCCACCTTTTTCAAGGGTTTCCGTATCACGTGCCTGAGTAGATGGATTACATGAAATATAAACCAAATGAGAAGCACCCAAAGCCATTACCTTTTGTAAGGTCTTAGGAGCAATTCCTGCTCTTGGTGGATCCAAGACAATGGTGTCGATTCTATTCAAGTATTCCGGGTGAAGTGAAAGGAATTTACCGACATCTGCTGCGAAAAAATGGAGATGACTTAAGTTATTTCTTTTGGCATTTCGCTTGGCATCTTCAATGGCTTCTTCCACAATGTCCACACCGATAATCTCTCCGGCATTTACGCGCTGTGCAACCAACTGCCCAATTGTTCCGGTTCCACAGAACAAGTCCATGATTACCCCGCCGTCTTTTGCATGATCGCAAACGTAATCGATTGCTTTGGTATACAAGCGTTCAGCACTTTTCGGGTTTGTCTGGAAGAAACTTTCCATGCTGATCTCGAAAGACAAGCCTAGCATTTTTTCAACGACTACAGATTCTCCGTATAATAATTCGCTGGTTCCGTTTTCAATCTTTGCACGATCTGCAATGTTGTCATTGATGGTATGCCAAACACCGGCCAAACGATTTCCTAATTTCTCCGTCAAAAAGGCAACGATCTGTTTTTTATCAAATTTCTTTATTCCAACAGAACTTGTTACGATATGAAGCAATATTTTATCTTGATCAAATGATTTTCGCACAACAATGTGTCGGAAGAACCCTTCTTTTTTTGGTGGATGCCAAGCAGGAAGACCAAAGGTTTTAAGTAAATCTCTAAACTGTGGAAGAATTGTTTCCCATTGTTCATCAAACAAACCACTCGGTTTATTCAGATTCTCTACTTTCCACCAAGTCCCTCTTCGTTTGAAACCAAGAGCAAAGGCATCGTCAATTTCTTCTCCAGTCTCAGGAACATGCTCGATACATGAAAAGCTGTATTCCATTTTATTCCGGTAAAAGAATACTTCCGGAGATGAAATAAAGGTGTCAAACAAAGCTGAAGGGTCTGGAATTCGTCCGATTTTACGGTAAACATCCAAAGTAGACTTCTTCTTGTACTCTTGTTGAAGTTCGATGGGTACAAACAAATAAGGTGCACCTGAAATCTCCTGATAAGGCAATTCTCTTTCCAGAGGAGAACGTTCCAACACTTCCAGTAATTTGCATTCTGCATGACGCTTTCTTTTCTTGTCAACGCGTGCTCTTACGAATTGTCCCGGAAAGGTATTTTCAACGAATAAAATAAAATCTCCTTCTTCCGATTTCATGCGTGCAAGACCTTGACCGCCAAATGCAAAATCGTCGATCTTAACTTCAATAATTTGATTTCTATGTACCACTTTGATTGTTTGTTCGTATCAGCCAGGGCTGACTAATTACAATTCCTGATTGACAATATCCTGAATTGATTTATTTTCTAAAATACGCAGTGTTTCGTTTCGAACATCGATAAACACTTTATTCAAACCACAGGTCATTTCATCCGTGCATTCATCGCAGCGTTGGTAATAATTCAAACTAACGCATGGAAGTAATGCAATCGGGCCATTGAAAAGGCGAATGATTGTTGAGATCTGGATTTGAGCCGGAGTTTGTCTTAAAAAGTAACCTCCGCCCTTCCCCATTTTCGAATTCAGGATTCCCTGCTTTTTTAAATCAAGCAAAATGGATTCTAAAAATTTTCTTGGGATACGACTATTTTCGGCAATTTCAAGAATCAAAGTTGGTTCATTAGCATCCTTCTTTGCCAGATAGGTCAAAGCATGTAATGCATATTTTGTCTTCTTTGATAGCATGAATTTCAGTCTATTAAGCTAATTTACAATTAAATTCGAAAAATCAATTGTTATATCAACCCTTTAATTACCCCTTTATCTGAAGCTTCGATGAATGATAAAATTTCTCTTCTGATCGGAGAATCAGGAATGGTATCTTTTACAATATCTAATGATTTTGTAACGTGGTTATTCTGAACGAAAATAATGCGGTAAATATCTTCTATTTCGCGCACCTGCTCGTCTGTATATCCGCGTCTTCTCAATCCAACAGAATTAATTCCTGCATACGTAAGCGGCTCACGTGCACACTTTACATAAGGAGGAACATTTTTACGAATCAATGATCCGCCTGCAATAAATGCATGTGCACCCACATGAATAAATTGTTGGGAACCACATCTTCCTTCCAGAATTGCATAATCTCCAACTACACAATGCCCGGATAAACCGGAATAACTAGCCATAATCACATTATTCCCGATCTGGCAATCATGCGCAATATGAACATAAGTCATTAACAAACAATCGTTTCCGACTGTTGTTTTCCACATATCCTTAGTACCACGGTGAATTGTAACACATTCTCTAATAACCGTTCTATCACCGATTTCAACAGTGGTATATTCTCCCTCAAATTTTAAATCTTGTGGGATAACAGCAATCACTGCACCGGGATAAATTTCACAGTTATCTCCAATTCTAGCGCCGGGATAAATGGTTACATTCGGATGGATTTTTGTTCCTGCTCCAATGACAACATCATCGTAAATTGTACTGAATGCTTCTATTACTACCCCTTCTCCTAATTTTGCATTCGGAGAAACATGTGCTAGTGGACTTATCATACTTCTGCTTTATCTTTAATGACTTGTGCAAGCATTTCAGCTTCCATAACGTGCTTTCCGTTTACATATGCATTTCCTTGCATATGAACCAATCCACGTCTGATAGGTGAAATTAATGTTAATTCAAATACCAACGTATCTCCAGGGATAACTTTTTGTTTGAATTTCACATTATCAATTTTCATGAAGTATGTCGAATACAAATGTGGGTCTTCTACTTTACTTAGTGCAAAAATACCTCCACATTGTGCTGTTGCTTCAATTTGAAGAACTCCCGGGAAAATCGGATTTCCTGGGAAATGTCCCTGAAACATTGGTTCATTCATGGTCACATTCTTCACACCAACAATTTTATCATCGGTGATTTCCATAATCTTGTCAACTAACAAGAACGGATATCTATGAGGAAGCATGCGCTCAATATCGTTGATATTGTATAATGGTTCACATTCCAAATCAAAGCTTTTGGCTCCTTTTTCCTGTTTCTTAATTTCTTCTTTCAACACTTTCGCAAAACGCGTGTTCCCGGAATGTCCGGGACGAGCTGCCAAAACATGTCCTTTGATGAAGCGGCCTACCAAAGCCAAATCTCCAACGATATCTAGTAATTTATGACGAGCGGGCTCATTTTCAAACTGTAGTTTCAAACTGTTCAAAACCCCGATTCCATCGTAATTCACTTTCAACTTATCTTTTCCAAGCAATTTCGCCAAACGATCCAATTCCTCTTCTGTCACGTCGTTTCTTTCAACCAAAACGATCGCGTTATCCAAACTTCCTCCTTTAATCAGGTTGTTTTTTGCCAGAAACTCCAATTCTCCAAGGAAACAAAACGTTCTACAAGCCGCAATGTCTTTTTCGAATTCACCCAAGTGATACATGTGTGCATGTTGCGTACCCAAAGCCGGTGAATTGTAATCAACCATTACAGTCAGGCGGTAATTTTTATCCGGAACAGCCAAAAATTCGATTCCTTTCTCAGCATCTTCCCACTTAATATTTTCATTAAGTTCGAAATACAAGCGCTCTGCATTTTGCTCTTGTCTTCCAACACGTTGAATCTCTCTTACAAAAAGAAGAGAAGATCCGTCCATAATTGGAATCTCAGGACCTGTAAGTGTAATCAAGGCATTATCTACCTCCATTCCGTACAATGCAGCTAACACATGCTCTGTTGTATAAACCTTCGCACCATTTGACTCTAATGTGGTTCCGCGATCTGTAGAAACTACTAAATCTGCATCTGCTTTAATTATCGGTTGACCATCTACATCTAATCGTTGAAATTTATATCCATGATTATCAGGAGCCGGATGAATTTCCATAACAACTGATTCTCCTGTATGCAAACCAACACCATTGAATGTAATTTTTTCTTTAAGGGTAAATTGTTTTTCCGACATATTATTCTGCAGGTTTTGAAAGGGTTTTAATTTTATCTTCTAATTCGGATAATTTCTTAATAATGATTGGAAGTCTTCTGAATCCGACGAATGATTTTTTATAATCATCCATTGGAATAGCAGGAGATCCCATCAATACTTCCGCTTTTTTGATTGTATTTGGAATTCCTGATTGTGCCACGATTTTTGTTCCGTCAGCAATATGAAGATGCCCGCTGATTCCAGCTTGTCCACCAACCATGACATGCTTCCCGATTTTAGCAGAACCGGCAACACCAACCTGAGCAGCAAGTGCTGAGTGATGACCAATTTCTACATTGTGAGCCAAATGAACCAGGTTATCGATTTTTACTCCCTGACGAAGAATAGTAGATCCCATGGTAGCACAGTCAATCGTTGAGTTTGAACCAACTTCTACATCGTCTTCCAAAATCACATTTCCGATTTGCGGCACTTTTGAGAAAACGCCTTTCTCATCAGGTGCAAAACCGAAACCATCACTTCCGATTACGACACCGGCATGCAACACACAACGATTACCAATCTTGGTATCAGCATAAATTTTTACTCCGGCATGGATTGTACAATCATCACCGATCACAACACCATCTCCGATATATGCCTGCGGGTAAATTTTCACATTATTCCCAATGACCGTATTTTCACCGATGTAAGCAAACGCTCCCAGATACAAACCTTCACCAACCTTAGCAGATTCTGCAATAAACGAAGGTGTTTCAATCTTGGGCTGTTTTTGACGCATTTGATTGTATACATCCAGCAATTTTGCAAAACAGGCGTAAGCATCATCCACTTTAACAAGCGTTAATGTCTTAGGAAGTTCTTTTGTGGGAATAAACGTTTTATTTACAATGCAGATACTTGATTGCGTTGTATAGATATATTCTTCATACTTGGGATTCGACAGGAATGAAAGTGTACCTGTAGTTCCTTCTTCAATTTTAGCTAAGCCAGCAACTGTAACATCCGAGTTACCAACGACTTCACCGTTCAGGATAGTAGCTATTTGCAGCGCTGAAAATTCCATTGGACAAAATTAGTAAAAACCTTTAGGTTATGTGTGTGTTAAAATAGGATTTATTAACAGAACATTGTGATTGAAATACCTTGAATCCGAAGCTAATTGCGCTCAAATTCATAAAATTCAATATGATCTTTAAACCAAGTTGTTCTGGCAGTCAATGTATCCCCATTTCCACGAGGTAATACAATCATCTGTTCCGGAGAAGGTTCTGCAGTTAATTGTGATCTCGAAAAGTCAATCAAACCGCCTTTCTTCATCATATACTGAACTTGTTCTTCGTCTTTAATCCCGAATTCCTTCATTTGTTTTGTCAACTCATCATTGTCCTTTAAGTAAACAAAACTGTTCACGTTTGGAAAATGGATCATACGACCAAATCCTTCAGTTGTACTTTTAAATTTCTGGATCGAACCTTTGGGCCAAACGGCTTCTGCGATGAAGGCATCTTCGGGCATTGAAAACCACAAGGCCATATTTTTACCATTTACTTCCTTTTCGATCTTATAAACTTTCAGTTTACCTTGTTTTTTACTTGATCCAAAAGAAATGGAGCCGTCATTTAAAAACGATTCAATCATGGAATCACTCAAATGATGCCGATCGAAAATGCGCTGATTCGTTTCCGAAACAACGATTACCTTTCCAAGAAATGTGTTTTTAACCCTGTTTTCAGGCAACCAGGTACAACCCCGATTTCTAAAAAAGAAAAAAACAAATATGAGCCCGATTCCAAAACCTACCCCATACAATCGTAGGCGTCTCCAAAAATTCTTCATGTAATATGCTTGTGAATTTCAAAAAAAAGGCCCGACTAGCGGACCTTTATTCTATTGAATTCTAAATTAAATCAATGCATCCAACTTAGCAGTCAACTGTCCTTTCGGAACAGCTCCAACTGACTTGTCAGCAATTTCTCCACCCTTCACGAAAATGATCGTAGGGATGTTACGAATTCCAAACTGAGCAGAAACCCCCGGGTTTAAGTCAACGTTTACTTTACCTATGATTGCTTTACCTTCGTATTCATTTGCCATTTCTTCAACGATAGGACCTATCAATCTACATGGGCCACACCATTCTGCCCAAAAGTCTACCATTACCGGTTTGTCTGATTTCAATACAAGCTCTTCAAAGTTTGCATCTGTGATTTCTAATGCCATAATTGTTTCAATTTTGTGTGACTTCTTTCGTCGGTCTAAAGTTACTATTTGTTTTTGTTTGTCAAAAGCTTTGCCAAGACAATTTATACTGTCAGATTGTCATGCTGAACAAACATTTTCTTCATTGTTTTCTGATTATCTGTTTCTAAACAATAAAAATACACTCCATTGCCTAGCTCCTTGGCATCAAAGCGGACAATATGCCCCCCGGAAGGAAACTCTTTATCCTGAACAACTTTTATTGCTTCCATTTTTTCATTCAAAATTGAAAAGACAACTTTTTTAGTTTGTTCGATCGTAAAATAGAATTCGATCTCACCATGCTGCGCTTTACTTTCCAAATCAAAAAGCAAAGCATAATCTTCTTTCTTAAGGGTTCCTCTTGAAAAGCGTTTAATAATGGATTTATAGGTGATGTACAGCATTGCAATTGCTGCCAATCCGATAAATATTCCCAAGACTTTACTCTCCCAAGAACGGATTCCTTTTACAAAATTTACTCGAAATAAGATCAATAAGGTGATCAGAAGACTCAGACCAATTAAGGTCAATACGGTTCTTTTTTTCATAGTTTACAAGGAAATAATTCCCGGGATTATTTGAGCCTTTTCATAGATTGCAATAATCGAATCTACGTCCAGCATCATTTCTTTCACACTTACACTCACAAATTTACCATTACTCGACTCATGGAATTGAATATGTGCAGTTTCATCAAATAAAGCAGTTGTTTGTGCCAGGAAATGAGGAGTATTCGGTACAATAAACTTAAATAAATAGACATTTGGCCATTCTTCCAGGCTCAACTGCTCTTTCAACTTATCAAAAGTTCCTTCACTCATGGTTTAACTGTTTCGACTATTATAAATATTTCGGCAACAAAGATAAGCGCTTTAATGCTAGCAAGAGGTCTTTTTCAAGTTCACTTTTATTCTTTTCCAGATCGGAGAATGTATTCCAGCCTTTTTGGGATGCTTGTTTCAATCCATTTTGAATCAACATGGGATCTGGTTCCACACCAAAAACGGGCTCTTCATCTAACCAATGCAAGGAAATAAACTGCTCTGAAAATGCGTTTTCCATTTTCAATCCTTCTTCCAAAACGGCCTTTAAAGCTGCTGGTGTTTGGGTTTGAGTAAACAATTGTTTCCATTGACTTTTGGCTTTCATATAGCTTTCCCACAGAACCAAAACGGCATCAGATGGCTGCAAGTCGTAAGTGAATTGAACTTCTTCAGGATTCTGAAACAACTGTTGGCTTTCTGCTATTTGAGCAAGCAAGTCCAAGCGGGCAAGCTTCGACTTCAAAGTGAGTCTTAACAAAGGTTTCGCAAGAATGGATTTACGGATTTCAAAAAGCTCCATTTCAAGAGCTTCTTCTACCTCATCCAAATTTTCAATACGAAGAACCGCTAAGATCTCTTCTGAATTCACTGTTCAGGCTCGTTTTTGTTTTTACGCATACGAATATTGAGAAACTCAACGAATAAGGCGTAAACCATCGCAAAATAGATATATCCTTTCGGAATGTGTTGTCCAAATGATTCTGCAATTAACAATACTCCGATGGTTACCAGGAAACCAAGTGCGATCATTTTGATTGTTGGTCTTGCATTGATAAAATCAGCAATTGGTTTTGCAAAGATCAACATGACTATCATGGAAATGACTACTGCCAGAACGATAATAACAAATGGATTTCCGTGTGTTTCGTGACGAATATCATTGGTCATACCGATCGCTGAAATAACTGAGTCGAAGCTAAAAATGAAGTCAATTGCAACAATTTGTAAGATCACAGCTCCCAAACGTACTTTTCTCTTTTTCTTTGTTTCCTCATGACTTCCTTTGACACTGGAGTGCATTTCTCCAACAGATTTATAGATAAGGAAAAGTCCTCCGATCAATAGAACCAATGAATGTGCTGTAAATTTAATATCATAAACTGTAAACAAAGGTGTTTTATCCAGCGTCATAATGTAAGAAACAACACTCAACAGAAGCAATCGAATAATCAATGCCAAACTCAAACCTAAGATTCGTGCTTTACGCTGATCTTGTTTCACCAAAGAATCCGTAATGATTGAGATGAAAATAATATTATCAATCCCTAAAACGATCTCTAGTAAGGTTAGTACAACGAGGTAAAAAATTCCAATGCCGGTAGTTAATATATCAAAATCCACTTTCTATTTTTTTGGGACAAATTTAGTGTCAATTAAACTATAAAAAATGGATTTGTGATTTTTTTCATTTTTAACAGAATTTTTAGTTTTTAAATTTTGTTTTAAATATCTGATTTACTTACATTAGCGATATTGAACCTTGCCCTATTAAGAGGCATTCAAACCAATCAGGGAGTCCAGTTGTCTTTTTCGTAGTAGTTTTTAGCATCTGGGCTCTCTTTGTTTTTCTTTCAATTGAAAATTGAAAAATTGAAAAAGAAGAGTTTTTCGCTTCAGCAGATTGATAATAATCTATGAGTATCCCCTTTTCAATTATCAATTATCAATTCTCACTTTTCAATTAAACTCGCTTCTTAAACGATTTAAAATACCCTTCCAAAATAGCACTGTTCTGTTCCTTCATCGTATTTATCTCCAGTAGCTTTGGTTTCCCATTTGCACTTTCAGAAAAGAAGGCACTCAAATGTTTTTCCAAATCTGCTTCTGAAGCAGCATGAAAGTATTCCAGACCGTACGTTTTAGCAATATCTCCTGCAGCTAATTCCTGCTCGGCTACGAAGATTTTTTTCCATTGATTGGTTGATTTAGGACCGGGAATAATATTGAAAATATCTCCTCCTCCATTATTGACCAAAACTATTCTCAAATTGGAAGGAAGGTATTTACTCCACCAAGCATTGGAATCGTAGAAAAAGGAAAGATCTCCGGTTACCAATACATGTGGTTCATCCGGAGAAACAATAGCAGAGCCAACTGATGTTGAGCTACTTCCGTCAATTCCGCTTGTCCCGCGATTGCACCAATAATTTACACTTTTGATCGGGTCGAATAGCAGGGCATATCGAATTAATGAACTATTTGAAATGTGCAAATTAGAATAATCAGGAATAACATCCATGACAAACTCCATTGCTTTCAGATCACTCCAGGGTTGAGCTGCACAAATCTTTTTTTGGTCATCCGAACCAAACTGATCTACTTTTTTCCAGGCAAAACCAAAACGTGATTTATGCGGATTCTTTTGAACCAACTCTTGAATAAACTCTAAACCTGAAAAAGCAGAAATCGATGCCGTAAAACGCAAATTCTGATACGTATCCATGAAAGGGAAATCTACTCCAAAACGAATCACTGGCGCTTTTGATTGACGCAGAAAAACTTTGATTTTCTTTGAAACAATTGCTCCACCGATCGTTACAATGCAATCCGGGTGAAAGGATTCAACCTCAGATTCCGGAATGATATTGAGTGTTCGATCTATGTTTGAAACAAAATAAGGACTGTACAAATTGGAAGTATGTTCTACCAAAACTGCTATTGATCCATCGAGTGCCAACTTCTCTAATAATTCCTGTAAATCAGAATCTTTCCGGTGCTGCCCCACAATGATCAAACGCTTCTCCGAATTATTCCAAAGGGTTTCGATTTTGCTCTTACTATTCTTTGTTAAAACGGATTCTGTTTCAGCAAGTTCTACCCAGTTTTTCAGAATATGAATATCTGTGGTTGTTTCATAAAGTGGTTCCGAAAAAGGAACATTCAAATGAACGGGGCCTTTTCTTGTTCCCACTGCTGCTTGCAAAGCTTCGGATAGATTACGTTCGAAATGCCAGCGTTGATTATCTGAATGAATTTCATTCAACTGTGCGCTTTTCAAAACCATTTGATCGAATACACGCTCCTGACGAATCGTTTGTCCATCTCCCTGATCAACCCATTCCAACGGTCTGTCAGCAGAAATAACAATCAGGGGAGTTTCCTGATAAAATGCTTCGGCTATAGCAGGATAATAATTCAATGGAGCGGAACCGGAAGTACACGTAATAACAACCGGCTTGTTTAATTTCTGCGCCATTCCATGTGCATAAAACGCTGCCACCCGCTCATCAGGAACCACAAAAACCTGGAAGTGAGGATCTTCGTCAAAAGCAATACTCAGCGGAGCATTTCGGGATCCCGGAGAAATAACAACATGTGTTACGCCTACTTTTTTACAACCATCAACGATTAGTTGCACTTCCAATTTTGCACTTGAAATCATGGTGTAAATTTAGTTTAATTGAGAATTGAAAAGTGAGAATTGAAAAGGAAATTTGCAGAAAATCATAAAGGTGCCTTCGACTCCCCAGACGCTACGGTCAGGGTTTTCAACGCTCAGTCACCTTTTTTTAATTAAAAACCTTCCGGTCTCTCAATAGCTTTAACAGATCTTTCATATTTTCCTGACTGAAATGAATGCGCTTATCCAAGGATTCTGATTTCAGGATCAATTCTTCTGCTTTCCGGTAGTTCTTTAAATAGAATTCCACAGATGCTTTCTGATAATAGCAAACAGCCGCAATTTCATTGTCAACTCGTGCTTTTTTATCTTTCGGTTCGTGCTCTAATAATGCTTCGTCATAAATCAGTAATGCTTTTATGACATCCGGATCCAATGCGTCAGTAGGATTGGTTGCAAACCATTTGATCAATAAATCACCTGCATTATTGATATCGGAATAATCTTGTTTTTTGGATTTTGCACCGATTGCGTATAAATCAATATTTCGGTTTCCAATTAAATAATCCGCGCACATTTTGTTGTAAACTCTTCCTACTAAATCTTCTATAGTACTTGCTATTTTTTTCGATTTATTGTTGTTGTATTCTGTTTTTGCACTTTCATAGTTCTTTGTCGAAGTACCTGAATACTGGCTATAACCGGATTCTGAATAGTTTTTTATGGTTACACCATTTGCAAGATTCAGTGAGAAAACCATGTTGATTTGCTCTTCCCCATCGTAGCGATAAGTGATTGTAGTAGTTTTATTACCAGCCTTATCTGTACTTGTAGAAGAAGATGTGGAAGCGACTGCATTTTTTTTAGTGATCCGATTCATCGAAAAAGTCACATACATGTCACTCGCTTCGATCGAATTTTCGAAGGTATACACGCGATTGTTAAACTTCTGAATAAACATTCCGCGAATATTGTACACATCATTAGACATTGGATCGACATAGATTCGTGTGTTTCCAATATAATCCAGGTTTACCGGTGGAATATCTATTTTCAGTGAAACCGCTCTTTCAGGCTTCAAATTTTGAGCTTGAATTGTATTGAACAGGAAACAAGGTGCGATGAAAGCAGCAAGAGCCAGAATTTTCATAAGTTATCAGTAATTAAAAACTCCGGCGAAATTAATCCAATTGTTTAATGATTGATTGATCAAAGAACTAATAAATCTTTTTCATCACCCGCATTAAGGTTTCAGCTTTGTGCTCCGTTTCTTCCCATTCCAAATCCGGAATCGAATCAATGGTGAAGCCACCACCAACATATAAAAAGGCTTTATCCTGAAATAACTGTGCACAGCGCAGATTGACAAACAGATTGGTGTTCCCTTCTTCAAAGAAACCGATGAAGCCGGTGTATAATTCACGATTGTGCATTTCCCTGCTTGCAATGGCTTCGATCGCATTTCTTCTTGGAGTTCCACAAACCGCCGGAGTTGGATGCAAATCCAAGGCAATTGACCAGGCGTTGGGTTTTGTTAAAAGTGCTTTGAAGTCTGTTTTCAAGTGTTGAACCGGTCCGGCCTGAACTACATATGGCCCTTCAGATTCAATTTCGACACATTCATTTCGTTCCAGATTTTCCCTGATCGCATCTACAACGAATGCGTGTTCTTCCAGTTCTTTCGGAGTCCATTCGTGTTGTTCGTTTTCTCCATGAGTTCCTGCCAAAGCAACTGTTTTACAAACCATTCCTTCCTGATTCATCAACAATTCCGGAGTGGCTCCGATCCAGGTACCAAATTGAGCTGAAGAAATAAGATAACAAAAGGCGTTTGGATAAGTACTCTCCAGCATATGAAACAGATCAAAGGCTCTTTCTCCCTGAAAAGGTGTTTGCTTGATTCGGGAAAAAACGCCCTTTTCAACACCCAGCAAAGGAAATGAATTCAAAAAAGCCTGGGCTTCAATCTGATAATCTCTTCGTGAAATCACCGTAGGAATTTCTTTGCTGTAATGAAAGTCGAATTTGGGATCAAATTCAGTGGTTTCCTTGAAGTGAAACGTTCGCTCATGCAAAAAGTCTGAAACAACAAATCCGGAAGGTTTCTCCCCTTCTTTCAAGGTTGAAAAAGTACCTCTTTTTATTAGAGAAGCCTTTTCTTTAGGTAATCTATAAATCAATAAATCTTTCACGCTCTGGGAACAATCATTACGGTTAAACGTCCGGTGCAAATCAAACGATCATTCGATTCGTCGAAGATATCTACTTGCCAGATATGTGTACGCGATCCGGCATGAACAATCTTTCCAATTGCTTTTACAGAACCTGTTTTCACACTTCCGATGTGATTTGCATTGATCTCAATTCCAACAGGAGCTTCTTTACTTAGATCCAGTAATAAGGTAGAACCAATGGAACCGATTGATTCAATCAAAGCAGCGCTGGCTCCACCGTGTAACAAACCCATTGGCTGATGTGTCCGGTGATCTACAGGCATGGTTGCAATAATATAATCTTCTCCGATTTCAACACATTTAATATCTAAATGCCCCAACAAGGTATTGTTTGAATACTTATTGATTTCTTCCAGCGAAACGCTATTCAATTTTCTCATAGACGAATTATCTCCTGTAAAATTACTACTTAATTGATCGAGGTTGTAATACAAGGATGTTTTTCTTCCCTTAAATAAAGCAAACGTACACTTTACATTTTTTTGAAATCAGCGAATTGATTAATTCCTATTTTCATTTCGTTAAACTACAGTTATGAACAAGCCAATCATGTCATTACCTTGTAATCAGTCGCATACGCGAATGGAAAAGCGCGAGGGTGGGTATTATTGTTCAAGCTGTGAAAAGGTTTTGACGGATTTTCGTCAGAAGTCTGATACAGAAATCAAACAAATCATTACGTCAAACCCGGGAAAGGTTTGCGGAATTTTTCATAATCATCAAATCAGTTCTAAAACTTCACATGTTGCATTGTCCAACGCTTCCTATCGGGTGGGATTATCTTTACTAGGTATACTTGGTTTTTTGGGTCCGATAATCTCATCCTGTGAGTCGGCGCCGGATGATGCAACAGTTGTGAAACAAAAAGCTTTTAACAAATTGAAGTTTCCCATGAAGATCAGTGGGCAGTTAAAAGATGAAAAAACAGGAAAGCCTTTAGCAAAATCTCCGGTTGAAATTCAACAAGACGGGAAAACCATCCTGAAGGGTTACACAGATGAAGCAGGAAACTTTGAATTGACTGTCAATGAAAAAGATTTAAAGAAAGAAACCTTTGATTTGATTTACCTAGCAAAGAACCATGTTGCAGACACTTTGCACCGACAAAACATGGAATCATATGCCAAAGGAAAGAAATTGATTCTCACACTGAAAGCAGAAGCCGTTAAATGCAATGTAAAAACGGGAGAAATGCCTGTTCAGATTACAGGAGATGTAATGGTTGAAGGTTTGGTTGAACCGGATTATCCTCCAACTTTAGGAAAACCAGCCATTGAACAGGAACCACCATCACCAACTATTGAAAAAACTGAACCACAATAATTAACAAATTAACACCGATTTCTACCTCCACCTAAATCAAATAAGGGGACTTGCGAAAGCAGTCTCCTTATTTTTTTACTCAGAAAAAGTATTTGAATGTCGGAGAAATAATAGTAGGAACGAGAAGCATCGCTTTCCTACTTTATTCCGTACTCTTTACATGCCATTTCCAGAAACCCAAAACCAAACTTGTAGAGGTTTGCATCTGTGATCAAAAGGAAAACCACCTTGTTTTCTTTTAATTTCTCATCCAGATTTTGATTTTTCACCAAAGTTTCCTGAGTAAAGGTAGCCGGGTAAATTTGTTCGTTATAATACCAGAATTCACCTTCCTTAAAAAGGAAATTAGACACATTTGAATTGAATAAAGCCCAATAAAAACTATCCGCAATCACGAGTACTTTGGGATCTTCCTTTTTCGCTTTCCGGCTCGCATGAAATTCCGGATAAGCCAATTCCAAATCCTTAATTCCAAAGATCAGATTCATTCCAATTGCGATATCGTCATCTCCAAGTTTCGGTTTATTGGATTCTTTAATCGTGTCTAAAACATAATACGGAATTTGGGTTTTGCAACGCGCCGAAACAAATTTTGTAAGGGAATCTGTTGCTAAAAATTGCCCGTATGCACTCCAATGAATTCCTGTTTTGGGAAAAAGCGGATATTTCGAAGTCTTTTTCATCGATTCAAACCAACTGTGCATATCAATATGTGCTACTGAATGTTCCCGGAACTGTTTTTTAAATACTTCATAATTCGTTTTTCCCGTTCTTGGCTTTCTATATTCATCCGGAATAAATTCCGGGTAGAAACTGCCTTTTCCGGGCGCAAGAATCACTACTAAATCAATTCCCTTTCGTTTCAAAGTATCCTGAACCGCCTTCCACTGATTGGTGATCCTTTTGATTTCTTTCTCTCCCAGGAAATCCGTTCCATAATATGCTTTGATGTAATTTTCCTCGTAGAGGTAATCTTCTTTTCCTCTTATGACTCCTGTGGCATGTGCTATATTGAATAAACTATAATTCCATTGGTTATACAAACGCACCCAACCGGGACGGAAACCTGTATGTTCTGCAATGTATTTGTCCTGTCCTTCCTGATATTTCCCGGAGAACCAATTCTCTTTGTTCAACTCAGGTTTTGTCGAAAGTACAAAAGCTCCATTCAGCGGTTTTTCTTCCAACAAACGATATCTGTGCTGAATCATTGGAATGAACAATAACGCGATTATTCCAAAGAAAATAACTTGTTTCAAACGCTTATGTGTTGGCTGCTGATTCATCTTAAAAACGGAAATAAATGAATGGATTGAATCCGGATGAAATGACTGAACTTGCACTAAATATGAACAGCATGATGGTCGCCAAAAGGAATAATCCGTTTACTGACAAGGAATAGGTATTTCTATTGTAAACAAAATCCTGCATTTTCTTTCCTACTCTTAAAGCTGGAAGGAAGGAAAAGAAAGCGGCTACAATCAGTAAAGGCCAAAAATTGGGAAGCGTAATAAATGTCGCATCCCAGCTAAAATCAAACAAGCGCTCAAAATAAAGTCCTACCTTACCCATATCGCCCTCAATCTTGAAAATCACCCAACCCATCATGACGATAACAAATGTGATTCCAATAGAAAGTACGCTACCTAAACGATTCAGGAGCTTTACCAAAAAGATGCGATCCAAAATCAGAAACGTTCCATGAAAGGCTCCCCAAACGATGAAATTCCAGTATGCTCCATGCCAAAATCCGGAGAGGATGAATACCAAAGCCAAATTAAAATACAAGCGGGTTTTGGATGAAACACGATTTCCTCCTAACGGGATATAGAGATAATCACGCATAAAATTCCCCAAGGTCATATGCCATCTGCGCCAGAATTCCGTGATGCTTTTGGAACTGTAAGGACTATTGAAATTTTCAGGAAAATGGAATCCCATGATCTTACCCAAACCGATTGCCATATCGGAATATCCTGAGAAATCGAAATAGATCTGCATGGTATAAGCCAAAATTCCGATCCAGGCAGTAGAAGCGCTCAGCTGGTGAAAATCACTGTCAAAAATCACTTTTGCCTGCTCGGCCATGACGTTTGCAATTAGGACTTTCTTCGCCAAACCAATGGAGAAGCGGTAAAAACCAATCAGTTTTTCATCGATATTTTCCTTGCGTTCAATGACCTCATCGGCAATTTCCTGAAACCGCACAATGGGTCCTGCAATCAATTTTGGGAAAGCCAACAGATATAATAAATAGTCTTTCAAGCTCTTTAAAGGAGCATGCTTTCCACGGTAAACATCGACCGTATAAGTGATGGATTCAAACGTGAAAAACGAAATTCCGATTGGCATAATGACCTTTGTCCATGTCACTTCTTTCAGTCCGAAACCTTCCAGCAAAGCGTTCGCATTTCCCACAAAAAAATTGGAGTACTTAAAATAGGCCAAAAGACCTAGATTGATTGTGAGTGAGATAATCAGGAGGATTCTCTTCTTTCGTGCTTCTGTTGACTGATGAATCGTCCTCACTAATAAAAAATCCAGAAAAGACGTTCCCAGTAAGATAAAAACGAAAACCGGAGCTCCCCAGGTATAAAAAAGAATACTGAAAAAGAAGATCACCCAATTCTTCAGCGATTTGGGAACTACATGATAAACAAGCAGGAATAAAGGCAGGAAGTAAAAAAGAAAGAGTGTACTGCTAAAAACCACTTGTTTGAATTTCGGATTCGAAGATACTAAAACTAGTGAAACGTCGAATGGAAATTTCTATTGTGTCCGTCACTTAGTTCTTATGGGGCATTGACCCGAGTCAACTTAAGACAAATTGCAGTATGTCTTCCTTAATTTAGAAGTAACTATTTCTAATTTTGTTAAGAGTTTAACTACAGAAATGATTACTTTTGGCACGTGAAAAGACTGGTCCTTTTTTTGATTATTTGTTCGTTTTTGACGCAAGCATCGATAAAGACTGCTATTTTCATTGACTGGAAAATCAACCAAATCAAGATTACCGAACTTTACTGTATCAATAAGAATAATCCGTTGATGCATTGTAATGGTAAATGTTACCTTTCCTTGCAGCTCAAGAAAATCGAATCCGATTACCACGAATCGAAAACTCCTTTCAATCCAAAGAATATCAAATCAACCGAATTTCTGCTTTTCGTAGAGGAGTTCGTTCCAAATTCAATGAATCTGGGTGTTTCAACAGAATCTGCTTCAGAGGGTGGAATCTATCGGGGAAATTCCCCTCAATTTTATATCAGCACTTGTTTTCGTCCACCCAATTGTTTTTCTAATTCTGCATTAGCCGCTTAACCGAAGTCGATTAATTATTATTAGAAAAAACATCATGAAAAACACATTTAAACTGGGTGTAACTGCCCTTGTATTGACTATAGCTGTAGCTTGTAAAAAAGAAAAAATTGAACCAACAACTCCTACTACAGGAACCGATGTTGTCACACTTAAAATTGAACATACTTGGCAAGACAGTTTGGAATTCGCTTTGAATACGGATTTGGTCAATCCATTAACAGGAGATTCCTTGAATTTCACCACTTTCAAATACTACATTTCCAACATTCGCCTGAAAAAGAACGACGGTACTTGGTGGACACAACCCAACAGCTACTTCTTATTGGATCTAGCGAACGGGACAACACCATCGGTTCAATTGACAGGTGTTCCTTACGGGGAATACACTGACGTGGAATATGTACTTGGAGTTGACAGCACACGCAATGTTTCAGGCGCTCAAGATGGCGCTCTATCTCCATCTTTGGGAATGTTCTGGAGCTGGAATTCAGGATACATCATGTTGAAAGCAGAAGGATTATCACCAGATGCCAGTATGGGAGGTTCATTTGCTTACCATCTTGGAGGATTTTCCGGTTCAAACAATGTTGTAACAACCAAATCACACACTTTTGTTGGTAACAGCCTTTCTGTGACAGGAAATGGGAATTGTCAAATTCATTTATCCGCAGCTCCGCAAACACTTTGGCAAACTGCTGGAAGTGTCAGTATGAATTCCATGATCCATATGCCGGGTTCCGGTGCGAAAACCATGGCAGATGATTTCTACGGATCATTTGAATTTGAGCACATCCATGAATAAATTGAAGACAATATCCAAACTACTAGTTGTTCTTGCAGCAAGTAGTTTAGTGCTGTCATGTCGAAAAGCGATCGTTGAACCCTATAAAAAGTGGGGATTCAATTCACCTGATTATTTTCCGGCACCGGTTTACAATTTTGAAAACAATAAGCAGGACTTCAAAAAGTTTACATTGGGAAGGGCATTATTCTATGATCCCTTGCTTTCTTCGGACGGAACGGTTTCTTGTGCATCTTGTCATGCCAATTCCCATGCTTTCGCAGGGCATAACACAGCATTAAGTCCCGGGGTGAATAATTTGGTTGGAACGCGTAATTCGCCATCGATTGTAAATTTGGCTTGGTCGCCATCATTTATGTGGGACGGAGGAATCAATCACATCGAAGTGATGCCGATTGCTCCACTTACAAATCCGGTTGAAATGAATGAATCTCTGGCCAATATCATTCTCAAATTGAAAGCTTCCGAACGATACAAAAAATTGTTCAGGGAAGCTTATGGAACGGAAGAAGTAACCGACCAACGCATCTTGAAGTCGCTGGCTCAGTTTATGATGATGATTGTTTCAAACAATTCGAAATACGATCAGATGAAGCGCGGTGAGGTCAGCTTTACTGCGACAGAACAACAGGGATACAGCTTGTTTCAGCAGAAATGCAGTCAATGTCACACGGAACCTTTATTTACCGATTACTCCTTCCGTAACAATGGACTTGACCTTACTTTTTCAGATCAAGGAAGATATTTGATTACACAACAATCGAATGACTTAGGAAAATTCAAAGTACCAACGTTGAGGAATGTATTGATGACTTATCCATATATGCATGATGGCCGTTTTTACACCATTAACCAAGTATTGGAGCATTACAATACCGGAGTGAAGCACACAAGTACTTTAGATCCGTTATTGGACAATGGAATTCCTTTAACAGCTAGTGAAAAAACACAGATTATCGCATTCCTGCGCACGCTAAACGATGATAATATTTTGACAGATTATTGGTTGTCTGAACCAAAAGAATAGAATAGTTGCAGGAATTGGTTTAAACAAAAATGGTTCGTCAGAAGACGAACCATTTTTCTATTTACTTTTCTTTTCCAAAGCCAAATCTATTACTTCCCGCATCATTTTGACATAGTGAAACTTCAATCCTTTCACGTAATCAGCAGTGATTTCTTCTACATCCTTCCGGTTGCGCTCACTCAAAATGATTTCTTTGATATTTGCTCTTTTAGCGGCAAGAATTTTTTCTTTGATTCCACCAACAGGAAGTACTTCACCACGTAAAGTGATCTCACCTGTCATTGCCAGGTTTTTCTTCACTTTTCTTCCGGAGAATGAACTTGCTAACGAAGTTAACATGGTAATTCCGGCGCTTGGTCCATCTTTCGGTGTTGCCCCTTCCGGAACGTGGATGTGTACGTTTTTCTCATCGAACACATCTTGCTCCAAATCCAACCAATCACTGTGGGCCTTTAAAAACTCTAAAGCAATGACTGCAGATTCTTTCATGACATCTCCCAGGTTTCCGGTCAAGGTCAATTTCCCTTTTCCTTTTGTTAAAGAAGATTCGATGAAGAGAATATCTCCTCCAACACTTGTCCAAGCCAATCCGGTTACTACTCCGGGTACATCGTTGTTATCGTATTTCGTTTTTTCGCGGCCAGCCCCCAGAATGCTTACCAATTCTTCGATATCAATTTTTTCTGAGAATTTCTCCTCCAAAGCAACCTGTTTTGCTCTGTGACGAGCCAGTTTTGCCAGTTTTTTATCCAAACCACGCACTCCTGATTCATTGGTGTAATTCTCAATGACTCTTTCCAATGCTTTGCGATCCAGGATCAGTTGTTTTTTCGTAATTCCATGTGCTTCCAGTTGTTTCGGCAACAAATGTTTTTTCGCGATTTCAATTTTCTCTTCAATCGTATATCCATTTACTTCGATGATCTCCATTCGGTCAAGTAAAGGCCCCTGAATGGTTGACAAACTATTTGCCGTAGCAATGAACATCACTTTAGAAAGGTCGAATTCCGTTTCTACATAGTTGTCATAGAACGAACTATTTTGTTCCGGATCAAGTACTTCCAATAAAGCAGAAGACGGATCTCCGTGATTACTTCTTCCTAATTTATCAATCTCATCCAGAACAAAGACCGGATTGGCAGAACCTGCTTTTTTCAAATGCTGCATCACACGACCCGGCATTGCTCCAATGTAGGTTTTACGGTGACCGCGAATTTCAGCTTCATCGTGAACACCACCAAGAGACATGCGAACATATTTACGACCCAAAGCTTCCGCCACAGATTTACCTAAAGACGTTTTACCAACTCCCGGAGGACCATAGAAACATAAGATTGGAGATTTCATATCGCCTTTCAGTTTCAAAACGGCCAAATATTCCAGAATACGTTCTTTCACTTTTTCCAATCCGAAATGATCGCGTTCCAAAATTTTCGCAGCTCGTTTCAAATCCAGATTGTCCTTAGAATATTCATTCCATGGCAGATCAAGCAGCGTGTCCAAATAATTCAGCTGAACCGTATATTCTGCTCCCTGAGGATTCATGCGCTGTAATTTCGCCAGCTCTTTGTAGAACAATTTCGAAACTTCTTTTGTCCACAATTTCTTTGCTGCGCGATCTTCCAAGTCTTTTACATCTTGCTCTTGCGGATTATCTCCCAACTCATCCTGAATGGTTCGAATTTGTTGATGCAAGAAGTATTCCCTCTGCTGACGATCCATATCCAGACGCACTTTCGATTGAATCTCGTTGCGCATTTCAAGCAATTGTGATTCAAGCGTCAAATGCTCTACTACCATGCGTGCACGTTTGCGGAAATCTAATTCTTCCAACAACTCTTGTTTTTTCTTCACGTCCGCATTCATGTTGGAAGAAATGAAATTCACCATGAATGTGGGAGATTCAATATTTCCAATTGCAAATGCTGCTTCAGAAGGAATATTCGGGCTATCTTTAATAATCTGAAGTGCTAGTTCTTTCACATTTCGGAACAACAAATCCATTTCCTGATCGTCCTTTTCCGGTAAAATTTCTGTGAGGAAATTTACCTTAGCACGCATATAAGGTTCTGTCTGATAAGGTTCCGCGATCTCAAAACGTCTTTTACCCTGAATAATTACGGTGGAAGATCCGTCAGGCATTTTCAATAAACGTACAATCTGCGCAACGGTACCAACGCGGTGTAAGTCATTGAATTCAGGACTTTCTTCTTCCTGATCAATTTGTGAAACAACCCCAATTATGCGTTTCCCCTTATTGGCATCTTGCAGCAATTTCAAGGATTTGTCCCGACCTATTGTAATAGGGATCATGACACCGGGAAAGAGCACATTATTTCGTAAAGGCAAAATAGGCAGGTCTTCCGGGAAAATTTCTTTATTCATATTGTCTTCGTCGTCCTGAGACATCAAAGGCAAAAATTCTGCATCTTCTTCTGATGAGACTATGATTGTATTGTCGAATGAATC
The DNA here is from genome assembly GCA_002483265.1 of Flavobacteriales bacterium UBA7666. Taxonomy (GTDB): domain Bacteria; phylum Bacteroidota; class Bacteroidia; order Flavobacteriales_D; family Crocinitomicaceae; genus Fluviicola. The sequence continues at coordinate 10,776 of DLHO01000023.1, read as the reverse complement.
TTTCATGTATGTGTATATTAACGTCAAAATGTCATTGATCTTACTATCGATTGAGATAAGTTAAGAAAAAACTACTGACGACAGGGAATGTCAAGCGCTGTGCCAATTCAAATTTCCTGACTAATTGACATGTGAATTGCGTCCCGATAGCTATCGGGATGCGAATTGCGAATTGAAAATGAACAGATAATAAGGCGTTAAATTGGAGTCCTAATAATCGGACGATATGATTAAATCATTGATAAACTGAATATTAACTTATTTCATTATTTCATTTCAATCGTGAAAAGGGAAGGGTTAGTCGAAAGGTTCCCCATAAATTATTGAAAGCAGTTTTTTATATCTATCTTACGCCCCTAACTTAATTGAATGAGCGAAATAGGTTCAGTGAAATGGAAGAAGAAAGACCTTGAACACTTCTTTCCAACACTAAAAAAGCGCGTAGATGGATACTTCAGCGAAAACAAGATAAAAAAACAAGGAAATCGCAAACTATACATCAAGGCTTTTACCCTTTTGTCGGTTTACCTCACCCCTTTCATTTTAATTCTTACTCTTGAACTTCCTGTTTTTGCACAGTTATTACTTTGGGCTGTCATGGGATTTGCATTGGCCGGTATTGGAATGAGTGTCATGCACGATGCGAATCATGGTGCTTTCTCAAAAAATAAAGCTTTAAACTATTTCATGGGACATACGCTCAACTTATTGGGTGGTTCTGTTTGTAATTGGAAAATGCAGCATAATGTGTTACATCACACTTATACGAACGTTGCAAATATGGATGAGGATATTGATGACAAATTGTTAATGCGTTTTTGTCCGCATTCAGAGCGTAAAGCTTACCATCGTTATCAATTCATTTATGTGGTTTTCTTTTATTCGATCTTGACTTTGTATTGGGTAACCCTAAAAGATTTTGTCCAATTCATTCAATACCGGAAACACAAAACTTTTTGTGAGGAGAAGAAAAGCAGTATCCGGAAATTCAGTCAAATCATTTTGATGAAGGCAATTTACTTCTTCACTATTTTATACTTACCAATCGGGATTGTTGGTCTACCTGTTGGGGCAACTATTGCAGGGTTCTTAATCATGCAGGCAATTGCGGGGTTCATTCTTGCATTGGTTTTTCAATTGGCTCATACCGTTGAGGGAACAAGTCATCCGCTTCCAAATGAAGAAGGAATTATTGAAAACGACTGGGCAATGCATCAGCTTCAAACCACGGCTAATTTTGCACGCAAGAGCAAGTGGATTTCCTGGTATGTCGGTGGATTAAATTTTCAGGTGGAACATCATTTATTTCCGTACATCTCACATGTTCACTATCCACATATTGCGGAGATCGTGAAAGAAACAGCTGAAGAGTTTGGAGTTCCATATTTGGAAAACAAGTCCTTCATGGGTGCCGTAAACTCGCATTTCGCATTTTTATACCAATTAGGAAAACCTAATGTATTAATGCCGAATTCCGAATTCCGAATTCCGAGTTAGGATTATTTTCAGAGCCTGTAAAGGGAATACAAATTAGCTTTCTGTACTTTTCAAAAAAAGTGTCGTAAGGGTTCTTGCCCAATAACGAGGCACTCCATGCGTTTCTTGTAAGAATCCAACTACTTCATTGGATTTCTTTCCTCCTGCGTTGAACTCCTTGAGGGTTTCCATCCAAAATGCAATGGGTTTTCCTGTTTTTTCAATGACTTGTTCGTCTGTAACGTCCCAGTATTCTTTTTTCATTCGTGCAAAATTAGTTTGAATTGTTTAAAATACATACAATCATTGGGATATCCTTGGGATATTCATGGGACATCTACGGCTTAGTATCACTTTATAATTGGATTTATTCAGCCCTTGAGCAAGGATCACCCTTCTCGATTAACAATATTTTAACACTTGGCACGTAATTTGTTTTGAGGCAGCGATTAAACTGCGTACATGAAACCTATTTTCTACGTTTTTGCATTATCGGTGTGTCTTATTTCCTGTAAAAAAGGAAAGAAATTAAAGCATGAAGTTGCTGTTCAATTCGTTACAACTGCCAATTCAGGAGTTTATCCCGAAGATTATTTCCCGCTTTTCGATCCATATGATTGGAATGAAATACCACAATATCCAAGCTACGTCCATGATTATTCCTCTGAACAAATAGCTGCTCAGTTCAACACCAAACTCACTTCCTATCTGAATAAAAACAATGTGATGCTTCAGTCCGACACCGCTGGCTATGTACTTTACATTGACGTCATGGATCTCAGTGAATCAATCGAACGTCAAAGTTACATTGACAGTTGTTCGTGGGATTATTCGATGGCTTATGTTTACAAATCTTCCTTGAGGTTTCTTGTGACAGCAACTCTTTACAAAAATGGTATTCTGGTTGATTCCTGGTCCAAAGAAGCTAATTCCTGGGAGTCCATCAAATCCAAACGAGACGATTGCAACAAACCCAAAGTCCGTTCAATTATTCGTGGTACTAGCTGGTTGATTGATCAGGTAGCAAAAGAATTGCGCGTCCGGATTTCTAAGAAGATGTTTGAGTTGGAGAAATAAAAAAAACCATCCGCCGAATGACGAATGGTTTTGAATGAAATGCTCTGTCGTTCTCGATACATTCTGTTAAATGGCAGAATTACTCGAACTAACAACATTAATACTTCACGACTCTTTTTTGAGAAGTTTTAGAGTCGCTGCTAATTTTAATAATAAACAAGTTTCCTTTCAATTCGCTTAAATCAAGAACTTGCATCGCTTGATAATTTGATACTGTTTGAAGCAATTTTCCATTGATATCAAATACATGAATTGTTCCTCCATTTTCCGAGATTCCGTTGATTCGAACAGATCCTGTAGTTGGGTTCGGGTATACTGTAAACAGATCTTCTTCGATTGCACTTTCCTCTATTCCAAGACTTTCTGAAATCGGGTCAAAATTGATTCCACAAGGTCCATCATTGCCCAAGAATGCGTTTCTAACTGTACTCGCTTTTACAAACAAGTCATCTACAGGTTCAAAAATAGTTGTTGCCGGCGCAGATTGGCGTTTAATTAAGTAAGCGTAATCCAATTCAAAGGAACCCCCATTCGTTAAAGCTGTTTTTCCAAAAGAATAAATGCCTCGGCGATCACCTGCCGGATTTGAAGTTGATCCGGTTCCACAAGGCTCAAATTCTGACCAGTCAAATCCTGGATTAACACCTTCTGTTCCCCAATGTAACGGGTCTGAACTTCCCGGATACATATAATTTGTTTCGATTGATCCAACACATGGCCCTCCGGGAAATGCGGATCCTCCATAGTACATTTGATCGCCAAACTGCCACAATCCTTGTAAGTAGTTATACAGTCCCGTTGCAGATGTTGGATCTGATTGCCCGACCGGTGCATTTGTTCCGGTAAAGATACTCGAAGCATATAATCCGCCGTATTCATTGTCTGTAACTCCGTCATTGAAACCATAACCATTTACAGATTGTCCCGGAAGAATTCCAATTCCATTATCCAAGCCATCATTTGCCTGTTTGAATCCTTTTAAAACCATCAAACCCTGTGCAGCTAGGTGATCATGAAAACCTACACGTCCTGCGTTGTCCTCATCCATTTGATCCGCATTGTAATTGTAGGTCATTCCAAGCTCCACATTTGTCCCGAAATAATCGTCATTGTAATTCCCTAAATCACCATCAAAAAGACCTCCAAAGAACAAGGAATCAATCACTGCACCGCGCGAATATACCTGAACTTTGCGCATCAATACATCATCAAATGCCTCTGTGGTATCGCACACTTGTGTGTATACATAACTGTGAATCTCGAATGCTTTGTTTGTATTTCCATTGTTGCGGTAATGTGTAATACTGAATACACAATCGTTTCCATAAATAGACGGATAATCTCCCTGCAGCGGTTCGTAAGTTCCATTTGAATTTGCATCCACAAAGGGCGCCAGATTTGCAACTTGTCCCAAAGCAGTATTTCCGTGTGCCGGCCAATTTCTGATTTCCCAAGCAGGAATATAGTTTGAAGAACCGGATTGTACGGAATCAATATGATCTTCAATCATTTGCAGGCTCACATGATATGGGCGGTTGTATTTTGATTCAAGTATTTCATCATACATACTGCTGGTAGTATTCGGGCCAGGAAGCTCACTAAACTGTTCATTGAAATTAGATTCATCATTGGAAACTGTGTCGCTTCCACCAATAAACCCAACGAAGTATTCGCTTATGTTATAACACCCTGAAATTCCATCGTACGATACTCCCGGCAGTTCATAAGGACTGGTAATCACTTTTGTTCCCAAACCTATTGATGCAGTAGCATGCTGTCCGGCTTGAATCGGCGTTGCATATTCATCGTGATTTAAAACAGGAACTGTTTTGTAAAATTCGCAATAAGCCAATCTTCCTGCTTCAGCATTTCCATCCAAATCAAGAGACAACCCTTTGTCAACATCTGATCCATCAACTAAAAGACCACTGCTATTTTTATGAATATGGTAGATAATTTTATTTGTCTTTACCGAATCAAGAATCTGAAAATTCTGATCAGTCAAAAAGAAAATTCCCTTATTGTTATTGGTATATTTATAGTAAACATGGTAACGATTATTGACATATTCCACCTGACTTGCGATTGAATTTGCCGGCCAGCTAAGATAACCGCTGCTCACCATTATCCCTGCAGCATTGTAATGCTCTACATTGATCCCGTTCGTAATTCCGATAGTTGTTGCATCAATTAAAAAAGAACTCACAGAACGCTGCGTAGTAATTCCGGTATTTATAGATGAATAAGTATTCGGAGCTGTGCGCGTAATAATGACCGAAGAAGTAATCCCTGCACCAATAACAACTTTTTCTAATCCATTCACAACAAATAGATTACCGTTTTTAAAGCCGGACATTGACGTATTTGAAAAAGATGCCGTACTTGTAATCGAAGCACTTGCAATTTCTTCTGTCGGAGCAGCAAATGTTCCGATATTTACTGCTACACGCGCTAAACCACCGGAATTTTTCACCATATAAGCTACTAATTCATTTCCAACTAATTTCGGTTCGAAATAAGCTAGTTTGTAATCATTAGTGCTAGTGATTGTACTGATCAAAGCGCCTGTATTTTTATTTACTTTCAGCCAAAGCAATTTAATGGAAGAAGTTGGCCCAACTCCCAAAACATAGTATAACTCATTTCCCTGCTCTATTGCAGTAAGGAGCAAGCTATTCTGATTAGATCCAGGCAAAGCGACCGTGTAAGATTGCTTATCAAAGGTTTCGACATCACCAAGAACAGAAATGCGCTGCCTTGCAATCTGTACTTGCCCGGATCCGACTCCGGATAAACTGACCAGATTCACTTTGTTCTGAGAATCATAGTAACTGAAGTTCGTAAAATTAGTTGTTCCACTAGAAGCAGAGGAATGCATAAAGGTTCTATTGAATTGGGAAAAAGCAAATCCACTCAACATTAGAACGAGACAGGTAGAAATTATCTTCATGGTGAAATTAATTAGGGATTAAACATTATTTAACTTAAAAGCTAACAACGCTTAAGGCATGGGAAGGGTTGGAGATAATTACGAATTACGAGTGCCGAATTACGAATTATAGATTAAAGTGGGTATCTGATTGATTAAACAGTGTTACCCGCCATGTTTAGCAAGGTAATCCAACATGTAATGGTCGCCTTCTGAAAGTTCCAAGCCACGTCTTTTCATCATGGCGTTGGCAGCTTCTTTGGCTTTGGTCAAATCGAACAATTCGGTACCACCGTCAACTGCTCCCCATGAGAATGAGGGAATGAATTTTTTGGGGAAATTTGCACCGAAAATATTGCATGAAACTCCGACTACTGTTGCCGTATTAAACATGGTATTGATGGCGCATTTGCTATGATCACCCATGCAAACTCCCATGAATTGCAATCCCGTAGGAACTTCCGCTCCTTCTTCATAAGACCATGTACGAATCATGGAGTAATTATTTTTCAAATTGGAGGTATTGCTATCTGCTCCAAAATTACACCATTCGCCAACCAGTGAATTTCCTAAGAAACCGTCGTGTCCTTTATTGGAATAGGCTTGAAATACGCAATTCGAAATTTCTCCTCCCACTTTGCAAAACGGCCCGATGGTAGTTGCTCCGTAAATCTTAGAACCCATTTTCACAACTGCATGCTCTCCTAATGAGAATGGTCCGCGAATCATTGATCCTTCCATAATTTCGGCGTCGTTGGCAATGTAAATAGGCCCGGAGGTTGTATTTAAAAAAGAACCTTCAACGGATGCCCCCGCTTCCAGGAAGATGAGTGACGGATCTCCAATAATGGTATTGGAATTAGAAATGTATTGCGATTCGCGACCGCCTGTGAGCAAAAAATAATCTGCTACTAAAATCTCATCATTCTTTTGAAAAAGATCCCAGCGCTGTGTCAATTCCAACGGATGTTGTTCTGTCCATTTAATTTTCTCTTTTCCTTCTCCTCTTCTGGCGATCCAGGTGTTCTCTGAAATCAGTATCTGATTATCTTCCAGATGCACAATAGCTGCCGCAATGGCTTCATTAGGGATAATTGCCGCATTGACCTCTACATCCGCATTGCCCTCCACTCTAGGAAATTTCTTCGAAATGTATTTTTCGGTTTGGAATGAGATGGTTGCTTCCGGAATCCACTTTTCCCATCGTTCTTTATTCGTCAGAATTCCCACTCTTAAATCACCAACTGGTCTTGTAAGTGTTAAAGGTGCAAAGCGCAGGTGTAATTCGTTATCGTGGAGAATGATGTTCATGGCAAACTTATTTGTTAAGTGAAGATACAAAAATTGAGAATGGAAAATGTAAAATTGAAAAGGTAAAAATAGAATTGAGAGGTTAAAAAGGATTTCGCTCTTATCAATTTTCAATTCTTAATTTTCCATTCAGCAAAACAATTCAGTGAGACGTGGGTCGTTGTAGTCCGAAATGCAGAACAGCACATTCGGATAGTGATCAAATTCTTCTGCCGTATGGGTTGTTGTAATGATGACCACTTTCATTCCGGCATTCAATGCTGCTTCTGCTCCTTTGGGCACATCTTCAAATACAATGCATGATTCAGGTTCTACACCCAGCAGTTCTGCTCCCTTCAAAAACACTTCCGGATTGGGTTTGCTTTTCATTACATCTTCAGCACCAACAATTGCTTTGAAATAAGAACGGATATTCAGGCTATCCAATACAAAATCAATATTGAAACGATTTGCTGCCGAACCAATCGCCATAGCTATTCCTGATTGATCTGCCTGATCAAAAAATGCTCCTAAGTCCGGAATCAATGCCAAATGTGGACGATACAATTCCTGATATAGCTCTTCTTTTCGTTGAGAATACAATTCGATGATTTCCTCACTCAATGTTCCTTTTCCAAAAACGCGATCGAGCAATTCGTGGTTCTTACCGTACATTTGCTGCTTCACCTGATCCAAGGTTAAACCGGCTTTTAAGTCTTCGTTCAAGATCTTGTCCCAGACTTCCAAATGGAATCCCATGTCGTTGATCATGGTTCCGTTTAAGTCGAATAAAAATGCTTTTGGTTTTTGAGTCATAATTCGAAGAGTTCACTTCGACTCCGCTCAGTGACCTAAAGATGGCTAAGCGGAGCCGAAGGCATTTTTACTATTATTTTAAAGCAACAGTCAGAGCTTCTCCTTTTCTAGAAATCAGCCAAAGCCCAACAAAAGTCAACAATCCGTTCAGGATCAATAATTCATTCCCGAAAATGTATCCTCCCAAATATTTTCCATCGGGTTGCAAAACACCACCTGTCCATGCCTGAGAATATTTACTGATGAAATAACAAATCGCAGGAATCAATACACAAACAATTGGAACCAATTTTTCATTCAATAGGCGTTTTGTAAAGATTCCCAATGCAAACAATCCAAGTAAGGGGCCGTAGGTATAACCAGCTAACTTCAGAATCAAACCGATCAAATCTGTTCCCGGTGTGGAATCTACATACCAGTTTGTTGCAAGAATAATCAACAGAAATAAGAGTGAGAAGCCAATATGAACAATCAACTTATACAGTTTCTTCTGTTGTTCTTCTCTTCGGTTAAAATTCAAAAAGTCGATACAGAATCCGGTTGTCAATGCTGTCAATGCGCTATCCGCAGAAGCGTAAGAGGATGCTGTAATTCCCAGAAGGAAGAAAATACCTGCAATTTTTCCAAAATTATTTAGTGCCAGTGTTGGGAATGTGTGATCGGTATTTGCAGGAACTTCTAAGCCTGTAGATTGAATATACACATACAACGCACCTCCTAAAAGCAAGAACAGGAAGTTTGTAATCACTAAAATGGTGGTAAAGGAATACATATTTTTCTTTGCATCCCCAATGGATTTACACGTCAGGTTTTTCTGCATTAAATCCTGATCCAAACCGGTCATTGCGATTGCAAGGAACATTCCTCCAAAGAATTGCTTGTAGAAATATAATGGCGAATTCGGGTCATCAAAGAAGAAAATGCGCGACATGGAATAGCCGTTCTTAGTACTTGATGAAGTTATTTTATCGTATAATCCGGACAAATCAACTCCCAGAGTTTGTGCAATAATAATGGTACAGATGATGACGGATGAAACAAGGAAAATGGTTTGAAAGGCATCTGTATAAACGATTGTTCGAACACCTCCTTTGAATGTATAGACCCAGATCAATACGATGGTGGTAACTGTTGTGACCCAATACGGAACTCCCAAATCTTTAAACAAGAACATCTGAAGTACTTCTGTAGCCAAATAAAGTCGTGTTGCAGAGCCCAGGGTCCGCGAAAGAATGAAAAAAGCTGCTCCTGTTTTATAGCTTACGATTCCGAATCGTTTATTTAAGTATTCGTAAATGGACGTGACATTCAAGCGGTAGTACAAGGGCATTAAAACCTGGGCTATGACGATATATCCGATAATATAACCCAGAACGATTTGGAAATAGGCCATTCCTTCTGAAAACACTTTCCCCGGAACAGAAATAAAGGTAACACCTGAAAGTGAAGTTCCAATCATTCCAAAAGCAACCAAATACCAGGGACTTTGTCTGTTCCCCGTAAAAAACGAATCCGTATCAGCCTTTCTGGATGTTATATAAGCCATCAGGATCAGTAATCCAAAGTATCCTACAAGAATTGCGGTAATCAGTCCGGGAGATAATGTGTTATTCATGGAATAAATTTAGTATAAAAAAGTAGGGGCGGAAAATTTTCCGCCCCTACTTTTTTCAATGATCTTTAATTACTTCGATGCCATCTCAACGAACTCATCGTAAGAAATTTCTTTCGAGTTCAATTTCACTGTATCCTTGAAGTATTGTGTCAATTTTGTTTCAGCTAACATATCGTGAATGCGATTTGCTTCTTCACGGTTCTGTAACGCTCCAACAGCTTGTTTCGTCAATTCTGCATCTTCCGGTGCAGGAATTCCGTATTGTGCAAACTGATTTGCTATCAATCCTTTTGTGAATTCGATTACTTCCGCGTTATCCAATTTAATATCGTTCGCTTTGAAGATATGCCCCTGGATCAACTGCCATTTCAAATCTTTCGCGTAGCTATCGTAATCAGATTCGATTTGTTCGATTGTGATTGGTTTGTCATTCGACAATTGAATCCAACGCTTCAGGAATGTATCCGGAAGATTAACCGGAGTGTTTTCTACTAAATCGCGGTAAACTTCACGTGTCAATAAACGATCTGAATCATTTGCAAACATGTTTTTCAAATCAGACCCAATGCGCTCACGTAATTCTTTCTCAGAAGAAATTGCTCCTTCACCGAATAATTTGTCAAACAAATCCTGGTTCAATTCAGCCAACTCCATTCGTTTGATGTCGTTGATTGTCATTTGGTATGAATCTGAGTGGTTTGCCAATTCTTCCGGTTTGATTCCAAGCATTGCTGCTTTGTCGCTCTCACCACGCGTAATTGAAGAAGCAGAAACCGTTACTTTGTCTCCGATTTTCTTACCAACCAATGATTTTTTCACTTTTTTATCTTCAACAAACTCCATTGAAGTTGTAGAAGAATGCATGATTCCACCTTCTTTGATTGATCCGTCTTCTTTCAACTCAACGAATTGAGCTAAAATCATATCTGTATCACTCACCTCATCAGTAGAAGTCATTTTTCCGTAACGACGACGTAGATCATCGATTTGCTGATCAATCAATTTATCATCGATTTTCACCTGAACGTAATCGTATTTGCTTTTATTTGTCAATTTCAAATCGATTGCCGGAGAATATCCGATCTCGTAAACGAATTCAAAATCTGCAGGATTATCGAAATCTCCTTGTACTTCTGATCCTTCTTTCGGAATCGGATTTCCAAGAATTTCCAATTTATTTTCTTGAACGTAAGCGTATAAAGCATCAGAAACCAATTTATTCATCTCTTCAGCTAAAACACCTTTTCCATATTGCTTTTGAATCAAGCCCATAGGAACTTTTCCCGGACGGAATCCTGGGATTTTCGCTTGTTTGCGATATTTATCTAAGGAAGCAGCTACCTTACCCTGGTAATCTGCCGGTGAAACCTGCACCGTTAATAATGCTGTTTCTGCATTAACTTCTTGACGTGTTACGTTCATTCCGTTTTCTTTTAATTCTTAACTTGTATAAACAAAAAATGGTCTTCATTGACGAACAACGAGACCATTTTAAAAGTGCGGATGGAGGGACTCGAACCCGCATACCTCTCGGCACTAGATCCTAAGTCTAGCGTGTCTACCAATTTCACCA
>DLHO01000012.1:97181-97462 GCA_002483265.1 Flavobacteriales bacterium UBA7666 | reverse complement strand
CAATTTATCTGCAGTAAAAAAATTACTCTCTCTTTTTAAATGCAGCCACATCAAGCGATGTCTTTCCAATGTCAAATCGTATGGACAAAGTACATTCTCCCGGTGAGCAACATCAGATCCGTAGGATAAGAACTTTCTGAATTTTCGTTCACATACCGGACATTCCACCTTATTTCCCTTGTAAATTAAAGGCGCGAAGAACTTAAAAACATAGCTCAAACGGATCAAAAGAGGCCTTGGTAATTTATTCAGAAGAAACTTATATGCTTTTTTCATGAAAA
>DLHO01000012.1:95701-97143 GCA_002483265.1 Flavobacteriales bacterium UBA7666 | reverse complement strand
TTTTCATGAAAACAAAGTTAATAAACTCCCGAAACCGACCCACAATTCTTAAAAGAGTTCTTTTAAATTTGTAATATGAAGAATTTTCTCCGATTGCTCTCATTGTTCTCATTTACACCATTTATCGTGAATTCACAAAATCAGTCACACATTCCAATTGCTAAGGAAATACCAAAAGAATTGATTAAACACAATCATGTTCGTATTGATCCCTATTTCTGGATGAATGAACGCGATTCAAAGCCGGTATTGGATTACATTTCAGAAGAAAACAATTATTCAAAAGCGTTCTTTGATCAAAAACAGAACCTGGTAAATACCTTTTTGAAGGAATTCGATAACCGTATCAATCCGGAAGAAACCAGTGCTCCATTTGAAATTCAGGGAAAAACTTTTCAATGGCGCCAAATAAAGGACAAGGATTATAGGCAACTCATTTTGATTGAGGGCAAAAAAGAAACGGTCTTCTTTGATGAAAATGAACTGGCAAAGGGTCATGAATACTATTCACTGGGAGATTTCTCTATTTCTCCGAACAATGAACTGGTGGCGTTTTCTCAAGATCAAATCGGTCGACGCAATTATACCATTTCGTTCCGCGAAAATAAAACAGGAAAAGTCCTCAAAGAACAGATTAAAGGTACAGATGGAAGTGTTCTTTGGGCAAATGATAACAAAACGGTCTTTTATGTAAAGAAAGATCCAACTACTTTACGTGAGTTTCAGATTTACAAACATGTATTAGGAACAAGCAGCTCAAAAGATGAATTGATCTTTGAAGAAAAAGACGAGCGCTTTGGAGTATATATCAGCAAAACATTAGATAAAAAGTTCATCCTGATTCATTCTGTCAGCAGCACCAGCTCAGAAACTTGGATGGTCGAATCAGATAAACCAGCAGAAAAAGCAATCTGTTTTCTAAAAAGAGAAAAAGATCATTTGTATGAGATCAGCCACCACGAAACCGGATTTTATATCCTGACAAATAAGAATAGTCCGAACAGAAAATTGGTATTCTCCAAGTCCATTCCTACTTCTATCGAAAACTGTGAAGTACTGATTGCACATGACGACGCTGTTTACCTGGACGGAGCGGAGGTTTTTCAAAGCTTTTTGGCCGTCCAATCCCGAAAAATGGGAAGAACAGAGATTTCAGTTGGAAACCTGGACGCAACGAATTTCTCCAAGATTTCCATGCCGGAAGACGTGTATGAATTGAACTTCAGTTTCAATGAAAATTACCACTCCAAGGTTGTGAACTACCATTATACTTCCTTTACCAGCCCTAGTTCAATCTACAAATACAATGTAGAGAGTAAAACCACCCAGTTGTTCTTTCAAAAAACATTGATCGACCAAAATTTCCATTCGGAAAACTATGTTTCGGAGAGAATCTGGGCAACGGCAAATGACGGACAAAAAATTCCAATTTCCATTGTTTA
>DLHO01000012.1:94962-95637 GCA_002483265.1 Flavobacteriales bacterium UBA7666 | reverse complement strand
TTATAAAAAAGGTGTTGATTTAAAGAAGGCTCCACTCCTTCTCTATGGCTATGGAAGTTATGGGGTGACGATTCCGGCGGCTTTCTCTGCAACGCGCATTAGTTTATTGGACAGAGGTTTTGTTTTTGCAATTGCTCACATTCGCGGAGGAAAGTTCCTTGGTGAAAATTGGTATCAGGACGGAAAGTTAAATCACAAACGAAATACATTTACCGATTTTATCAATGCAGCTGAATGGATGGCATTGAAAGGATATTGCGATCCGAATTCCATTTATGCTGAAGGTGGAAGCGCCGGCGGTTTATTAATGGGTTCTATAACGAATATGGCTCCTTACCTTTTTAAAGGAATAATTGCCCAGGTTCCGTTTGTGGATGTGGTTTCGACTATGCTGGACGAAAGCATTCCATTGACTGTGGGCGAATACGAAGAATGGGGAAATCCGAACGAAGAAGACCCTTATTGGTATATGTTGAGTTATTCTCCTTACGATCATATTCGAAAAATGGATTATCCTGCCATGTTGATTACTACGGGCTATCACGATTCGCAAGTTCAATATTGGGAACCCTTAAAATGGGTTGCGAAATTGAGAAAATACAACACCGGAAACGCGCCGATCTTGTTTGATTGTACGATGAGTGCAGGACATGGCGGAGGTTCCGGAAGATCAAC
>DLHO01000012.1:94558-94896 GCA_002483265.1 Flavobacteriales bacterium UBA7666 | reverse complement strand
AAAGACTGGAAGTAGCAAAAGAATTCGCATTTTTGTGTTCTATACAAGGGATTAATGAGTAGAATATCTATTCTCATATTATTTTTAAGTGTATTTGCCTCTTGCGTTTACAGTCAAGATGTGGACTCGTTACCTTATCAGAAATATAAAAATCGATTGGTCTTGTATTCTGATTTTGGATGGAGTACGGCACCCATGTCTATTTCCTATCCATTTAGTCAAGGGATGAAAAGCGTGAAGCTCAGAAACAATTTCAATCCTGTATTGGGTTTTGGATTTTCTTATAAATGGCTTTCACTCCGGTTTGGACTGACTTTACCCAATTCAGTTCGTTCCAA
>DLHO01000012.1:93770-94459 GCA_002483265.1 Flavobacteriales bacterium UBA7666 | reverse complement strand
CAGTTTCAAAAACATGTATTTTGATTTTGATTCACACATCTACCAAGGATATGCCATGAAAAACGCTCATCGTTGGAATGACACGATCAGCCCGGACAATCCCAATTTAATCCGGGAAGATATCAGTGCAGCCAGTTTTTCGATCAATGCCTGGCAATTCTTTAAAAACGAATTTAAGATGGCTGCTTTCAAAGGAAAAACAGCTTCCTATCACCGGGATGTAAGGACTTTTTACTTAAAATACACTACCAATTATCACGGAATTTCATCCAATCAATCTCTGCTTCCCATCGAATTACAAGATACTTCCGAAAGTAAAACCTCGGCCAATCTCATTGCTGCTTTTGATGTTGGAGTTGTTCCGGGTTATGCTTATGTTCGGAGATGGCGCATATTCCAAATTGGAATCATGGGAGGTTTAGGTTTGGTATTGCAATCTAAGATTTACACTTTTGATGGTACAACAAGAAGTTTTCTTGGATTGGCACCACGTGTCGATATCAAACTAATTGGTGGAATCAATAAACCAAAGTATTTCATCCTGTTCGTTACCGATTTTGACAACAAGTCCATTGCATTCAATGATTTCACTTACAAACAAACATTTTACAACTTGAAATTGGTAGGTGGAATCCGCTTAAATGTAAGTAAGAAAAAAGAAGCACTTGAAGCGGCTGAGAAAAAAGCGA
>DLHO01000012.1:0-93703 GCA_002483265.1 Flavobacteriales bacterium UBA7666 | reverse complement strand
AATTCCTAATTCCTAATTCCTAATTAGAAAATATTCAAAAAGTTCAGCTAATTAGTGACTTTGACTTCCGGACGTTACTCCAAATCCGTAGAAGATTTTGCAATCACTGTGGATTAAAAAAAATCTTCAACTTAACACCACTTGTTCATCCAGTTCGGCAAGAAAATATTCCAGTTTTTCAATTGTCACATGATCCATGACAACAATCTTAAACCACAGTGGGTTCTTGTGATCATTTGGTACCAATCCGAATTGAAGCGCCAATGCACGGGTGATCTGCCGGGCATGTATGGTGATAATATTCGATAATGGCGAACGGAAATAACCTATTCCACGTTTATCCAGTTCTTTTGCCAGCCAGGTTGTTCGCCGTTCCAGAATTGAACACTTCTCAAACCATTCATGTCTGCCATATGCCGCGAAAATCAACCAGATAGCAATCGCATTGGCACCCGAACGGCTTCCGGAAATCGTGCAATCCGCGCCGGTAACATAGGATGCAGCATCTGTTTGTGCATACTTCATCATATCCTTCCGAATCAGGAAGATACCAGTACCATAAGGAGCCTGTAACATCTTATGTGCATCCATTGTAAACGAACTGACTTTCGGATGTTGGAAATTAATCGTGTTGAACTCGTTTATCAAAGGAGCATAGAAACCGCCGTAAGCTGCATCAACATGAATCCGGAACTCAAATCCCTGGTTGCTCATTAGCTCGACATAGAGATCCACATCATCAATAGAACCGAACATGGTTGTCATCATGTTACTCACAACCACCACATATTTCACTCCGTTTTCTTTCAGAGCCGCCAAAATTTGCTCAGCTGCAAATTGATTGATTTTACGGGTTTTCTTTTCCACAGGCAACAGGATGCATTGAATCTGGAATATATTCCCTGCTTTTTGCATACTGTAATGACTGTCTTCACTGCAGACAATGGCAATTTCCGGCAAAGATGCCTGGTATTCCTGAATAAAATAATTCCGGTAAATCCAGATTGCCTGTAAATTGGCTTCTGTCCCACCCGTTGCTACATACCCATCAATGGAATCAGGTGTTGCGCACAAGATATTCTCGGAACAAATACGAATGACTTCACGCTCCAGATCGTGTGTTCCTTCAAAGTAGGATTCTGAATCACCTAGCGTATGGCAGCCGATATGATTTGGATTTTGAACCAATGTGGAAAGGTAAGGTGCCTCACGAACAAAACTGATTTCTTCCGAGAATACTTTCGAATCCAAATGGGTTCCCGGAATTCCCAGAATAGAACCGTTTCGGTAATTGACGTTGGTTTTTAACGCATCAAAGACACGTTGTTTCATTTCAGCTTCCGATTTCCGTTTCCATTCCATACAGTAATTTCCTGCAAAGTTTGGACAAAAAAAAGGTTTGAAAAATGATTAAGATCAGCTTATAGGCTTCTTGATCTTATTGGTTTACAATGAAATTCCCAAGTGGTAGTTTCCAATTATTTTTAAATTCACCAGCGTTGCTGATGGTATTGTTAAAAACGATTGTTTCAGCAGGAAGATTTGCCAAATCACCATAATTCACGTAAACAAATTTCCCGTTAGACAGGGTCAGCATTTTTAAACGGTTGAAAAATGAAACCTGCAATTCCTTTTCCAATTGTTTGATAAAACGAACAGAAGTATCAATCGAACAACCGGATGCATTGTGTGCACTTTCGTCAACAGCAAGAATCAAATGGGCATTGTTCATCACTTCTCCATAAGCCTTCAGCTTGGTTCCATGAGCGGCCCATTCTTCCAAAAAGGGATTCAATTGTTCATTGATCCATTGCACTTCCGTATCTGTCAACAGACGATCTGCCTGATAGGACCAAACCTTTGCCTGATCATCCAATGTGTCAAAAGGAATCATAATTCAGCTGCGTTTGCAATCAATTCAGCCACATCCAATACCTGGATTTCATTTTCTTTGTTGAAGTTCTTCACTCCATCAGTCATCATGGTATTACAAAAAGGACAACCTGTAGCAATAATGGTAGCCTGCGTTTCCAGAGCATCTTCCGTACGTTCTACATTGACTTCTTTGTTTCCTTTTTCAGCTTCTTTAAACATTTGAGCACCACCGGCACCACAGCACAAACCATTGGTTTTGCAACGTTTCATTTCCACCAATTCTGCATCCAATTTTTCAATCAACATGCGTGGTGCTTCATATACATCGTTTGCTCTTCCCAAGTAACAAGGGTCATGGAATGTGATTTTCTTTCCTTTGAAGACTCCACCTTCCTTCAACTTCAATTTCCCTGAGTTGATCAACTCTTGAATCAATTGTGTGTGATGAATTACTTCGTATTTCCCACCCAATTCCGGGTATTCGTTCTTCAATGTATTGAAACAATGCGGGCAGGCAGTAACAATTTTCTTTACTTCATATCCGTCCAAAACCTGGATATTCATCATTGCCTGCATTTGGAATGTGAATTCATTTCCTGCACGTTTCGCCGGATCTCCTGTGCATGATTCCTCAGCACCCAATACGGCAAAATTCACTTTACATTCGTTCAAAATACGAACCAATGCTTTGGTGATCTTTTTGGCTCTATCATCAAAACTACCCGAACAACCAACCCAAAACAAAATGTCCGGGGTTTGTCCCTGCGCCATCATTTCGGCCATTGTTGGTACATGTATCGTGCTCATAATCTTATTCTGAATTTCAACTATTGAAATAACTCTTTAATCTCTGAAGGATCAATCCTCATGAATCCAATTCCCTCTGTCTGCCGGAGAAAATTGCCATGGAGCTCCATTGTTTTCGATGTTTGTTAACATTCCTGTTAACTCTGTAGGCATTTTGGATTCTTCCATTACTAAATACCTTCTCAAGTCAACAATAATAGCTAAGGGATCAATATTTACCGGACATTCCTGAACGCAAGCATTGCAAGATGTACATGCCCAAATTTCTTCTTCTGTAATGTAATCTCCAAGTAAGGATTTTCCGTCTTCGTAATCTAAGCCGTTCTTGCGTTTTCCGTCGGCATACTCCACCATACGGTCACGCGTGTCCATCATAATCTTGCGGGGAGACAATTTCTTTCCGGTAATATTTGCAGGACAAGCTGATGTACAACGTCCACATTCTGTACATGTGTAAGCATCCATCAGATTTTTCCAAGTCAGATCATTGATATCCTTTGCTCCAAAGCGCTGAGGAGTTCCTTCAGCAGCAACCGGTGCTGCATACGGATCAGCAGTAGGATCCAACATCAATTTTACCTCGGCAGTAACCGATTCCATATTGGTGAACTTTCCTTTTTTCTCCAGATTGGAATACCAAGTATTTGGGAATGCCAATAGAATATGGAAGTGTTTTGAATAAGGCAAGTAATTCAGGAATGCGAGTACCATAAACCAGTGTCCCCACCATCCTACTCGCTCCAGAATGTGCAATGTTTCCACACTGAATCCTCCAAAAATATGCGGGCCAACCCAAGATGAAATCGCAAAACCAAAAGAACCCGCTTCATGAGATGCATGGGAAGCTCCTTTTAAATACAAAGCTTCGTCAGCTCCGTTCATGGTAAAGATGCAAAAAACCAAAACAAGTTCCATGCACAAGATCAGATTAGCATCAAATGTTGGGAACCCTTTCATTTCCGGTTTTTGAAAACGAGCCAGTTTTAAAATATTTCTTCGAGACAGGAAAGCGATCGTTGCAATCAATGCAGCAACAGAAAGTACTTCAATAATGGATACAGCTAAAGTGTACAAACCTCCTAAAGAAGACATGAAAGCACGATGAGAACCAGTTATCCCGTCATAAATAATCTCAATCAATTCAACTTGGGTGATGACAAAAGCGACATAAATTCCTAAGTGAAGTAAAGCAGGAATTGGTCTTGCGAACATTTTCTTTTGTCCGAGAGCAACCAATGTCATTGTTTTCCAACGCTCACCGGGTTTGTCTTTTCGATTGACATCTCTACCCAGTAAAATATTTGAACGAATTTTTAAGATGTTCACTCCGAACCATCCGAATCCGCCAATCAGCAATACACTAAAAATAATCGCAGCAATCATAAATTGTTTTTAATCAGGGATTGAATCTAACAAGTTACGTAATTTTTTCTCATCACCTGTAGTAATCGGAACTCCTTTAGTTTTTGCTCCAAATACAGAGAAGTGGATGTATCTTTCCGGATGTTTCTCTAAATCCTGAACCAGGTTTTGAAGGCTTTTATTGGTTTGTACCAATTCATTGTACAATTTCTCATCTTTCAACAATTTACCCAATGTTCCGTTTCCGGCTTCTATAGAGGTGAATGTTGCATTTAGTTTTTCAATCGTAGAATTGGCATTCGTGATGACCTTTTTGAAATCAGCAGAAACCAAGTCTTCTGAAATCTTTTCAAAGTTCCCCAACAATTTAGTAACCTTCTCGTTCGAAGCTTTTAGATTAGCTGTAATAGACTCCACATTGTTCATGATTCGGCTCAATTTCACTTTTTCAGTAGCTACTAAACCTTCCACATCATTGGCAATATTTCCAAACTTTTTAAATGTATATTTCAATTCTTCCAATGATTCTCTGATCTCAGAAGTAGCCGTTGTATCCCAGAAACCTTTCAATGAAGTAATGGTCTTATCTACATTTACAACCAATGCAGAAACTTTTTGAAGTACCGGATTTGCATAGGATTTTAACTGACCGAACATGTCTAGTTGCACTCTTCCCTGAATAGCATCTCCCTCTTTATAAAATCCTTTCGAAAGATCATCTCCCATAAATACCAATAAACCTTTATTTAAAAGGTCAACAGAACCTGTTTCAACGACAGACGATTTTGGAATTTTCAGATCATCATCCTGAATGGTAAATACCATACGCACCTTTGAGGTAGAATCTCCAGCCGGATTATAATCAACTGAAATGACCTTTCCTACAATAACTCCATTAACATAAACTGAAGTAGATGCAGTTATTCCTCCGGCATTCGGGAAATAAGCGGTATATTTTGCGTCTCCTCCAAAAAAAGAATAGCCTTTCAAAAAATTAATACCGGTAACAAGCAACCCTATTGCAGCAATGGCAATCAGACCTGCTTTAATTTCTTTTTTGATCTTCAAAACTTTTATTTTTCTGCTAATTTAATAGCTTTTTCCAAACTAATACGCTCTCCATTTTGAAAAGCGACCACAAAAGCATTCGGAAATTCCTTTTGCCTTAGCTCGTTCTTATACGTATTTGCAGCATTGAAATCACCAATAAATTCTCCAATGGTATATTTATACAATTTATCCTGCTGATATTCAAACACTTCATGCTTTTTAAATCTACTGGAACCAGTAGCGATTTTCGTTTCTGAAGTTTCGATTTGCACCCGAAAAACAACCTTATCTTTCAAGTCCTTTTTTTCAACAGTTGGGTTGTCCTTAATTTCTTGCGGCCCTCTTGTTTTGTAATCGACACCTTCTAACTCTGCTTTGTATTTTTCGAATGCAATAAACATAGCTCCCGCCATTTTTTTCTGTCCGGCAGTGTCCGCCAAAAACTTCTCTTCTTCCCGGTTGGTTAAAAATCCGGTTTCGATCAATACACTTGGCATGGTGGTTTTGTAAAGAACTAAAAATCCGGCTTGTTTCACCCCGCGGTTAAATCGTCCGATGGATTTAAACTCATGCTGCAATTTATCCGCAAAGATGATCGATTGATCTAAAAAGACAGATAACTGCAATTGACGTGCGATAATTGCATCCGGAGACAAATCGAAATCTTTGTATTTTTCTCCTTTATCTGCTTCCAGATAGATCGTACTATTCTCCCGATCAGCAATCTTTGCTTGCGCATCAGTCTTATGTAAACCGAGTACGTAAGTTTCGGTTCCGTAAGCTGTGGCAGAAGCAGAATTTGCATGAATACAGATGAACAAATCGGCATTTGCTTTATTTGCAATTTTTGCTCGGTCATCCAATTCTACAAAAACATCTTTATCCCGTGTGAAAACGACTTTAATTTCCGGATAACCTTCTTTGATCTTCCGGCCTAATTCCAAAGCCATTGCTAAACAAACGTTTTTCTCGTGCGCAGATGAACCATGACAACCAGGATCTTTTCCTCCATGGCCAGCATCAATAACGATGGTCTTGATTGTACCCGGTTCTTTGCTGTGAATTACCTGTTTCTTGCCCTGAAAGCCAAAAAGCATCATAAACGGGATTACAATTACGCCCCATCTCAGCCATTTAAAACTATTTTCTAATCGGTTCATATTGTGATATATCGATTCCTTAATAAAAGTACTGCTACTATCCAAGCAATCTTTAGACCATTTTAGAAACTTATCTATAATAGAATGTTGAAAAAGCAATCGAAATTCAAAAAACGTCATTTCTGGCGTGGCTTTTGTAAACAAGCACTTTTAAACTGAAATCAATCATGAAAATCATCCATGATCTTTTCAAAATACAAGAACTATAAAGACTTTGTGCTCTTTCATTCTTAGCGGTAAAAATTATCCTCTTTATTTAACCGCAAAGAAAAAAGAGTACGCAGAGAGGTTTGATTCTGCAAAGGCAGAATACTTAAACAAATCTTTTAAATACAACAAGTTGCGCAATAAGGTGTTTCGATAGAAATCAAAACCATCGGATTTTCGTAGCTTTGTGCCTTCGTTGAAGCTCTTAGCCCAAGCGTTGTAACCGTTAATACAAGTATTGAAAACAAAAAAAGACTCTTTCCTTGTTTTTTCTATGGCAATCAGAATTGTATTCTGTTTGCTGATTTGTATTTCCTCCACTTTTGCATTTGGACAAGGACCAGAAGACAGCACCAAAGTACGTAAGATCTATATCAACGATACCGATTTCAAGTCCATTATCACTTATTCTGCGAGAGATTCCATTTATTCCGACTTAAAAAAGAAACAAGTTCATTTATACGGCGAAGCGAAGTTGAATTATGAAGGTGTTGATATGTCAGCGGAATACTTGTTGATTGATCTCAACAAGAATGAAGTACTGGCAACCTTCGTTGTCGATTCACTTGGTAGAAAAGTTGGAAAACCACTGTTTATAGATAATGGAGATACACTTAGAGCCGCATCTATCCGCTATAATTTTGAAACGAAGAAAGGATTCATCCAAGAAGCTGCAATTAAGCAGGATGATTATTACTTAACAATGGAGAAAGCAAAACGACAGCCAAATGAGGATGTTCATTTTGTTCACGGAAAATTCACTACCTGTAATCTGGAAGAACCTCATTATCATTTTGCCCTTTCAAAAGCAGTAATGATCCCTGACAAACGCATTGTTTCCGGACCAATCAACTTATGGGTCATGGGAGTTCCTACTCCACTTGGACTTCCATTTGCAATGATTCCATTGAAAAAGAAGAAAGACAGACAAAGCGGATTTATTATGCCGCAATACTCTATTGTTTCAGCTTATGGAATGGGATTTTTGGATTTAGGTTATTACATTCCCATTTCAGAGCGTTTCCAAACGATTGTTTATGCTACAGGATATACCCGCGGAAGTTTTGGTTTCAGAAATTACTCGGAATACTCAACCAGATACAAATACAACGGAAACTTTGACATCGGATATAATCGCTTCAGATATGGTTATCCGGATTCTACGGTTTTCAGTACCACAACTATTCGCTGGACACACAACCAGGATCCGAAATTGAATCCCAATTGGTCTTTCACAGCAAATGTCAATTATAACTCCAACTCTACCAATAAGCAAACATTAAACACGCAAAATAATCCGCAGTACTTCAATAACACTTTGAACTCGGACATTCGTTTAGGCAAACGCTTTGGTTCCTTGCCAATCTCAGCAGATTTAAAACTGAGCTTGAGACAAAATTCTCAAACGCGGATCATTGACCTAACCTCTCCTATTTTCAACTTCCAGACTACTAACCGGATTTTTCCTTTCAAAAAAGTAAATAAGTTGGTGGGGATCAGTTATGCAAATGAAATCCAGAATCGCTCTTCCTTTAGGGATAGTTATTTGAAAAATGGGCATTTCGATAGCATTGGACAGAATTTCAGAAATGGAATTACCCAAAACTTCAATGTTCAGGCTACCTTCAGCATGTTAAAGAATACTGTTCGAATTACACCTTCAGCAACTTACAAGCAGATCTACAACTTCCAAACAATCGTAAAATCAGTAGTTGACAGCAGCAATGCCGTATTGATTGATACCGTTGGAAAAGGTGGATTTAGCCACTCTTTCAACTCAAGTATTTCATTGACCAGTAATTTATACTCGTATTATCGTTTTGTTGGAAAACGCAAAACCTTGCTTCGTCATGTGATGACACCCACTGTATCATTCAATTACGCACCTGCCATTCAACAGGGAATAGCCACTTACACAGATACTTTCAATAACGAAATCAAGTACAGCAAATTTGAACGAAGTCTTTATTCGGAGTACCTGACCCAGTCTTCAGGAAGAATCATCTTTGGTTTAAACAACACCTTTGAACTCAAACAAAAAAGTGAAAAAGATACCATTACCGGATTTAAGAAAATTCGTTTGATTGACAACTTCTTTCTGAATACAGATTACGATATCTTCAAGGATTCCATGAATTGGGGAGATTTGAATATGCGCATGGTCATTAACCCGAATGAATTCATCAACCTAACAATCACTGCCAATCATAGTTGGTATGGTTGGAACGATACTACCGGGATGATTAAGAAGGATTATGCCTTAAAAACGAAACAAGGAATCGGACGAATAAAATCTGCTTCATTTGCCACCACATTGATCTTAACGACCAAAAAGAGCCGCGATCGTCTGCAAAAGATCTCAAACGAAATGTCGAATGTCTGGAACCCACAATACCAGCAATGGATCGTGAATCCGAACCAAATGGTTTATTTTGAAATTCCGTGGAAATTGTCTGTTGACCATATCTTCTCGCTCAATTTAAATTCAGACACTGCCAGTTACAGAAACAAACGCTATTTACCCACAAATACAGTCACTCTTGGCGGAGATGTGAACCTGACTCCAAATTGGAAAGTAGGAGCCCGCATGATGTACGATATTGAGCAAAGAGCAATTAGTAACTTCAATATCAACCTGTATCGAAATATTCATTGCTGGAACGTTGTTTTCAACTGGACACCTATTGGAACGAACAAAAGTTTCACGATTGGAATTAGAGGAAATGCATCCATTTTGCAAAATGCAAACATCAATATCCGTAGACCACCTATTGTTCTCAACTAATTATTCAAAGTCGTCACCTATTTCTTTTTTCAACTAAAAAAATGTTTGTATTTTACCGGAAAAACAAACTACATTGATTCCCTTACAAATAAATAAACAACCAAATCCGATAAAAGGTGATCTTCTTCTTTCAGAACCTTTCCTGATGGATAGCGACTTTTCCCGGGTTGTAATCCTACTCTGTGAGCACAATGAAGAAGGAAGCTTCGGCTTAATTCTAAACAATACACTCGAAATTGAGATCAATTCTGTTGTAAGTGATTTTCCTGAAGCAAAAATACCGGTGGGTTTTGGAGGACCCGTTGAACGCAGTCAACTGTTCTACATGCATCAAAACAAAGAAATTGACGGATGCACTCAGATTGGAAAAGACCTTTATCTGGGTGGGGATTATCCAGAAATTAAAAAAAGGATTTCCCGGGATGAAATGACTCCTGAAAACCTCCGCTTCTTCATCGGATATACCGGTTGGAGCTCCGGACAATTGCAAAATGAAATCGATGACCTAAGCTGGATCGTGATGAAAGCTCCTGATGACCTGGATGTTTTCAATGCATTCGATGACGATCTCTGGCGTGATTTACTGGCGCGATTGGGTGGTAAATATAAATTAATGGCTGATTATCCTGTAAATCCGGCAGACAACTAAGGAGAAATATCTTATTTTTGAAGTGAAAAGACACTTCGACTCCGCTGCGCCTATGCTGTAGCTTCAGCGCAAGCATTCAGTGTCCTTTTGATTTTTCATACTTCAAAACACTAAAAATAAGATGAGTGCTCCTTTGGCAGAACGTATGCGCCCCAATGATTTGTCTGAATACATCGGACAAAGGCATTTGCTGGAGAAAAACGGAGCATTACAGAAAGCCATTCAAGCTAAAATTCTTCCTTCTATTATCTTTTGGGGACCTCCCGGAGTGGGAAAAACCACTTTGGCCAACTTACTTGCAAAGCAATTAAACCGACCTTTCTATACTCTTTCAGCCATTTCTTCCGGTGTTAAAGACGTACGGGAAATTATTCAAAAGGCAGAAAGTCAGGGAATGTTTCAATCTGGCGGAGCCGTTTTGTTCATAGATGAGATTCACCGTTTTTCCAAATCACAGCAAGATTCTTTACTGGGAGCTGTTGAAAAAGGAACCATTACCTTGATTGGGGCTACGACAGAAAATCCATCGTTTGAAGTTATTTCGGCTTTGCTTTCTCGTTGTCAGGTTTATACATTAGAAAGCCATTCACTGGAAGATTTATTGGAATTGATCAATCGTGCAATAAAACAGGATGTCCTTCTTTCCAAACGAAAGATCGAATTACGTGAATACAAATCGTTAATCGCAGTTGCCGGAGGTGATGCTCGGAAAATGTTGAATTTACTGGAGATGGTGGTAAATACCTTCGCTCCTAACGAAAAAGCTATCGTTACAGACGAGTTGGTCAACCAATTGGCTCAACAGCGCGTTCGATACGATAAAGACGGCGAACAGCATTACGATATCATTTCTGCTTTCATTAAATCCATTCGTGGAAGCGATCCGGACGCAGCCGTTTACTGGCTTGCACGAATGATTGAAGGTGGTGAAGATCCGAAATTCATTGCACGTAGATTACTCATTTCAGCTGCAGAAGATGTTGGTTTAGCCAATCCTACCGCTCTGATCATGGCAAATAATACCTTTCAGGCTATTCAAGTGATTGGTTGGCCGGAAGCACGGATTATCCTGTCGCAATGCGCAATATACTTAGCCACTTCTCCGAAAGGAAATGCAGCATATTTGGCTATTGATGAAGCCATTGCAACGGTGAAACAAGATCCGAACACACCTGTTCCCCTTCATTTGAGAAATGCACCAACAAAATTGATGAAGGATTTGGGTTACGGAGCCGAATATCAGTACGCACATGATTTCCCCGGAAACTTTGTTTCGCAGCAATATTTGCCTGATTCTTTAAAGGATCGCACATTCTTCCATGCCGGAAGTAGTGCACGCGAACAAGAAATCAAAAAACAATTACAAACGCTTTGGCCCAATAAATTCAAGAAATGAGTAAAGTTGCTTACTATTTGTTCGTACTTCCTCTTTCAAAGCTTCCACTTTGGATCACTTATCGTTTTTCCGATCTGTTTTTCTTCTTGTTGATTACTGTTTTTCCTTATCGCAAAAAGGTCATTGAAGGAAACATCGCTCGTTCCTTTCCGAATTTAACGAAGAAAGAACACCAAAAAATCAAACGTTCTTTTTACCGCTATTTTGCCGACATGCTTCTGGAAGGAGTCAAAAACCTTGGTATTTCAGAAAAAGAACTTCGAAAACGCTTCGTAATCAAAAATCCGGAATTAATGGAGCTATTGTACGAGCAAAACAAAAGTGTTTTATTGGTTTCAGCACATTACATGAACTGGGAATGGATGATTACCGGGCAAGACCTGTTCTTTCCCCATAAAGCCATTGGAATTGGAATGCCCTTGACTAGCGGATATTGGGATAAAAAAATAAATACGCTTCGTTCGCGGTTCGGGATGAAAGTCATTCACGCCAAAATTGTCAAGGAAACATTTAATGCGTACCTTGATAAGGGAATTCCAACAGCAACATTGGTTTTAAGCGATCAAAGTCCGGCAGACTCTGCAAAATGTTACTGGATGACTTTTCTGCATCAAACAACCGGGATTATTTTCGGAGCTGAGCAATTGGCAAACACCTATGATCAGGCAGTCGTTTTTTATTTACCCAAAAAGATCAAACGTGGTTATTATGAAGTGGAATTAAAACTCCTGACAGACGAACCGAAAACATTGCCTTGGGGACAAATTACGGAGACTCACGCCCACTTGCTTGAAAAGCGAATTCTAGCTGAACCCGGCCCCTGGTTATGGTCGCACAAACGATGGAAAAGAACCGTTCCGGACAATATTCCGAAACTAAAAGAAGAACAACGTGAGAAATTTAATTCCCTTTTTAGGAGCAATTCTAATTTATAGTAATAGTTTTGGTCAAACAATCGAATCAATTGATACGCTGCGATTTGCGCCAGACACTTCCTACTCAAGAATCGTTGTTCGTTATTCGAAAGATGAATTAGTCTTTGGCACATCTAAAAGTGGTGTCATTCTCTTCAACGAAAAAAAGAAGCAAATAAGTGTTTTGGTTCCACCAGTTAGCTGTGGTGAATTTAGAGACCTTACAATTCAAAATGGCAATATTTACAGTATTGTTTCAGGAGACAGCGGTATCGTTTATGAAATAAATATCGTATCCCAAACAGTCAAAACACTTTTTAAAGAGAAGGGTGTTTTCCTTGATGACATTGTAAGCAATAAGAACCTTCTAATTATTTTGGGGGATCCAACAGTGAATGGCGGGGCATTTTTTATTCACAAGTTTGACCCTGAAACAAACACATTTGTTCCATTTACCAGAACAGTTTTTAGTAAAGAAAATGAAGGTTGTTTCGCTGCAAGCGGGACATGTGCTCAATTTCCAAGCCCAAGAGGATATAGTTTTGTTTCGGGTGGCCCTAATTCAGCTCGTTATCATATTATTGATCTTCGAAATCCTGACTACCATGCTTCCACTGGCTTTGTCAATAAACTGGAACAAGGCACAGGACCATATTCACTTTTCTACATCACGGAGAAAAAAGCTGTAGTTGTAGGGGGTGATTATAAACAACCAGATAAAAACACTCAAAACTCTTGGTTTTCGTCAAATGGAGGAATTACCTGGGAGAGTTCTATCAAACCTGCTAACGGTTATCGCTCCTGTGTTACAGGGAACAAAAAAATCCTCTTTGCTTGTGGAACAAACGGAATCGATTATTCCTCAGATGACGGAAAGACCTGGAACTTTCTGATGAAAGGGAATTTTTGTGCGTTGCTTCTGGATGGAAAGACTTTGTATGCAACGACAAATAAAGGATATTGTTTAAAACTAAAATTGAAATTCAACTAATACCACTTCAGCAAATAAATCAACGCAAATTTGCCAATTCGCAAATTCGCCAAATAGCGAACCACCTTCAAGTAGAACTCTATAAAAAACCAATCAAAATACTGTAAATCAGATATTTAAAAAACAATAATAATTCGTAATTCGTATCCTGATAGCTATCGGGACGTAATTCGTAATTATTTAATCGTCGATACCGCAGCCAGCAATTTCTCTTTGCTCTGCTTCCCAACCAATTTCTTTACCAATTTACCTTCTCCATTTATAAACAGTAAAGTTGGATAAGCTGTTACCGAATAAGCTCTCGATAGTGCAGGACCATCCTGATCTTCTTCTGCATCAATTTTCAAATTAATGAAGCGTTTATTAAAGACACTCCCCACTTCCGAATCGGTAAAAGTTGTTTTCGCCATTTCCTTACAAGGTCCGCACCAGCTGGTATGCACATCAATAAAGATCAATTTCCCGGAAGATTTCGCTTGTTTGATCGCCTTTTGAAGTGTCAAGTTAGAGAATTTAATTCCGGACAAACTCTTTGTTGTTAGTTCTTTGTTTGTCGAGATATTTTCACCTGAATTGAAAGAATAAACGAAGAACGAAAGCCCCATCAGGATTAATGCAATAAATTTCATATGTGTGTTTTTATGAGTCATAATCTTTGTCTAAATTTAGCAAAAAATCGCGAATTGCGAATACCAATTGCGAATGAAAATCCGCATAAGCACTGCAAACTCTGTTCCAAAGATTCAACAGATGGTTTCGACTCCGATCAATTAACTTTTTGCATTTTGCATTTTTAATTTTGAATTCAAAAAATGGCTTTTGAAGTAACATACACCGATTGTTCTGCAGAAACGTACAAAGAGATCCGGGCTGTCATTGCGCTTTGGAATGATAAATCTCTTGAGTACACTGTAAAAACGAGTGGATCCACGGGAATGCCGAAATCCATTCGACTTACCAGAGCGCAGCTGGAGGCTTCGGCAACCCGCAGCAATTCGGTTTTCGGACTGAATGAAAATTCACGTGTACTGATGCCTTTATCTCCAATGACTATAGGAGGAAAAATGATGCTGATCCGTGCCCTGATTGGAAATTACTCTATTGATGTGGTCGAACCGCGTGCAAATCCGTTGGAAGAAATCGATCCAAAATCACGATATTCTTTCATCTCCTTAGTTCCTTATCAAATAAAATGCATTTTAGAAGAAACTCCTGAAAAATTGAATCAATTTGATCATGTATTACTTGGCGGAATGGGGCTTTCTGCACAACTTGAAAAGGCACTTTCTACAGTAAAACCAACAGTTTACATTGGATTTGGAATGACTGAAACCGTTTCACACATTGCGCTGCGGAAAATGAATGATCCCGTCTATGGAGCTTTGGAAGGTGTTAAATTCGAAATTTCGAAAGATTGCCTCGTTATTACGGATTCAAAACTGGGAATTGAGCATATGCAGACAAATGACTTGGTTGAATTAATTGATTCCGCTCATTTTAAATGGCTTGGAAGGGCTGATTTTGTCATTAACAGCGGAGGTATTAAAATTCATCCGGAGAATATCGAACAAGTAATTGATGAATTAATTGAAGTTCCCTTTATTATTGGCGGAATTCCTCATGAAACATTGGGTGAAGCATGTGTTTTGATCCTTGAAAAAGCGCTTTCCGAAGAAAAATTCATGCAAGTACAAAGCATTATTAGGGAAAAGTTTGGTAAATATGCAGCACCCAAACAGCAGGTAATTTCGACCATTCTTAAAACTGAAAATGGAAAAATCCGCCGGAAAGAAACTTTAAACTCGCTTTTGAAATGACCAGAGCCGAATGCTTTCGTTTATTGAATATTCCCACTGACTCTACCGATACGGAGATTCGAAAGCAGTATAAAAAACTCGCTTTGCGCTTACATCCGGATGTCAATCCGGATCCAATGGCTCATGAAGTATTCATCAAATTGGGAAAGGCAGTCGAAATCCTCTTAAATCCGGATTACAAAGAAGAAACAGCGGAAAAAAGAACATCCAGAAGAACCAACAGCAAGGAATCGGAAGACGAGCGTTTGGAACGCATGCGTGTTGCAAAAATGCGTTACGAACAACAACAGAAGCAGCAAGCAATGGATAATAACCGCTATTTCCTCTCTCTAACGAGTGGATTGCGCTGGAGTATCTACAAATACATCATGCGGTTTTCATTGGTACTTGCTCTAGCATTATCTACCGAATTCTTTCTCCCGCTTCACTATGAAAATGATGTACTGATCGGTTGCTCCAAATCATTGAATAATGGCATTATCAAGAGCAACATTACCAGTATTGAATTGGAGAAAAGAGGCAGTTACTATGTTCAGAACAACATGTACGCATGGAAATATACTTATCCGGAAGTAATTATTGAAACGACCTGGTTTTTACATACTCCCATAAAAATGATTTCTTCGGATGATTTTTACCGGTACCGAACTGCATTTGATTTTCATGTGGGAAGTATCCGATACGGGCTGATTATTCTTTTTCTGATTCCGCTTTACCCCTATTTAAGACGACGTAAGACACTTTCGTTCGTATTCTTGTATCACCTTTCTTTTTGGGGAGTTGGAACAATAATGACCTACGTCTTGCTTTCTCAAGGACGTATTTTACACTTATTGTCTTTAGGATTTTTATAGAATCAACGCTTCATAGCACGATCCATATCGCGCTTATCGTCTTTTTCTTTCAGATCGTGACGTTTATCGTGCAGTTTTTTACCCACACCGGTTGCCAGTTCCAATTTCAGCCAGCCTTTTTCAGATAAGAATAATTTCAAGGGAACAATGGTGTTTCCTTTCGTCTTTACCCATTTTTCCAGCTTCTTGATTTCTTTTTTATTGAGCAATAACTTTCTGTCAGAACGCGCCATATGATTGTAGAATGAACCATTTTCATAGGGTGAAACGTGCATATTCCGAATAAAAACCTGTCCGTTATCCACAATACAATAAGCTTCCAAAATACTCGCTTTTCCATTGCGAATACTTTTGATCTCCGTACCGGACAACACCATTCCTGCGGTAAAAAATTCATCTAACTGAAATTCAAACCGCGCGCGTTTATTCTTAATATTTACTTCGTTCTTAGACATGTTCTGTTTGCAGGGTAGTTTGTTTCCCCCACTCTTTTAATCCACGATAAAAATAATAAATCGTAACGATCATTAGTAGATGACTTAAGTCATCCTTATTCAACCATTGGTGAATGTTTATTTTGAACCCAAAGATAAATGCCGAAGGAGTCAAAATAATCACTGCGATAATCATATTCTTTAAAAACGCTGCTTTTTCCGAACGTTTCATCAAAATGTACGCATAAATTCCCGTATAACCGATATAAGTCACGATTGCATCGGTAGCTACAAAAATGAATTTATTCGTTAGGATCGAAGCGCAGCACAACACCACACATTTAATCCAGATAATCTGAAAAGCAATCTTCTTCGGCCGTGAAATTCCTTTAAAGTGTAGCATTCCCATTGCTGCAAACGCATTTGCCAGACAACCTAAAATCCAGCAAGGATATTTTCCCGGGAAGCCTGCATATTGGAAGAATAAATGTCCCAAGCCACCGAAAACGGTTGAAATACCGAATGTCAGGTAAAATAACCGCCAATAGAAGTTCGCTTCGCTTTTGAATTTCCCCAGTTTATTAAACGCAAAAAAGCAAAAACCCGCAATTATCCAATTAAATAGAAGCGCCATCGGCTCCTGAAGGTGTAAACCTAAAAAATCAAATTCTATTAATTTCACCACGCGAAAGTACTGCTTCAAGCCAGAAAACACAAGTACTTCTTGTTAATGAACTCTTAAATTCAACGGAGAATCGTTTGAAAGACTTAGAAACAAGCTAAAATCCGTACTTTTGGATCGATGAATATTCCATCAAAATATGTTGAAGAAGCAGTAGAGCAGTTTAGCTCTTTACCTGGTATTGGAAAGCGGACTGCTTTGCGTTTGGTATTGAATTTATTGAAGCGGGACACGGAAGAATTGGAGCGTTTCGGAGATATTCTGCAACAATTAAAATCACATGTTCAAAGCTGTTCTTCTTGCGGCAATATTTCCGACACCCTGATCTGCTCCATCTGCTCAAACGAAAAACGCAATCACCGGTTGATCTGTGTGGTGGAAGATATCCGCGACGTCATGGCAATTGAAAGCACAGGAACTTATCTGGGAATTTATCACGTACTCGGCGGAATCATCTCACCCATGGACGGAATCGGGCCAAATGACTTGTTTATTCAACCTTTGGTAGATAAATGTGTCGCAGGAAAAGCAGATGAAATCATTCTGGCTTTAAGTCCTACTATGGAAGGCGACACCACGAATTTCTTTCTATACAAGAAATTGCATGCTACCGATGTTCAGATCACGGCACTTTCCAGGGGAATTGCAGTTGGTTCTGAAATCCAGTATGCAGACGAGATTACGCTTTCACGCTCTATCCAACAACGGATTCCTTTTCAATCGTAGAATCAGAATGAAAAATGAGAATGAGGAATAAATCATCATTCTGCTTCTGTTTCTCATTCTTACTTGAAAAATACTATATTTGAATTGACTTCAAACTAAGAACTATGTTAAAGGAATTCAAGGCATTTATCATGCGCGGCAATGTGGTAGATTTGGCAGTAGCTGTCATTCTCGGTGCCGCATTCGGGGCGATAATCAACTCTTTGGTTACGGATATTATAACCCCTGCTCTGTTAAATCCGGCGTTAAAAGCTGCACACGTAGACAATATTGCGGAATTGAAAGCTTTTGGGACTGTCGTTATGAAGGATGGCAAAGAAATAGTTGAAGGAGGTATTTTGTATGGTGCATTTCTCGCAAAAGTCATCAATTTCGTTGTAATCGCATTTTGTTTATTCATGGTTATCAAATTGATGAATAAAGCTGCAAACTTTCGTAAGAAAAAAGAAGAAGAAACTCCTGCTCCTCCAGCTGAACCTTCCAATGAAGAAAAGCTTTTGACGGAGATTCGTGACCTGTTAAAAAACAAGTAAATTGTTGATTGAAATTCAGTTCTATAAAACGGCGATAGACACCAATAACTAATTGGTTTGATAGAAATGTCCTTCAAAGTTTTGTGGATTTGAAAATTTATATATCTTCGTTCGAAACAAATGCCTCATTTAGGGCGCAAAAGAGAATTTTTAAATACCGATGACAAGTATTTTTGTGGCAAAACTTGATTTCAACACAACAGAAGAACAGTTGAAATCCCTTTTTGAAGAACACGGTCGAGTAAATCGTGTGACCATTGCAAAAGACCGCGAGACAGGCAAGCCGAGAGGTTTTGCTTTTGTTGAAATGGCTGATGAATCAGAAGCAGATCAAGCAATTGAAGCTTTAGACGACTATGCAATTAACGGACGAAACATAGCCGTTAAAAAAGCAGATGACCGAGGGTCAGGAGGAAAACCATCCGGCGGTGATACCCGTTCAGGTGACAGACCAGCCTTCCGAAGTGATCGACCAAGAGAAGACAGGGGTTCCGTATCCGATTTGAAGACCGACTATAAAAAGCCGGATGACAATCGTATAACTAAACCTTCGTTCGGCAATCCGGATGAAATTATTCCGGCAAAAGTAGAACGCAAAAAAGAAAAAGACCCACGTTCAGGTGGCGGTGGCGGAGGAGTAAGTAAAGATGCTCCGAAGAAACCCAAAATGGAAGCTTACCGCAAAAGTGGTAAAGACAACCAGTTTTTGAACGATGATGATTTATCTGATGAAGAATTGGACTTATTCGGAAGAAACGGAGAAGACGAAGACGAGGAAGAAGATTATCGTAAATACCTCGTAAACAGCGATGAGGATTCTGATGAAGACTTCGACGATGAGGACGAATGGGATGACGAAGAAGATGACGAAGAAGACGAAAAATAGAAATTAAAAAATCCCCTCGATTGAGTAACCGAGGGGATTTTTTTTGATACACCTTTTGCTCCTATTCTTTCGATTTCACAAAAGATCAATGTCCAGCAGTGCGGCCACCGTCAACGTAAGAAATCTCACCGGTTACGAAATTTGAGTCTTCCAGATAAAGTACCGCCCGAACCACATCTTCAACTTCGCCCACACGATTCAGTGGAGCTAATGACTTTTTATCTTCCAGAGATTCCGGACTATGGAGCGGAGTTCTGATAACTCCCAATGATACTGCATTTACACGAATATTGTCAGGAGCAAGTTCCATAGCAAGTCCACGGGTTGCAGCCGTAACAGCACCTTTCGACAAAGAAGCCAGCACTGCGGGAACACCAATTAAAGGATGCTCTACAAAACTGGTGCTCACCTGAACAATATGCCCTCCACCCTGTTTTTGCATCGCCGGTACTGCAGCCTGTGTAGTGAAAAAGACACTGTCCACATTTGTCGTCATGACTTCTCTGAATAACTCTTCGCTAATCTCGGTGATCTTACCCGGACGCCAGATTCCTGCGTTATTGATCAGCGTATCTATGCGGCCGAACTGATTTAGTGCAGTTTCAACGACCTTTCTTGCTACTTCCGGTTTTCCGATATCTCCAGATACCGTAATATAATCCGGATCATCAGACACTTCTATTGTTCTGGAATTCCCTACAACACGCCAACCGCGTTCTCTGTAGGCTTTTACAAATGCTGCTCCCAATCCCTGGGAAGCCCCCGTTACAATTACCACTTTTCTTTCCGTATTCATATCATCTCTTTAATTAAGTTTAGGTTCTGATCTTTCAGAAACAAGACAAAGTTGACACGAAAAAACGGAGCGATACCGTGACCTACATCACATTCATTTAATACGAAGTGATCCGCAGTTCTTATCGAAATATTAATACCTGAAAATCTGTTTTTTGATTAAAAAACTCTTTTTAACCCCTGTAAATACTGGCATTTCGTTATATAATGACAAAACAATAACATGATATCATGTTATTAAAGAACGGGCACACACCAATGAATTCTCAGCCATTCAACAGATCAACAACAACCTGCTTTGTCCGTTTTTTTCCGTTGGTGCCCGATGAACACAAGGAGGAACGTGACTTTCAGGATGATCAACTGCCAAACGCCATACGTGACCAAGACCTAAACTTATTGGATGTACATCCGCATCCGCTTGATAATGTAAATCAAAAAAATACTCACTTAAGAATGATTCAAAACCTTCATCCGAACCATCATATAGCTTTTTGAGTTCTTCCCGGATTTCCGGAATAAGCACTTTCTGTCTGGCTTGTGAATTGGGTACTATTTCACTCGACTCTCCAAAGTAAGTGCACAAAAATGTATCCGTTGGTATTGGAGAGCGATCTACATGAAAAGAATACACATCCGTTGGGAAAAACGGATAAGAATCATCTCGATCATAGTATTTGATCACATTTAGTGTTGGTGATGCGCCATGATCTTTCAGCAGCTTTAAATCATTTAAAAGAATTTCACGGGCAAGTTGCCCCTGCTCACTCAATTGAAATTCAAGAAGTTCCTCTGGTTCAATTACTGTTATATTTCCGTTTAGCTCGATCTTTTCGACAATTTCAGAAAAATCACCAATTAGTTTACGATTCCAGCAAATCGCATTCATCTGTCCACGAAATGGTGTAAAAACAAGATCGTGAAAATTCGTAACAGAGTGAATTTGCTTTTCCGTATGAGACCCATCTATCATAACGGCTAATATAAGTACAAAATCAGTTGGCCATTGCGGTTTTCCGCTTCTTTGAAGGAATGTATCAACAGCTATTGCTTTTCCATGATTTTTAGTAACAACTGAATTTATAATGGATCAGGAATGTCACAATAAAGCACAATACTCACCTCAACAGCCAATTATATGTGAAACACTGAGTTAAAATACCTATATTCACTATGTTGTGGAAATTCTTTCACAGATCAAAATACAGTATGCTTATTAATAAATTATTGCCCGCATTTACACTTGCATTGGTGTTCATGGCCACTGCATGTAAAAAAGATACCTCTCCAACTCCTACCGCTCCCGGAACACCTGTAAATATTCCGTTGCAAACGACCATTCAGAACGACATTCCACTGGGAGCTGCAGATAGTTTTGCGATCCTTGCAGGATCAGGAATCACCAATACAGGAGCAACGATTATTAACGGTGATCTTGGTTTAAGTCCCGGAACTTCAGTAGGCGGATTCCCTCCGGGAATACTGAACGGAGTACTTCATATCAATGACGCAGCTGCGAACCAGTCTAAATTGGATATTGTAGCAGCCTATGATAATGCCAAAGACAGAACTGCAACGGACATTGTGACACTTTCAGGAAATATCGGTGGACTTACACTTACCCCGGGACTTTACAAATCCACGTCTTCACTGGCACTTTCTTCCGGAAATGTGACTTTTGATGCTCTGGGTAATCCCAATGCAGTTTTTGTGATTCAAATCGCTTCGGCATTTACTGCAACTTCCGGAAGACAAGTTATCCTGGCAGGAGGCGCACAGGCATCCAATATTTTCTGGCAAGTTGGAAGTTCCGCTACTTTTGGAACTACTACGGCATTCAAAGGAACAATCATTGCACTTCAATCGATTTCCTTTAACACGGGAGCAACTCTGGACGGACGTGCTCTTTCACGCAACGGTGCAGTGACCATGTCCGGCAATACAATTACGAAAGAATAAACGTTTTACATACTATTGAGCGCTCCGACAATAAATGTTGGGGCGTTTTTTTTGGAAGAATGACGGATCTGCCAATTTTATCTCAATGCTGAGACATCGGATACAAAAAATTAAACGAATTCATGACTGCCTGATGCATGATTGTAGCGTGATTCTCCAAGGGCAAATAGTCGAAAAACACCTTTACCTGTTTACTCTTTGTTTCATTCAGTTTATCTGCCAGCAAATTAGCATCCACTTCCATTACCCGAGGGATTTTAGTTGGTGTGAGTCCCTCCTTTCCAACCGCGATATAAACATCTGTTCGCTGACTGAAGGTTTCCGTCAGTATTGCCGCATTTTGCTCCAATAGTGAACCACTGTCCCACCACAAACTCGGGCTAATGATAATGTATTTGTTGAAGAGCGTAGGTTTCTTCAGCAGTATTTCCGTTGCGAGCAATCCACCCAACGATTGTCCGATGATTGTTTTATCAGATGTGGTTCGGTACTTTTTATCTATAAATGGCTGCAATTCTTTCTCGATAAAAGAAATGAACCTTTCAGAATGTCCTGAATTTGGAGTCGGAATGGTTGGTTTCACATCGGATTCAAAGGTGAAATCTCGTTTCCGGTCTACGTTTGCAATGCCAACTACAATAGATTTCGGCAATTGATTAATCCATTCAAAACTAAAGAACTGAACAAGCCCCACAATGTGAATAAAATCTTCATCCGCAGAACCGTCGAGCAGGTAAATTACCGGATAATTTATGGAATCATTTGGATTATACCCTTCCGGAAGATAAACATTCAGCGTTCTTTTCTCTGCAAGCTCTTTTGATTGAATTTCTTCGATCACACCTAGTACAAACGGTTTGGAAACAGCAGTTTCAGTTGTTGAAAGGGTTTCCTTCCCTTTTTTCGTTTTCTCTTTTTGAGCCACTGAAATCAATACAGAAAAAGAGAACAGTGAGAGCAGCGCTAAATGTTTCATTGGTTATTCTTTAATTGGGATTGGTGAGTGTTTGTGTAAAATCAATAATAGTTATAAAAAGTGGATTTTGAACATCCGGGTGTGGCAATGAACCAAATTTCAATTCAAAACTTCAAGACTCATTTTGGTCACTCTTCCGCAATTTATTGGCCAACTGATTCATTTCCCGAAGTCGTTGTTTATTCAACTCTTTCGCTGCCTGTTTATTGCTCTTCTTCTGTCCCATTAATTTGGAATGGAGCTTTTTGTTCTCCGTATTTTTCTGTTTCGCCACATTGCAAAGTTAGAATTCATTGGGGAATAATGATACAGGCTAGTAAGAATCAATAGAATCGAACCAATAACAAGATCTTCACAATCTATCCCAAAAAACCGAGCATCACCATTCCATTCACTTATCTTTAAGAAAAACAATATGTCAGGAAAAAACAAAAAACAATTTGGGGTGTGGATGGATGCTCATCACGCAACGATAGTCGGTCGTAAAGACGAAAATAGTACAGAGTTTGAGATCCTTGGAAGGGTCGACAATCCGGGTGCCGATCGAAACACAAATGAAAATGCCGAAAACAATCAGGAACAGGCGCTCACGCACAAGTTTTTCAAAGAAATTGCCGCGAAAATGGTCAATATTGATGAAATTCATGTTACAGGCACCAGTCAGGCTCAGGAACAATTCATTCACTTTCTTTCAGACACGCCACAGTATAAGAATGCAGTGGCTAATGAAAGCACTTCTAACAGAATGAGCGACGATGCTCTGGTGACAATGATAACAGATCATTTTAGTTAAGCAGCAGCTCCAACAATCTATTTAATCCCCTGAGCAATGCTTTTGGGGATTTTTTATTGCCGAAAATCACGAAACAGCATAAGTTAATTTCGTTCAATAGTGAACTCAATGCTAATCAGAATTGATACATCGAATTGGTTTTTTTGTAACTTTGTATCTCATGCAAAAACAAATATTCACATATTATAGTTTAGCGGATGGAATGATTGCCTGATTCCGGGTGTTTTTGTTTCTAAGGTCGCCGGCTTGGTAATTCCAATATTATCAAGGGTGATTTATATGTTGCAAATCATTCGGATGATAAAGAATTAAGCAATTTTATTTCATCATTTTAAATTAGTAAGTAGTGAATAACTTATCATTATATGGTTGGAACGACAGTCTGTTCCAATTAAAACAAACTTCACAATACAAAAACCTTTTTCATGGTCGTGTTTCCGCAGTAAACAAAACCAATTATGAAGTTATCACCGAGAATGGTGTGCTATTGTGTGAACTAAGCGGTAATGTACTTTATGGGAAAGCATCATTTGAACTTCCCTGTACGGGCGATTGGATTATCTTTCAAGCCTTTGACGATCATAAAGGAATAATCGTTGATATTTTACCGCGTAAACATACGCTGTACAGAAGAAAGAGTGGAACAGTATCTGATAGACAGGCTATAGCATCCCATATCGATAAGGCATTTATTGTACAAAGCCTTGATGCCAATTTCAGTGTTCGCCGAATGGAGCGCTTTATGTTTCAGATATTAGAGGAAAATATACAGCCGGTATTAATACTCACTAAATCTGATTTGGAGTATGATCGTCATCAAGTAGATGAATCGTTGAAACATATTCTTCGGCGGATGCCGGTATTTTTTACGAGTATTCTTTCTCCCGAAACAGTCATTCCTGTCCGAAAATTTGTCAGCCAGGGAGAATCGGTTGTATTTGTGGGATCGTCGGGTGTTGGAAAAAGTTCATTAATCAATTCATTGTGTGAACGGACAGTGTTTTTAACATCTGAAACGAGCAAATCCACAGGTAAAGGAAGGCATACTTCAACCCGAAGAGAAATGGAGTTGATGAATGATAGTGGTGTTTTAATAGACACGCCGGGTGTAAGAGAATTTGGCCTAACCTCAGACAATTCTGAAGTGTTAGCGGAGATGTTCGAGGTTTCTGATTTTGCAGAATCCTGTCGTTTTAAGAATTGTATGCACGTTGATGAACCCGGTTGCGCGGTTGTCGAGGCTGTGGACAACGGATCTTTAGAATTAGAAGTATACAATAGTTACCTCAAATTACGAAAAGAATCTTGGCATTTTTCGACTTCTGAACATGAAAAGCGTAAAAAAGCTAAATCTTTTGCCCGAATTTCAGAGGAGGTTAAGAGAATAAAAAAAGGCTGATTTTTCAATTGTTAGGTTCAGGTGTTCCTCTTAATTGTGGAACACCTGTATTATAGCCATGTTTTCCAATCTGACGTAACGCTCTTTTTCTTTTTGTGAAGAGCTAACGGAAATAGAACCAATAAGGAATTACGCAACTTTCCCGATCAACCTGTCCTTATTCTGTTTTCTGAAGTTTTTGAATAAATCTTCCGGTATTCAAACCAACACAATCAAAAAAGTAAACTCCGGCAGATAACGATTCGGTATTTAGTATATTATTCCCAGTCAAGAACTCACCTCTGGCAATGGTAGTTCCATCTATTGAGATCAATTGATAAGTTATTTTTTCATCCGTACGAATGTTTACAACACTGCTGGCCGGATTTGGATAAAACTCAATCATTGGTTTCTCTAAACTACTTAAACCAAGCACACAGTTTTCGTCAAAAGTTGTACCTGCATCAAATGAAAAATCATTTCCGATCCAATTAGCCGCAGAATAGGCAGCATCGTCAACTTGTATACAAGTCAACTGGTTGTTCGCAACCCAAATCAATTGCAGGTTCGGGTTATTTCCATTAGCAATATTCAATGAAGTAAGGTGACTTGAAAAACAGTACACAACTTCCAGTAAAGGATTATTAGAGAAATCAAGACTGGTTAATTGTGTGAACGGACAATCAAATCGCTTCAAAGCCGGACAGTTAGATAAATCAAGTTGGGTATAATATCCGTTAACTCCGCGGAATTCAATAAGATTCGGGCAATCCTCGAGGCTAATCGTTGATAGTTGGTTGCCATTACACATAATGTATTCCAGAGCATTATTGGGGGCTAAATCCAACTGAGTCAAAGGATTTGAGCTGCAATCTAATCTTTTAAGCAAAGTGTGACCGGTTAGATCAAGTGTCGGAATGGAATTGCTTGTACAGAATAATTCAATTAAATCCGGATTTTGACTAACATCAAGCGTACTCAAACCATTGCTTTCGCAGTACAAATATTCAAGGTTCGGATTATTGCTAACAACAAGACTTTGAATGGGATTTATTGAACAGCGAAGATTCCGTAAGTTGGTATTCGCTGAAACATCGAGTGAACTAATATGGTTCATGGCGCAAATCAAACCCTGCAAAGCTGTATTATGCGATACATCCAATCCTTCCAATTCATTATTTACGCACGACAAAAACACGATGTTTTCAAACGCTTCAATGCCGGCTAAATCATAGATTTGCATTCCCGCACACATGATACTATCCGTAAAACCCAGCGCTTCCGATACCTGAATGTCATTATCGGAATTCGTATTGATTCCGGGATGATTCAATAGATAGTTTTTAAAGTTAGGATCGGGAATAGGAACAATTTGTGAATGTGCAATGGAAAGGAATCCACATGCGAAAATAATAGATAGAACTTTTTTCATGGTGATTGTTTTTGTGATTAATATTCAATTGTTTTGAAGAACGAGATTATTCCTTACTTGGTTGATGAATCTATTTAATCCGGAGTAGTTATTGATTTACCAGTCAGATTAAATGATTGATAGGGCTCAGATATCTTCTGCAACTCCGGAAAATTGCTGAATCACTAAGACCATAACGAAGTAAAAAAGCCATCCCAGTTAAGGAATGGCTCTTTTCTAATTTCGTTGTTAAACAAGCGGTATAAAAGTCGAAGCAATCATTTTATTCTGAATTGACTAAACACCCAATAGCCACCTCACATCAAAAGCATCAGTTATCTCAATTAATTTTAGGTCCTTATCATTCCCATTGAAAAGATTCTTTTTATTAGCTTCCAGTTTTTCAATAAGCATTTTTCTATCATAACTTGTTTTACAGTGTAG
Organism: Flavobacteriales bacterium UBA7666; assembly: GCA_002483265.1. Lineage (GTDB taxonomy): Bacteria > Bacteroidota > Bacteroidia > Flavobacteriales_D > Crocinitomicaceae > Fluviicola. The sequence continues at coordinate 66,819 of DLHO01000012.1, read as the reverse complement.
AAAAATAGACATATAATTCCCGATTTTTCTTCCTTCTTCGTGCACCAGATCCGAGCCGTGAATAATTATTCTGTCGGAAACAAGCGATCCACTAATAACAGGTGTTTCTGTGTAGCCCTGTAATAATTCTTTTCCAAAAGTTTCAAATTGTAGGGTACCACCAAAGCAAGATTGGTAGAATTTGAGTGCTTTTATACAATTCCCGGAAAATGTGATGAAAATCGCATTCGTCACCTTATTAATATGCTCATCCATATAAAATAAAGTTGTTGGTTATATTCTCTAAATTATCCTTGGTGATACTCATCAATTAACTGATAACTGATTTTGAGCATAATTCTGAATTTTATTGTTATAAATGTAGGAAACTGCCAGAATTCCCAGCACCACAAGCGGCATGATCATGAACCCAATATTTTTGTCTACACAGGCATGACTAATGAATGCAAAGATTAAATTAAAGGTAAGTCCTGCATACGCCCATTCCTTTAACTTGTCCGGAGTTTTAGAATAAGAAATAGCCAACACTCCAAGTACTTTACAGATAATAAGGGTGTAGGCAAAATAATCAGGATAACCTAAGGGTTTTGTACCCGCATTTACATACTCGGGGGCTAAAATTATGGTGCTGAGTGGCATAACACCTTCCATAAGGATGATGATGGCAGTTGCCACCCAAAAAATCAGTTTAAACTTTTTCATCGCATTAAATTTTATTGGTTTAATAATTCCTTTGATTCAACATATTTCACAAAGTTGTTCAGGATCGCTTGCCATCCTTGTTTTTGAAATTCAGGATCATTTTCTGTTTCAGGGTCAAATGTGGTTGCTATTTTGGTTTCCCCATTTTGCTCTGTAAACAATGTAGTAGACTTTCTTCCGTCACTCATTGTGTAAGTAATTTCCTGATGTAGTTCCACCTCGTCATAAATACCTTCAAAGTCAAAACCGAAACTGCCGTCTTTAGCTTCCATTCGATGCTTGAATTTACCACCTATTCTCAAGTCGTTTTCACTACTTGGAGTATGCCAGCTTGGATCAGCGCTGTTCCATTGAATAATGTCATCCGGAGTATTCCAGGTTTTCCAAACTTTTTCTATAGGAGCATTTACTGCTGCTTCTACCGTAATTCTTGTTACTTGTGTCATTGTTATTTTTTTTAAAGTTTCATAATTCAAAAGTACACTGGGATATAAAATGATGTCTATTGTAAAAATGACAACTTTAGGGGTAGATTATGACAAAACATTTTTATCTTTCAGCTCAAAATTTTTGTTGCTATGCGAATTTCAGTATTTGTACCTGAATATGGGGTAATCGAAGCGGTTACACCACCATTTAGAACTTTTCATACTGCCAATGAATTTTTGACAACATTTGGTAAAGAGCCCGTCTTTGAGGTAGAATATGTTGGCTTAAATGAATATGTGCCTGCAAATAATGGGGAATACACGATCAAAACAAACAGGCTGCTCAAAGATGTGACTGAAACGGACTTACTAATCATACCTCCTACATTTGGCGATACCCTAAGAGGAATACAAGCTAATGCAGAAGCGATACCTTACATTAAAAAGTTATATGAGGAAGGTGCAAGTCTTGCCAGTTTATGTGTCGGTGCTTTTCTTTTAGCTGAAACAGGTTTACTCAATGGTAAGAAATGCTCTACACATTGGGCACATATTAATGAATTTAAAGAAAGATACCCGGATGTGGAAGTCGAAGACGGGGCCATAATAACAGAACATGAAAACATTTACAGTAGCGGCGGAGCAAGCAGTTTATGGAACTTAATATTATACCTGGTTGAAAAGTTTGCTGACAGAGAAACAGCAGTAATGATTTCAAAATATTTTGCATTAGATATTGGGAGAGATAGTCAATCCCAATTCGCCATATTCAGGGGGCAAAGAAATCACGGTGATCCTGAAATTCAAAAAGTACAGGATTATATTGAAAAAAACTATTGTGATAAGATAACAATAGAAACATTGGCAACTTTAATTAATACAGGTCGCAGAACTTTTGAAAGAAGATTTAAAGAAGCTACGAATAATACATCCATCGAATATATCCAACGAGTAAGAATCGAAGCTGCCAAAAACTTTTTTGAAGCATCAAGAAAGAATGTAACAGAAATTATGTTTGATGTAGGTTATACTGACACAAAAGCATTCAGAGACATGTTCAAAAAGATTACGGGGCTTACTCCAATTGAATATAGAAATAAGTTTGCAAGGGTTTCAAATGAAGTGTAATTTTTCTTTTGACTAGATACTCTCGCCTGTCAGTTCGAGTGCGGAGCGTATCGAGAACACAGGCGAAATTCCGATAACTATCGGAACAACATGACAGCAGGTTGTTTTAAGCTTCGAACCGCAATCCCACACTCTTCTCTCACTCTCCGCTCTCGCGCTGCAAAAAGAAAAAGCTACAACCCAGTGTGAGTGTGAAGTGTGAGCAAAGAGGGACAAAAAGAAAAAGCATCACTCTCGTAATGCTTTTTCTTTTTGTGGAGTCGGAGGGGTTCGAACCCTCGTCCAAACAATGGTTCCGAATGTCTTCTACATGCTTATTTTTTGATTAGTTTTCGAGTCGAATTCGGACAAAAACACCCAAGATCCAACCTTAGCTTCTGTGATCTCACACCTTGCGCGAAGCTCGCTCAGTGCCAGATTTTCTAAAATGATTCCCCTTGGCCTGCTGATCGAAAATCAGAATCGTGCAGAGGAGAAACTTGTCCGTGTACTAAACTTCCACTGGATTAAGCCTTATTTACCTAGTAAATTAAGCAGCAAGTGCGTATGACGTATTGTCAATTATGGTTCGCAGCAAGATATTTAAGAGCTTCACTGCAACGCTCTGCATGCTTCCCACCGAAATCTCGATCGCTGTCAAATCCAATGTCGACCCCAGTTGTAACAAGACAAATTTAGCAAAAAATCCGGGGTTCAGAATCGATTCTTGTGTTTTGTTAACTAAAATGTGATCTAACTAAATCCAACCATTTTCGATTTCCACATCTTTTCCCTACATTTATTGGTATCATTGAAAACTTAAATCACTCTGCCCTATGAAATTCTCCTTCATTTTGACGATTCTGGTATTGATACAATTCAATCCATGTTATTCTCAATGGTCCCCCACAAATGGTCCATACGGCAATATCAATGTTCTAGCTATCGTTGAGCACGACTCATTGGTAATCACTTCTACCGATTGCGGATACTTTTCCAAAAATCAAGTTGCAGCTAACTGGGTATTGAATAATCCATCTGGTTTTGACTGCTACACCAAAAAGGGAAATGAATTGTATGTCAGTGATGACAATGGTATCAAACGAATTGATTTAACTCAGCCAAATAATCCTCCTGCGGAAATATCCGCTGGCTCAGCAAGAGCATTGGCACATTCTGATTCCTGCCTTTACGTGGCAAGTCAATATGCGGGATTTTATAAATACAGTTTTGATGGAACTTCCTGGAGTACATATAACAGCGGATTACCTTCCGATATAGTTTGGGACCCGTTCTCCGGGCAGCCACTTTATTTGTACATAGTAACTGACATCGAAGTATCGGAGAATTATATTTTTTGCGGAACAAAAAAAGGAGTATACCGAAACACTGGTCAACTCACTCAATGGTCCAGCGTAAATACCGGACTTCCTTTGGAAATGGTCACACTGATTGAAGCATTTAATGACACCCTCTATACGGTAATCGCCAATACCTTATACCGAAGCGTCAATGACGGAACAAGCTGGAGTACGATTTATACTTCTCCTTCAAATATTACCTCTCTGGAAATAAATAATCAGGTGATTTACTTAGCTACAGCAAGTAATGGCATTATCCGATCTCTGAATAACGGGGTCAGCTGGAATTCATTCAATACAGGGTTGACGGATTTAAATGTAAACGTAGTTTCAAACTATGGAAATATGCTTCTCTGTGGAACTCATTCAAAAGGAGTGTTTTATCTCCAAAACGGACAATGGATCAACGATCAACCCGGGATGATCTGCTCATTTATCAACTCTATGACGGCAACAACCAGTCAATTGATTTCAGATGATAATAACAAGGTATATAAATATCAGTCAAATGGAAACTGGAATGACATTTCACCAACAGTCACCAAGGATTTCTTTTCTCATTTGACTTCCAGCCATGATTCTGTCTTTCTTTCAGTCGAATACAATACTACTTCTTCCCCATACGATAACCCTTTTATCCTTTTTAGCCCGAATAATGGTGCAAGCTGGAGTAATCTGGTAAGTCCTGTTCCGTTTGCGGAAGATGATCCTTACCAGATCTATTTTGAAAATGGTAAACTCTACGCACGTGAGAATGAGAAAATGGCATATACGAATAATCTGGGAGCAAACTGGACAAATATTAACCTACCTTCTTCATTTTGTAATGCTTTTAATGACTTTATAGTATACAATTCAATACCTTATGCAGCTGCTTGTTCGAATGGTCAGGTGATCCAATTGATTAACAATCAAAATTGGGCTCAGTCCAGCACGAATGGTCTTCCCTATACAGAACCTTACGGTTTTGCTTCCTGCGATGGTGCATTATTCATCAATATGGCCAGTGGAATGTATGTCAGTTTTGACAATGGAAATACTTGGTCTCACGCAAATAATGGCTTACCTTCCAATCAACATCGTTACATTTATGACTTCGTAAACCGTGGTTCCGAATTGTATATTGCTACTCCCGATGGTGTTTTCGGAACGCATGATTTTGGACAAAACTGGGTTCCTATGAATCAGGGATTAATAAACCTGGATGTCCGGACAATAGAAATACAGGGGGATACCTTATTTGCAGGAACAATAGGAAATGGAATCTGGAAACTGGGACTTTCTGATCTGAATCTGGGGGTGAACGATTACTCGGAACAGACGGTGAAACTTTATCCAAATCCGGCTGCAGATCAGATTACTATTGAAAACAGTATCCCGAATGCGGCATACCAGATTATAGACCTGTGCGGAAAAGAAATCATCTCCGGACACCTGAATGCAACAAACAAGATCAGTACTTCAGAATTAAAGAACGGAACTTATCTGGTGGTAATTCAGACTGACAACACGATTTCTTCCAAAAAACTGATTATAAGCAGATGAGATAGAGGTATTATATAATCGCTCCTTGAATATCGTTAGCATATGATAAAGTAGGATTCAAATAAAAAGTCATGAGAAAAACTATCGCAGCAATCAATATGACCCTCGACGGATTTTGTGATCACACGCTTGTAATCCCGGACGACGAGACCACTCAGCATTACAACGACCTGCTAAAGGAAACAGGTGATTTGGTCTATGGACGAACGACTTACCAATTGATGGAAAGTTATTGGCCCATATTAGTTCAAAATCCTAGTGGAAACAAAACAGAAGATGAATTCGCTGTTCTAATTGACAACATTTCAAAAGTTGTTTTTTCGCATACACTGGATCACCTTTCATGGAAAAACTCCCGATTGGCAACACGCAGTTTGGAAGAAGAAATTTCAATACTCAAACAAAAACAGGGAAAACCTATTTTTATCGGCAGCCCAAGTTTAATTGTAGCTGCTACAAATTTGAAACTGATCGATGAATACCAAATTATGGTTCATCCGGTTATCGCTGGTAAGGGTCTTCCCCTATTTAAAAATACTTCTGATAAAATGGATCTGGAACTCATCAAGACAAAGACTTTTGAGTGCGGAGCAGTAACGCTTTACTATCATCCGAAATAGTCAAAAGCAGAAAAAGAATGATTTTCTAATCCTCATTCTCTTTCTGCTTATCATTCTTTAAAAATCAACAGATCTTTTACTCACGCGGGTTATTGGTCACAAAAGTTTACATTGAAATTCCTATCTGATAAGGCATCAAAATACCCCATATCTGATTTATCGTTGCTATTAAATTTATCTGTAAACAAAAAGGAGTTTCCTTTTGAGTCTTTGCAATGAAGCGTGACATACAAAAAGGTGCTAGTGAAACCGTATTCATCAACCGAAGTATTCCATTCACTCACAATGGTTAAGTTAACAAAGGAATAATTGCGAACTTCTCTTTTATTGTAGAGTGCGATACCAAAAGCAGCTATTTCTTTTAACCGTGGTTTTAAGGCCAAAATAGAAGCATTCTTAATTTCTGCTGCAGGATTACACGCAAATCCATTGGGTACCTTGGCTGCTTTTTTTGGAATATAGGTATATGTCCCCGAAGCAATTACCGTATTTAAATCGCCCTCCAACATCACTTCAACTTTCACTACATGCTCTTTATCTTCAATCTTTTCAGGAAACAGGGACTGTAACCAGTAATTATTTCCCATAGTCGCGTTTCGCAATACCAAATCAAAAACACCACTCGTTTTAGATTTGGCAGAAACATTTTTAATGTAAATGGTATTGTTTCCTGATTTTGTACCGTCAATCGTGACTTTTATCCGAAACTTGCTCTCCCCGTTTTCACTCAAATTTTCTTTGATAACTGTTGAGCTTGTGTCTATATATTTGGCTAGTCCTTTATCCAGGAAAAAACTGCAGCTGATTTTTTCATCCAGTGTAAACTTTGATTTGTAGGATGCTGCCATGAATTTGTTTTCTTCGCTTACTTTGTTCCCGAATAATACTTTCCCTATATTTTTCTTCTGAAAGTCGGATCCAATACCTTCATCCGGCTTATCCATGATGGTTTTAATTGCTAATTGCTTTTGCTTATTTTGGTATGCTGCCACCGCTTTTTCATACGTGTCGATATAACTTTCAAAGTCCTTTTTTTCTTCTTCCAAATCAGCAGAAGCAATTTTCTCGCCTTTCGTTTTTTTATAAAAACCTCCTCCTCTTTTTGTCCCTTCTTGAGTATCATAATATAACAAATGGAAATAAAGTCCTTTCGCTTCAGAATAAAGGATGAAATCATTTTGATCGCTTAATCTGTCAAGATCTGTAACTAAAGCATACACATCACCATCCAGCTTTCGGAAGTGCGTATTTTTCATATTTTCCTCATCATGTCCATGATAGTATTTACAAAATCGAAAATCTTTTGAAGATGAATTCCCTTTGTAAAGAATGACAGTCAAATCATCTCCGTTTTTCTCTACATCAGCGTAAATATTATTATCATAAGCTTCAAAGCCGTCACTCCCAATGTCTGTTCCAATATAATCGATATTGCCGATTTTATAAAATGAACGGTTGGGCTTTTCTGCGATATTATCTAAAGCTTTACTGAACGCCTTTTTGTTAACTCCATTCTCTAACATGCCCGAAAGTCTTTGCGAATGGAGCTGTAGGAACACACCGATAAATAAAAGGCTTAAACTTATTTTTTTCATTTTTGTGATTTGAATGAATGATTTGATCAGTTCCAAAGTCTGATTTTTCGACAAAAATAAAGGAGATTACGGGCACGATTTTCAGAAATGAATATCCGCAGTCATTGTGAGGAAGTTCGTTGATAAATCAAGGAAATTTGTTTCAGAAGCTTCTCAGAGCGTTTTAAGCAGGCTTAAAAATTCTTCTTTTTTGCGGATTGCAAGCGGAATAGCTGTTTTATCTTTCATTACAATCGTGTTATTATCTCCTTTCAGGTAATGATCGAAATAAAGCATGTTGATCAGGTGCGATTGATGACTTCTGAAAAAGCCCATGGGGACCAGCATCGTTTCATATTCTTTTAAGGTAGTCGATACCAGCAATTGTTGTCCGTTCAGCAGGTAAAAAGTTGAATAGTTTTTCTCCGATTCACAGCGTATAATATCCTGTACGTTGACAGAATAGATTCTTTCGGCAGTTTTTAAAATGAGTTTCTGGTTGCTTTTCGATCGTTCCATATTAGAAAACAAGGCATTGAACTGCATTTCCAACAGATCTTTGCTCATGTTTTCGGCTGCTTTCCTCACAGCTTCCACGAGGTCATCGGGATCAATTGGTTTCAACAAAAAATCGATTGCACTGAAACGGAAAGCTTTGATTGCAAATTCCTGATGAGCCGTGATAAAAATGACTTTGAAATGGATCGGCATCAGCCCCTGAAGCAAGTCGAAACCTGTTCCATCTGCCATTTCTACATCTAAGAAAACCAAATCAGGTAAATATTTCCGGATGGCTTCCTGACCGGTTTTCACACTATCTGCTTCAGCAATGATTGCTACATTCGGGCAATGTTCCTTTATGACCGCACAATTTTTCTGCCGGATCGTATCAATATCTTCAATTATAATGGCTCTAATCATGGTTAATGGTTGTAAACGAAGGGGATTTCGAAACGGGTCTTCACTCCCAGAATGTTATCTGAAGCATCTGTAATATTCTGCATGTGGATTACCACATCTTTTTTTTCTGTAATTCGTTCCAGCCGTTCCTTCGTAATTTGAGTCGATAATGACTTCTGAGTTTTATGTTCGCCAACCAGTCCCGAGCCGTTGTCTGTGACTTCAAACCAAAGTTGGTTGTTTAAAGTAGTGTAACGGATATGAATCACCCCTCCTTCCTGCTTATTTTTCAGGCCGTGTTTGATTGCATTCTCTATAAAGGGCTGTGTCAGCATCGGCGGTACAAGGATGGATTCCGGATCGGTATTTTCATCCCATTCAATCCCGTAGGTAAAATTGCTGTTATAAAGCAGTTTTTGAATGGTAAGGTAATTCTCCAGCATCGCAATCTCCTCAGTTAGCAGAATGTAGTTCTCACTCGAATACTCCAGAATTTGACGGGTAAGTTTAGAGAATTTTGTCAGGTAATTGATTGCGTCTTTCTCCTGTTTGTTATAGATCAAACTTTGGATATTATCCACCGAATTAAAAATAAAATGCGGATTCATTTGTGTGAGTAAGAGCTTTTGTTTGAGTTCATTGTTTTTATGCATGTTCCGGATATTCTTTTGTCTGAAATAATAATAGACCCCCAAACAACCAATGAGTAATGCCAAAGCAGTAGCAATCAAAAGATAAAGCATTTTGTCTTTACGCGCCGCCTTCTGTTCATTGATCAGCTTCAAGGCCGCAATCTTTTTTTCCTGCCCGATTTTGGTCAGTAATTCCTTTTTCTCATAGGTGTATTTCAGTTCCTGCTGAACCAGAATATTTTTCGATTCTTCTTCGTTGAAGGCTTCTTTCTCCCGAATATATAATTCAAACATGTTCAAAGCCTGATCCGGCTTCCTCATCACTTTATAGAGTTGATACAAATTGTCGTAACTCCTTTGCAGCATTCCTGAATCATGTGATTTCAAAGCTCTTTCAAGTCCTTTTCGGGAATAAAACTCTGATTTTCCCAACATTCCTTTTTGCAGATATAACTCTCCCATGCTGAGTAACAAACTCGTGGTGGAACGGTCTTCTTTCGCATAGAGCAATCCCTCTTCAAACAGCTTTAGCGCTTCATCATAGTTTTTCTGATCGAGGTAAATATCTCCAATCTTGTTCGCATCAAAAGCCAAATGATCGGAAAAGTCGTTTTCCTTTGCAATTTTCAAAGACCGGAAATAATAATTCTTGGCTTCTTCCAAATTTCCCTTGTTATAATAGGCGAAACCGATGTTATGCAAGATTACAGCCATTTCAAACAAATCCTGACGGGTTTTCTCTTTGATTGAGCGATAAGTAATCAGTGCTTTTTTATAATAATTTATTGCCTTCGAAAAATTGCCCTGATCGTCATATACCTGCCCGATCGAAGAGTTTGTTGCTGCAACTCCAAGGACATCTCCGGTAAGTTCCTGATGCTTTAAAGCCTGAAAATAACAGGTAATGGCATCTTCATGCGCATTCATTTTTCTCAGAATATTCCCTTTGTTTGTTACGGTAATCCAGCGCTCCTCCTCCATTCCTAGGCGCTTGAACAAACTAATAGCCTTCTCGTAATAATGGAGAACCTGCTGACCGTTTTTTGCTGAGAATAGTTCCGTGGCTTTATCGCAATACCAATAAGCGGCATACAAAGAATAGGTCTTCTTCAAATCAGCATTTAAATTCTTTTTCTTTAGATTCCGAAAAACGATTTTCCCAACAATTGCATTGTAATACACACTGATCGAATCACCGGATCTGGTATATCCAAGAATGGAACTGATGATTCCTAAACGGGTTGTATCGTGAATTTTCGAGTCTGACAGCAGAACTTTCAAAGAATCAATCTCCTGGTTCTGAGCATGCCCGTGAAATGACTGGAGAAGTAAAAAACAAAAAATGAATTGATGGAATCTTGTTAATAGGAACATGCACCTGGTTTAATCATTTTCTTCAAGTTAGTAAAAATAACAAAGTTCTCTGGAAAGCCATATGTCCTGCACTCAAACAAAAACCGGGAAAACTCATTTTTATAGGCAGCCCAAGTTTAATTGTAGCTGTTACATATCTGAAACTGATTGATGAATACCAAATTAAATCAGCTTAATTGAATCTTCGTTCGGCGCATTTGTAAACGAGATCGGGCAACTGTCATGACCTGCTAACAGGTTGTTCGGTTTACCACGCTTGGTTCCGATAGCTATCGGGATTTGGCTCCACCTTTTTGGTCCGTCGCGGCGGAAAAAAGGTGGATATCAACACATCTTTTAACGTTTCCATACTACTCCATTTCGTACATTAGAGAATAAACCGGTTCTTAATTACAAAACATGACAGAGATCAAAAAAAATCAGATTATTACAGAGCTTGCTGAAGCACTTCAAAACAGCGACTATATTAAGTTCGTAAGCTATTTTGAAGAAAATGCCATTTTCGAAATCCCTTTTGGGATAAATGATGGAACCATCCTCAAAGGATTAGCGGAAATCAAAAAGCACTTCGAAAGCATCGCTTCAAATCCTCTCTCAAAACTGATTCATATCGAGGAAATTATGACTAAAAGTTACCACAGCAACGAAGTCACAACGGTAGAATACTTCACAAAAGGCAGATCAGTTAAAGCGGGCGGTGTATTTCACATCCAATCGTCAATCGCACTCATCCGCTTTGGAGAATCCGGAATCGTTCATTACAAAGACTTTCCCAACACGATTGGAATAGCTAAGAAAGCCGGAGCACTGGATCAACTGGCAGCTTCCTGGAAGCCAGACCAAAAAGATTAAATAATAAGCTAGCGCGAGCATCTTGCTCGCGCAAATCGAATCTTAAAAGATTATTATTTAATCAAATAAAAACGAAATAATAATCATACCTTTGCTTTAACCTCATCCCGTTAAAGCAATGTCAGATAATTTAATCTATAAAAACGGCCGTGGAGCTCAGATAAATCCGCAAAACAGGTTCTTTTCACACGAGAAAGGAGATGATTTTGATGATATTGATCCTTTGGAAGAACCGGATTTAAAAACCAAGTTCATTGAAGTTCATCCCAAAACCATCGTAAACAAGTTGACGAGTTCGGATGTGGGAATGTACTATTCGCTAAATCCGTACCAAGGCTGTGAACATGGTTGCACCTATTGCTATGCCAGACCAACCCATGAATATTGGGGTTACAGTGCCGGAACTGATTTCGAACGGGTGATTCTTGTTAAGAAAAACGCTCCCGAATTACTGGAAGAAGCCTTGAATAAGAAATCCTGGAAAGTTCAAACCATTTCAATTTCGGGAAATACAGACTGTTATCAACCCTGTGAACGGGAATACAAAATCACGCGAAGTTTGCTGGAAATCATGCTGAAATACCGGCATCCGGTTGGAATCATTACCAAAAATGCGTTGATCACCAGAGATATTGATATTCTGGAAGAATTGGCAAAACTGAATTTAGTTGCAGTAAATATCAGTTTGACCAGCTTGAAGGAAGACTTACGCAGAAAACTGGAACCACGAACTGCAACCAGTCACAAAAAACTAGCGGCAATTGAACTGCTGGTCCAACATGGAATTCCGGTAAATGTACTGATGGCTCCAATTATCCCTGCTTTGAATGATGATGAGATTTTCTCGATTGCAGAAGCTGTTTCCAAACGCGGAGCTTCCAGTATGTATCATCAAATTGTGCGACTCAATGGTCCGAACGGAGAAATTTTCACGGATTGGGTCACCAAAAATTATCCCGATCGTGCAGAAAAAGTACTGAATCAGATCAGGGAAATGCATGGAGGAAAACTAAGCGATAGTCGTCCCGGAACACGTATGAGAGGAGAAGGTGTTTATGCGCTGAATATTCAACGACAAGTACAGCTTGCAAGAAAACGTTTTCTTCCGGGAACTCCGTTTCCAAGACTTAGAACAGATTTATTCACGATTCCGGATACCAGCGGACAAATGAAGTTGTTTTAGAAAAACAAAAAAGGATCCGCCGCAGCAAATCCTTTCATATTGTTTATGATCATCAGATCTTAAGCGTCAAGCAAATCTGCTGTAGCTAACTCTTCTTTTTTAGTTGGGACTGCCCCTGTACCGTATTCATTACGGATGAAATTTGCAACAGCGTCACGCACTTTCACTTGTTTAGGCTTAAATGCAGTTAAGAAAACGATAAAAGGAATTAAAACACCTAAAAGTAGAACTGATAGCATAAATAACATTTGTCCACCCATTGTCGGGAATCCTTCCTGCACTCTTGCAAATTTCGGTTTCTCACCAACAATCATTGCTCCTGCAACGTTTCCTTGAGAAATCACCAAAATCTTTGGCCCTCTGAATTTAACTTTGTATTCAGGAAATGCTGCTTCCAGTTTCGTTTTTAACTCAGCCAATGTATAGGGTTGTTCAACATTTACTTTCATAGTAATCAGTTTTTAGTTTGAAGCGCTAAAATAATATCTTTTTTTAATTCCCACAAATTGACGTGAGGGTCACCTGAAAGTTAGCGAAGAATCTCCTGATCCTTCACATATCAAGACCTAGTTCTTTACAAATTTCACATTCACTCCGGACTCCGATCGGATAAAATACACTCCGGGAGTTAGTGAACTTACATCCAAAACAGTAGTTCCTGTCGTCAAGGTTGCAGAGTGAATTTCTTTTCCTGTCAGTTCAACAATTACTGCCTCACTTGCTTCATCCACTTCAATAAACAATTGGTCGTTTACCGGATTTGGATAGACTTTCCATCCGTTTTGTACAAGCGTTTCCAAACCAACTGTTGTTATTGCAACACAGTTGGAAGTATCAGAACATCCGTTTTGAGTAACAATCACTGCATAAGAACCATTTTGAGTTGGAGTGAAAGACACATTCGTTGCGCCGTTTATAGGCTGATTCGTGGCACAATTGATCCAGTGATATGTCACCCCCGTTGCGTTTGCAGTAATCGTATTACTTTGAGTCGTTACGCCCGTATTTACGGAATTGACTACAACTGTTAGTGTCGTCGTCTGAACACATTGTCCGGATGACGGAGTAAATGTATACGTTGTTGTAGCTGTGTTATTGATTGCCGGACTCCAGCTACCACTGATTCCGTTAGTAGATAGCGTTGGAAGTGTGAATGACTCTCCCGAACAAATTGCCGGAATTGCTGTAAATAGTGGCGTGACGTTATTATTCACCGTTACTGTCATGGTTACCGTTGAAGCACATTGTCCCCCATTTGGAGTAAATGTATAAGTGGTTGTGGCTGTGTTATTGATCGCCGGACTCCACACACCACTGATTCCATTAGTAGAACTGCTTGGTAAAGTGAATGAGCCTCCTGAACAAATATCAGGGATCGGAGTAAATGAAGGAGTTACAGAAGTACTGTTTACAATAACCGTCATAGTGGTCGTTGAAGCACATTGTCCTGCATTTGGTGTAAACGTATAAGTCGTAGTTGCCGTATTGTTAATAGCAGGACTCCAGACTCCATTGATTCCATTATTCGAAGTTGCCGGAAGCGTGAATGATTCTCCTGAACAGATATCCGGAATTTGAGTAAAAGTTGGTGTTGTAGAAGTACTGTTTACAGTTACCGTTAAAGTCGTAGCCAAAGCACATTGTCCTCCATTTGGCGTAAACGTATAAGTCGTAGTTGCTGTATTGTTAATAGCAGGACTCCAGACTCCATTGATTCCATTATTCGAAGTTACCGGAAGCGTAAATGAACCTCCGGAACAAATTGCAGCAATAGGTGTAAAGGTTGGTGTTACGGCATTCGTTACGTTTACGGTCATCGTTGTTGTAAATGCACATTGCCCTCCATTAGGCGTAAACGTATACGTTGTCGTTGATACATTGTCTATTGCCGGACTCCACGAACCACTGATTCCGTTATTCGAAGTCGTTGGAAGTGTAAATGAACCTCCGGAACAAATTGCAGGAATTGCAGTAAATGTAGGTGTAGCTGAAGGAGTAACAGTGAAAGTAATGGTGTTACTCGTAGCATTTGTTGGTGATGCGCAAGACGCATTACTTACCATCACACAGGAAACAATACTTCCGTTTGCAAGTGCTGTAGTTGTATAGCTTGAACTGTTTGTTCCCACATTACTTCCATTCACCTTCCATTGATAAGAAGGAGCAGTACCACCATGTGTTGGAATTGCATTAAAAACAACACTTTCTCCCTGACAAATGGATGTAGCTGTTGAAGCACTGATTGCAATTGAAGGAGTACAAGATGCCGGAGGCGGTCCGGTTAAACAAATCCCAAAAGTAGCGGTATTCAATGCTGAAGAACTGTTTATTACCCGAATAAAATAGGTTTGTCCAACGGTAAGCAATGTTAAAGTGGATGATTCACTAAGTCCCGATCCGTTTAGATTACGGCAGATTACCTCCGTTCCATTGCAACTTCCTTCAAAAACCTGAAAACCATGATTCAAACCGCTAACGGCATTGAGTTGAACAGTCATACTGGCAGCTGTAGCCGTAAATTTATACCACACATCCTGTGAAGTTGAGATTCCACAAGAAGGAACTCCCCCATTCATCATAGCGCCGCTAAATGTTCCAATTGTATAATTACATGTACTTGCCGGAGTTAATTCAATAGCGTTCGAACAAACATCATTTGGCTGAACCGGAAAAGTGCGGATACAAATACCGAATGAAAGCGTACTTAAACCTCCGGAAGGATTAAATACACGAATAGTATAAACTTGTCCGGGAATGAAATTATTGTTGAAATACGATTCGCTCAAACTGCTTCCATTATTATTAACACATTGCAATACCGTTCCGTTGCAGCTTCCCTGGATAATCTGAAAACCATGATTCAACCCAGATTCTGCAGAAAGTGAAATACTCATCGTGGAATCTGTTGCAGTAAATTGATACCAAACATCCTGAAGAGAACCTGTACCGCAAGCGGGAACTCCCCCATTCATCATTGCTCCGCTAAATGTTCCAATCGTATAATTACAAACAGCGTTTGGTGTTAATGTAGTTGCATTTGCACAAACATCGTTTGTAGGAACGGGAAAAGTACGGATGCAAATCCCGAATGGAAGTGTGCTCAAACCGCCGGAAGCATTAAACACTCGAACATAATATTCTTGTCCGGGAATGAAATTGTTATTGAAATAAGATTCACTGATACTGCTGCCGTTGTTATTGACACATTGAATCACCGTTCCGTTACAACTCCCTTGAATAACCTGAAAACCATGATTCAAACCCGATTCTGCAGAAAGAAAAACACTCATCGTAGAATCTGTTGCAGTAAATTTATACCAAACATCCTGAAGAGAACCTGATCCGCATGCCGGATTTCCACCATTCATCATCGCTCCGCTGAATGTTCCCATGGTATAGTTACAAACAGCATTCGGTATTAATGTAACTGCATTCGCGCAAGCATCATTCGCAGGAACAGGATAAGTACGAATACAAATCCCGAACGGAAGGGTACTCAAACCGCCGGAAGCATTGAACACACGAACATAATATTCTTGTCCGGGAATAAAATTGTTATTGAAATAAGATTCACTGATACTGCTGCCGTTGTTATTAACACATTGAACCACCGTTCCATTACAACTTCCCTGAATAACCTGAAAGCCGTGATTCAACCCAGATTCTGCCGAAAGAAAAACGCTCATTGTGGAATCTGTTGCGGTAAATTTGTACCATACATCCTGAAGAGAACCTGATCCGCACGCCGGATTTCCACCATTCATCATCGCTCCGCTGAATGTTCCCATGGTATAGTTACAGACCGAACCAGGGGTTAATGTAACTGCATTCGCGCAAACGTCATTTGCAGGAACAGGATAAGTGCGGATACAAATTTCAAACGGAAGGGTACTCAAACCACCGGAAGCATTAAACACTCGAACATAATATTCCTGTCCGGGAATAAAATTGTTGTTGAAATAAGATTCACTGATACTACTTCCGTTGTTATTGACACATTGAACCACCGCTCCGTTACAACTCCCCTGAATAACCTGAAAACCGTGATTCAATCCGGATTCTGCCGAAAGAAAAACACTCATCGTGGAATCTGTTGCTGTAAATTTATACCACACATCCTGAAGAGAAGCTGTTCCACAAGCTGGAACTCCACCGTTCATCATAGCTCCGCTGAATGTTCCGGTTGTATAGTTGCAGACCGAACCAGGGGTTAATGTAACTGCATTCGCGCAAACATCATTCGCAGGAACAGGATAAGTGCGGACACAAATCCCGAAAGTAAGTGTACTAATCGATCCGGATGCATTGAAGACACGAACGAAATAGACTTGTCCGGGAATGAAATTATTATTAAAATAAGTTTCACTCAAACTACTACCGTTGTTATTGACGCATTGAAGGACCGTTCCGTTGCAGCTCCCCTGAATGATCTGAAAACCATGATTCAATCCCGATTGAGCGGAAAGAAAAATACTCATCGTGGAGTCTGTTGCTGTGAATGTGTACCAAACGTCCTGAATAGAACCCGTACCACAAGAAGGAGCCGCACTACTAATAGTCATTCCGCTAAATGTCCCGGTGGTGTAATTACAAGTCGCAGCCGGGGTTAATGTAACTGCATTTATACACTCATCATTCGCATAGGAAAAGAACTGCCAGAATGAAACAAAAAATAACAAAAGATACTTTGCCATAAAATTGATTGATTTAATATTATTGATGACTACAAATTTAGGTTGTCGATAACAAAAAGACATGTAATCATGTTGCCAGATCATGTATTATTGTTGCATTAACCCAATGAATCAGGGCTTTTTCATGAATTGACTTGGACTTTCACCAAAATATTCAGTGAATGATTTGGTGAAATACGATTGGCTGTTGAAACCGCATTTATAAGCAATCTCAGTAATATTCCCCTCATGAGTTAATAACAAGTCCTTCGCTTTTTCCAGGCGAATCATACTGATAAAACTGGTGGTTGAAAATCCGGTTAATGCGGCTAGTTTTCGATGCAATTGACTTCTGCTAACCGAAAGGTCATTCGAAAGCTCGTTCACAGAATAATCCGGATCATCCATATGCGCTATAATCAGGTCAATTATTTTATTGACGTACGCGTTTTCATTTTTAACCCGTTCTTCGAAAGTTTTTTCCGAATGGATGGAATCGGTATAAGCATCTTTGTTTCGTTGAATCGTAGTAAACAAATTACGGATGACGAGTTTCAATTCATCAGGTGAAAAAGGTTTAGATACATAACCGTCAGCTCCGTGTTGAAGCCCCTCCAAACGACTTTCGAGAGAAGCTTTTGCAGAAAACAAGACTACAGGTAAGTGGCTGGTCAATTCATTTGACCGGATTTCCTTCAATAATTCAATTCCATCTTTCTCCGGCATCATCACATCCGAAAGAACCACATCAGGTAAATTTTCCTGAATAAGATCCATAGCCTCCCTCCCATTTTTAGCATGCAGGATCTGGAAATTTTCTTGGAGCACTGAAATAGTGAAAGCAGCCATATCTGGATCATCTTCCGCTAATAACAGAATTGGAATCCCTTCTTTTTCAAAACTTATTACTCTGTTTTCCCTTAACTCTTGTAATGGAATGGTCACACAGAATGATGTACCTCCAGCATGACTCTCAAGCTCAATCGCTCCATGAACAAGTGTTACCAATTCGTGCACCAGTGACAATCCAATTCCGGTACCAGTTACTGCTGATGTATGTTTCCCCCTGAAAAAACGGCGAAACACCTTTTTCTGATCCTTTTTAGGAATTCCCGGACCGTTATCGCTTACCCGTACAATCAGGTTTTGCTCATTTATCTGGGAAACAATTTGAATTTCGGATCCCTCAGGACAATATTTCAGTGCATTTCCAATCAGATTCGAAAGTATTTTTTCCAGAGCATTGGACGGAAATGAATAGTGTTTTTCAGAGCGGATAGCTGTCTGAGTAATCCGAATATTTTTTGATTCAGCTTCACCGTAAAATCCCGTAATGAGTTGTTCGATGAAATCGGGAAGATTCCCGCTGGTATAGTGAAGTTGAAAACTTCCCTTCCCCAATTTGGAAGCATCCAGTAATTCATTCACCAAACGGATTAGCTTCTCTGAATTCCGTTCCATCAGTGCAAGTTGCTCCTGATTAACAGGATCTAACGATTTCTTCAGAACCTGAATTGGGCCATCGATCAACGTCAGCGGTGTGCGGATCTCATGAAAAATATTTTCAAACAAGCGGAGTTTTTCCTGTTCGAATCGTTGTGTAATTTTTTTCCGTTGAAAAAACAAATACGTACTAAATCCGGCAATCAGAAACAAGGAAATCGCACCAAATAAAAGTACATTTTGCTGATTCTTTCGCTTTTCAATTTCTTGCTTATGCTGCTGAATTTCCTTTTCTTTCTTTTCGCTTTGGTATCGGATTTCCAATTCTTCAATTTCCTTTTCCTTTGCTACTGAAAACAACCTTTGCCGTGTTTCAGTTTCCCGCTTTTTATAGCGATAAGCACTTTTAAAGTCTCCTATCGAATCATACAACCCGCTGATCCGTTCAAACAATGCAGGCTTGTATTGGTCTTCCGGTCTTCGTTCATTCGTTGCAATGGCCATTTTCATGTAGTCAATCGCTTTGGAATAATTCTTCTGTCCCAGATAATAATCCCCCAAATTCTGGTAGGTATTCATCATGGAAAGGTAGTCCTTATATTTTGCAGAGAATGCCAGACTTTTCTCGAAATAAAAAACACAGGAATCCGAATGAGTACTTTGATAAGCTGCTCCAAGTGAATTGTATACCGCAGCGAGGTACTCAAACTGTTGATTCTTCAGCAGAGTTTTCTCTGCATCTTTGAGCGTTTTGATCGATTCATCAAAAGATTGGTTCATGATCTGTAAACCTGCCAGATTTGCTGCAATGAGTGAATAGTATTGATAATCATTCGCTTGTTTCTTTGCCTCGGCAGCCTGCTTCATATACTTTTCTGCCTTCTTCAGATCATTCTGGTAGAAATAACAAACCCCAATTCCATTGTAAATCGTCCCTGCCAATGATTTTTCATCGTGCTTTTCAGCCAGCTCCAACCCTTTCAGGTAAGAAGCAATCGCCATTTTAATTTTGTTTTCTTTTTGATAAGCCTCACCGATCATCGAATAAGAACGAATCACAATCACCTGATCATTCCTCTTTTTTCCAAGAGCCATCCCGATCCTCGCATAATAAATCGTAGAATCCGGATGTTCTGTCAAAAAATGATTCGCAAGCTCAAGATTCAATGCTCCCTTCTTCTGCGGAGAAGCAATCGCAATCTGCAATCGCAGCGAGTCTGCAACATCCTGACCAATCAACCCTTGAGGTAAAAGAACCGCTGAAATAAGGAATACAAAAAAAATAAAACGTGCCATAAAATGAACGGAGAGATCCTTTAATATAACTTTCGAATTGCTCTCAAAGTTACCGAAATTCTTCCGAACAAATCTTTATCCGCTGGCGCGAGTGTCACACTCGTGCCAGTTAAATTACATTTCTCAAAAGCGAGAAATCCTTCCTTCATTAAAAACACTCAAATCCATCTTCAAAAACGATGCTTTTTTCCTACCTCATACATCAAGCGTAGATCAAGGGAGGATAGAGCATAGATACTGTATGGATACTGTATGAAAAGGTTAAGGATTTAACACTCGATTTTACTGGCTTTTGCTAGATTTTGATCCTCAAAATCAAGTATTCAGATCAAGTCCTAAAATCCTACATCCTAAAATCTTAAAATCTAAATACTTCTCACAAGTGTAAAAACATTCATAATTCGCAACTCTCCTGCTGGTGCGAGCGTCACGCTCGTACTCAACCCTAACTTCTATTCAAAAGCGTAAAACAATTCGCAATTCATTATCTTTACTTTCTATTTCTAAAACTATGAATCGTTCTACTGCACGTTTTTCCTTTAGCCTTTTAATCCTCTTCGCAGGTTTATTCAATACCGCTGTCGCTCAAACCTCCTTCCCATACGATACCCGAAGCGATAGTATTTCGATTGAACATTACAACGTTCACCTCGATTTGCAGGATTTCAGCACCTTCATTTTAAAAGGACATACACAGGTTATATTCGAACCAAAAGTCAATAACATTACAGAAATCAAATTGGACTTGATGGGTCCAACCGTTGACAGCGTTCACGATGCCAATGGAAACTTACTTTCATTCACCCCTGCTCCACTTGGATTTAAAGTAAATCTGGGCGCAACGTTCAATATCGGAGACTCAACCTCCATTGAAGTTTTCTATCATGGAACAACCGTTCAGGATCCTACATTCGGTGGTTTTTATTTTAATTCCGCTTATGCTTACAACGTGGGAGTTTCATTGGATGACATTCCTCATAATTACGGAAAAACCTGGTTTCCGTGTTTCGATAATTTCACCACACGATCTACTTACGATCTGTTTGTAACAACACTTCCGGCTCACGATGCAGCTTGTGGCGGTGTTTTTCAATCCACCGTTATTAATCCAAACCTATCGGAAACCCATCATTGGAAAGTCTTTCAGACCATTCCATCTTACTTGATTTCAGTTGCAGTATCCAATTATGTTTTTGTTAATGGCTCATTTACAAACTATCAAAACAATCCGATTCCGGTAAAATTAGCAGCACACGCTTCAGATACCACTCAAATGAAAACCTCTTTTGTGAATCTGGAAAGTGCATTCGATATTTTCGAAGACAAATTCGGACCGTATCGTTGGGATCGCGTAGGTTATGTACTCGTTCCCATGACTGCCGGAGCAATGGAGCACGCCATGAATATTGCCTATCCGGAAGTGATCGCCGACGGAACTTTAACCTATCAATCCACTATGGCACATGAATTATCGCATCATTGGTGGGGAAACTTGGTAACCTGCAGAACTGCCGAAGATATGTGGATCAACGAAGGAAGCGCCGCTTATTGCGAATACGTTTTCAAAGAAGAGTTTACCAACAGAGCAGCTTATGAATCACTTGTGAGAAACGAGCACAAAGAGTTGTTGCGTACTTGCCACATGGATGATGGCGGATATTGGCCGCTTTCAGGAGTTCCACAAGCGCATACTTACGGAAGCACCACCTATTTGAAAGGTGCTGATATGATTCATACGCTTAGAGCCTATTTGGGAGATACACTTTTCTTCGACGGACTAAAAGACCTCTTGGAACAAAACAAATTCTCCGATATCGATGCCATTGAATACCGCGACGATCTGAGCGCAATTACCGGATTCAACCTCAATAACTTCTTTGCTGACTGGATCTTTCAGGGAGGCTGGCCACATGTTTCCATTGATTCATTGACCATTGTTCAAAATGGAGTTCAGCACGATGTGACTGTTCATTTGAAGCAAAAACTAGTAGGAAGAACCAATTACAGCAATCAAATTCCGTTGACTTTAACCTTGCGTGATGAAAACTGGAACACCTTTGAAACAACCATTCATTCATCCGGAATGAACAATACGGTTACCGTTTCCGTTCCTTTTATTCCAACTGTTGGTTATTTGAACAGAGACGAATTGATTTCTCATGCTATTACAGCAACTTATACAACTGTGACAACTACCGGAGTAAAAAATCTGGCTCATTCCAATTTGTTAATGCAGGTACAAAGCGTAACTGATTCTGCTTTCGTGGTTGTAGAACACAATTGGGCTGCTCCGGATCCTGTTATTGATTGGGAATCCGGAAAACTGATCTCTTCACAACGTTATTGGCGAATTGACGGAATCTGGAATGCAGGATTCAATGCAAACGCAACGTTCCGCTACAGCGGACAACTTACCGGCGGAAATGCTTACTTGGATCATTTATTGATCACTGGAACGGAAGACAGTTTGATTTTACTTTACCGTCCCGATCGCTCTGTAGATTGGACTGAATTTCCAACTTACACCAAGAACTTTGGAAATGTAAATGACAAAACGGGAACGTTCAATGTCACCAACATCCAAAAGGGAGAATACGCCATTGCAATCAAAGGATACAACCTGGCGTTAGACGAACTGAACAAAAACAATGACGTCGTTCTTTACCCGAATCCGGCAACTGGTTTTGTAACAGTAGAAAGTAAAATCACAGCAGACCGCATCGTAGTAAGTGATGCCATGGGAAGACTGGTAGACCAACGCTTAAAACCCGGAACAAAAACAGATTTCGTAACTGCTTCCTGGAAAAAAGGAACGTATTGGATTACGGGTTACAATCAGGATAAATCGGTGTTCCGTCAATTATTGGTGGTGCAGTAGTACAGTAAGTAAAAAAACAATTCGCAATTCGCAATTCGCAATTCGCAATTCGCAATTTGCAATTCAGTAAATAAGTTAGTAATGAAAAATAGTACCCTTTTAATATTCCTGTTGACTGTAGTTTCCGGCAATCCCCTATTCGCTCAAAACAAAGAAAATATCATTCCGCAAGTGAAGATCCAAATGGATTATGTAGAAAATGGTGTGAAAGGTTTTCGCATTCTTACTGACTTTGATTATAATGCGCTTCGAAAAAAATATCCGGCCGACAGCATGTTGAACAAAGCATTAACCAATGCTAAATTCTCATTCAAACTAAGTGTTTTTCAAGATACCAGCCAGGTTAAACCGGCATTCGGATATCAAAAAACGTTGGGAAAGGGTGATTTCATAGAGATCAAATCAAGTAATAACCCACTATTTTTCGAATCAAAACCCAGTCTTTCAACCCACATAGTGTTCATTCCCTATGCCGGACTCAAACTAAAGGAAGGAAAACAGAGCCTTTCCATTTCTGCCGACCTTTACGGGAAAGATGGATTCAATACAACCTACAAACAAAACACCCGTTCAGACGTTTTTACGTTTATCAAACCGCTTACTAAGATCTTTGAATGCTCATTGGATTCATTGATTGTAAAACCATTCGATAATAACGGGCAAGCTTGGGATCATGAATTATTCGGAACGGATGCTCCTGATCTGGATTTTTCCATTAAAATGGGCGACCTGGAAGTTGGAAACATTCACAAAGGAAACAACTACGGCATTTCGTTTCCTGAAAAACCGCGGGTATTTCGTTTCCTGGTGTCAGAAAACGATGAAGTAACGATCTTCTTAACGGACACCGATGACGCTTTCCACGATCCCATTGCAAGCTGGCGTTTCGACACTTCAAACATGAAAGAAGGAACTATTTACGAGCAAACAGAAGCCAAACAAAACATGAAATCCTTTAGTTTTAAGTGTAAATTGGGGAAGATTACGAACCAAAAAGAAATCGACTCTGAGAAATAGAAAAATCGTTAACCCCAAAACAAATGAACCTATTTCACAAATCAATCTTAATCATTTGCAGTTTTGGACTATGGAATCAGCAAGCCCTTTCACAGGATTTTTCTCCAGCCAAATTCTATTTACGCGGCAAGCTATTGTCGATAATTGCCATTGAAGACAATTGGTACAGCAGTGTTTCTCTTGGAGCAGAGTACCGTTTCCATAAGCGTTTTTCTATTGTTTTGGATGCCGTACATTACAGTCACAAGTTGGAAAGAGAGGTTTCCAAAAATGGCGATGCAAGTGACTACGATGAGTATGCGCAGCCTGATCGCAGGACTTACCTTACTTTGGAACTGAAATACCACTTCATTGAATTCAAAAAGTGGAATAACAGCAGCTTGTACTTCAATGGTTATTCAAAAGCCGGAGGACATTCCATTCGTACAGAAGACAACTACCCGCTGGAAGAAAATGAAATCTTTCATCTCAATGGAAACTTTGCAGATGCCGGCATTTCAGTGGGAATGAATATGAATTTCACCCATAATTTCGGAATGGATGTCAATCTCGGCGCTTGTCACCGCTTCGAAAAACAATCTTATTGGAAAACAGACGAACTGATGAATTCGATTTATTTTCCACAACAACAACTCAATCAATATCGCGCCAATATCCGGGTAAACTTCTACTGGACTTTTAAACCTTTGTTTCCAAAGAGCAAATAATCACTGATTCACATCCTGATAGCTATCGGGACGAAATTCGTAATTCGTAATTCGTAATTCGTAATTCGTAATTAATAAAACTATCTTAGTCCCACATTAAAAAATCTCCTGCTTCATGCATTTTTCCTTCCGTTTACTTATTACAGCATTCTTTCTTTCACAATCCCTTGTCTCATTTTCCCAAACCAAAGTTGCCATTATTGGTGGTGGAATGGCCGGAGTTTCCGGAGCACATTTCATTTCTGAACTGGATCCTACGGCACAAATCACGCTGTTCGAAAAAGAAGAAAAGCTAGGCGGAAATGCACAAACCGTGTCAATCAGGAACAAAGAAGGACAATTGGTGAATGTAGACGCCGGGCCTCAGTATTTTATAGAAGGACCTTGGGATGATTACATTGCATTCCTTGAAAAAACACTCGGTTCAAATCCGTACCAAAGTGAAACAGTGGATGCCAGTTTACTCATCCAACGGGAAAAGCAGCAAAAACCGGTATTGGTTTCTCCATTGGGAATGAAACTTCGCGGTGAAAGGCTGGGAAAACTATTGAAATTGAAACGATTCAATAAAGAGGCTTACGAAATGTACAAACATCCGGATCACTGGAAAGGAATCTCTATTGAAACATGGGTAAAAGGGCTGAAATTCGACGAATCATACAAAAACGAGATCATCTACCCTTTCCTTGCGGCATCACTCGGAACAACAGTTCCGGAAATCAAAACCACTTCAGCAGTTGATATCGTGAAATTATTTGCTTTCAGAAAACCAAAAGCCTCCAATCAATTCAAAGTGATGACGGATGGCATGGGAACATTGATCCAGCGGGTTGGTGAAAAGATGAACCCCAAACAGGTTACGATCAAATGCAGTTCTCCGGTAACAAAAGTGGTTCGTTCAAAAGACAAATGGCTGGTTACTTATTCAACCAATGGAATGGAACAAACCGAATTGGTAGACTTTGTCATTTTCGCTACCCATGCCGATCAAACTGCAAAGATCTTAAAATCAGAACCCAGTCTTTCTGAAGCAATTCAAAGTTTAAAGCACCTCACCTATTTTCAGGCAAAAATTGCTTTGCATACAGATTCATCGTTTGTAAACAATGAAAAACCATCCTTCCTGAATATCATTACAAATGATTCAAATCAATTAGTTTCGAGCACCATGAACTTAAGCATGATCTCCAAACGATTGGATGGTATTTATAAAAGCTGGGCTAGTCCGGAAGCAATTGAACAACTTCAAAAATCAGGAAAGCTGCTTCATGTGAGCACCTTTTGGCATCCTTTAATCACAACTGATTTTATTACTCAGCTTGCAGTTCTGCACAAGCAACTAGCCGAATCTCCTTCTCTCTATTTATCCGGAGGCTGGTCTGAAGGATTAGAAACCCAAAACAGTGCAATCATTTCAGGTCAGCATGCCGCCAACAAATACAAGGCTTTTGTAGTGAAGGGAAAGTGATTCAAAAACAGACAAATCTACTTGCAGTATAAAAATCATTAGCAGCTGAGAGTTCTTATCAATTACAAGCTCCATGAATCCTGGCTTTCAATTGAAAATCATCCGCATACTCCAATATCTCGTGTCGAAGTAAAAGTCTTCCTTTTCGGATACCGATCAAGGAAAGTGCTTGTCATTTGGGATCCTGATCCCGCCTTTCAGTAGATCGGCCCTAAAAGGAAGACTGCTCGAAGGTTGTAATTGGAAAAGGCATTTTTGCCTACTTTTTTTGCCTTGGAAAAAAGTAGGAAGAAGTAACGAGTAACAAAAAAGCCCCGACGATAAAATGTCGGGGCTTTAATTTATTACTTATTCGGACTACTGTAACTTATTCACGTGTCCAATGTATTTCTGACTCTTATTTTTCAATCCGTCTTTCACATCAATCGTCCAGGTATAAACACCATCCTGAACAAATTCCTCATGATAAGTTCCATCCCATCCGAATTCAGGATCATGAGATTCGAAGATCAATTCTCCCCAACGATTGAAGATCATCAAATTGTAATCCTCGATCATACGGTCTTTAGAGAAAATTGGTTTAAACTGGTTGTTAAACTCATCTCCATCCGGTGTAAAGGTATTTGGAACCCAAACCAGGAAGTCTCCATAGAATTTGATTGGTCTGCAAATTGAATCTGCACATCCGTGCTCTGAAACAACAAACAAGCAAACATTTACAGTCTCATCCGGATCAACTCCGTGGAATGTATGATTAGGATTCTCCTCAGTTGAAGTTCCGTAGTTATTTCCAAAAGTCCAGTCAAACGAATTTGCTCCGTAAGACAAACTGGTAAACTGAACTGTATTGTCTAACTCAGTTGGCAACTGAGGTGAGTAAGTAAAGTTTGCTGTAGGATTGTCGTAAACACATACCGCAGAAGCAAACACTCCGGTAACCGGACAACCATCTGTGGTTTGCCCCGTGAAAGTAACATCATAACAACCCGGATTAGTAAATACTGCATTCAAGCTTCCACAACCGTTGAATGTTTGACCATCAGAGAATGTCCACACACAATTCTGAAGATTTGTAATTGCCAAATCATTTGAGAAGGCAACGTTTAAAGGGCTACATCCATCCTGATTATTGGTAACAAACTGAGCAGTCGGAACCGCATAGAAATTAACCTGAACATTGGTATCAACCGTCGCACAAATATCTGATACACTAACACTATAAAGTGTTGGAGCTATCGGATTTACTGTGATCTGATTTAAAGTATCATTCACTGAAGTACTCCATTGATAGGAATATGCTGGTGCACCACCGGTCACATTTACCTGAAGAACAATGTTACTCCCGTTACAAATTGACGTATCACCTGTCAAATTGAAAGCCAGAACCGGTAGAATTGTCAAGTTAACAGAACTTGGTGCTGCTGTTGTACAATTGTTTTGATCCACTACAGAAACAGTGTAAACACCCGGTGCAGTTTGGATCACATCTTGTGTTTGTCCCACAAATCCATTACTCCATGTATAAGTATATGGTGCAGTACCTCCGAATGCAATTGCATAAAGAGGAAGCGTATCTCCAGTACACATCAAACTATCCATTGAAGTGAACAATTGAACCGGAAGTGGTTGCTGAATAGCAACTGAACTAATTGCTATACAACCTGCAGCATTTGTTGCCTGAACTTGATAAGCTTGTGCACACAAAGAACCTAAAGTATTTGCAGGCCCGAAAGTTCCTCCGTTATCGAAACTATACGAAACAGCTCCAACAGCATGAATCGTTGCAGTACCATCACAGAATGTATTACAAGTAGCATCTGTATTACCAACCGAATCAATTACAAACTCTGCAGGATCTGTGATCACATAAGTTGTGTCGAAAGAACAGTTGTTTGCATCTGTAACTTCCAGTGTATAATTTCCGGCACAAAGGTTGGAATTCGTATTAGAAACTCCTGATACACCATTCCAGCTGTAAGTATAATTCAGCGTTCCGCCCGTTACATTTGCAACAGCAGAACCATTACAGAATGTATAACAAGTTGGATCAGTAAGATTCAATGTAGCCGATAACAAAACTGGCTGAGTAAGTACTTCTGCTCCGGTAGCCTGACAGTTGTGATCATCACGAACCACAATGTTGTAATTACCTGCTGTAAGAACCTGAGCATTATCTACTAATCCAAAAGTTGTACCTCCGTCATATGAATAATTGAATGGACCTGTACCACCTTGAACCGTTACAGTAATTGTTCCTGATTGGTTTTGGAAACATGTCAGATTAGTTGCTATTGTAGTAAATGTTAATGTATCCGGTTGATTAATAACCACATTCAATGTATCAGTACATGCATTTGCATCTGCAATTACTACATCATAAGTTCCTGCACACAAACCATTGAAAATACTGTCAGTTTGTATAACTCCGTTGATCTCAAAAGACAAAGCTCCTGTTCCTCCGGCTGCACTCACCGTAGCAAGCGCATCACAAACACTGAAACAAGTTGGTTCAGTGACATAAACACCTGAAATAACCGGTGATGCCATATTTATAATCGTCACGATCGAGTCAACCCCACATCCGTTTGCATCTTCTGCTTCCAGCGGATAATCATCAGCCGGCAAGCCTGTAAATACGCTTGTAAGAGTGAAAGTTGTTCCGTTATCAATACTATAATTGTAAGGCATTGTTCCTCCCGCTAAACTCATATCAATTTCACCATTTGCGTTTCCACAAGTAGAGGGCGTTAATGTAACAGTCAAACTAACTCCCACAGGTGAATTGATCGTTGCAGTTGTTGTATCTGAACAGCTATTGAAATCATTTATGATCAAATCATAAGGTCCGGCACATAAGTTGTTAAACAAACCACTTACGTTAAAGATAATTCCGCCATCCACACTAAACATGTAATTAACGGTTCCACCAGCTCCTGTTCCCGTAATCGTTCCGTCACAAGCATTGTTACATAGCACGTCTGTTGAAGTTGCACCTGCCACTAATAGATTCGGCTCTGTCAAAGTAATCGTCGTATCCTGAAGACAACCTTCCTGATCCATCACAACTACATTGTAAACTTGAGCTGTTAAACTTACGAATGAATTTGTGGCAACAAATGTTGCTCCATTATCAATAGAATACTGATATCCTGAATTCCCTCCTGTTGCACCCAATTGGATAAATCCGGTACTATTCTGGAAACATGTCAGATCAACTTTATTATTTGTAATCTCAATAGGAAGCGTTTGAGTAATGGCTGCAGTTCCTAATCCCATACAACCGTTATTATCGGTAACTGCTAAATCATACGTTCCAACAGGAAGATTCGTAAATGTCGTTCCGGAAACGAAGTTTGTACCACCATCCGCACTGAACATATAGGCAGGTGTTCCTCCGGCATTATTAGTGAATTCAATTTCACCAGTCGAAGCTCCATAGCAAGCAACATCCGTTACAACAGGATCAAAAGTTAACGGATCCGGTTGATCCAGAGTTAATGGAATAGTAAACACACAGTTCCCTCCATCTGTGATTACGATAATGTGAGTTCCTGCTTCCAAACTACCGAAATATCCTGATCCTTGAAGAAACCCTGACATGTCCAACTCAAAATTAATCGGAATCGCTCCATTTACATTGGTAACCTCTATCGTTCCATCTGCAGAACCAAAACAAAGTGGATCTGACTGTGAAATCAAAACACCGTCCATTTGAACGTCATTTACCCCAAAGAATTCATGTGCTGTACACCCCAAATCATCCACTACTACAATATCGTATGCACCCGCATTAAGATTTGAAAAAGTTCCGTTTGTCTGAGATGCGCCACCATTCGCAGAATAAGTAAATCCGGGATTTGGTCCTGATGCAGAAATAATCAATTCTCCGTCATTGTTTCCACAATTTGATTCGATCATCGATACCATATCAATTTCAATTGCAGGTGGATCTACTAATACCGGATTTACTTCTAAAGTACATCCGTTAGCATCCGTAATGATTACATCTTGAGTTCCGCTGCACACATTCAAAATAGTATTTGATGTTTGACTTGCAGCACCATTCAAACTATAGTTATAAGTTGGAACACCTCCGGAAGGAGTTACAGTAATTGACCCATCACAACTTCCATTACAAACAGGATCAACAGTAGTAAAGGTAGCTGAAAGAGGTGCCGGATCAGTGATGACAACCGTTGAATTGGTCAAACATCCTTTAGAGTCACGTACTACCACATCCACGTTTCCAGCACATAGATTGATAATTGGATTCGCAAGAGTAAAAGTCAAACCATTGTCATGCGAATAATCATAAGGTGCCGTACCTCCTGCAGGAGTAATTTGAATTTGTCCGTTACAAAGGCCATCACAAGTCGCATTTGTTACAGTTGTTGTATATGTTAACTGAGGAGGTTGAACACATACTACCGGAACTGTTGCGATACAACCATTTGCATCTGTTACAGTAGCAACATAATTTCCTGCTGCCAAATTGTTGAATACATTAGATGCCTGATTCGTTGGTCCGGGCGATAATGAAAATGTATAAGATGGAGTCCCTCCGGTGATTCCGATAATAACGGATCCGTTAAATCCACCGAAACAACTTACCGGTTGCTGACTTAGTATAGAAGCTGTCGGTGAAACCGTTGAAGCCACAGTAACAGAAAGATTTTTGGTACAACCATTTGCATCTGTTACAATAACGTTATAAGTTCCCGGAGCAAGTCCTGTAAAAGTACCGGAAGCATGTGATACAGCACCAACTGTGAATATGTATCCACCTGCTCCACCTGAAGCACTGACTGTTAATGAACCATTACTCGTAGCACAAGTTGAAGGAACTGTGGAAACCAATGCAATATTTAAAACCGGAGGTTCCGTAATCGTCGTGTTTACATTTACAAAACAACCATTTGCATCTGTTACTTGAACCGTATAAGCTCCATCACATAAAGCCGTGTAGCTATTAGAAGCCTGATTTGGTGCTCCATTCAAACTATATTGATACCCGGGTGTTCCTCCTGAAGGAGTTACCGTAATACTTCCGTTACACGTATTATTACAAGATGCATTTACCGCAGCTAGCGTCGCCGAAACAGGTGTTGGTGCAGTAATATTGACGTTAGCAGCAGCTGTACATGTATTTCCGTCCGTTACTGTTACAGCAAAGTTTCCAGCACATAAGCTTGAAATATTTTGAGTTGTTGCTCCATTGCTCCATGCAAAGGTATAAGCAGGTGTTGTTAAAGTTGTGAAGTTCAAAGCTACACTTCCATTACAAGGAGTTGCACAAGATAAATTGGTGCCAACCAGCGCAATTACCGGTCTTGGATTTACAACAACCGCCAATAAGAAGGTATCTTTACATCCTCCAGGAGTTGTATAAATAACTTGATAATTCCCTGTATGAGTTAATGCTGCACTCGCTATCGTTGGATTCGCAGCTGTAGAAGTGTATCCGTTTGGACCCGTCCAGGCATACGTACCACCCGGAGTTGAAACAACCGTAGTGAAATTGATCGCATTCCCAACACAAATAGGAGTATTTACAGTTGCTGAAATATCTGTAACCGTGTAGTTAATAAATGTACTTGGAATTGTTCCTGTTTGACCGGTACCTCCATCTGTTGCTCCATTTTGAACAAATTCAGTTAAGGAACTTGACAGAGTCATACCACTTTGTCCACCTGCAATTGTCAGTGTAGGAGATCCTGCAGTTATTGCAATATAACCGCCACCGCCACCGCCGCCCGGACCTTCGCTTTCACTACCAAGAGGACCTTGATCTCCTCCTTTTCCACCAACGACATCTAAGGTTAGTGAATTGGCAACCGTACCCTTAATGATAACGGTTCCACCACCACCACCACCGGCAGGAGCATCATTTGCAGAACCATTACTATTTGAAATCTGATTAATAGCAGCCCCACCTTGAGCAACAATACTTCCCGATCCGGTTACGTTTGGAGCAATGATGTAAATAATACCACCTCCGCTTCCTCCCGGAGCATTCGATCCGTTATTCGAGTCACCTGCTCCACCTCCACCTCCAAAGAAGATGCGGGTTTGTGGAGCAATTGTTAAAGGTCTTCCACCCAATCCACCGTTTGGATCGCGGTTATCACCACCCCAGTTTGTATTACCCGGACCTGTCACTATCGCGTTTTGGTTACTGGAACCATAAGAATATCCTCCTCGTCCACCTCCGGAAGAAGTAGTCAATACATTTCCATTAGCAGTTACGTATGGATCTAATACCCAGGCCGCAGCCCCCGGACAAGCGGTACACATGATACCTTGTCCGTTCCATGGTGTTCCATTCAATCCATTGGCACCACCACCACCACCGGCGTTGTGACCATTTCCGCCTCCACCACCATTAGCAGGTGCTCCACGGTTATAAGCTCCTGTAGTGTATTCAACACCAAAGCCAGCGATACTTTCACCTTTTTCACCGCCATCACTTGAGTTTGTTGAAACATAAGATGAAACGAAATTCGTTCCTGTTCCACTCGAATTTTGTTCAGTTGCACCTGGTCTGAAACCAAAAGAAGTTGCCTGAATCATCCCGTTCACCGTCACCGTACCCACACAATGAATTGCAACAATTCCTCCTTTTCTGAATCCACCACCTTCTTGCCATAAAATAGGAACAATTGAAGCGCCTGCATTGACAGTTAAAGTAGTGTAAGAAGGAACTTTAACTAATTGTACTCTTCCGGTAGCAGTATAATTGTTCGCTAGTGGATTTTGCAAGTTTACAGTATTCCCGGCTGCAGAAGTAACATAATTAAATTCATACAACCCGGAGTTGTTATATGCTGTAATATCACCATAAGTAGGAGCATCTGCGGTATTAATAGTTGCTCCTTGTGCCTGATAAATCATCACCATATCACCACATTCCCAGTTACAATTATTTCCTCCTGAATTATTCACAGTAACAGAAGTAGATCCCGCAGTTACGTTATTTGTAACAGGACTGTAACAGTTCACTACAGTATTGAGAGCAGTAATGGTTGCTGCTCCGCTCTTTCCAGGTTGTCCGTATGCAAAACATGTGGACAGCAAGAGAACGACAGAGAGTGCAATACGGATATATCCCATATCCGGGGTTGCTGGTAGAGTTTTCGTTTTCATCGCAGTGTATTAGTTATTTTAATGACGCCATTATATTTAAGTGAGACCGTTTCCATGAATATTTAGTGGTTGCAATCTTTCATTTTATCTCTATAGCCGAATATTAACATTTAAGATTCCAATTTTTCGAGACAAAATTCGGCATTATAATTCAATTAATAAGCTAGTTACAAATATTAATATTTAGTTAAGTCATTGATAAACATCAACTTAAGTCAAATTATGTGATATATCAATTAAAAAAATTATGCTTGCATGGTTATTTTAACATTCCCAGACTTTATTTTACATTTTTCTTCACAAAAGTAACCAATTAAATTAATTTAATTAACAATTAGGATTTCAATATTAATTTTATTCGATCAACTAGTGATAAGCAGCTGAATCAATTCATATTCACTTTACATTCCAACTTCATAAATGCTTTAAAAAAGGAGTTAAAATAGTGATCAGTAAGCGAATTCGAATAGTTAGCATCGTTCACTCTTCTTATTAACTAAACCGTTTCAGGTAGCGAAAATTTAATGGTAAGATTCCAATAATTTAAAATCCAGACAATTAGACAATTCACTCCCTATTAAAGTTGATTAATTATTTACAGAAATTCTTTCCGCAACTCTTTGTAAATAAAAGTAATAGTTGTATCTTTGCACCCGTTTTCGTTGGAAAACACTGTAAGTTTCGTTTACAGTTTATTATTAATTTCTTTCAGGGAATACGAAACATCCTGAAATACAAGTAGAAAAAGCCAAATGGCAAAACAAATTAACGCGCAGGGATCTGCGGATTTTGATTGGGACGCATTAGCGTTAGACGGGTACACTTTAGCACAACGTTCAGAACTAGCTGACGTTTACGAAAAAACCCTTACTTCAATTAACGAGAAAGAAGTTATTGAAGGTACTGTTATCGCAGTTTCCAAAAAAGAAGTAATCATTAATGTTGGTTACAAATCTGAAGGGGTTGTTCCTGCTTCAGAATTTCGTTACAATGCTGAATTAAAAGCTGGTGATGTAGTAGATGTATTCGTTGAGTGTCAGGAAGACAAAAGTGGCCAATTGGTTATTTCTCACCGTACAGCTCGTATGCACAAAGCATGGATTCGCGTAAATGACGTATTACGTACTGGTGAAGTAATTACTGGTTTCGTGAAATGTCGTACTAAAGGTGGTTTAATCGTTGACGTATTTGGTATCGAAGCATTCTTGCCAGGTTCTCAAATCGATGTGAAGCCTATCCGTGATTACGATGTATATGTTGGTAAAAACATGGAATTCAAAGTTGTTAAGATTAACCAAGAGTTTAGAAACGTAGTTGTTTCTCACAAAGCGTTGATCGAAGCAGAATTGGAAGAACAAAAGAAACAAATCATCTCTGGCTTAGAGAAAGGACAAGTATTAGAAGGTACTGTGAAAAACATTACTTCTTATGGTGTGTTCATCGACCTAGGTGGAGTAGATGGATTAATTCACATTACAGATCTTTCTTGGGGACGTGTTAACCACCCAGAAGAGATTGTTGAATTAGATCAAAAATTGAACGTTGTAATCTTAGACTTCGATGATGATAAGAAACGTATCGCTTTAGGTTTAAAACAATTACAACCACATCCATGGGATGCTTTAGACACAAACTTAGCTGTTGGTGATAAAGTTTCAGGTAAAGTTGTTGTTTTAGCTGATTACGGTGCATTTGTTGAAATCGCTGCAGGAGTTGAAGGATTGATTCACGTTTCTGAAATGAGCTGGTCTCAACATTTACGTTCTGCTCAAGACTTCATGCAAGTTGGTGATACAGTTGAGGCTGTTATCTTGACTTTGGATCGTGAGGAACGTAAAATGTCATTAGGTATTAAACAATTGATGCCGGATCCATGGTCTGCAATCGAAGCTAAATATGCTGTTGGAACTAAGCACCATGCAAAAGTTCGCAACTTCACTAACTTCGGTGTATTCGTAGAATTGGAAGAAGGTGTTGACGGATTGATCCACATTTCTGACCTTTCTTGGCAAAAGAAAATCAAGCACCCATCTGAATTCTGTAAGGTAGGTGACGAAATGGAAGTAGTTGTATTGGAAATCGATCGTGAAAACCGTCGTATTTCTTTAGGACACAAACAATTGGAAGAAAATCCATGGGATGTGTTTGAAACTATCTTCGGAGAAGGTTCTGTTCACCAAGGTACTATTATCGAAACAAAAGATAAAGCTGGTATCGTAGCACTTCCTTATGGAGTTGAAGGAATTTGTCCTTCTAAACATTTACGTAAAGAAGATGGTTCTAACGCGAAAGTGGAAGAAACTCTTGACTTTAAAGTAATTGAATTCAACAAGGAGTCTAAGAAAATCGTAGTTTCTCATACACGTACGTTTGAAGACGGAACAGATGAGAAAGTATCTAAGCCTGCAGCAACTGGTAATAAAAAAGGAGCAGCTGGAGCTGGTTCTTCTACATCACAAGCTGTTAAAGCAAACAACTCAAGTAATGAGAAATCAACTTTGGGTGACTTAGATGCTTTAGCTGCGTTGAAAGAAAAAATGGAAGGCGGAGAGTAATCTCAATCTTTTAAAATAATGAATCCCGTTGGTCTTTTGATCAGCGGGATTTTTTTATTTACCCCGTATTGTGTTATCTTTGAACCACATAGTCACATAGAATACATAGAGACAATTTTAAGCATCTTAATTATTACAATCATTCATAGCCAATCAGCAACCTATTTCTCCTTTTATTAAAAACTATGTGATCTATATTTCTATGTGGTTTTATTCCAATGAAACAATATAAGCAGCAAATTCTTCCGAAACATCCTTTGGCACTATTCCGAACAACGGTGGTTCACTACTTATAAAGAACGCATCAATATTATTAAGCACACAATACTGCTCCGAAATACTTTTTAATTCTATCCTTATTTCATTATTTAAGGAATCAAAAATGAGATTGTATTTTGCCAGCAATTCCTCTTGCTCTTTACTCATACGCTTATAATCGAAAAGCCATTTCTCCGGCTGTCTTACACTACCTCCGATTGTGCAATAATTTGGATAAAGATCCCTTATGGAATCGTCATAAATCCGGATTCGATTTTCCAGTGAATCAGAAGTATACATGAGCAATCTATAGGATTTTAACTGACAAACAACATCTTCCAAATGGATAAATGCCGCATTTTGTGCATTGGCTTTCAACACAAAAAAGCATCCAAAAAGAAACACGTATTTGATCATGAGAACAATATTAATCCAATTTAAATCAGGCAATTGTTAAAGAAGTAAAAAAATAATCAACGCAACAAACTATATAAATAATTGATTTTCAAATAAATAACATGCTAATCAAAAATTATTTTTCATTTTTTTAGTACTTTGTATTGCATAGTACTAATTTATACATATATTTGTGTCATAAATAGTACTGTCATGAATGTAGAAAATACTCAGGCCCAAATGCGGAAAGGAATCCTGGAATTCTGTATTCTCAGCATCCTGAATTCAAAAGAAGCTTATCCTTCCGAAATTCTGGATCAACTGAAACAAGCAAAGCTGATTGTGGTGGAAGGAACCCTTTACCCGTTGTTAACTCGCTTGAAGAATATTGAACTCCTCACCTATCGCTGGGAAGAATCCACTTCTGGTCCGCCCAGAAAATATTACTCCATCACTGAAGGAGGAAAAAACACGTTAGAAGCACTTCAAATTACATGGAATGAGCTTCAACATGCTGTAGAAACATTAACTGCTAAAAAGAACTGATCATGAAAAAAACACTTTCAATACATTTAGGTCGTCAATTGTTTGTCATCGAAGAAGATGCATACGACCGCTTACAAACTTACCTGAAGAAATTAGAAGTTTCTCTGGCAAACGAATCAGGAATTACTGAAATTGTCGAAGACATTGAGATGCGCTTTGCAGAATTATTGACTCAATACTTGGGAGAAACACGTCAGGTTGTAACAATCAGTGACATTGAAAAAGCAATCTCTTCCCTTGGTGAGCCAGAAGAAATTACCGAAGAAGCTGAACAACCAAAGCAGCAAAACCAGTCAAATCAAGATTCTAGCGGTCAAAAACGCATGTATCGAGATATGGACAACGCAATGCTTGGTGGACTTGCTTCCGGACTTTCCTCCTATTTAGGAATCGATCCGGTGATCATCCGTGTCATTTTCGTAATCTTCGGATTTATGGGCTTCGGTGTTCCGGTTTACATTCTTCTTTGGGTAATTGTTCCTAGCGCTAAAACTCCTTCTGAGCGTCTTCAAATGAAAGGGAAACCTGTCAATATTGATACACTAAAGGAAGAGTTTGAAAAAACAACCAATCGGTTAAAAGACGATACCATCAATGCGGCAAATAAGTTCAAAGCAAATAATCAACATCTGACCAATCAGGCGACAAATGTGCTACGCTTCATCGGAAAGATCTTTGGCGTATTTCTTATCGGCGGAGCCTTGATCTGGCTAATTGTATTCTCTTTAATTGTTAGCGGAATAATTGATGTGGTACCAATGACTGGAGATCAAGAATTCGCTTCCTTATATGAATTCCTTCAACTGGTTTCTCCGGTAAACAAATCATTTTCCTTGATCTGGCTAGGAATTCTTCTCGTTGGATTTGCAGGACCATTGCTTTCGATTGCAATTGGTGTCAGATTACTTATTGGTAAAGTGAATAAATACTACAAATTGAACTTCATTATTCTTCCTACTGTAATCTTTGTCGGAATCATCCTTGGAATCATGGGTTCCATTAATTCGGCAAGAGATTACGAGGTTTATTCTGAAGTTGAAAATCAACACTTGACTATTAATGCAAACGAATTACAAATAGAAGAACTTCCATTAATCGTAAACAACAGAAGAATTGTGAGTAACGGTGGAATTGATTTTATCTCTGTACACAACAAACAAATTATGGAGCATGGAGTCCACGTAAAATACAGAGAGTCAAACGATAGCTTATTCCATGTTTCTCAGGTTTTCAGCGCTCATGGTATTGACCGTACATCCGCTCAAAAAAGAAGCATGCGCATTAAACACCAATTACATGTTGAAGGAAATAAACTAATGGTAGATCCATACTATTCTTTCCCATTGACAGATGGATTGAGAAATCAGGAAATAGAAATCATCATTGAAGTTCCACAAGGAAAGAAACTGTTCATCAATGATCAGGAAGTGTTAGTCGATGGAAAAGAATACGTCGGAGTGATGTATGCAGATGAACCTTTCGAGGCATATGAGGATTAACTAAAAGATGTTCAAAAGGTAAAATGGTTTAAAAAGTTCAAACTCAGAATTTCATATTAAACAATTGAATTCTTAAGAACATTTTTGAACTCTTTCTTTAGAATCAACACCAACCCAACATAAGTAAAGTAAAGCAAAGTAGGCGGTATCCAGGTAAAACTGAATACCGCTTTTGCTTTTCTATTGGTTATCGGTTATAATAGGGATTTTAATGGTTAAAAATTATTTAATATTTTGATTATAAGATTATTAACCTCAAATCTGTTCGTATCTTTGCGAAGACTATTCTTTGCGAATTATCGAATTCTAAAATTCACCTGTTTGGTGCTTTATTTAGTGAAACATCCTTTTTTGTGGTTTCAAAAACTCCTCCACTTTAGACAGCTGTCCATACTCGTCATAATGATACCACTTATTGATCTTTTCATCGTTTTCATTCACAAAACCAACACTTTTTAATTGAGACCAAACATTATAACGTTGATGACCATATGGATTGTAGATTGAGCTGATCGGCAAAATTGCCGAACCGGAAAATTCCTCCGGTGTAAACCATTCGAATTCCATGCGTGACCTTACTTTTTTAGAATAACCATTCAACCAATTCATATTTCCATCCGAAAAATTCACTTTTAAAGAATCAAAACGCGAATTGCTTTCAGGAGTTTTCAAGTCAATAGGGCCCAAAGAGGATCCTCTTCCAAAACTCTTCAATCTTCCTGTTAAATATTCATGAATCAGATGAGATTCAGTTGAAGCCAGGACCGATAAGTTCACATTCAGCACATCTTCATAATAACTCCAATCTCCTTGTTTGATGTATTCTACCAATGGTGGTTCGTCATACAAACGAACCGAACCAAGTTCATTAGACGAATTAGATCCCACAGTCAATCTGGTATCTGAGTATGCTTGTGAAGCGAGAGATATTGTATTCAATGCTGTTAACTCGATATTCTGAAACCATTGCAAATTTCCCGGATTGTGAATCGTTTCATGTCCGGAAGCAATCATCATCACTCCACCCAAATCATAAATTTCCGTCCAAACCTCATTGTCTCCAAGTGGTTTTCTCACATACTTTAAGGATTGATTCAGCTCATAATTTGTTTTTAGAATTGCTTTCCCATCCTGAAACAAGATTTCTTCAATTACATTTCCACTGCGGTCAAAACGTGTACGGATGCCATTTAACTTATCATTCTTCCAATGCTCCGTTCTGCACAACTGATCCGTTCCCTGATAATACTCCAACCATTTCCCTTCCCGTTTTCCATCTTGATAAAACCCAACAATCCAAGGTAAAGCAGGAGAATAGTTTTGTTCCCATCTTCCATGTAAAACACGTTCCTTCCCTTCTCCACGAATCCAAAATTTATTCTTTCCCGTTTTGCTTTCAGCATGATCCAAATCTTTCTGCTTAAAAGTCAAAGCTATGACTTCTGGTTTTTGTGGAATCTCAATTCTATTTGGTGCTTCCAGTGCAAAAGGCATATACGAATCATAAGCTCCCTGAATCAATTTCAATTCTTCCAACGAAAAACCGGATAATTGCTGCCATTCAATGACTTGTTCATCTTTCAAATCCTTTACCCAGATGTAATTATCAGTTGTTGAAATTGTTCGTGCCAGATTTCCATATCCACTTTCCTTCATTAAATAACCAACAGCACAATGGGTATTGTGCTCATCAATAAACACCGGAATTCGTTCCGAACGGTAATAATTTATGGGAAAAACTCCTTGCAAACGATAATCCGAAAGAACAGCCATTAAATGCGTCCGCATAGTAAGCTGCTTTTCATTCAAGTGGAGTACATCGGCAGATTTCAATATTCCAAGAACCAATTCTAAATGCGATTGAATGTACTGTTTATCCGACAGAAAAACGCGCTCATTCTCCACAGGAACGCAATGCTTGTATTTGCTCCAATTCGGATTAAAAGCACAGAGTTGTTCAAAAAAGGTAGTTGCGTGCGAGGACAGACTAAATCCCAGCATTAGAAGTATAACGGTTGTTTTCATAACGAATCAATTTTGATAAGTGTTACAGTCTTAAAAAGGGTTCGTTCAATTGTTGTCAAATAAATTTCAAAAATGAGATACTTCTAATTCTGAATCGGTTATGCTCTTTTCCACTGCGGTGGATGGTAAAAACAATTGCCTGATTACTCTTCAAACCCCTATATACTTTGACGAAGATTCATTATATTTGTGCAACTTTATAACAAAGCTATGGCATCACAAACACCCCAGGAAGAATTGATCGCAGTTGATTTTAATACATTCAAATCGGAAGTATTGAAAGACTTTCGTTTGGCTAGTATTTCAAGAGAAACCTCGCTTCTAGGACGAAAAGAAGTTCTTACAGGAAAAGCAAAGTTTGGAATTTTCGGTGACGGAAAAGAATTGGCTCAAATTGCATTGGCAAAACAATTCAAAGATGGTGACTTCCGATCAGGATATTACCGCGATCAAACCTTAATGATGGCCATAGACCAATTAAACGTGCGTGAATATTTCTCCGGTTTATTCGGTCATACAGACGAAATTATTGAACCGCAATCTGCAGGTCGTCAAATGGGGGGACATTTCTCCACGCGCAATCTGGATGAAAACGGGAACTGGAAAAATTTGACCCAACAAAAAAACTCATCAGCAGACATCTCTCCTACTGCCGGACAAATGCCGCGTTTATTAGGATTGGCTCAAGCTTCAAAAGTATACCGAGAACACCCAACGTTGAAAGACCTGGAAGCATTCAAAAAATTCTCCAACGGAGGAAATGAAGTTGCTTTCGGAACTATTGGTGATGCTTCCACTTCAGAAGGTCCGTTCTGGGAAACAATCAATGCTGCCGGAGTTTTACAAGTACCAATGGTCATGTCAGTTTGGGATGATGGTTACGGAATTTCTGTTCCTCGTGAGCACCAAACTACCAAAGGAAGTATTTCTGAAGCATTGAGTGGAATGCAGCGCTCTGAGAATTCAAAAGGTTACGAGATTTTCGTAACCAAAGGATGGGATTACGCACACTTATGCGAAACCTATGAGAAAGCAGTTGAACTAGCTCGAAATGAGCATATTCCGGTATTAGTTCACGTAAAAGAAGTGAATCAGCCACAAGGACATTCTACTTCCGGATCACATGAGCGTTACAAAGATGCTGCGCGTTTGCAGTGGGAATCTGACTTTGATTGTATCAACAAATTCAAAGAATGGATCCTGAACTTTGACGCAGATGGTCAGAAATTAGCAACAGAAGAAGAATTAACACAAATAACGAAAGAAGCAAAAGAATACGTAAACGAGCAAAAGAAAGAAGCTTGGACGCTATTCACGCAAGATTTGAAGCAAGATTTAGATCGTGCGATAACTGTTTTGGAAACACTGGCAAATGAAAGCTCAAACGGGATCTTCATTAAAAGAGAAATCGAAGCGCTTCAAAAAACAATGAATCCGATCAGAAAAGACGTATTCAATACCGTTCGAAAAGTATTGCGTTTGGTTCGCGATGAGAACACTGCGTCAAGAACAGCTCTAATTGCCTGGCTGAAACAGGAAACAGAAAACAATGCAGACCGTTACAGCAGTTATTTGTACTCCAACTCAGAAAACAGCGCTTTAAAAGTAACCAGCGTTCCTCCTGCCTATGATGGTAGCGGACATATGGAAGACGGTCGAATTATCCTTCGTGACAATTTCAAAGCAATCTTCGAAAAACACCCGGAAGCTTTGATCTTTGGTGAAGATGCGGGAAAAATCGGAGGCGTAAACCAATCATTGGAAGGACTTCAGGAACAATTCGGAACATTGCGTGTTTCAGACGTTGGAATTCGTGAATGTACCATCATCGGTCAGGGAATTGGAATGGCCATGCGCGGATTACGTCCTATTGCAGAAATTCAATACCTGGACTACTTGCTTTACGGAATCCAGATCATGTCTGACGATTTAGCAACAGTACAATACAGAACAAAAGGCGGACAAAAAGCACCGTTGATTATTTCAACACGCGGTCACCGATTAGAAGGAATCTGGCACAGTGGATCTCCAATGGGAATGATTATCAATTCCATTCGCGGAGTTCATGTTTGTGTTCCAAGAAATATGACAAAAGCTGCTGGCTTTTACAACACCTTGATGCAGGCAGATGAGCCTGCTTTGGTAATTGAACCTTTGA
Source organism: Flavobacteriales bacterium UBA7666 (assembly GCA_002483265.1). Taxonomy (GTDB): domain Bacteria; phylum Bacteroidota; class Bacteroidia; order Flavobacteriales_D; family Crocinitomicaceae; genus Fluviicola. The sequence continues at coordinate 24,479 of DLHO01000012.1, read as the reverse complement.
ACGGATACCGAATCAAAGAAGAAATGCCAACAAATATCGGAAGCTTCACTACTCCACTTGGAGTTCCTGAAGTAGTGGCAGAAGGAACAGATTTAACGATCGTTTCTTATGGTTCCACATTCAATTTATGCGAAGTTGCAGCAAAATCGCTTGCAGAATTGGGAATTTCGGTAGAATTGATCGATGCACAAACCTTACTTCCATTTGATATCAACGGAATGGTTGCAGAATCATTGAAGAAAACAAACCGCTTAATGATTGTAGACGAAGACGTAAGTTCCGGTGCTACTGCATTCTTGTTAGATCAAATCTTGGTGAAACAAGGTGGTTATGCTCATTTGGATTCGGCTCCGGTAACTTTAAGCGCTAAAGATCACAGACCGGCTTACGGAACAGATGGAGATTATTTCTCCAAACCAAGTATCGATGATATCGTTGAAGCAGCTTACGGAATTATGAACGAAGCAGATCCAACAGCTTTCCCTTCGATTTACTAATGAAAATTTGAAAAGAACTGCGGCCATATTGAGCATCCTATTCGTAATAGCTTTACTATGGAAAGATATTGCGGCATTCTCATGGAACGTTTGGTTTTATAATAATCAGGTCGAACTTGCAGCAAAGTATTGTGTCAATAAGAAAAAACCGATGCTTCATTGTGACGGTAAATGTTATCTGGCAAAACAATTGAAAAAACTGGAACAGGAAGAAAAGAAAAATCAACCGGTTCCTAAAATGCCTTTGAAATTGAAGGAAAACGTTTGGAATTCGGACTCTCAAGTAATAGCTGCATTTGAAACAAACCCGATTGAATTTCTTTCTAAAAAATCTACCGCTTTCTTTTATCAGAACAAAGAACTGATTTCCTTTTCGATTTCTACTTTTCACCCGCCCGCATTCGGATAATTTCTTTTATTGAAATTGGTATATCCCTGCTTTTATCTCCCGCAGAACGCTTACGCCTTAGCTTCAGCGTTGGCGCATTGCGCGGATTTCGCAGATTTTTTCTATTAACATATTATTGAAAGAAAATCTGTGCTTCCGGTGTATGCCTATAAATTTGCTGTTAAAACAGGATTCAATTTCAATTAGTAAACCTTTTGTAATGGACTAACTAATTTCCCTTTCTGCGGGAAATTTAGCTCCTATCTGGCAAAAGCATTTTATAAATTATTAATACAGAATCATGAAAAAAAGAACCAGTCCGCCGCGGTGGATGCTCTTTTTCGTGTGTCTTGTCGTGTCTCATGCTGCACTCTCTTGTGATGTGTGTGGATGTGGAGCTTTTAATTCCACTCATGGCTTAGGAACACTGGCACAAGGCAACCGAACGAGTATTGGACTGAACTATCAATACCGATTGTATAAAAGTGAACATCCGGAAGTTTTCGGAAATGGTATCGAACACAGCACGGATTATTTTCAACGGTTGGATGTATTGGGACAATTGCGTCTTTCGAAAAGATGGCAGCTGCAACTTGCTGTTCCCATTAGTTTCAACAAGCATATTGCAGATGATACCACTTCCCAAAGAAACGGATTGGGCGACCCCACTTTAATGGTTAACTTCTTCCTGTTCAACAAACAAGACAGCTTACAAACGCAACTGTTTCGCTGGATTGTTGGTGCAGGAGTAAAAAGTCCGGTTGGCAAATTTACCCATCCGAATGATGTGGATTTGTATCTCTATCCCGGAACAGGAACTTTTGATGCGGTGTTTCAGAACTCCTTTTTCTTCCAAAAAAAGAAATGGAGTTTGCTACAAACAGCACAATATGTACTCCGCGGAGAAAACAAGTACAAATACATTCCAGGATCTTTATTTAGTGCCAGTCTGTTCGGGCAATACAAATTCAGAACCTGGGGTATTTATGCCGGCGCTCAATATTCCTGGAGTGGTGTCGATTATTTGAACCGGAAAGCGATTTCCAGTTCTCCCACTCAAGGACAAGTACTAACAGGAATTGTGGGTGCTTCGGTTCAGTTTAACTCTTGGGTAATTCAAGGAAACTATCACATTCCAATTGCTCAAAATCTGGGAGAAGGAAACTCCCATCAAAAAACAGCATTTAGTATTTCACTTAATTATTTTTTCAATTAGATATGAAACCATTTTTTATAACAGCAATTCTAGTAAGCAGTATCTCATTAACTGCATGCAAAAAAGACAAATCCACAGATGACAGTGCAGAGCACGAAGATCATCCAACTGCTGTAATCACCATTACCTCTCCGAATGAAAATGATACCATTCAAGGGAATTTTTCAGTCACAGGAACAATTGTCGGAACGGGAAATCTTCATGGATACCAAGTCACAGTTACCAATGCATTGAATGATTCAATTATTTATCAAAACGAAGTTCACGATCATTTGGCAAATTTCACGATCAATCAAGCTGTAACGCACGCGTATACAACTTACACTCCTTTCAAACTGGAAGTGATAGCAGCTTTAGACCACGATGGTAACACAGCAGTAAAAACAGTTCATTTTGTAGTTCACTAACAAAATGAATAAAAGGAATTCGGGTTGTAGCGCAATACCCCGAATTCCTTACTTTTGTTCACCATGACAAAAAAAGAAAAAGCGCAATACGTTATTGATGAACTCGAAAAATGCTATCCCGAAACACCGGTTCCTTTGGATCACTGGGACGCATACACTTTACTCATAGCAGTTTTACTTTCAGCACAATGCACCGACGTACGGGTAAATCAGATCACACCCATTTTATTCCGTCGCGCTTCACGTCCTCAGGATATGATCAAATTATCCGTGGAAGAAATCAGAGATATTATCAGACCTTGCGGGCTTTCACCCAGAAAATCACAAGCAATTTATGATTTGTCTCATATGATTATCGATTTGCATGACGGCGAAGTTCCTGCTTCATTTGAGGAATTGGAAAAAATGCCCGGAGTTGGTCATAAAACCGCTTCAGTGGTCATGTCACAAGCTTTTGGAGTACCTGCTTTTCCGGTAGATACACATATTCATCGTTTGATGACTCGTTGGGGTTTGACCAGTGGAAAAAATGTAGAAGAAACGGAACGTGATGCGAAAAAACTCTTTCCACGTGAATTGTGGAATAAATTGCATCTACAAATCATTTTCTACGGCAGAAGCCACTCTCCTGCCCGCTCACCAAAACGAGACATTGATTACATCACCGCAGCAATTGGTACTAAGAAAGCTTTGGAGGAGTTGAAATAAAAGAAACTATCGGTTTAATAGTTCACCCTCACCCATCGGTCTTTGTTTCCCTTGGAATTCCGATAGCGGATCAAATACTCGTGCTCAGCTGTATGATGAATCGGCCAGGTAGGCTCAAACTTTTTGAATCGCTGGTCAATGATCGGTTTATGAGAAATAATATTCCCTGAATTCAAATCAATCATTCTTTCAGTCATCACAACTGACTCTCCGTTTGCAGGAAGTTTCGAATCGCGGTACTGATAAGATCCTGTTGAGAAATTATTCGTGAATTCTTTGGTGTAAACATGCAATTGATTTCTTTCCAAAAAGAAATAAGCAGTTTCATATAATTGATTAGAGGAATATGGCAGTGTCAAACTCCATTTGACAGTCCCTTCCCTGGAAATACATAAAATGAATTTACTATTTGTAATTTCTTTCTGAGAGTCGGTCGAAATATTACTCACCGCATACAAAGCACTTCCATCCTCCAAAAAGCCAAAGAACGTAACATTCGAATACAGAGCAAATTGGGAAACGTTAGAAAGATCCAGTTTGACACTTTCAGCATATTTTTGTAACTCTGGTGTTACAACATCCTCTCTTTGTAGCGAAACAAACTTAGAGCGCAATAACTTCCCGGATTCGTTCCATTCCATATACATGTATCCGAACTTTAGGTTTGAATCATCTGTCGTTTCAGCAAATGAATTAACCATCATAATGCCTACGTGTTTTTTCGATGCTTCATCAAACCGGATTTTCACTGAATTGATGCTTAACTTTTCTCCTAAATCATACTCCAGTTTTGTTTTGACCATATCCCCTGAAAGATTCGTGAAAAGAAAGGTTACACTCCCTTGATCTTCACTAATTTCTCCACTTTTTCCATCTACATATTCGCGCTGAGTAATTGGGATGATCAAATTGGAATTTTCATCAAAGAAAAGTTCATTCAAATATGGTGCTGTTCGAAGTTCATATTCCTTCAGGTTCAGTTCCATCAAAGGTTCCAGATCATAATCAAATCCTTTTATAAGTGTCGGAACGACATCTTGGTAGTTACTTCTTGTTGTAAAATTCGATCCGCCATAATAAGGATTGCGGGAATCCCCAAAACAGATATAAAAACCATTACCGGTAGTTTTTACAAATTTCACCTGGCTCTCCAAATGGGCCAACACCTGTTGCTTTACAATTTGCATTGTGTTTAAATCTCTCTTTACAAGTAGATTATACCCTTGCACATTATAACCTTCACTTGTAGAAGTCATAAGCGTAAAAACATAATAGACTTCGTACATGAAATCGGCATGAATAAAACAATGTATTACAGCAGTTCTTAATTTTTTGTCAACATTAGGTCGGATTTTGATGGTTTTTGCTTTGGAATCTACTGAAGCCGTATCAACTATTCTCAACTCCAAAGTCTGAATGGTACCGTATGTGATCAGTTTATCTTTCCAAAAACCAACTATCTTAAATTCGGATTCAGCTACTTCCTTTGAAATAGTTATTTCCTGAGAATAACTTCTCATCGTGACAAAAAATAGAAGAATTAAAGTTAATAGTTGATTTTGACGCATTGCTTTTGAGCTGGTTAATTTTGACAAAAGTATCCAAAATTCGGGTTATAGAAAGCTTTGGAGGAGTTGAAATAAGTGGGCTATTGCAGTTTTAATATTTTCACCTTCACTCGTTCACATATTCTTTTTTGCGAACGTGCATTTTCTGAATCCGAACAAAATTGGATGCAAATACTAAATAATTCCAACCCGGTAAGGGATCGGAATTATTTTTACGATGAAAGGACTTTCCTTAATATGGAATAGTCAGGAATTGTTCTAGGTTCCTGCTAGTGAAAGAGTATCTAACAATCGCTTTGTTCTCTCTGTTATAAATCACTTTGGTGGGCATAAATTTCTCAGATGGATTTGCAATAGACCTATTTGACAGTTCGTTACCGCTTCCTAGGTCAAAAACACGTTCTGACAGACACACCGTCTTACCGGTTGCAGGAGAATTGATAATTGCATATTTGTATGAACCCGACTCGAAAGATTTCACAAAATCCTGAATTAGAAAGTGTAGACTATTGTCGGAGATGAAAAAATCAGCATTCAAATACAACGCATTTGAAGAATAAGGCAGCATTTTTTGCCAAATTAATTTTCCGTCAGGTGAAAGCACAAACATGACCTTACTATTTTCCATTTCCCCGATATATTTCCCAAGTGAAGTGGCAACAAAAAGCACGTTGCCGTTTTCCAAAAAACGGATGTTTGCAAAATCGGGATAGCGCATCCATCTGTCAAAATCACACTTTTCAGGTTTCACTCCTATTGCCGGAATGTTCTTTTTCATATCTTCATCCATGAAATCATTGAACACAAAATCGTGCTTTTCATGATTCACAATAGAACCTTCATCATCCCATTTCAAGAATGTATAGGCAAATCCCTTAGCAAAACCAGGGTTCGCTCCAACTTCTTTTGCCGTTATAAATAACCCGCTCAATTTTTTCGTTTCATCATTGTAGTTAAATCGTAAAGCTTGAACGGTCATACTTTCCGGAATTTCTGGGCTAATCATTTTAGGCTCTTCTCCTTCCAGGTTCGTAATGATAAATAACAAAGATGATTTTGCAGGAGGTGTTGAACCAAAGAATTTGGTCTTCACTTGCTGATCAACAGCAACACTCATTAACACATTCAAATTGTCATCAATCTCAATAGATGTTAAACGCACGCCATTATCATTGAACATATCATAATCACGTGTCCAAACAAGCTTAAGATCCAAATCGATACGGTATAATTTCGTTTTGGAACATAAGTACAATCCCTCCGGATCGGCTTTAGCATATTTGAAAGTAGAAGCTCTCTCCTCAAAAACACTTCCTTCTTGTTCCAATGTCTCTAAGCTCCTTTTGACCACAGCAATGCTTCCTGTTGATTCATAAAATTCATAAATAAAATTACCCTGAACCAACAATCTCTTGATCGAAGCCCCACCTTCACTAAAGTCCGTTTTCGGCTTGATTGTTTTTTTCTTTTCCTCCGGATTTTTTGTATTGACAGTAATATATTCAATCGAAACTTTACCGGTCATTCCATTGGTTATAGGATTACTATAAATCATCTTATCTTCAGTGGCTCCAACAAATTCTTCACGAACTTCTGGTAGTTCTGCGGAAAATTGAATTTCTTGAGAATGACTTAGGTTTGTTAAGCCTGATAATATGAATATCAGACTTATAAAATAGGTGTTTTTCATGTGATTATTTTCCGCAAACTTAATCCAAATTATTAAGACGAGAAGTTGTTCGGGAAAATAATTCCCTATCTTTAATCATCTTAAAAAATCAATTCCATGTCGTTTCAAGCATATTTAGACAATATCAAGGCAAAAACAGGAAAGCTTCCTGAAGAATTTCAAAAAAGAGCTCAGGAAAAAGGCTTTTTGAAAGATGGAGAAGTATTAGCCGATATCAAAGCTGGACAAATTGTAGCTTGGCTCAAAGAAGAATACGACTTGGGACATGGTCATACAATGGCAATTTATGCGTATTTCAAAGGAAAAAGATCATGAGTTCTAAGACTGTTCAAATCACCAATAAAGAATCCTCAGAAACAATTGCGATTGGTGCTTCTGCCTACAATATCTTGTTAAATAGTCAAAGTTCTGAAGGACAATTAGCCATTATTGAAATGCTTGTTCCACCGAATAGCGGCCCTGTTCCACATGAGCATAAAGGATTTCAGGAATGCTTTTATGTATTGGAAGGCGAAGTTGAAATGATCACGAAAGAAAGCAGAATTCCTGCAAAACAAGGAGATTTAGTTCATATTCCACTGGACGGCCCCGTTCATTGTTTCAAGAACAAAACAGCGGTTAATGTGCGTTTGTTATGTATTGTTGCTCCATCCGGTTTGGATTCATTCTTTGAAGAAGCAGGACGAAAAATTCCTGCGGGAACTTTACCTGAGCCCACGCCTCCAACTCCGGAACAAATGGCTTTAGCTTATCAAACCGCTGAGAAATACGGACAGAAATTATACCCGAAAGATTATTTTGACAATTCAAATTCATAACCCCTTATCCATCAATCAATGAAGCTTTTAATTCCATTAATAGCACTCCTTTTATTTTCCTGTAAAAAGGATGATTGCTCATCAGATGTCAAGACACTTGATTCTGAAGATGTGACAGTTGTCGTAGGATGGCCGATAAACTTGAAAACCGAATACATCAGTACTACTGTTACCAATAAATGGAGTGGCCCGAATAATTGGAAAACAACAACAACTGAAGGAATACCCGAAGTAAAGGTAATCAATGAAGCAAACTTCTCGCACACAGGATCTTATTCTTCAGATAGTTATACCTATGGAGATTGCCTGGCACAAACGAAAAAAATAAATGTTCATGTCATTGCCCCACCTCACGCTCCGTGTTCTATCGATATGAATACTGCAAAGATTAGCTCCCCATTCACATATGAAGCAAACTATTCACAAATAACTCATTATATCGAAGGGAATAACTTCGTGGTAAAGGCACAAAATGGGCTGTTGGAAACTCTTACGGTTAAATTCCCAACCAACGGTCAGGAACCAAAACCTGGAATTCAGCGCGCATATGTGGAATTTACAAGCAATCAAACTCCTTATTACCAGTATCAACTTGATGACGAAGATGTTATTTATCTTCAAAAAATAAATAACCAACTGATCATCTCTTTTTGCAATGCAATATTTTTCAGCTTTGGTGATGTGGAAACGAATGTCTTGATTAGTACAGAAATAGTTGTCCCTTAGTTGTTTCTACGGATGAAATCACACTTTTAACTTTTAAACTTTCTATCATGATATCAGTAATTGTAAGCTACCGGGTAAAACCAGAATTCGTAGAACAGAACAAAGCAAACATTCAAACCTTTTTGAAAGACTTCGAACAATTGGATGCGACGAAATTCAAATACAGTGTGTTAGTGAAAGAAGACGGTGTTTCTTTTGTGCATTATTCCCAATATTCGGATGAACAAATGCAAAACGAACTATTGAATATTCCTTCTTTCAAAGCTTTCCAGAAAATGCGTGATGCAAGCGGATTAAACGATTCCCATAAGGTAGAAGTACTTCAATCTATAGGTTCAGAGGGAGACTTGGGATAAAAAATTAACCGCAAAGAAACAAAGGATACACAGAATCTAATATTCCCTTTGCATTCTTTGCGGTAAAAAAACAAATTAACTATTCGCTACAAACGGACTTTTCCGGATGTATTCTTCATTCGAAAGTTGATCCACTAGGAAAACAGCTAAATCTGTTGCACTAATCTTTTCACCCGGACAATCTATTAAGCTCACTTCCACTGGAAATCGCTCATCTGTTTGAATAATTAGAGGAAGGCGAACCATCGTCCAATCAATCCCACTCTTGGCAAGTAATTCATATTCAACTTGTCTATCTATGGTTGTTTTGGGATAATTCTGATACATCCAATCAGTTGCGAAACGAACTTTTTCATTCTTTTCGTCTCCAATCGCATCTACATTCAATCCAGCCGTCACAACATAACGACTAATTCCCTGTGCTTCCATTGCCTGAAGAATATTTCGTGCTGCATCACTGAATATGGATTCTTCACCGACCGGCTGACTCAATGTGCTGATCACTGCATCGCAGCCTTCAAAAAGCGAATAAATTGACTCATAATTTCTCGCATCTCCGCGAACAATTTCCACCAATGGATTGGTTGTTTCAAAATGAGAAGTTGTTCTAAGTAATAATTTAATTGGAATGTTTCGATTCAACAATTCTTTTACCAGGTAAGTACCTGATTTTCCTGTTCCGCCAATTACGGCAATTTTAAATGTATTCATGATTCTCTTATAAATAGATATTGACATTTCATTCAGCCTCCTGAAAGAAGCTGATAACCCAAGCGGGTTTTAATAAATTCTATTTATAATCAGATGTTAATAGCGTAAAGCTACAAATAATTAACAATTATCAATGACGTAATTATCAAGTGAGATCATTCACTTGATAATTGATAATTTCAGAATTAATAATTATTTCAAAGCTTTCTTCAAAGCCTCCGGATCCAATTGCTTTTCCCAGCGCGCTACAACAATCGTTGCAACTGCATTTCCAACCAGGTTTGTTAAAGCTCTACATTCCGACATGAATTTGTCTACGCCCAGAATCAATGTCATACCAGCAATCGGTACATCCGGTACAACGGTTAGTGTTGCAGCCAAAGTCACAAAACCAGCCCCGGAAACTCCTGCTGCTCCTTTAGAACTCAACATGGCAACCAACAATAAAGTTGCTTGCTGACTGAAACTTAAATCAACATTACAAGCCTGAGCAATAAATAAAGCTGCTAAAGTCATGTAAATATTGGTTCCGTCTAAGTTGAAGGAATAACCCGTTGGCACTACCAAACCAACAACCTGGTTCGAGCATCCGGCCTTTTCCAATTTCGTCATCAAAGATGGCAAAGCGGATTCGGAAGAACTTGTTCCAAGTACTAACAACAATTCATCCTTCAAATAACGAAGTAATTTTAAGATGTTGAATCCGTTATACCTAGCCACTAATCCCAAAACTACAACTACAAAAAATGCTGCTGTGAGATAAAATGTTCCTACTAAAAAGAATAGATTTTGTAAGGTTTCTACACCATATTTTCCAATTGTAAAGGCCATCGCTCCGAAGGCTCCAATTGGAGCTAACTTCATTAAAATATCTACTATTTTGAAGATTGGATGAGTCAATGCCTGAAAAAAGTCTAAAACAGGTTTACTTTTATCTGCAGTTAATGACAATGCTATTCCAAACAAAATCGCCGCAAACAACACTTGCAAAATGTTTTCTCCGGTAAGCGAACTCATGAAGGTTTTAGGAATAATGTTCAGCATGAAATTCGAAAATGAATTTCCATGAGCAGTCGTAACATATTCAGAAACATCCTTCGGATTCAATGTGCTTGGATCAATATTCAAACCACTTCCTGGTTGCACCACATTGCTCACAATCATCCCTATAATCAATGCCAGTGTAGAAAATGTAAGGAAATAAACAAATGCTTTTCCAGTGATTCTCCCAACCTTTTTCAAATCATTCATGGATGCAATCCCTACAGTTATTGTAATAAAAATAACCGGGGCAATAATCATCTTGATTAAGTTGATAAAACCATCTCCCAACGGTTTCATTTTTTCTCCAATTTCCGGATAAAAATAACCAAGCGTAACGCCAATAAGGATAGCAATCAATACTTGAAAATACAAGGCTCTATACCACGGTTTCGGTTTTACAGGTTTCGCATTCAGATCTATTTCCATCAGGGATTTTTTCTTTTTAAAAGAATAATTCGTTGAATATATTAATTATTGGTCAATTAAGCCTTCGTCCTTGTATGAATCTACTTCAACAAAGTCCAAATCTCTTCCATGTGTTTCCGCTATGCTCCAGGTACTGTAAATTCCAATTGCAAAGCAAATCAACCCTACAATTCCGGCAGAAACAAGTGTCGTCAATCCTGAACCCATCAACGATTCAAATCCAATAGTCATTAAAATCACCGTTCCACGAACCATATTGGGGATTGTTGTGGCAGCTGTTGATCGGATATTGGTTCCAAACTGCTCTGCTCCTATTGTTACAAACATGGCCCAGTAACCTGTCCCGAAACCGAACCAGCAGCACATGAAATAATACATACCGGCAGTATGAATGGTTCCGGAAAGAATCCATACAACACTAATCAAGGTAAAAGCCATCATCCACAAAATGGATTTTCTGCGCGATTGCAGCCAATGACTCAGTAATCCGCTGAAAATATCTCCTGCAGAAATTCCGATATAGCCCCACATGATCGCATCACCGGGACTAATTCCTCCTTTGATTCCTAGGGCTTCACCAAAAACATTTCCGAACATGGCCAGAATTCCGATGCAAAACCAAGTCGGAAGCCCAATCCCGATGCAGCGCAAGTAGCGCCAAAAACGATCCCAATTCGTGAAAAACATGAAGAAATTCCCTCTGCTCACATGCGTTTTCTTTGTTTCATTAAAAATCCCGGATTCCAAAACTCCTATTCGAAGCAAAAGCAAGCCAATTCCCATTCCTCCACCAATAAAATAAGCGATATTCCAGTCAGAAGGATGTATTAGTTTTACGGTCAAATTTGCAACCACAGCTCCGGACAATCCAATTCCGGCTACGATTGAAGTTCCCAAAGCACGCAATTCTTTAGGTAGAATTTCTGAAACCAACGTAATTCCGGCTCCTAATTCTCCTGCTAATCCAATTCCTGCAATGAAACGCAAAGCAATGTATGCATTGGTTAGATTTTCTTTATCATTAGGGAAATAGGGCAAGAATCCACACATGATATTCGCCAGGGAATAAAGAATGATTGATCCGAAAAGAACAGATAAACGTCCTTTTTTATCTCCCAGAATCCCCCATAAAATTCCACCCAATAACAAACCGCCCATTTGCCAGTTCACGATTAAAGTTCCCACGTGAGTTATTTCATCCGGGGCAAAACCAAGACCTTGTAAACTTGGAACCCGAACAATTCCAAAAAGAAGTAAGTCGTAAATGTCTACGAAGTAACCCAGAGCTGCCACAATAACAGGCAGAGACCATAAAGGTTTATAAGAAGCAATCTTTTCCAAAGTAGTTTGTTTGAGCCGAATATAAGAAAAAGCGACAGCTTTTGAAGACTAAATCACAACAAACGTTAGTGCGAAAGTGATTTGGGAATTGAAAATGGAGAATGGAAAAATTGAAAAGTTGGACTACTTGTTAGCTTAATTCCTCCCTCCTTTCAATTATCAATTTTCAATTATCCATTCAGTTTGGAATTCGTAATTTTACAAAATGAATCCGGATGAAGAATACATGCTTCGTGCGCTGCAATTGGCAAAATTGGGAGGCGCAGCAACGAAATCCAATCCACTGGTTGGAGCTGTTATTGTTCTCAATGATCGGATCATTGGTGAAGGATATCATCAAAAATACGGGGAAGCTCATGCCGAAGTAAATGCGGTTAATTCTGTAAAAGATCCTGCACTACTTAAAGGAGCTACAATCTATGTTACACTCGAACCCTGCTCCCATTTCGGAAAAACTCCGCCTTGCGCAGATCTATTGATTCGATCTGAATTCAAACGTGTAGTTATTGCACAGATTGATCCATTTTCAGAGGTTTCAGGTCGCGGAATTGAAAAACTCAAGAATGCAGGAATTCAGGTTGATTGCGGAATTCTGGAAAAAAAAGCTCAGGAATTGAACAAGCGATTCATTACTTTTCATTCGAAGAAACGTCCATTTATTACGCTAAAATGGGCTCAAACAAAAGACGGCTTTATTGATTTAGATCGATCAGAAGAACAAGAATCCGGAATTAATTGGATTTCGCAGCCAGAAACACAAATGATAACACATGAAATCCGAAGCACCGAACAAGCCATTCTAGTCGGTTGGCGCACCATCCAAAATGACAATCCTTCATTGACAACACGAGCTTTTAATGGGCCAAATCCGATTCGAATTATTATCGATCCCCAATTACAAGCATCAAAAGAAGCAAAAGTCTTTACGGATGGACTAAAAACGTTCGTCTTTAATCTTTTGGAAGATCAAGAAGTCAACGAAGTTCGTTACATCAAACTGAAAGATCTGAATCCGGCATCCATTCTTGAAATGTTATTCCAAATCAACATCCATTCGGTATTGGTGGAAGGTGGAGCCTCTACATTGACTCATTTCATCCAATCCGATTTATGGGATGAAGCACTTGTCATCACCGGGAAAAATGAGTTTAAGTCGGGCTTGAAAGCACCTGTTCTCTCAAAAAATCCAATTAAAACAGTTCAATTTGGAAGAGACAGATTGAATTATTTTCAAAATTACGCCTTTTAAAATCGACGAATCCATTGCCAAAACCCCTGAATTTTCTATTTTTAGTTCGCCTAAACGGATTTAATCTAAAAATAAATCCAAAGGCATTCAAATAGAAATGAGATGAAAATTTACCCAATTGAAACCGGTACATTCAAATTAGACGGAGGAGCCATGTTTGGAGTGGTTCCAAAAACCCTTTGGTCGAAAACAAATCCTGCAGACGAAAACAATTTATGCACTTGGTCCATGCGTTGTTTACTGATAGAAGATGGAAATCGACTGATTTTAATCGATACCGGAATTGGCGATAAACAGACTGAAAAATTCTTTTCGCATTACTATCTGGCAGATACAAAAACATTGGAACAAAGCTTAAATAAACTTGGTTTTGGATTGGATCAGATCACAGATGTATTTCTCTCTCACCTCCATTTTGATCATTGTGGCGGGGCTATTAAATGGAATTCCGACAGAACCAAACTGGAAACCGTTTTCAAAAATGCAATTTATTGGAGTACCGAAAATCATTGGAAGTGGGCAACGGAACCAAACCAACGCGAAAAAGCTTCCTTTTTAAGTGAAAATATTCTCCCATTGCAGGAAAGCGGTCAATTGAAAATGGTGGAGCGCACCGGGAACTACACGAAATCAGTATTCAATAATTTTGATGTCCTGTTTGTAGATGGTCACACCGAAAGCATGATGGTTCCACACATTCACTATCAGGATAAAACACTCGTATTCATGGCAGATCTTTTGCCAAGTACCGGACATATTCCGTTGCCATACGTAATGGGATATGATACACGACCTTTGATCACACTTGGAGAGAAAGGACAATTTCTGGAAAGTGCTGCAAAACAGGATTTTGTATTATTTTTAGAGCACGACAGCGTCAACGAATGTTGTATCGTAGAACAAACCGAAAAAGGAGTTCGCTTGAAAGATAGCATGACTTTTTCATCCATATTTGGATAAAATTGTAAATTAGAAGAAAACTTCACATCATGAACAATTACTTACTACAACTATTAAAAGAAGTCAAAACATTAATTATACCGGGGCTTGGGGCGCTAACAGTAACCAATGAAAGCACTGGTGAAATTTTGTTTATGCCTTATTTAAAGTTCGACGACGGTACTTTAGCAAAGCATATTGCAAGTAAGGAAAACATGGAGTTGAATGATGCTACCAACATGATCTCCAAGTTTGTTCGTGAAGTTACCGTAGAATTAGATAAAGGAAATTCTTACGACATGTACCAATTCGGTCGTTTCGTGAAAATAGATGGAGAAATTGCTTTTGAAGCATGGAGCGCATCTTCCGCAACTGAGCAATCGGAAAAAGGAACTCCAATTATAGAAGAAACGGTGAAGGAAACACCAAAGGAGGAAATTCCACAGATAATTGAAGAACCTAAAATAGTTGTTGAAACTCCTACTGAAAAGTCGAAGGAGGAGAAAATTATTCCTCCAGTTATTGAAGAACCAAAAGTTGTTATCGAAACGCCTAAAGTTGTAGAACCCAAGGTCGAGAAAACAATTCCCCCTGTAGATCAAAAACCAACTGAAGCAAAAGTAGTTCCGCCTGTAGTAACTGCTAAACCTGAAGCACAGAAAAAAGAACCAATCAAAAGGGAAAAGTTTGTTAAGGATCCGAATGCTCCAAAAGAAAAGAAAAAGAGCTCTGTTTTCTCCTACATTCTATGGGGATTCTTAATCTTAATCCTTGGCTCAGGAACATTCATTGCAATCAAATTTGACAGCCTGAAAAAAGATTTTCCGATTTTGGCTGATCTGGCGGGTGAAAACGATGATGCTGCAAAAGGAAGTGAAGATGTAAAACAATTAGAAGACGAGCCGGATGTAAACATCGACTCAGAAACTCAATCCGAACCAATCCCTGAAGATCAGGTTCAGGTAGTGGAAGATCAACTACCTGCTGAGAAAACAGTTGAAGAGCCTAAAAAGAAGGTTACTCCTGCACCTACAAAGAAGGAAACTCCGGCTCCAAAGCCAACTCCTACGCCAAAACCAGTAGTAACGGTCAACAAGAAGCCCATTAAGAAAACTCAAACCACAGGTTCTACTGCAAATTTTGACGGTTCGAAACATTTCCACGTAATTGCAGGCTCATTTGGCTCCGAAACCAATGCAAATAGATTGGCAGCAAAACTTCAAGCTAAAGGATTTGGTGAAACTTCTGTAACCATGAACAGTGGAATGTATCGCGTAAGTGTGAAAGGATTTGCAACTTTGAATGAGGCAACTGCTGAAGCTGCAAGTATTCAGAGTTCCGTTCCAGGCGCATGGGTGTTGAAAATGTAGAAAATAGAATGTCATATAAAAGTTAGGGTCGCGATTAATCGCGACCCTTTGTCTTTAAATTCTTATATGTTCTATGTGCGTTATGTGGTTCAGAAAACCTACATTAAATATTGCTAACCCAATTTCACCACCAAATCAATCAAACGATTCGAGAAACCAGCCTCGTTATCATACCAGCCAACTACTTTGACCATGTTTCCAATCACAGAAGTAAGTTCACTATCAAAAATACACGAATTGGGATCACCCACAATATCAATAGAAACAATTGGATCTTCCGTGTAACGGAGGATTCCTTTTAAATCGGACTCTGAGGCTTTTTTAAATGCGGTATTGATTTGTTCTACTGTTGGTGGATTTTCCTTCACAATGACGGTCAAATCAGTCAATGAACCATCCGGAACAGGAACACGCATTCCACATCCTCCCATCTTCCCTTCCAATTCCGGGAAAATTCGGGTGATTGCTTTAGCTGCACCGGTTGAGGTCGGTACAATACTTACAGCTGCAGCTCTGGCTCTTCTCAAATCTTTGTGTGGGCTGTCGTGCAAACGCTGATCCGATGTGTAGCTATGAATCGTAGTAATATACGCTTCTTCGATATCACAAAACTCTTTCAAAACAGCCACCAACGGAGCTGCCGAATTAGTTGTACAAGAAGCATTACTAATGATTTTGTGTTCATTCGTAATTAAGTGATCATTTACACCTATAACTACATTGAAAATATCATCTCCCTCAGATGGTGCACTCAGAATGACACGCTTCGCCCCCGATTTTAAATGAACACCCGCTTTTTCAGAAGATAGAAACAATCCCGTCGATTCAATAACAATATCTACTCCCAAATCGCCCCATGGAATCTCTTCCGGATTTTTATGCTTCAAAAATTGGATCTGCTGAGTTTTATTAAAGATTAATTGATTTCCATTTATTTCAAATTCATCGTGCATTCTTCCGTGAATGGAATCATATTTCAATAAATGAACCAGTGTTTCAATCGGTGCTAAATCATTTATTGCTACCAATTCAATTTTAGGATTCATTAAGGCCAATCTACTAAAATAACGTCCGATTCTTCCAAATCCGTTAACCCCTACTCTTATTCGTTGCTCCATCTGTTTTTACTGTAAAAATTAATAATGTGTTTGAAATCCTGATTTGAAATTACAAAAATAAAAAAGCCCCGACATCTATCGTCGGGGCTTTTAACATCATTTGTTTATTTTCTTTATTAGTGGAAGACTTGAACAAATCCTTGTTGTTGTATTTCTTCACCTGTTTGCAGTTTTGCTGTAAAGTTGTAGAAGTAAGTTCCTTCTGAAACAACTTCACCGTTCATGTTTCTACCATCCCAAGCTGCGTTTGGATCATCGTATTCAGTAATTAGGTTCCCCCATCTGTTTACAATTGAAATATGGAACTCTTCAACTCCATCATAAGAAAGGAAGAATTTATTATTTCCTGAAGTGGATGAAAGCACGATAATATTCGGTGCAGTGATGTAACATACCTTACCACCAATGGTCATCGTTGCAGAATGCGTATTACACTCATTTGCTGCAGTAACTGTATAGACACCCGGTCCGGCTTGAATATCATGACCAATTGTACCGTCACTCCACACATACGAATCATTTTGAGGATAAACCCCGCAAGAAGTTACAATGGTAGCTCCCAAACAAATAACCGTATCTACTGTATTAACATATGCATAGTTAATGAATTCAATTTGAGAAGTTACTGAAGTATTACATTGGTTATCAGTAAATGTTACCTCAAACGTTCCCGGAATTGTAGATGTAATTACAGGATTCAAAACATTCGTGCTTGGTGAGAAGTGAATATTCGTATCTGCACTAGACCAAACTCCTCCGTTTGCTGCAATCGTTCCCGCAGCATTATAAATAAAGTTACATGCAGATGTGTCAGGGAAGATTTGTGGCAACAAGAACAAGGTTACTTGAGAAGATGTCGAGTTATTACAAACATTATCGGTAAATGTAACCGTGTATTGTCCACTTGTTGTAGCCGTAATAATCGGATTTAGTGTTGCATTATTCGGCAGGAAAATTACTTCCGGTGATACTGCAGACCAGGATCCTCCAGTTGAATATGCCTGTGTACCAACCACCTGGAATTCATCTCCACACATCAGTGTATCATTAAATATCTGAGGATAAGGTGGGAATATAATCGTTGAGGTGACAGTATCACTACACGCATTATCTACATAAGAGACCGTGTATGTGCCCGCGGTATTGGTTGTTATCAGTGGATTATTGTTTGTATTTGAGCTGAAAGTCAAACCACCTGGAGTAGCACTCCAAACCCCACCAGCGAATGCCTGAGTACCAGCTACCTGGAAAGTCATGTCACAAGCAAGTGTGTCCGGGAAGATAATTGGCAATGGCAATGTGTAGATCGTTACTGTTGTATCATAATGACATCCGTAGTTATCCATCAGATTGTAAACATAATTGTGGTTTCCAACTTGATTCGGAACAACATTTACCAATGTATCATTTGGTCCGCTTACGATTGTTGGATCCGGATTCCAGTAAGTATCAACAGCAGAAGTATAGTAACCACCCATTCCCGGGAAGAAAGACGGATCAAAGTATAATCCCCATTCGAAAATGTACCCGTTATCTTGCGCTAAGTTATCCTGTACGTGGATTGTCCAGTCTCCGTTCAATGGACACCCCAACAAACCAGTAGCAAATGATTCGTCCGGAGCATATACATCGGAAGGATCCACAGAATTTCCTGCAGAAAGTTGAGGCGGTCCCGTTTGTGCAGCTACCGGAACAGTATTTGTCCAGTTAGCACTCATTGGCCCGATTGTATTAAATACAGAACTAAAACAGTATTCCCATCCGATTCCCGGAGTAGCAGCGTTGTTATCCAAAGGATGTCCTAAATAAATTGAACCACCGCTATTTCCGCCCGCTAAAAATCCGGGATCATATGAATTCAATAATTCTACAGTTTGACCATTCGGACATTCTAACCAAATTTCCAAATCTCCTGTATAGGAATGTTCCATTGTCAAACAAACCTGATTCAAATCCTGTGCATTTTGAACAGTTGCTCCATTTGGGAAACCACTCATATTAATACTGGTTTCATATTGCAGACCCGAACCATCCGGAAGATAGGTCAATCCGGCAAAAGATCCTCCCAATTGGAATGTACCTTCGGGAATTGTAATACCTACCGTATCATTCGGTGTAACACCACCGATCAAAATCGTATTCTCACCCAAACAAACGGTATCTTCAATAGGACCTGTTCCTACAAAAATAGGCTGCTGGGAAACGCGTACCTTACTGACCATTCTGTTTGAACCAGGGAAAGCATCCGTAATCTTCAAATCAACCAAAAATCCGTTTCTTGAAGGAGGAACAAACCAGATAGAGTCATTATTAGGATAAGTACCACCGTCGGAAATATTCCAGTCATAATCTACCGTATCGATATTTTGAGTATATCCGAAACCTGTAGATTCCAAAGAATAAGGGAAAAGAGGTTTTGCAACAAAAAGAATACTATCTCCCAAACAAACGTTCACATACCCCGTATCAATCGGGTTCAATGCATTTAAAGGATCTCCGTTCACAAATGCCTCCATGTGCATTTCAAAAGGCTGAAAAGGGTTACCACATTCAATACTGGCAGTCCATCCGGTTCCTTCAGTTCCTCCATCGGAAATAAACACGAAAGTCAAACAACCTGTCGGGTTACTCCATGATGCCGTATGCGAAAATCCTCCCGGATCCGTAACGGAATTATGGACACCTACTAAAGGTGCACTTGTAGTAGGTCCGTCATAAACATAAATAGAATCAGATCCGTCAACATTAAAAGCATAACCAGCGTTGATCCCGAAAGTGATCCCCATTTTTGTTCCCAATGTTAAATCCGGACACAAAACGATCGTATCGTTAAAATTGGGAGCGTAATTACCTCCGGATCCACCATCGTCAAAAAAGTTGTTGGTTGCACCGTCGTAAATATTACAGTCTGCAGGACTAGTTTGAGGAAACTGAACTCCTGATCCCATAATCACATTTTGTCCAAATGCAGATTCAGAAATAACAAAGAGTATAAAGACTAAAAGTAGTTGTATGTATTTTTTCATCGTTTTTTCATTTTCATTTCACCATCTAACGCCCAAGTAGACTTCACTACTAACATTTGGTTTGTTCCTGTAATCTTATAATATTGATCATTGTCAGTAATCTTTATTCCCATATCAGCAGGGTTTACCTTTTTTGCAATTTCCATTGAAATTTCGCCAACATATTCAATTGGCTGTTCTTTTTTAACTTCTGTAACAATATAGCTGCCATTTGTAATAGCATATTGTTCCATTTCCTTAGTCAATAAAGGCGCTTTCTGATCTACACTGATCTGCTTAACAGGTTTTTTTGTGGTCTGCTGTCCATAGGATAAACCAAGGAACAGAAAAAAACCAACGGAGAGTACTGTCTTTATCATTGTTTATAATTTGTGATTTACTAATTTTCTAGACTCCATCTATTAAAAAAGAGTTGCATGAACGTTTAAAAGTAGTTAAAAAAAAAAGAAGTTGGAGCGAATATAAACCTTAGATTTGCATTGCTAAATAGGAATAACAATGGAAATTCAACAATTACAAGCAATTGCAACACAGGTACGAAGAGACATAGTTCGTATGGTTTCGGGAGCAAATTCAGGACATCCGGGAGGGTCGTTGGGATGTGCAGATTTCTTAACCGTACTTTACTTTGAAATGATGAAACACAATCCTGATCACTTTTCAATGGATGGAAAGGAAGAGGATTTATTTTTTCTTTCAAACGGTCACATTTCTCCGGTTTGGTATTCTGTTTTAGCAAGAGCGGGTTATTTTCCAATTGAAGAATTGAAAACTTTCCGTAAATTAAATGCAAGGCTTCAAGGCCATCCAAGTACGGATAAAAAAATTCCGGGTGTTCGCATGGCTTCAGGTTCATTAGGACAAGGTTTATCCAATGCAATCGGAGCAGCTCTAACAAAAAAATTGAATCACGATAATAGAACTGTTTACACATTGCATGGTGATGGGGAATTACAGGAAGGCCAAATTTGGGAAGCAGCTATGTATGCCGCAGCAAATAAGGTAGATAATTTAATTGCTACCATTGACTATAACGGTCGTCAAATTGATGGTGACGTGGAAGATGTACTTTCTTTGGGAGACCTGAATGGAAAATGGCAAGCTTTTGGATGGGAAGTTTTGGAAATGGATGGACACAACTATTCAGAGTTGATACAAACACTAAACAAAGCTAAGAGCATGACCGGAAACGGAAAACCAATTATCATTATCATGAAAACTGAAATGGGTCAAGGAGTTGATTACATGGTAGGTTCTCATAAATGGCATGGCGTTGCTCCAAATGTGGAACAATTGCAACAAGCTTTAGTCCAATTAGAAGAAACATTAGGCGATTATTAATGAGAATTTGCGCGGTCATTTGTTGTTTGTTTTTGTTGAGCTTCTCTAAAGCTCAAGGACAAGAACTGACCCGTATTTTGTTTATCCTCGACGCATCCAATTCAATGAATGCTAATTGGGGACCACAAACCCGGATTGAAGCCGCCAAAGAATTATTAATAAAAACCGTTGATAGTTTAAACGGATCGGCAAATCTTCAGATCGCTTTGCGTGTTTATGGGCATCAATCTCCCATTACGGCAACTTATCAGGATTGTAATGATACCAAATTGGAAGTTCCATTTGGACCTGATAATTTTTTAAAAGTTCGCAATAAGATCAAAACCATACTTGCAAAGGGAACAACACCCATTGCGCGTTCCTTAGAAGCCGCCGCAAGTGATTTTCCGGATACAAACGCCCGAAACATCATTATTTTAATTACCGATGGTTTGGAGGCTTGTGATAATGATCCGTGCGTTATTGCAAAGAAATTGCATGACAAAGGTGTAAAAGTCACTCCCTTCGTAATAGGTCTTGGTTTAGACCTTTCTTATTTGGAACAGTTTAAATGTATCGGAAGTTATTCGGAAGCTGAAACGAAAGAAGCTTTCAGTAATGTATTAAAGACCGTTATTTCAAAAGCGGTTATCAATACAACCGTTCAAATCAATCTGAACAACATCAATAAGGTGCCGAATGAAACGGACGTAACCATGTTTCTTTACAAAGCCGGAACAAAACAACTGATGTATACCTTTGTTCATACATTGAATCGTCAGGGAAATCCGGATACCTTGACAATGGATCCTGCTTACAAATACGATCTGGTGGTGAATACCATTCCTAAAGTGTACAAGAATAATATTTCAATTATAAAGAACACGCACAATATTATTCCGGCTGATTGCCCGCAAGGATTTATCAAACTTCGCTTCACAAATGCCACAGATCCTTACCAGGTTCTTTCACGAATTTATACGAAAACAGATCCCCTTACTTTGAATACGCAATTAGTGGGTTCAACAGATAAATACCTTATTGGAACTTACGAAATGGAAATTCTAACGCTTCCACGTATTTATCATACCATCAATGTTACACAAAGTGCAACGGAAACTATCGATTTGCCTGCACCAGGTCAATTTACTTATAGTGCAACAAAAATGGTAGTTGCACAAATTTTTGTCGTAAATACCAATGGAACTCTTGATTGGGTTTGCAATCTCGATCAGGTCAATTTAAAAGGTTTGATCTTCCTTCAACCCGGTAAATACCGATTGGTTTACAGACAAAAGCAATTGAAATCAACTATCTACACAATAGAAAAAGAATTTAGAATACAATCCAATAAAACAACTTCGATTAATTTATAACAATGAAGCAATTTGAAATTTTAGGAAAGAAAGATACCAGATCTGGTTTTGGTGAGGGATTAGTAGAAATCGGTCGCAAAAATCCGGATGTAGTTGCATTATGTGCAGATCTAACCGGATCTCTTAAAATGGATGCATTTCTGAAAGAATTTCCTGATCGCTTTTTCCAAGCTGGAATTGCTGAAGCGAATATGATTGGAATGGCAGCAGGTATGACAATTGGAGGGAAAATTCCATATACAGGAACTTTCGCCAATTTCTCCACAGGTCGTGTATATGATCAAATTCGTCAATCAGTAGCATATTCACAAAAGAACGTAAAGATTTGTGCATCTCATGCCGGTTTAACATTAGGAGAAGATGGTGCAACCCACCAAATTTTAGAAGATATCGGAATGATGCGCATGTTGCCACATATGACGGTTATTGTTCCCGCTGATTTCAATCAAACAAAACAGGCTACAATGGCAATTGCAGAACATGTAGGCCCAGTTTACCTGCGTTTCGGAAGACCCGTTGTTCCAATTTTCGTTCAACCTGATGCAAAATTCACAATCGGTAAAGCTGATTTATTGATCGAAGGAACCGATGTTACAATCATTGCTTGTGGTCACTTAGTATGGAAATCCATTGAAGCAGCTCAACAATTGGCTGAACAAGGAATCAGTGCAGAGGTAATTAATATGCATACCATTAAACCTTTGGACGAAAAAGCAATCTTAGACTCGGTTAGAAAAACCAAATGTGTTGTTACTGCTGAAGAACACATGTTGAACGGAGGTTTAGGAGACGCTGTTGCACAAGTACTTGCAAGACATTTACCTTCTCCTCAGGAATACGTTGGAGTAAACGATACGTTTGGTGAATCAGGAACACCTGATGAATTAATGGTAAAATACGGTTTGGATACTCCAAACATTGTTGAAGCAGCAAAAAAAGTCTTAAAACGCAAATAAAAATATGAGTCAAATTCCCGATGAAAATATTATCATTTCTTATTTTCATCGGGACGATGATTTGGCCTACAAAGCTTTTACATGGATTGTAGATCTCCACAGTAAACGACTCTACTCTACTATTCGTCGCTGGATAAACAATCATGAATTAACCAACGACATTCTTCAGGAAGTTTTCATTAAGGTTTGGAATAACCGAAAGCAATTTCAAGGTAATAGCGCAATCTTTTCCTGGATCTATCGCATAGCATACAATGAAACGGTTCATTTCCTGAAAAAAGAAAACAAACATAGAAGTTTGGACATTGATGAACCTCTTGTATCCTTCTCCCATCAATCAGAACATTATGGTAAATTGACCTCTGAAGAAATCTCAAAATTTCTATTTGAAGCAATTGAAATACTCCCCGAAAAACAACGTCTGGTTTTCGAATACAAATATTTCGAAGATTTGAAATACGAAGAAATTGCCAAACTAACAGGTGGCTCAGTGGGTGGTTTGAAAGCAAATTACTTTCATGCAGTTGGAAAGATCGAAGAATTTTTAAAAGGCAAATTAAACCATTGAACAAACTAATAATCTTAGAGTTATGAACCAAGAGAACAAACATATTATTGATGATTTAAAGGTTACTCCTGTTCAAATGCCTTCAGATTTGTATTTCGAAGGGTTGAAAAAGAGTATCCTGAATGAAATCGAAAATGATCGTTCGAAAAAAAAGCAGGAAACCAGAATGATTCCCATGTATCGCCGCTGGTACGTTTGGGGATCAGCTGCAGCAATTCTGGCCTTTGCTTTACTTTTTCCTTGGAACAACACAAATTCACCAACAAGTCAGGAAGCAATTAACCTCTCTTCAGTAAGCAATGAAGAAATTTATGATTACCTCACAGAAAATATTGAAGACCTGGACGCTGAAACAATTGCTGTTCATTTAAGCAATGATGCGGTAACAGCTTCGGATAATTCAGGGAATCAAAACACTTCATCAGAGAAAGAAAATCCGGAAACGTTTACTTCAAAATCTCCTTTACTGGAGCATATCCAAGACGAAGAAATATTGGATTATCTGAATGATGAGTCTGGTGAATTGGATGAATATTTACTCATTGAAAGTTAAAAGTAAACACCGCATTCCGCAATAGTGAAAATTAAAAAGAAAAAGCGCAGCTTTTGAAGACTGAAGCTCCATCTCACAAGATGGAAAAGCTGAAGGAACAAATAGTAT
>DLHO01000020.1:159560-163333 GCA_002483265.1 Flavobacteriales bacterium UBA7666 | reverse complement strand
TAAATTATTTCCGCACTGACGTTTGTCATAATTTAGTCTTCAAAAGCTAACGCTTTTTCTTATCTTTGAATTAATATTAAAACAAACATGAAGCATTTAATCGGTCTTATTTTTATTGCATCCATTTCACTTACAATCAGCAGCTGCGGGGAAGAAAAAAAAGCTCCCGACAAAGAAAACGCGAACGACTTGGTGGAAATAAAAAATGGAATTTATACGGAATATTATCCCGGTAGAAAAGCCGTTAAATTTAAAGGCCCACAAGATGATAACAGTCAGAGAAACGGGCGTTGGTTCTTTTACGATGAAAGAGGAAACGAACTTTCTATGACCGAATATGTAAACGGAAAAAAGCACGGATTTATCTTCGTTCGTTACCCGAATGGTGCCATGCGTTATACCGGTGAATTCAATATGGATGCTGAAGCGGGACTTTGGAAATTCTATAAAGAAGACGGAACAATTATCTCCGAAAAAGATTACGGTAACACAGAAATCGTCCAATAAAAAGACATGTCTCGCATTCCCCCGCATATCATTGATGAAATCATGCAAACATCTCGTATTGAAGAGGTGATCGGGGAATTTGTGAACTTAAAAAAATCAGGATCTAACCTGAAAGGACTGAGTCCGTTTGTGGATGAGAAATCGCCTTCGTTCATGGTTTCTCCGGCGAAGCAAATTTTCAAGTGCTTTTCTTCCGGAAAAGGAGGAACTGTGGTGAGTTTCCTCATGGAAAAAGAACACTTTTCTTACCCGGAAGCTTTAAAATGGCTGGCAGACAAATACGGAATTCAAGTTCCGGAAGATAAACCACAAACTGCGGAGGAAATTGCCAGCATTACCGAACGAGAAAGCTTATACATCATCAACGAATTCGCAAAGGAACATTTCATGCACAACATGCATGAGAACAACGAAGGTCAGAACATCGGTCTCTCCTACTTTGAAGAGCGTGGATTCAGGGCAGATATCATCAAGAAATTCCAGTTGGGGTATTGTTTGAATTCAGGCGATGATTTTACCAAAGCAGCCTTAAAAAAAGGATACAAAAAAGAATACTTAGAATCTGTTGGATTAACCAGAACCAAAGAAGAACGCAGTTTTGACTTCTTCCGCGGTCGTGTGATGTTCCCCATTCATTCCATCTCAGGTCGTGTGCTTGGATTTGGAGGGCGAACCTTGATCACTGATAAAAAAGTAGCAAAATACTTCAACTCTCCGGAAAGTATCATTTACAACAAGAGTGAGATCTTGTATGGATTGTACTTTGCCAAAGGAGATATCATCAAATACGACAACTGTTTCTTGTGTGAGGGATATACGGATGTTATTTCCATGCATCAGGCAGGAGTTGCCAATTCGGTAGCTTCTTCCGGAACTTCTTTAACGAAGGAACAAATCCGGTTAATCAAACGCTACACGCAAAACATCACCATTTTGTATGATGGGGATGCTGCCGGGATTAAAGCATCTTTCCGCGGAATTGATTTGATTCTGGAAGAAGGAATGAATGTAAAGGTGGTTCTTTTCCCCGACGGAGATGACCCGGATTCCTATTCTAAAAAAGTTAGCACAACGGAATTGATGGATTTCATCAAAGCCAATACGCAGGATTTTGTAAGTTTTAAAACTTCCATGCTTCTTGCAGAAGGAAACAATGATCCACTTCAAAAAGCCCAGATTATCCGGGATGTGGTTCAGTCCATTTCATTGATTCCGGATCAGATTACGCGTTCTGTATTTACCACAGAAATTGCGCGTGTTTTTGGGTTCGACGAAAGCATTGTGATCAATGAATTGAACAAACTGCGCAAGAATCAGATAGCCAAAGAGCTGGACGAGCCAATCATCGCTTCGAATCCGGGATTAACTGATACGTTTACCAATCCAACACCTCAAGCGACGACAGCTACCGAGGTGAAATCTCCATATACCAGTGAAGAATATGAATTGATGCGGGTTTTGGTGAAATACGGAATTTTTGCAATTACAACAGATCACATCGATGAACACGGCTTAGCCCATACGGTTGAAGTAAGCGTTGCCGAATTGATCAATCATGAATTGGCAAAAGATGAATTGACCTTTCAATTTCCTCTTTTCCAGGAAATCTATCAGCAAATTGTAGATGGGTTAACTGAAAAAGTACTTTACAAAATTTCCTATTGGCTGCGGCATGAAAAGCCTGAAATTGTACAGTTAATTACAGAAATTGAAACAGAACAATACGAATTGAGTCCGCAGTGGCTTTTGAAATACAGTGTAGATACGAACCGCGAAATAGACAAACTGAAAACTTCAGTTATGAATAGTATTTATGCTTTCAAGAAACTACGGGTAATTCAGCGTATCGAGCAAATTCAAAAAGAGTTAAGTGAATTAGCAGAAAATATTACCGAAGAACAAACTCAGGATTTATTGTCCGAACAAATTGTTTTGGAACGAGTTAAAATGTCCATCGCCGGGAAGTTGAATCAAACCATTATTCATTAAAGATGTTAGAAACCAAATTCACACTTGGTCTCATTCAGGTATGTTATTTGAATATCCTGATTATTGCCGTTTCCTTCTTTCTGGCATACGTTGCAAAAAAAATCATCCATCGTTCCGTTAAACGGTACTTAACTTCCGCCAATATTCATTTAGAAGGACGAAAAGCGATTCTATTGCGGTTGTTGAGTCAAAGTGGTTTTGCACTTGCTGCTTACATTTCGGTAAAGAGTTTCAACATCAACAACAAAGGTGTCACATTCCGTGAATTCCTGGATTATCACTTCATCGACACATCGAAGATCAAGGTTAGTTTCGAAAATGTCATTTTGGTTGTTCTGATCATATTTGGTGCACGTGTCATTCTAAATGTCGTTCGCTTATTTATTCAACGCAGATTCAAACGTGATAAGGTATCCGAGATTGGTACCGAGTACGTCTACTCACAAGTTGCCAAATACATTATCAACGTCTTTGCATTTTTCTGTATCCTGGTGGCACTGGATGTGGATGCAAAATTATTCCTTGGTGGTTCTGCAGCCTTACTAGTAGGTTTGGGTCTTGGATTACAAGATGTTTTCAAAGATATGTTCTCCGGTTTCGTATTGCTTTTCGAAGGAAGCATTCGCGTGGGAGATGTGGTAGAATTCAACGATGGGAAATCATCCGATTCGATGGTTGCAAAGATCATTCGAATCAACGTGCGAACTACTCAAATAGAGACTCGAGACGGCAATATTCTTATCGTTCCCAATGCAAAACTGACACAAGAATATGTTGAAAACTGGAGCCACGGAAGTACCCTTTCCCGATTCCGGCTTCCTGTTACAGTTGCCTATGGAAGTGATACACATTTGGTGAGTGAGATCTTAAGACAGGCTGTTTTGAGTCATCCAAAAGTGCATAAAACCAGAGAAGTCAGTGTCCGATTGAATGATTTCGGAGAAAATGGACTTCAAATGGAAATTATGTTTTGGGCAGACCAAAGCTGGGATATCAATGTATACAAGTCAGAGATCCGTTTTGAGATAGACCGCTTATTCAGACATTACAAGATCCGGATTCCCTATCCTCAAAGGGACATGCGAATTGTTGAAAGTTCCAATGAATCTAAGACTTAAGGCAGCAGACGGAAGACTAAAGACGAAAATCTGTCTTGAGTCTAATGTCTATAGTCCTTATAAGTTCCACTTTCTGTTTCCCAAATCATTTTCGCACTGACGTTTACTTGCGGTGCATACTTCGTAAGTATCGTGATTTAGTCTTCAAAAGCTACGCTT